>NZ_RAVX01000005.1:279377-573575 GCF_003611605.1 Corallococcus sp. AB011P
CTGGACGCGAAGGCGAACCAGTTGGCGCATCACCTGCGGAGCCAGGGCGTGAAGCGCGGCACGCGAGTGGGCGTGTACGTGGAGCGCTCGCTGGAGATGGTGGCGGGGCTGCTGGCCATCCTGAAGGCGGGAGGCGCGTACGTGCCGGTGGACCGCAACTACCCGGCGGAGCGCATCGCGCTGCTGCTGGGGGATGCGGGCGTGGGCGTGACGCTGACGCAGCGGTCGCTGGTGGAGAAGCTGCCAGCGAGCGCGGGCACGCCGCTGCTGCTGGACACGGTGTGGGCCGAAGCGGCCCGGCATCCGGAGACGGCGCCGCGAGTGGAGGTGACGGGAGAGGACCTGGCGTACGTGATGTTCACGTCGGGAAGCACGGGCCGCCCGAAGGGCGTGAGCGTGCCGCACCGGGGCATCACGCGGCTGGTGGTGGGCAACGACTTCCTGCGCTTCGGGCCGGAGGAGGTCTGGCTGCAACTGGCGCCGGTGGCCTTCGACGCCTCGACGCTGGAACTCTGGGGCGCGTTGCTGCACGGAGCGAAGCTCGTGCTGGCGCCGCCGCACGCTTTGGCGCTGGAGGAACTGGGCGCGCTGCTGCGCAAGGAGCGCATCAGCACGCTGTGGCTGACGGCGGCGCTGTACGAGCAGATGGCGCTGCATCAGGTGGACGCGCTGGCGGAGGTGTCGCGGGTGCTGGCGGGTGGCGACGTGCTGCCAGCGCAGCGAGTGCGCGAGCATCTGAAGCGCCTGCCACAAGGCGCGGTGCTGGTGAACGGGTACGGCCCGACGGAGAACACCACCTTCTCCACGACGCACGCGCTCACACGCGACACGGACCTCACCGCTTCAGTGCCCATCGGCAAGCCGATTGGGAACTCGACGGCGTACGTGCTGGAGCCGCACGGTGACGTGGCGGGCGTGGGTGTACCGGGTGAGCTGTTCGTGGGCGGCGAAGGCCTGGCGTGGGGCTACCTCCACCGCGCGGACCTCACGGCCGAACGCTTCGTGCCGAATGCCTTCAGCACGGAGCCGGGAGCCCGGCTGTACCGGACGGGAGACAAGGCGCGCTGGAAGGAAGACGGGACGCTGGAGTTCCTGGGGCGCACCGACTTCCAGGTGAAGGTGCGTGGCTTCCGAATCGAGCTGGGCGAAGTGGAGGCGGCCCTGCTCCAGCATCCGGACGTGGCGGAAGCCGTGGCGGTGGTGCGTGACGTCGGCGGAGACAAGCGGCTCGTCGCGTGGCTCGTGGCGAAGCCGGGGCAGAACATCGATCCGAAGGCAGTGGAAGCGGAGCTGCGGCAGCGGTTGCCGGAGTACATGGTGCCGTCGGCGATGGGCGTGTTGGACGCGCTGCCGCTCACGGCCAACGGCAAGGTGGACCGCAAGGCGCTCATGGCGCTGGAGGCGCAGGAGGCAGGAACCGCCTTCGAGGCGCCCCGCACGGAGGTGGAGAAGAAGCTGGCGGCCATCTGGGCGGAGGTCCTGCGGGTGCCCTGGGTGGGGGTGAGGGACAACTTCTTCTCGCTCGGTGGCCACTCGCTGCTGGCGACGCAGGTGGTGTCACGGATCCGCTCGGAGCTCGGAGTGGAGATCTCGTTGCGAGTCCTCTTCGAGGCACCCGTGCTCGAAGTCCTGGCCCAGCGGTTGGGAACGGCCGCGAGTCACCAGCCCACGGCGCTGAAGTCCGTCGCGAGTGATGAAGCGCCGCCCCTGTCGTTCGCGCAGCAGCGCCTGTGGTTCATCGACCAGATGGAGCCGGGAAGCGCGATCTACAACGTGCCCGTCGCTGTCCGGCTGCGGGGCACGTTGAAGCGCGGAGCGCTCGTGCGAGCCCTGGACGAAATCGTCCGGCGCCACGAAGCCCTCCGCACGACGTTCGAGCTGCACGAGGGCCAGCCCGTCCAGCGCATCCATCCCCACGCGCGACTGCCGGTGGCGGACGTCGACCTGGAGGAAATCGACAGCGAGCAGCGGGAGGCGGAAGTCCGGCGCCGGCTCGGAGTGGAGCTGGCGGAGCCCTTCGACCTGCACAAGGGCCCGCTCATCCGGGCGAGCCTGTTGAAGCTGGGATCCGCCGAGCACGTGCTGCTCATCACGATGCACCACATCGTGTCGGACGGCTGGTCGTTGGGAGTGCTGATTCGAGAAGTGGGAGCGTTGTACGCGGCCTTCACGGAAGGGCGACCGTCGCCGTTGCCGGAGCTGTCGTTGCAGTACGCGGGCTATGCGGCATGGCAGCGCGGCTGGTTGCAGGGAGAGACGCTCCAGAAGGAAGTGGATTTCTGGAAGGGGAAGCTCGCCGGGACGCCGCCCGTCCTGGAGCTGCCGACGGACCATCCGCGTCCGGCGGTGCGAGGCAACGCGGGAGCGGTTCATTCTTTCGTGCTGCCGTCGTCGCTGGAGCAGCGCATTCGTGCGCTCGCGCAGAGCGAAGGTGCGTCGCTGTACATGGTGCTGCTGGCGGCGTGGCAGGTGCTGCTGTCGCGCTACAGCGGGCAGACGGACATCAGCGTGGGTTCGCCCATCGCGGGGCGGACGAGGGCGGAGCTGGAAGGGCTCATCGGCTTCTTCGTCAACACACTGGTGCTGCGTGCGCAGGTGGACGGAGAGAAGTCCTTCCGTGAGCTGCTGACGCAGGTGAAGGGCACGGTGCTGGAGGCGTACGAGCACCAGGACGTGCCGTTCGAGAAGCTGGTGGAGGCGCTCCAGCCCGAGCGCAGCCTGAGCCACACGCCCCTGTTCCAGTCACTGCTGGCGTTGCAGAACATGCCGGAGGGAGAGGCACGGCTGCCCGGGCTGACGATGAAGCCCTTGGAGCTGGAGATCCGCACGTCGAAGTTCGACGTGAGCGTCTTCTTCACGGAGACGGCGCAGGGCCTGAGCGGGGCGGTGGAGTACAGCACCGAGTTGTTCGAAGCGGCGACGGTGCAGCGGATGGTGGATCATCTGCGCGTGCTGCTGGAAGGCGTGGTGGCGAAGCCGGAGGAAGCGGTTGGCCGGCTGCCCATGCTGACGTCCGAGGAGCGCCAGCAGGTGCTGGTGACGTGGAACCCGACGGCCACGCAGTCCCCTCGTGGCATGTCGGTGCACGCCCGCTTCGAGGCGCAGGCGAAGCGGACGCCGGACGCGGTGGCGCTGAAGCTCGCGGAAGGTGGCGGCACGCTGACGTACGGCGAACTGGACGCGAAGGCGAACCAGTTGGCGCATCACCTGCGGAGCCAGGGCGTGAAGCGCGGCACGCGAGTGGGCGTGTACGTGGAGCGCTCGCTGGAGATGGTGGCGGGGCTGCTGGCCATCCTGAAGGCGGGAGGCGCGTACGTGCCGGTGGACCGCAACTACCCGGCGGAGCGCATCGCGCTGCTGCTGGGGGATGCGGGCGTGGGCGTGACGCTGACGCAGCGGTCGCTGGTGGAGAAGCTGCCGGCGAGCGCGGGCACGCCGCTGCTGCTGGACACGGCCTGGAGCGAGATCGCACACCAGCCGATGTCGGCGCCGCAGGTGGAAGTCAGCGCCGAAGACCTGGCGTACGTGATGTTCACGTCGGGAAGCACGGGCCGCCCGAAGGGCGTGAGCGTGCCGCACCGGGGCATCACGCGGCTGGTGGTGGGCAACGACTTCCTGCGCTTCGGGCCAGAGGAGATCTGGCTGCAACTGGCACCGGTGGCCTTCGACGCCTCGACGCTGGAGTTGTGGGGCGCGCTGCTGCACGGAGCGAAGCTGGTGCTGGCGCCACCGCACGCGCAGACGCTGGAGGAGCTGGGCGCGCTGCTGCGCAAGGAGCGCATCAGCACGCTGTGGCTGACGGCCGCGCTGTACGAGCAGATGGCGCTGCATCAGGTGGACGCGCTGGCTGGGGTGTCGCGAGTGCTCGCGGGCGGCGACGTGCTGCCGGCGCAGCGCGTGCGCGAACACCTGAAGCACCTGCCACAAGGCGCGGTGCTGGTGAACGGGTACGGCCCGACGGAGAACACGACGTTCTCCGCGACGCACGTGATCACGCGCGACACGGCCATCACGGCTTCAGTGCCCATCGGCAAGCCGATTGGAAACTCGACGGCGTACGTGCTGGACACGCACGGCGATGTGGCCGGCGTGGGCGTGCCCGGGGAACTGTACGTGGGAGGCGAAGGCCTCGCCTGGGGCTACCTCAACCGTGCGGACCTGACGGCGGAGCGCTTCGTGCCGAACGCGTTCAGCCCGGAGCCCGGTGCACGGCTGTACCGGACGGGAGACAAGGCGCGCTGGAAGGAAGACGGGACGCTGGAGTTCCTGGGGCGCACCGACTTCCAGGTGAAGGTGCGCGGCTTCCGAATCGAGCTGGGCGAGGTGGAAGCGGCCCTGCTCCAGCATCCGGACGTGGCGGAATCCGTGGCGGTGGTGCGCGACGTTGGCGGAGACAAGCGGCTCGTCGCGTGGCTCGTGGCGAAGCCGGGACAGAACATCGATCCGAAGGCAGTGGAAGCGGAGCTGCGCAAGCACTTGCCGGAGTACATGGTGCCGTCGGCGATGGGCGTGTTGGACGCGCTGCCGCTCACGGCCAACGGCAAGGTGGACCGCAAGGCGCTGCCTGGAGTCGAAGCGGCCCTTTCGGAGCACGAGTACGAAGCGCCTCGCACGGAGTCGGAGCAGAAGCTGGCGGCCATCTGGGCGGAGGTCCTGCGGGTGCCCAGGGTGGGGGTGAGGGACAACTTCTTCGCGCTGGGCGGGCACTCGCTGCTGGCGACCCAGGTGGTGTCGCGGATCCGGAAGGAGCTGGGCGCGGAGCTGCCACTGCGGACGTTGTTCGAGGCTCCGACGCTTGAAGCCCTGGCCCGACGGCTGGAAACGGCCGCGCGTCCGCTGTCCATGGCGCTGGAGTCGATCGCCAGCGGTGGGCCGCCGCCTCTGTCGTTCGCGCAGCAGCGCCTGTGGTTCATCGACCAGTTGCAGCCGGGCAGCCCGCTCTACAACGTGCCCGTCGCGGTGCGTCTGGAAGGCGAACTGGACGTGGGAGCCCTGGACTGGGCCCTGCGTGAAATCGTCCGGCGCCACGAGGCCCTCCGCACGACGTTCGCGCTGCACGAAGGTCAGCCCGTGCAGCGCATTCAGTCCGAAGCGCGCCTCCCCATGGCGCACATCGACCTGGGGGCATTGGACAGCGAGCAGCGGGAGGCGGAAGTCCGGCGCCGGCTCGGAGTGGAGCTGGCGGAGCCCTTCGACCTGCACAAGGGTCCGCTCATCAGGGCGAGCCTGTTGAAGCTGGGATCCGCCGAGCACGTGCTGCTCATCACGATGCACCACATCGTGTCGGATGGCTGGTCGCTGGGAGTGCTGATCCGAGAAGTGGGAGCGTTGTACGCGGCTTTCACGGAAGGGCGGCCGTCGCCGCTGCCGGAGCTGTCGTTGCAGTACGCGGGCTATGCGGCGTGGCAGCGCGGCTGGTTGCAGGGAGAGACGCTCCAGAAGGAGGTGGATTTCTGGAAGGGGAAGCTCGCCGGGACGCCGCCAGTCCTGGAGCTGCCGACGGACCGTCCGCGTCCTGCGGTGCGAGGAAACGCGGGAGCCGTTCATTCCTTCGTGCTGCCGTCGTCGCTGGAGCAGGGGCTGAAGGCGCTGGCGCAGCGCGAGGGCGCATCGCTGTACATGGTGCTGCTGGCGGGCTGGCAGGTGCTGCTGTCGCGCTACAGCGGGCAGACGGACATCAGCGTGGGTTCGCCCATCGCGGGCCGGACGCGCTCGGAGCTGGAAGGGCTCATCGGCTTCTTCGTCAACACGCTGGTGCTGCGTGCCCGGGTGGACGGGGAGCAGTCCTTCCGTGAGTTGCTGACGCAGGTGAGAGGCACGGTGCTGGAGGCGTACGAGCACCAGGAGGTGCCCTTCGAGAAGTTGGTGGAGGCGCTGCAGCCGGAGCGCAGCCTGAGCCACACGCCCCTGTTCCAGTCACTGCTGGCAGTGCAGAACACGCCGGAGGGAGAGGCGCGGCTGCCCGGGCTGACGATGAAGCCCTTGGAGCTGGAGATTCGTACGTCGAAGTTCGACGTGAGCGTCTTCTTCACGGAGACGCCGCAGGGCCTGAGCGGGGCGGTGGAGTACAGCACCGAGTTGTTCGAAGCCGCGACGGTGCGCCGGATGGTGGAGCACCTGCGCGTGCTGTTGGAAGGCGTGGTGGCGAAGCCGGAGACGGCCGTGGGCCGACTGCCCATGCTGACGGAGGCGGAGCGCCAGCAGGTGCTGGTGACGTGGAACCAGCAGCAGGCGGAGTACGACCGCGACGCGACGATTCCGCAGCTCTTCGAGGCGCAGGCGAAGCGGACGCCGAATGCCGTAGCCGTGGTGAGTGGCAAGCAACGGCTGACGTACCGGGAGGTGGAGGCGAAGGCGAATCAGTTGGCGCACCGGCTGCGCAAGCTGGGAGTGGGCCCGGAGTCCCGCGTAGGCCTGTGCGTGGAGCGCACGGCGGACGTGGTGGTGGGGACGCTGGGCATTCTCAAGGCCGGCGGCGCGTACGTGCCGTTGGATCCGAGCTACCCGAAGGAGCGACTGGGCTGGCTGCTGGAGGACGCACAGGGCCCGGCGCTGGTGGCGCACTCGCACCTGTTGGAGTCGCTGCCCGCCTTCAGTGCGCAGGCGGTGTGCCTGGACCGTGAAGAGGAATGGGCGGAGGAGTCCTGCTGCCCCGTGACGCCGGAAGTGCGCCCGGAGAACGTGGCGTACCTCATCTACACGTCGGGAAGCACGGGCCGCCCGAAGGGCGTGGCAGTGACGCACCGGAACGCGGTGGCCTTCCTGTCGTGGGCAACGGAGACGTTCACGGAGGAAGAGACAAAGGCAGTGCTCGCGGCGACGAGCCTGAACTTCGACCTCTCCGTCTTCGAACTCTTCGCGCCGCTGGTGAGGGGCGGCAGCGTGGTGGTGGTGCGCAATGCCCTGCATCTGGCGGAGGAGAAGCCGGACGCGGCGGTGACGCTCATCAACACGGTGCCGTCGGCGATGGCGCAACTGGTCCGGCTGAACGCCGTGCCGCCGTCGGTGCGCGTGGTGAATCTCGCAGGCGAAGCACTGCCTGAGACGTTGGCGAAGGCCGTGTACGCAGTGCCGACGGTGCAGAAGCTCTACAACCTGTATGGCCCGTCGGAAGACACGACGTACTCGACATGGTCGCTGGTGGGGCGGAATGAAGCGCCGAACATCGGCCGGCCGCTCACCAACACGAGGGCATACGTGTTGGACAAGTACCTCCAGCCAGTGCCGGTGGGCGTGGCGGGAGAGCTGTTCCTGGCGGGCGAAGGACAGGCACGGGGCTACCTGCTGAGGCCGGAGCTGACGGCGGAGAAGTTCCTGCCAGAAGTCTACGGCCCGGAAGGCAGCCGCATGTACCGCACGGGAGACCGGGTGCGGTACCGGGCGGACGGCGTGCTGGAGTACCTGGGCCGAGTGGACTTCCAGGTGAAGGTGCGAGGCTTCCGCATCGAGCTGGGCGAGGTGGAGTCCGCGCTGCGCCAGCAGGAGGCAGTGAAGGACGCCGTGGTGGTGGCGAAGGGGGAGGGCGCGGACAAGCGCCTCGTGGCGTACGTGGCGCCGAAGGCAGGCGCGACACTGGAAGCGGAGGCGCTGAAGGCCAGTCTGCGCCAACGGCTGCCGGAGTACATGGTGCCCGGGGCGGTGGTGGTGCTGGAGGCACTGCCGCTCAACTCCAACGGCAAGGTGGACCGCAAGGCTTTGCCGGATCCAGAGGCACCGGCAGCCATCCTCACCTACGTGCCACCGCGCACGGAAACGGAAGCGAAGCTGGCGGCCATCTGGGCGGAAGTGCTGCGGGTTCCGCGGGTAGGCATGAAGGACGACTTCTTCGCGCTGGGGGGCCACTCGCTGCTCGCGACGCAGGTGGTGTCGCGGGTGCGCGCGGAGCTGGGCGCGGAGCTGCCGCTGCGCGCGCTGTTCGAGGCTTCCACCCTCGAGGCCCTGTCCCGGCGCATGGAGACGGCGAGCCGCGCCCAGGACGCCCTGCCAGGCGACACGTTCATGGACACGGCGCCGCCGCTGTCCTTCGCGCAGCAGCGGCTGTGGTTCATCGACCAGATGGAGCCTGGGACGGCGCTCTACAACGTGCCCGTCGCGGTGCGGCTGGCGGGCTCGCTGGACGTGTCGGCCCTGGAGCGGGCCCTGCACGAAGTCGTGCGCCGGCATGAATCCCTGCGGACCACCTTCGAGGAGCGCGGCGGTCAGGCCGTCCAGGTCATCCAGCCGGCCCTGTCACTGGAGCTGGGCCAGGTGGACCTGCGGACCGTCGACGAGGCCCACCGCGAGGCGGAGGCCCATCGGCAGGTGGAGCAAGAGATGCTCCGTCCCTTCGACCTGGGCCGTGGGCCGTTGATCCGCACCCGGCTGGTCACGCTCGGAGAGCGCGAGCACGTCCTGGTGGTGACGATGCACCACATCGTGTCGGACGGCTGGTCGTTGGGCGTCCTGATCCGTGAGGTGGGCGCGCTGTACGCGGCCTTCTCCTCGGGGCAGCCGTCACCCCTGCCCGAGCTGCCCACCCAGTACGCGCGCTACGCCGCCTGGCAGCGCGGCCGGCTCCAGGGCGACGTCCTGGCGCGGCAGGTGGACTACTGGAAGCGGAAGCTCGCCGGTGCGCCGCCGGTCCTGGAGCTGCCGACGGACCGCCCGCGTCCCCCCGAGCGGGGCATCGCGGGCGCGACGCTCAACTTCACCCTGTCCCGGTCGCTCACCGCGGACCTCAAGGCGCTGGCCCAGCGGGAGGGGGCCTCGCTGTACATGGTGCTGCTCGCCGGGTGGCAGGTGCTGATGGCGCGCTACAGCGGCCAGCAGGACATCAGCGTGGGCTCACCCATCGCGGGCCGCATGCGCGCGGAGCTGGAGGCGCTCATCGGCTTCTTCGTCAACACGCTCGTGCTGCGCTCGAACGTGGACGGCGGCCTGTCCTTCCGGAGGCTGCTCGCCCAGGTGCGCGAGACGGTGCTGGATGCGTACGAGCACCAGGAGGTCCCGTTCGAGAAGCTTGTGGAGGTCCTCCAGCCGGAGCGCAGCCGCAGCCACACGCCGCTCTTCCAGACGATGCTCGCCCTGCAGAACATGCCGCTGGGCGAGCTGCGGCTGCCGGACCTGGCGCTCCAGCCGGTGAGCGTGGAGAGCCCCATCGCGAAGTTCGACCTGAGCGTGACGTTCGTGGAGGTGCCTCACGGCATCTCCGGCACGCTGGAGTACAGCACGGAGTTGTTCGACGCGAGCACCCTCCAGCGGATGGTCTCGCACCTGCTCACGCTGCTGGAAGGCGCGGTGGAGCGCCCGGACACGCGCGTGTCCCGGCTGCCCCTGCTGACCGCCGCCGAGCGCGCCCAGGTGGTCTCCGCCTGGAACGACACGGCCCTGGCCGCGGCCTGGGATGGCTGCTTCCACGAGTGCGTGGAGACGCAGGCGGCGCTCAGGCCGGAGGCGCTCGCCGTGCTGGACGGGGCGCGCCAGATGGACTTCGCGCAGCTCAACGCGCGCGCCAACCAGCTCGCCCACTGGCTGCGCCAGCGTGGGGTGGGGCCGGAGGTGCGCGTGGCGCTCTTCGTGGAGCGCTCGGTGGAGATGATGGTCGCCGCGCTGGGCGTGATGAAGGCCGGCGGCGCCTACGTGCCGTTGGATCCCGCCTGGCCGTCCGAACGGCTGGGCTGGCTGGCGAAGGACTGCGGCGCGCGCTGGGTGCTCACCCAGCGGCGGCTCGCCGGGGCGCTCCCGGAGGGGCTCGACGTGCTGTGCCTGGATGACGCCGGTCCGCTGGAGGAGCTGGCGCGGCAGCCGAGGGAGAACCCGGCCCGCGTGAGCCTCCCGACGCACCTGGCGTACATCATCTACACGTCGGGCAGCACGGGCCGTCCCAAGGGCGTGATGGTGCAGCACGCCTCGATGATGAACCTGCGCGCCGCGCACAAGGTGACGACGTTCGCCGGAGTCACCGCGCCGGTGCGGGTGAGCTTCAACGCGCCGCTGGCCTTCGACGCATCGGTGCAGCAGTTGGTGCAGCTGGCGGACGGCCACGCGCTGTGCATCGTGCCGGCGGACGTGCGCGAGGACGTGGCCCGCATGGCGGCGTGGCTGGAGGCGCAGCAGGTGGACGTGCTCGACTGCACGCCCGCGCACCTGCGCCTGCTGCTGGACGAAGGGCTCGGCACGCGCCGGCCCATGCGCGTCCTCGTGGGCGGCGAAGCGGTGGACGAGGCGCTGTGGGCGAGGCTCGCGGCGCTCCCGGGCCTCAGGGGCTTCAACGTGTACGGCCCCACCGAGTGCACGGTGGACGTCACCGTGCGTCCCATCGTGGCGGACACGCCGCGCCCGGTGCTGGGGCGGCCCATGGCCAACCAGCAGGGCTACGTGCTGGACCCCGAGCTCCAGCCCGTCCCCGTGGGTGTGCCGGGCGAGCTGTACGTCGGCGGCGCGGGGCTCGCGCGCGGCTACCTGGAGCGGCCGGAGCTGTCGGCGGAGCGTTTCATCCCGGACAGCCTGGGCGCGCAGCCGGGCGGACGGCTCTACCGCACGGGCGACCGCGTCCGCTGGCTGGCCACGGGCGAGCTGGAGTACCTGGGCCGCCTGGACTTCCAGGTGAAGGTGCGAGGCTTCCGCATCGAACTGGGCGAGGTCGAGACCGCGCTCGCGCAGCAGCCTGGCGTCAGCGAGGCCGTGGTGCTGGTGCGGGGCGACGGCGCGGACAAGCGGCTCGTCGGCTACGTCGTGGCGAAGGAAGGCCACGCGCTGGACGTGGAGACGCTGCGCACGGGCCTGCGCCAGGGGATGCCTGAGTACATGATCCCCTCGGCGCTGATGGTGCTGGACGCCCTGCCGCTCAACGCGAACGGCAAGGTGGACCGCCGGGCGCTGCCGGAGCCGGAGGCCGCGAATGTGGCCGACGCCTACGTGGCCCCGCGCACGGTGACGGAGGCGAAGCTCGCGGCCATCTGGGCGGAGGTGCTGCGCCTGGAGCGCGTGGGCGTGAAGGACAACTTCTTCGCGCTGGGCGGCCACTCCCTGCTGGCGACGCAGGTGGTGTCGCGGCTGCGCACGTCGCTGGGTGTGGAGATGCCGTTGCGCCTGTTGTTCGAGGCGCCCACGGTGGAGGCGCTGTCGCAGCGGATCGCGCAGTTGGGGCGCTCCGGCGTGCCCATGCTGCGCGCCGGGGTGCGTCCGGCGTCGCTGCCGCTGTCCTTCGCGCAGCAGCGGCTGTGGTTCATCGACCAGTTGGAGCCGGGCAGTCCGCTCTACAACGTGCCCAGCGTGGTGCGGCTGGAGGGCGACCTGGACGCCGCGGCGCTGGAGCGGTCGCTGCGGGAGCTCGTGCAACGGCACGAAGCCCTGCGCACGACGTTCGAGGAGGAGTCGGGCCAGCCCGTCCAGCGCATCCACGCGTCCGTGGACGTGCCGCTGAACACCGTGGACCTGTCGGCGTCCGGGGCCACGCGAGAGGACGAGTCCAGGCAGCGGGTGCTGGAGGAGATGGCGAAGCCCTTCGACCTGATGCGGGGCCCGCTGCTGCGGACGCTGCTGCTGCGCCTGGACGCGCGCGACCACCTGCTGGTGCTCACGATGCACCACGCCGTGTCCGACGGCTGGTCCGTGGGGGTCCTGCTCCGCGAACTGGGCACGCTGTACAGCGCGCTGGCGCGGGGACAGGCGTGGACACTGCCGGAGCTGCCGGTGCAGTACGCGGACTACGCGGCGTGGCAGCGCGACTGGTTGCAGGGGGCGACGCTCCAGCAGGAGGTGGACTACTGGAAGCAGTCGTTGACGGGAGCGCCGCCGGTGCTGGAGTTGCCGACGGACCGTCCGCGTCCGGTGGTGCGCACCAACGCCGGCACGACGCTGGGTTTCATGCTGCCGAGGGAGCTGTCCCAGAAGCTGAGCGCGCTGGCGCAGCGCGAGGGCGCGTCGCTGTTCATGGTGTTGCTGGCCGGGTGGCAGGTGCTGCTGTCGCGCTACAGCGGCCAGACGGACATCAGCGTGGGTTCGCCCATCGCGGGGCGGACACGGGCGGAGCTGGAAGGGCTCATCGGCTTCTTCGTCAACACGCTGGTGCTACGGACGCAGGTGGACGGGGAGTCGTCCTTCCGTGCGCTGCTGGATCAGGTGAGGGGCACGGTGCTGGGCGCGTACGAGCACCAGGAGGTGCCCTTCGAGAAGCTGGTGGAGGCGCTCCAGCCCGAGCGCAGCCTGAGCCACACGCCGCTGTTCCAGACGTTGATGTCGCTCCAGAACGTGCCCACCGAGGAGTCCAAGCTCCCCGGCCTGGTGCTCAAGCCGGTGGACTTCGAAGGCCGCACGTCGAAGTTCGACGTGAGCCTCTTCTTCACGGAGACGGCGCAGGGCTTGAGCGGAGGAGTGGAGTACAGCACCGACCTGTTCGAATCGGCGACGGTGCGTCGGATGGTGGAGCACCTGCGGGTGCTGTTCGAAGGCGTGGTGGCGAGGCCGGAGGACTCAGTGGGCCGGCTGCCCATGCTCACGTCCGAGGAGCGCCAGCAGGTGCTGGTGACGTGGAACCAGCAGCAGGCGGAGTACGCGCGCGACGCGACGATTCCCCAGCTCTTCGAGGCGCAGGCGAAGCGCACCCCGAATGCCGTGGCCGTGGTGAGCGGCAAGCAGCGGCTGACGTACCGGGAGGTGGAGGCGAAGGCGAACCAACTGGCGCACAAGCTGCGCAAGCTGGGAGTGGGCCCCGAGTCGCGAGTAGGCCTGTGCGTAGAGCGCACGGCGGACGTGGTGGTGGGAACGCTGGGCATCCTGAAGGCCGGCGGCGCGTACGTGCCGTTGGATCCGAGCTACCCGAAGGAGCGACTGGGCTGGCTGTTGGAGGATGCGCAGGGTCCGGCGTTGGTAGCGCACTCGCACCTGCTGGAGTCGCTGCCCGCCTTCAGTGCGCAGGCCGTGTGCCTGGACCGTGAAGAGGAATGGGCGGAAGAGTCCTGCTGCCCCGTGACGCCGGAGGTGCGCCCGGAGAACGTGGCGTACCTCATCTACACGTCGGGAAGCACGGGCCGTCCGAAGGGCGTGGCAGTGACGCACCGGAACGCCGTGGCCTTCCTCGCGTGGGCAACGGAGACGTTCACGGAGGAAGAGACAAAGGCAGTGCTCGCGGCGACGAGCCTGAACTTTGACCTCTCCGTCTTCGAACTCTTCGCGCCGCTGGTGAGGGGCGGCCGCGTGGTGGTGGTGCGCAACGCCCTGCACCTGGCGGAGGAGAAGCCGGACGCGGAAGTGACGCTCATCAACACGGTGCCGTCGGCGATGGCGCAACTGGTGCGGCTGAACGCCGTGCCGCCGTCGGTGCAGGTCATCAACCTCGCCGGTGAAGCGTTGCCGGAGACGCTGGCGAAGGCCGTGTACGCGGTGCCTACGGTGAGGAAGCTGTACAACCTGTACGGCCCGTCGGAGGACACGACGTACTCGACGTGGTCTCTGGTGGGGCGCGCAGAGGTGCCGAACATCGGCCGCCCCCTCACGAACACACGGGCGTACGTGCTGGACAAGTACCTGCAACCGGTGCCCGTGGGAGTGGCGGGAGAGCTGTTCCTGGCGGGCGAAGGTCAGGCACGGGGCTACCTGCTGAGGCCGGAGCTGACGGCGGAGAAGTTCCTGCCAGAGGTGTACGGCCCCGAAGGCAGCCGGATGTACCGCACGGGGGACCGCGTGCGGTACCGGGCGGACGGCGTGCTGGAGTACCTGGGCCGAGTCGACTTCCAGGTGAAGGTGCGAGGCTTCCGCATCGAGCTGGGCGAAGTGGAGTCCGCGCTGCGCAAGCAGGAGACGGTGAAGGACGCCGTGGTGGTGGCGAAGGGGGAGGGCGCGGAGAAGCGCCTCGTGGCGTACGTGGCGCCGAAGGCCGGCGCGACACTGGAAGCGGAGTCGCTGAAGGCCAGTCTGCGCCAACGGCTGCCGGAGTACATGGTGCCCGGAGCGGTGGTGGTGCTGGATGCGCTGCCGCTTAACTCCAACGGCAAGGTGGACCGCAAGGCGCTGCCGGAGCCGGATGCCCCCAAGGCCGGAAGCACCTACGAAGCGCCGCGCACGGAAACGGAAGCGAAGCTGGCAGCCATCTGGGCCGAAGTGCTGCGGGTGCCCCAGGTAGGCGTGAAGGACGACTTCTTCGCGCTGGGAGGCCATTCGCTGCTCGCGACGCAGGTGGTGTCGCGGGTGCGCGCGGAGACGGGCGCGGAGCTGCCGCTGCGCGCACTGTTCGAAGCGCCCACGGTGGAGGCGCTCGCCCGCCGGCTGGAGAAGGCCGGACGTGCGCAGGCACCGGCCCTCGTGCCTGTGTCGGGGGAAGCTGTGTTGCCGCTGTCGTTCGCGCAGCAGCGGCTGTGGTTCATTGATCAGCTGGATCCGGGCACCGCCCTCTACAACGTGCCTGTCGCCATCCGTCTGGAAGGCGACTGGGATGCGGGGGCCTTGGAACGGGCTCTGCACGAGGTCGTGCGCCGTCACGAGGCCCTGCGCACGACGTTCGTCGCGGGCAACCCCGAGCCAGTCCAACAGACCGTGCCTGACAGCGCCTTCACGCTGGCAGTGGACGACCTGACGGCGAACACCGCCGAGGTCCGGCGACGCGTGGAACAGGAAGTGCTGCGGCCCTTCGATTTGGCACAGGGGCCCCTGATCCGGGCGTTGCTGCTGAAGCTCGGCGCGCGCGAGCACGTGCTCGTCGTCACGATGCACCACATCGTGTCGGACGGATGGTCGCTCGGGGTTTTTGTCCGCGAGGTCGGCGCGCTCTACGCGGCGTTCGTGCGGGGCCAGCCCTCACCGCTGCCGGAGCTGCCGGTGCAGTACGCGGGCTACGCGGCGTGGCAGCGCGGCTGGTTGCAGGGCGCGACGCTCCAGCGGGAGGTGGACTACTGGAAGCAGCAACTCACCGGTGCGCCGCCGGTGCTGGAGTTGCCCACGGACCGCCCGCGTCCCGCGGTGCGAGGAAACGCGGGAGCGACCCAGGGCTTCCTCTGGCCGCAATCGCTGGTCCAGGACCTGCGAGGCCTCGCGCAGCGCGAAGGGGCCTCGCTGTACATGGTGCTGCTGGCGGGCTGGCAGGTGCTGCTGTCGCGCTACAGCGGGCAGACGGACATCAGTGTGGGTTCGCCCATCGCGGGCCGTACGCGCGCGGAGGTGGAAGGCCTCATCGGCCTCTTCGTCAACACGCTGGTCCTGCGTGCCCAGGTGGATGGAGATCAGTCCTTCCGGACGCTGCTGAAGCAGGTGCGAGGAACGGTGCTGGGCGCGTACGAGCACCAGGACGTGCCGTTCGAGAAGCTGGTGGAAGCGCTGCAGCCGGAGCGCAGCCTGAGCCACACGCCGCTGTTCCAGACGCTGCTGGCCCTCCAGAACGTGCCCGAGGGAGACGCGCAGCTACCAGGGCTGACGATGACGCCGCTGGAGCTGGAGAACCGCATGTCGAAGTTCGACGTGAGCGTCTTCTTCACGGAGACGGCACAGGGCTTGAGCGGAAGCGTGGAGTACAGCACCGATCTGTTCGAAGCGGCGACAGTGCAGCGGATGGTGGAGCACCTGCGCGTGCTGATGGAAGGCGTGGTGGCGAAGCCGGAGGAAGCGGTGGGCCGGCTGCCCATGCTGAAGGACGAGGAGCGCCAGCAGGTGCTGGTGACGTGGAACCAGCAGCAGGCGGAGTACGCGCGCGACACGACGATTCCGGGGCTCTTCGAGGCGCAGGCGAAGCGGACGCCGAATGCCGTGGCGGTGGTGAGCGGCAAGCAGCGGCTGACGTACCGGGAAGTGGAGGCCAAGGCGAACCAACTGGCGCACCGGCTGCGCAAGCTGGGAGTAGGCCCGGAGTCACGGGTGGGTCTGTGCGTAGAGCGCACGGCGGACGTGGTGGTGGGAACGCTGGGCATCCTCAAGGCGGGCGGCGCGTACGTGCCGTTGGATCCGAGCTACCCGAAGGAGCGACTGGGCTGGCTGCTGGAGGACGCACAAGGGCCAGCGTTGGTGGCGCACTCGCATCTCTTGGAGTCTCTGCCCGCCTTCAGCGCGCAAGCAGTCTGCCTGGACACGGACGCGACGTTGGCCACGGGGCCGAACGAGGCACCGGAAGCAGGGCCCCGTCCTGAAAACGTGGCGTACCTCATCTACACGTCGGGAAGCACGGGCCGCCCGAAGGGCGTGGCGGTGACGCACCGGAACGCAGTGGCCTTCCTGTCGTGGGCAACGGGGACGTTCACGGAAGAGGAGACGAAGGCAGTGCTCGCGGCGACGAGCCTGAACTTCGACCTCTCCGTCTTCGAACTCTTCGCGCCGCTGGTGCGAGGAGGCAGCGTGGTGGTGGTGCGCAATGCCCTGCACCTGGCGGAAGAGAAGCCAGACGCGGAGGTGACGCTCATCAACACAGTGCCGTCGGCGATGGCGCAATTGGTGCGGCTGAACGCCGTGCCTCCGTCGGTGCGCGTGGTGAATCTCGCGGGCGAAGCGTTGCCAGAGACGCTGGCGAAGGCCGTGTACGCAGTGCCGACGGTGCGCAAGCTCTACAACCTGTATGGCCCGTCGGAAGACACGACGTACTCGACGTGGTCGCTGGTGGGACGCGGAGAGGTGCCGAACATCGGCCGCCCTCTCACCAACACGCGGGCGTATGTGTTGGACAAGTACCTCCAGCCGGTGCCGGTAGGCGTGGCGGGCGAGCTGTTCCTGGCGGGCGAAGGTCAGGCACGGGGCTACCTGCTGAGGCCGGAGCTGACGGCGGAGAAGTTCCTGCCGGAAGTCCACGGCCCGGAAGGCAGCCGGATGTACCGCACGGGGGACCGGGTGCGGTACCGGGCGGATGGAGTGCTGGAGTACCTGGGGCGAGTGGACTTCCAGGTGAAGGTGCGAGGCTTCCGCATCGAGCTGGGCGAGGTGGAGTCCGCACTGCGCCAGCAGGAAGCGGTGAAGGACGCAGTGGTGGTGGCGAAGGGGGAGGGCGCGGACAAGCGCCTCGTGGCGTACGTGGCGCCGAAGGCAGGCGCGGTGCTGGAAGCGGAGGCGCTGAAGACCAGTCTGCGCCAACGGCTACCGGAGTACATGGTGCCCGGAGCGGTGGTGGTGCTGGAGGCACTGCCGCTCAACTCCAACGGCAAGGTGGACCGCAAGGCGCTGCCGGAGCCGGAGGCACCGGTCTCCACCCATACGTACGAAGCACCGCGCACGGAAACGGAAGCGAAGCTGGCAGCCATCTGGGCCGAAGTGCTGCGGGTGCCCCAGGTGGGCGTGAAGGACGACTTCTTCGCGCTGGGAGGCCACTCGCTGCTCGCGACGCAGGTGGTGTCGCGGGTGCGCGCGGAGACGGGCGCGGAGCTGCCGCTGCGTGCACTGTTCGAAGCGCCCACGGTGGAGGCGCTCGCCCGCCGGCTGGAGAAGGTCGGACGCGCGAAGGCACCGGCTCTCGTGCCCGTGTCTCGGGACGCACCGCTGCCGCTGTCGTTCGCGCAGCAGCGGCTGTGGTTCATCGATCAGCTGGAGCCGGGAACGGCGCTCTACAACGTGCCGGTGGCGGTGCGGCTGGAAGGCGACCTGGACGTGGGGTCCCTGGAACGGGCCCTCCGTGAAGTCGTGCGCCGTCACGAGGCCCTGCGGACGACGTTCGTCGCGGGCAACCCCGAGCCGGAGCAGCGGACCACGACCGATAGCTCCTTCACGCTGGCGGTGGATGACCTGACGGCGAACACCGCCGGCATCCAGAAGCGCGTGGAGCAGGAGGTGCTGCGGCCCTTCGAGCTGGCTCATGGTCCGCTCCTTCGCGCGCTCCTGCTGAAGCTCGGCGCGCGCGAGCACGTGCTCGTCGTCACGATGCACCACATCGTGTCGGACGGATGGTCGCTCGGGGTGTTGGTGCGCGAGGTCGGTGCGCTCTACGCGGCGTTCGTGCAGGGCCAGCCCTCGCCGCTGCCGGAGTTGCCGGTGCAGTACGCGGACTACGCGGCGTGGCAGCGCGGCTGGTTGCAGGGCGCGACACTCCAGCGGGAAGTGGACTACTGGAAGCAGCAACTCACCGGTGCGCCGCCGGTGCTGGAGTTGCCCACGGACCGCCCGCGTCCCGCGGTGCGAGGAAACGCGGGAGCGACCCAGAGCTTCCTCTGGCCGCAATCGCTGGCCCAGAGCTTGCGAGCTCTCGCGCAGCGGGAAGGCGCGTCGCTCTACATGGTGCTGCTGGCGGGCTGGCAGGTGCTGCTGTCGCGCTACAGCGGCCAGGAAGACATCAGCGTGGGTTCGCCCATCGCGGGCCGCACGCGCGCGGAGGTGGAGGGGCTCATCGGCTTCTTCGTCAACACGCTGGTGCTGCGCACGAACCTGTCCGGAGACCCCAGCTTCCGGGGCCTGCTCCAGCAGGTGCGCGAGACGGTCCTGGAGGCGCAGGAGCACCAGGCGGTGCCGTTCGAGAAGCTGGTGGAGGCGCTCCAGCCCGAGCGCAGCCGCAGCCACACGCCGCTGTTCCAGACGCTGCTGGCGCTCCAGAACATGCCCGTCGGTGAAGCCCGGCTGCCCGGCATGACGCTCAAGCCCGTGGAGATCGCGGGCGGAACGTCGAAGTTCGACCTGAGCGTCTTCTTCATGGAGACACCGCAGGGCTTGAGCGGAACGCTGGAGTACAGCACCGACCTGTTCGACGCCGCGACGGTGCGCCGGATGGTGGAGCACCTGCACGTGCTGCTGGAAGGCATGGTGGCGAAGCCGGAGGAAGCGGTGGGCCGGCTGCCCATGCTCACGTCCGAGGAGCGCCAGCAGGTACTGGTGACGTGGAACCAGCAGCAGGCGGAGTACGCGCGCGACGCGACGATTCCCCAGCTCTTCGAGGCGCAGGCGAAGCGCACCCCGGATGCCGTGGCGGTGGTGAGCGGCAAGCAGCGGCTGACGTACCGGGAGGTGGACGCGAAGGCGAACCAACTGGCGCACCGGCTGCGCAAGCTGGGCGTAGGCCCGGAGTCGCGAGTGGGCCTGTGCGTGGAGCGCACAGCCGACGTCGTGGTGGGGACGCTGGGCATCCTCAAGGCTGGCGGCGCGTACGTGCCGTTGGATCCGAGCTACCCGAAGGAGCGACTGGGCTGGCTGCTGGAGGACGCACAAGGGCCAGCGTTGGTGGCGCACTCGCATCTCTTGGAGTCTCTGCCCGCCTTCAGCGCGCAAGCAGTCTGCCTGGACACGGACGCGACGTTGGCCACGGGGCCGAACGAGGCACCGGAAGCAGGGCCCCGTCCTGAAAACGTGGCGTACCTCATCTACACGTCGGGAAGCACAGGCCGCCCGAAGGGCGTGGCGGTGACGCACCGGAACGCAGTGGCCTTCCTGTCGTGGGCAACGGAGACGTTCACGGAGGAAGAGACGAAGGCAGTGCTCGCGGCGACGAGCCTGAACTTCGACCTCTCCGTCTTCGAACTCTTCGCGCCGCTGGTAAGGGGCGGCAGCGTGGTGGTGGTGCGCAACGCCCTGCATCTGGCGGAGGAGAAGCCAGAGGCAGACGTCACGCTCATCAACACGGTGCCGTCGGCGATGGCGCAGTTGGTGCGTCTGAATGCGGTGCCGCCGTCGGTGCGCGTGGTGAATCTCGCGGGCGAAGCGTTGCCGGAGACGCTGGCGAAGGCCGTGTACGCGGTACCGACGGTGCAGAAGCTCTACAACCTGTACGGCCCGTCGGAGGACACGACGTACTCCACATGGTCGCTGGTGGGTCGGAATGAAGTGCCGAACATCGGCCGGCCGCTCACGAACACGCGGGCATACGTGTTGGACAAGTACCTGCAACCGGTGCCGGTAGGCGTGGCGGGCGAGCTGTTCCTGGCGGGCGAAGGTCAGGCACGGGGCTACCTGCTGAGGCCGGAGCTGACGGCGGAGAAGTTCCTGCCGGAAGTCCACGGCCCGGAAGGCAGCCGGATGTACCGCACGGGAGACCGAGTGCGGTACCGGGCGGACGGAGTGCTGGAGTACCTGGGCCGGGTGGACTTCCAGGTGAAGGTGCGAGGCTTCCGCATCGAGCTGGGCGAGGTGGAGTCCGCTCTGCGCCAGCAGGAGGCAGTGAAGGAAGCAGTGGTGGTGGCGAAGGGGGAGGGCGCGGACAAGCGCCTCGTGGCGTACGTGGCGCCGAAGGCAGGCGCGGTGCTGGAAGCGGAGGCGCTGAAGACCAGTCTGCGTCAGCGGCTGCCGGAGTACATGGTGCCCGGAGCGGTGGTGGTGCTGGAGGCGCTGCCGCTCAACTCCAACGGCAAGGTGGACCGCAAGGCCCTGCCGGACCTGGACGTCACCACGTCCCAGGCCGGGAACTTCGTCGCACCCCGTGACGCGCTGGAGTCCCAGCTCGTGGCGGTGTGGGAAGAGGTCCTGGGCGTGAAGCCCATCGGTGTGCGCACCAGCTTCTTCGCGCTGGGAGGACACTCGCTGCTCGCGGTCCGCCTGATGGCCGCGCTGCGCGAACAGCTGGGCCGCGAAGTCCCCCTGGCCGCGCTCTTCCAGCACCCCACCGTGGAGGACCTGGCGAACCTGCTGCGCGCGGAGACGGAGACATGGTCGCCGCTCGTCCCGCTGGAGAAGGGCGACGCGGGCCGCCGGCCCCTGTTCCTCGTCCACCCGGGTGGCGGCAACGTGCTCGCCTACCCGGAGCTGGCGCGGCTCCTGGGGCCCCAGCAGCCCGTCTTCGGCCTCCAGGCGCGCGGCCTTCAGGCCGGTCATGCCGTGGTGGAGACCGTGGAGGAGATGGCCATCCTGTACGTGGCAGCCATCCGCGCGGAGCAGCCGGAAGGGCCGTACCTCCTCGCGGGCTGGTCGCTCGGCGGCGTCATCGCCTTCGAGATGGCCCGCCAGCTGCGCGCACAGGGCCATGCCGTGGGGCTGCTGGCGCTCCTGGACGCCTACGTCCCCGGCGTCGGAGCGCCTCCCGGCGATGCCCCCAAGAAGGACCCCGACGCCAGCACGCGCGTCGCCTTCGCCCAGACGGTGGCCCAGGCCTTCTCCCTGACCCTGCCCGTGTCGGACGAGGCCCTGGAGCGCATGGATGACGAAGCCATGCTGGGGACGCTCCTCGCCGTGGGCGTCCAGGCCGGCCTCCTGGCGGAAGCAACGGGCCGCGAGCAATTGCGTGCCCTGTTCCGCGTCTACCAGGCCAACCTGCGCGCCATGGACCGCTACGTCCCCAGCCCCTACGACGGACCGGCGCTGCTGCTCGCCGCCACGGAAGCGACCCCCACCTCCGAGGTGCCCCGCCACCGCGGCTGGGAGCCCTTCGTCCGGGGGGGACTGGACGTGAGGGATGTCCCTGGGGGACACCATCAACTCATGCAGGAGCCGTACGTGCGGCACGTGGCCACGCTGTTGCGCGAGGCCCTGGAGGACAAGTCATGACCGTTGAAACATCCAGCGGGGGCTCACCGTGGCCCAACCGCATCATCCTGGCCATCTGGTTCGTGTGCTTCTCCGTGGGCTCCCTGGTCCACATCCTCGTCGTGTCGAAGTACGGCCTCTTCGCGAATGATCCGGCGGACCCGCTGCCCATGCCGTTCGTCGTCGTGAACGAGCTCTTCACGGTGCTCAACCCGCTCACCATCGCGCTGCTCATCTTCAAGCGGCGGGCGGGCATCCTCTCCGCACTGGGCGTGGTGGCGCTCGTCTACGTCCTCAACCTGGCGCTGATGGTGTGGTTCTGGACCGCGAAGCAGCATCTGCACGTCGCGTGGCTGTACCTCAACGGCACCATGGGCGTGTTCATGGCCCTGACCGCGAAGCGCCTGTGGCGGGCCGCCCCCGAGGCGAAGGCCCTCCCACCCGCCACCACCCCGAGCCCAACCTAGCTCCCGCCCCCCTGGCTGGCCGCCAGCCGGTCCCGGGGGAGGCGTCCCCGAGGAGAAACCCCCGGTCCGGACGCGCATCCTTGAGAAAGGCCGGGGCGGTAGCTATAAGCCCCGACCCACTACAACGCTGGACCTCCCTCCCATCCTGGGGGGGGGCAAGGCGCACTGGAGAGAAGCCATGAAGCCCGACATGCACCCGGTCTACCCGCCCTCCCGCATCACCTGCGCGTGCGGCAACATCGTCGAGACCAAGTCCACCCGCGGCTCGTTCAGCGTGGAAGTCTGCTCGAACTGCCACCCGTTCTTCACCGGCAAGTACAAGCTGCTGGACACGGCCGGCCGCATCGACCGCTTCAAGAAGAAGTACGCGAACAACGCGCCGGCCGCCAAGAAGGGCGCCAAGGCCGCCGAGCCCGAGAAGGCGTAGTCCTTCGGCTCCACAGCATCCGCAGCACCCCACGAGCAGGGTCGTGGAGGGCCTCGAAAGACAGAGGCGCTCCCCGCCCTGCTCGCGGTGTTTCAACCTCGGGCGCTCGTCAAATTTTCACGCGCGCTTTCGGTGCTACAGCCAATTACAGGCCAGAAATTCGACGTAGCACCCAACTGACCGCACAGTCCGCCGCGTCCCTGAAGACGTCTGTCCCAAAGACGGAGGCGTGATGTTCGCGGAAGCTGCTGCCCCTGCCCTGAAGATTGTCCGACGCTCCCAGAACGACAGCGTCTTCGCGAAGCGCGGGGAGGCCTACACACTGCTGCAGGGCGACAGCCTGGAGCTGATGGCCCAGCTGCCCGAGCAGTCCTTCGACCTCATCTTCGCGGACCCGCCGTACTTCCTCTCCAACGGCGGCACCACCTGCAAGGGCGGCAAGCGCGTCTCCGTGGCGAAGGGCCAGTGGGACGTGTCCCGCGGAGTGGAGGAGGACCACGCCTTCACCACCAAGTGGCTCGCCGCCTGCCAGCGCCTGCTGCGCCCCACCGGCACGCTGTGGGTGAGCGGCACCCAGCACGTCATCTTCAACGCCGGCTTCGCCATGCAGAAGCTGGGCTACAAGCTGCTCAACACCGTCACCTGGTACAAGCCCAACGCGAGCCCCAACCTGGCGTGCCGCTACTTCACGCACTCCACGGAGCTGCTCATCTGGGCCTCGCCGTCGTCCGGCGGCAAGCTGAAGCACGTCTTCAACTACCAGCGCATGAAGGCGGAGAACGGCGGCAAGCAGATGCGCGACGTGTGGAACCTGCCGCGCAACGGTGACGAGGAGCTCACCGCCGACGGCGCCGGCCGCATGTGGACGCAGACGGCCCCGCGCGGCGAGGAGAAGGCCTTCGGCAGCCACCCCACGCAGAAGCCGGTGGCCCTGCTGGAGCGCATCCTGGAGGCGAGCTGCCCGGAGAACTCGCTCATCCTGGACCCCTTCAACGGCAGCGGCACCACCGGCGTGGCCGCCCTGAAGCACGGCCACCGCTACGTGGGCATCGACATGAACCCGGAGTACCTGGCCCTGTCCAAGAAGCGCCTGGACGCGACCCTCAAGTAGCCCCGCCTCTCACGCGCGGGTGAGGATGAGCTCGACTCCCTGCCGCGCGATGGGGTGATACCTCGCCCCGTTCTTCTCGAACGCCGCGCGCGCCACCTTGTGGTGGTCGCGCGACGAGGCGAGCACGCTGTAGAGCGGCTTCAGGTACTTCATCCGGCCCACCTCGCCGAGGAACTCCTCGGCCCGGCCGAGCGGAGCATCGAAGCCCGCGCGCAGCGCCGCCACCAGCCACGCCACCAGCACCTCCGAATTGCGGCTGCCCGTGAGCGAGTACCTCGCGTCCAGCTCGCGGAAGACGTCCTGGGACGTGTCCGCCGGCATGGACTCCAGGAAGAGCTGCCACTCGGTGGGCGTCCAGTCCTTCGTGTCCTGCCGCGAAGGCACCGTCCCGCGCAGCTTCTCCAGCGCCTCCAGCCGCGCGGAGGTGGGCCGGGGCGCGCCTGGCGGCACGCCGGGCCGGTTCAGGTACGCGTCCGCGTCCACCTTCGCCAGGGCACCCGGCAGCTCGGCTTCCGTGAAGCGGACGAACTCCTCCGTGGTGAGCGCCTGGAAGCGGTACTTCGCCAGGTAGCGGCGCAGGAAGCCGTCGAACATGGGACGGCCCACCGCGTCCTCCATCGCGCGCAGCAGCAGGTAGCCCTTCTCGTAGGGAATCTGGGAGAAGGCCTCGTCCGGATCCACGCCGGACAGGTGCGTGCGCAGCGCGGTGAGCTGCGGGTGCGCGCGGAAGTGGTGCAGCGCTTCATCCAGCGAACGGCGCCCCAGGGCCGCGTGCAGTGCCGCGACCTCCGGCCCCGCCAGCGCCTCCAGGATGCGGCGCTCCGCGAAGACGGTGAAGCCTTCGTTCAGCCAGAAGTGCTCCGCGGACGCGTTCGTCACCAGGTTGCCCGTCCACGAGTGCGCCAGCTCGTGCGCCACCACGTTCACCAGGCTCTTGTCCCCCGCGATGAGCGTGGGCGTGAGGAACGTCAGGCGCGGGTTCTCCATGCCGCCGTAGGGGAACGACGGCGGCATCAGGAGCAGGTCGAAGCGCTCCCAGTCGTAGGGCCCGAAGAGCGACTCCGCGGCCTTGAGCATGTCGTCCACGCCCGCGAACTCGTCCGCCGCGTCCTCCAGCGCCTCCGGCTCCGCCCACACGCGCGAGCGCGGCCCCAGCTCCTTGGACGTGAGGCTGCCCACCGCGAACGCCAGCAGGTACGGAGGCACCGGCTGCGGCATCTCGTAGTGCTCCTCCGCCTCCACGCCGTGCTCCTCGCGCGCCACGAACGACGCCGCCATCACGGACTTGAGCTGCTTGGGCACCCGCAGGGACGCGCGGTAGCGGATGCGGATGCGCGGCGTGTCCTGCAGCGGCACCACGCTGCGCGCGTGGATGGCCTGGCACTGGCTGAACAGGAACGGCTGCTGCCCGCCCGCTGTCTGCGACGGCGTCAGCCACTGCAGCGCGCTCGCCTCCGGTGACGTCCGGTAGCGCACCGTCAGCTGCTTCACCCCCGCGGGCAGCTCGATGCGAAGCCGGCTGCCGAGGATGGGTTCAGGAGGGGAGAGGATGTAGGGCAAGGGGCGACCCTGGGCATCCACCACGCCGCGGATGTCCAGGTCGCGGGTGTCCAGGTCGAGGGGACCTGCTGACGCCTCCTTGAGCGTCAGCGTGGCCTCCGCGTGCAGGCGGCGCGTCCGGAAATCGACGCGGGCCTTCCAGTCCAGCGTTTCGGTCTCAGGCTGCGTGCTGTCGTTGTACGAGTGCGGGTCGAGGCGAGCCATGGGGCCCGACTTGTAGTCGGGGAGCCGACCTCCTGGCGAGCACACCCGACGGCAATGCCGGTTGACTTCCGGGTCAATCGCCTACATTTGTGCAGTCCCCTACTTCCTTTCATGGGAGCCGATTTCCGATGACGACCCGGATCCGAAAAGTGGCGGTGCTTGGCGCTGGCGTGATGGGCAGCGGCATCGCCGCGCATCTGGCCAACTCCGGCGTGCGCGCCCTGTTGCTGGACATCGTTCCGCCCCAGGCTGCTCCGGGCGAGGACACCGCTTCCAAGGCGTTCCGCAACAAGTTCGCACAGGGCGCCATCGCGAACCTGCGCAAGGCGAAGCCCAGCCCCATCGTGTCCGAGCAGGTGCTCGCGGCCATTGAAGTGGGCAACCTGGAAGACGACCTCGCGCGCCTGGGCGAGTGCGATTGGATCATCGAGGTGGTGAAGGAGGACCTGTCCGTCAAGCAGGCCCTGTTCGCCAAGGTGGAGAAGCACGCCCGCAAGGACGCCATCATCTCCTCCAACACCTCCGGCCTCTCCATCGTGGGCATGACCGAAGGCCGCGGCGCGGAGTTCAAGAAGAACTTCCTCGTCACGCACTTCTTCAACCCCGTGCGCTACATGAAGCTCCTGGAGCTCGTGGCGGGCCAGGAGACGAGCGCGGAGGTCGTGAAGACCATCCACAAGTTCGGTGAAGAGGTCCTGGGCAAGGGCATCGTCTACGGCAAGGACACCACCAACTTCATCGCGAACCGCATTGGCGTGTACGGGATGATGCGGACCATCTCCGAGATGCAGAAGACGGAGATGACCATCGAAGAGGTGGACAAGATCTTTGGCCCGGCCATGGGCCGTCCCAAGTCCGCCGTGTTCCGCACCGCGGACATCGTGGGCCTGGACACGTTCACCCACGTGGCGAAGAACTGTTACGACACGCTGACGCACGACGAAGAGCGCAACGTCTTCGCCGCCCCGGACTTCCTCCAGAAGATGGTGGAGAAGAAGATGCTGGGCGACAAGAGCGGCGGCGGCTTCTACAAGAAGGACCGCTCCTCCGGTGGCAAGGACATCCTCGCGCTGGACCTGAAGACGCTGGAGTACCGGCCGCAGGCCAAGGTGCGCTTCGACTCGCTGGGCGCCGCGAAGGACATCGAGAACGTCAAGGAGCGCGTGGCGTCCGTGATGAACGCGGACGACAAGGCCGGCAAGTTCGCCGAGCGCGTCACCCTGGACGTGCTGGCGTACTCCAGCCGCCGCATCCCTGAGATCGCCGACGACCTGGTCAACGTGGACCGCGGCGTGCGCTGGGGCTTCGGCTGGGACCTGGGGCCCTTCGAGGTCTGGGACGCCTACGGGGTCCAGAAGGGCGTGGAGCGCATGAAGGCGCTGGGCCTCAAGCCCGCCGCCTGGGTGGAGGAGATGCTGGCCAAGGGCCGCACGTCCTTCTACGGCGTGCAGGACGGCCGCGACACCTACTGGGACATCCCGTCCAAGTCCGTGAAGCCGGTGGTGGAGAACGCGCGCACGTCCCGCGTGGAGTACCTCAAGCGCGGCAACAAGAAGATCACCGGCAACGACAGCGCGTCGCTGTGGGACATGGGCGACGGCGTCACGCTCTTGGAGTTCCACTCCAAGATGAACTCCATCGACGATGACATCATCGCGATGATGAACACCGCGCTGGATGAGACGGAGAAGAACTTCAAGGGCCTCGTGATTGGCAATGACGGCTCCAACTTCTCCGCCGGCGCGAACATCATGGCCATGCTGATGGCGGCCAAGAGCGAGGACTTCGACTCCATCCGCAAGATGGCGTCCGCGTTCCAGGCGGCCAACCAGCGCATGCGCTACAGCCCCGTGCCCGTCGTGACGGCGCCCTTCAACCTCACGCTGGGCGGCGGCGCGGAGGTCACCATGGGTGGCAACGCGGTGCAGGCCAGCGCGGAGCTGTACATGGGCCTCGTGGAAGTGGGCGTGGGCCTCATCCCGGGCGGCGGCGGCACCATGATGCTGCTGCGCAACGTGTTCGGCGGCTACGCGGCGGACAAGGACTTCGACTCGCTGCCCTTCCTCAAGAAGGTGTTCCTCGCCATCGGCATGGCGAAGGTGGCCACGAGCGCGGAAGAGGCTCGCGAGATGGGCTTCCTGTCTCAGCAGGACGGCATCACGGGCAACCGCGACTTCCTGCTGTCAGACGCGAAGTCGCGCGTGCTGGGCCTCGCGAACGGCGGCTTCCGCCCGCCGCGTCCCACGCGCTTCCGGCTGCCGGGCCCCAACGGCGCGGCCACCATCGACATGATGCTGTACGACATGCAGCTCAATAATCAGATCAGCGCCCACGACCGGAAGATCGCCCAGAAGCTGGCGCGCGTGCTGTCCGGTGGTGACACGAGCCCCTCCGTGCTGGTGACCGAGGAGAAGCTGCTGGAGCTGGAGATGGAGGCGTTCCTGAGCCTCATCGGCGAGGAGAAGACCCAGGACCGCATGATGTTCATGCTCGAGAAGGGCAAGCCGCTGCGCAACTAGCGCGAGGCGTTTACCCAATGGTTTTCCAGACGCGAATTCCGAAGCACGCCCGGACGCTGTCCGGGCAGGGAGACATCTAAAATGTCCGGTCGAGTCGTGATTGCCAGCGCGGTGCGCACCCCCTTCACCCGCGCCCACAAGGGAGAGTTCAAGGACACGCGGCCGGATACGCTCGCGGCCCTTGCCATCAAGGAGGCCGTCGCCCAGGTCCCTGGCTTGAAGCCGGCGGACGTGGAGGACGTCATCATGGGCTGTGCCATGCCGGAGGCGGAGCAGGGCATGAACGTGGCCCGCAACGCGAGCCTGCTCGCCGGCCTGCCGGACACCGTTCCGGGTCTGACCATCAACCGCTTCTGTTCCTCCGGCGTGCAGTCCGTGGCGCAGGCGGCGCAGGGCATCAAGTCCGGCATGCTCCAGGTGGCCGTGGCCGGTGGCACCGAGTCCATGACCATGGTGCCCATGGGCGGCAACAAGGTCTCCGCCAACCCGGAGATCATGCAGAAGCTGCCGGAGGTCTACACCTCCATGGGCGCGACGGCGGAGAACATCGCCTCCCGCTACAACGTCACCCGTGAGGACGCGGACAAGTTCGCCGCCGAGTCCCAGCGCCGCGCGGCCACGGCCCGCGAGCAGGGGAAGTTCAAGGAGGAGATCTTCCCCGTCACCACCACGATGTTTGACGAGGACGGCACCCAGAAGCAGGTGACCGTCACGGTGGACACCATCCTGCGCCCGGAGACGACGGTGGAGGGCCTGGCCAAGCTGCGCCCGGCCTTCAACGCCAAGGGCGTGGTGACGGCGGGCAACGCGTCGCCGCTGACGGACGGCGCGGCGGCCGCGGTGGTGATGAGCGAGGAGAAGGCGAAGGAGCTCAACATCAAGCCGCTGGGCTACTTCGTGGACTACGTGGTCGCCGGCGTGCCGCCCGAAATCATGGGCGTGGGCCCGGTGCCCGCCATCCGCAAGCTGCTGGAGCGCAACAAGCTGAAGGTGGAAGACATCAGCGTGTTCGAGCTCAACGAGGCCTTCGCGGCGCAGGCGCTGCACTGCATCCGTGAGCTGGGCATCCCCCAGGACAAGGTGAACCCGAACGGCGGCGCCATCGCCCTGGGCCACCCGCTGGGTGTGTCCGGTGCGCGCATGGTGGCCACCATCCTGCGCGAGCTGAAGCGCCGGGACGGCCGCTACGGCGTGGTGAGCATGTGCATCGGCGGCGGCATGGGTGCCGCGGCGCTGGTGGAGCTGGCGAAGTAATCCGCTTCCGCTTCGCGCCCCCTGGTGGCTTCAAGGGGGCGCGGAGGGGACTGTCAGCGGCTGATGAGGTTGAGCAGGCTGCGTGCCTTATCCCGAATCGCCGCGAGGTCGGGGGGAGCTTCAGGGAAATGGGTCTCGATGTATGAAACCCCGGCTTGGTAAGCCTCCCGTGCAGCGTCCCCGTTCTGGAGCCTCATCTGACAGTCTCCGAGGCAGAAGTAGGCGCGTGCGATGCGATCCCAGTCTCGACTGTCGCGGGCCGTACCGTGATGGGTGAACATGGCCTCCAACGAGGTGACGGCCTCCTCGTTCCTCCCAAGTAATTGAAGGCTTACTCCACGCAGGAACATGGCCGTAGCCTGAAAGCTCCGATATCGGTGGGCTTGGTCGGCAGGAATCTGGAGCAGAATCGTGTCGCTGGTGGCGATGGCGAGCTCATGCTGGTTGGTCTGGGCATAGATCAGGCACAGACTAATCAGGGTCTGGAAGTAGACCACTCTGAGGTTGAAAATCTCACTCCCTTGTAGCTCTAGCCGCAAGTCCTGAAGCATGGGAAGGGCCGCGTCCAGACTGCCGGTTTCTCGGAGATGCGTCGCACGGCTGTATCTGGTGATGGTGTGCCAGAAGGCTAATTCCGACTTCGACGTGTCAGCTGTTTCCTTGAGGAGTTGGATGATGATTTTCTCGGCTTCTTGATGTCTGCCCATCATCCTGAGGAGTACCGCCTTTGCATTCAATGCTTGGATGACGAACTCGGCGGAGACTAAATCTAGCGGATGACTAAGCGCGGCATTCAATAGTTGGATGGCCTTGTCGGGTCTTTGGAGTTGAGCCGATGTCTCTGCATAGCCAATGGCAATGTAAAGAGTGAACTCCGGCCAGATTTCCGACTCTATTTCGAATTCGGTCGATAGAACCGTTTCGAAGGCCTGAAGAGAGTCTTCTGCTCTGTCGACGCCTTGAAGTGTAAAACCCCGAAGTATTATTGCCTGCGCAACGTGTTTCTTGACTTTGGGGACTGCACTGGCCCCAAACTGTGAGATGCAGTCGTCCTCCGCTGCGAGTGCCTCCTTGAACTCCGCCCGCCCGTGATGGAGTTGGGCCTTGCTTGCAAGTGCGAAGGAGTGCGCAATCGACACTCCATCATCAAGTGGGGTGTCCGATGGGGCGTTGATTTTGAGGATGGCGTTACAGATGGATAGCTGCGCGGATGGGTTGTCTTCCAGGCCCTCAACTGCAGCGCAGAGTAGCGAAAGGGCTTCCAAGCGCTGTTGGGTAGACATCTCGGCTGGCGCCTTCTCTGCGAGTAGCGCTATGGCTTCGAATTGAGACGTTCGAATGGCCTCGCGCATTTCTTCGAGCAACTGGGCGGCTTGCCCCTTGGGGCGCTCAAGAAGTACGGCGCGGGCCGCGCGAATCTCGCTGACGACAGCTCTGAACTGGTAGAGGTCTTCGCCGTCGGGCAGGTTCGTTTCCTTGGGTAGGTTCTTTTCCATCTGCCTGGCAATGAACTCTAAAGGATCCAGGGAGATGCCCGGAGCCGGGAACGAGAAAGCCTGGCTCAGGCGTTCAAATACCATGTGAGCAGGAAGTTGGTTCTTGGGGGCGGCGCCCGGCGCGAGCGTAGTGCTGACAGGGGTAATGGTTCCGGCAACTCCCTCTGACAGGGGCTGAGCGCTTGGGGTCGCTTGTGAATTCTTGTTGATGACGAATCGGATGTTTTCGTGATGCTTGAGCCAGGCGGGGAGAGTGTCGATATTGCTGGGAGAGAAGCAGAACCAGTAGAGGTTGAAGGGTAACGTCTGGCCATCCAGGCGCCGCTTCAGCGCCGACATGACGATATCCCCTTCCCAACCGGAGTAGCCAACAACGAGCGGAGCCCTGTTCCTGAGCGCGGCGTCCAGCAGGGACGGCATGCTCTGTGATGTCGGGGAAAGAACGGCGGCGTTCGCGATCTCGCTCGCGAGGTTCCGACAATCGTAGAAGTTGTAGGAACCGTGAACATGGACGACCTGTGTAGTCCTCCAGTCGTTCAAGTTGATTCGCGCCGTGGTTTGCGGGTGGTCACAAACAACGTGATGCTTTCCGAAAGTCGTCAGTGCGCGGCTGAGGAAATTATCGAAGTTGAGGGTGAAGACCAGATTCGTGAGCCGCTTGGCTGGGTCTTCATTGAGCAGGAGGTGGGCCAATCGAAGATTGGCTGCCGAGATGTACTCGTTGGAGATGAGCTTCTCGAAGTACTGTGTTCGCTGTTGCGGGTGGGGATAGGCCAGCGAAAACCAGTAGGAGTACTCGTTGAGAGGAGATTGGCTCTGTGGGCTGGCAAGGGCCGGGTGCCCCTTCGCCTTATCCTTGCAGTGCTCGATGATCTGACGGGCAAGAGGAATGGGTGGGTGCGAAATGCCTGCGCCCGTAATGAAGAAGAAGGGCGGCGACTCTCCATTCTCTATGGATGCCAGACAGGCCTGATGAATTTCGAACGCGGCCTCATCGAGAGACAGGATTTGGGGCTCAGTCATGGTCGTTGGGCGAGGAGTGTTGAAAACTCAACGGTGGACTGTCAGGAGGCCGGGGCGTCCGGGTCGTTCACCGGGACGCCCGCCAGGCGCAGCACCCGCAGCGCGTTGGTGGTGTCCACCACCCCCTGCCGGAGCCGGTAGTCGAACACCATCTTCCCTTCCTCCAGGTGGTCGCGGAAGTGGACGTTCACCACGTGCGAGCCCGGCTCGTCCGCGAGCACCGCCAGCGACAAATCGTGCGTCGTCACCGCGCCACACGCGCCGGAGGCGAGCAGGAGCCGCAGCACTTCACGTGAGGCAATCTGGCGCTCGCGGGTGTTGGTGCCCAGCAGGATTTCGTCGAGCAGGAAGAGCGCCTGGCCCTTCGCGGCCGCCGCCGCGTCCAGCACCATCTTCAGCCGCAGCACCTCCGCGTGGAAGTACGACACGCCGCGCTCCAGCGAGTCTTTCACGCGCATGCTGGTGAGCACCTGCACCGGGGACAGCCGGAACGACGCCGCGGCCACGGGCGCACCCGCCAGCGCCAGCACCACGTTCGCGCCCAGCGCACGCATCAGCGTCGTCTTGCCGCTCATGTTGGAGCCGGTAATCAGCAGCGCGTGGCGCGGGCCGGGCAGGGACACGTCGTTGGGCACGGGCGCGTCCAGCAGCGGGTGTCCCAGCGCGGTGGCCTCCACGCTCGGGCCCTCGGCCTGCATCTGGGGCCAGGTGAACGCAGGGCGGTCATGGGCGAGTCCGCCCAGGCAGCAGAGGGCCTCCAACTCCGCGAGCCCCTCGAACCACTGGCGCACGTCGCGGCCGTGGGCGGCGCGCCAGTTCTCCAGCGCGAAGAGGGCGTGGATGTCCCAGAGCGTGAGCCAGTGGACCAGGGGGTGGAACTGGTGCCGCTTGAACTCGATGAGTGAGTACAGCCGGCTGAAGCGCTGGAACAGCGCGGACACCGGAGGCCCACCCTGCGCCGTCAGGCCGGACTGGAGCTGCTTCAGGCGCGGGTGCTCGAAGGTCTGCTTCTCCACGCGCTCGAAGAGGGACGCGTAGCGCACGAAGCCGCGCTCGCCGCGCTCCACGGCTTCGTCCATCTGCCGCAGCGTGCGGCGCGTGGCCACGGCGATGCCCAACTGCGCGAGCAGCCCCACCCAGACGATGCTGTCCGGAATCACGCCGACCGTGCCCAGGATGAAGAGGGTGAGCGTCACCAGGGGCAGCAGGATGGCCAGGGGCCGCGACCAGCGGATGGCGTCCAGCGACGGGCCCGCCTCCGCCCATTGGATGAAGAGGGCCGGGTCCGCCTTGTCCTTCGCCACCACGCGCGCGTCCACGCAGAGGTCCTGGCGGAAGTCCACGCGTGGAGAGAGCTCACGCGCGGCGCCCTGCCGGGTCACCACTGTCTCCGCGGTGGCGGGCGCGGACAGCCACGCCGCCAGCCGCTCCTCGCCCGCGCGGGTCGCAGTCTCATTGATCAGCTGGAAGAGGCTGCCCTGGCCAAAGACATCCAGGTCCGTGGCGTAGAGGTGGTTGGGGGAGAGGAACCGCTCCCCCGTGTCAGTGAACGAATGCCAGCCGCCCTCCAGCCGCGCCAGGCCGCGCTCGTTGAGCAGGACGAAGAGGCGCGCGTGCTGCTCCTTGAGGAACACCTGGTGGTGCAGCACCGCCAGCACGCCATAGACGACGAGCGCCCCGGCCGCCGCCCACCACCAGGGCTTGGGCAGCCGGCCCATCAGCGTCAGCGCGGCCACGACCAGCGCGGCCACGAAGGCTACGGTGCGCAGGTTGGCGTACCTGGCGCTGATGCGGTCCAGCTCCGTCAGGTCCGCCTGGGCGGCGGCGCGGCGGTCGGTGTACGTGCGATGCGGGCTCTGGGACTCGGTGGGGACGGGCACGATGGTCGCGCATGCTGTGCGGCCCCCCGTCCGAGGGCAAGCACGCAACGCGCTCCGTCACGCTTCCGGTGCGGACCGACAACATTTCTTCCCGTTGGAATCGAGTGGAGGCGAACGGGGACGGACAGGGCTCTCGGGGGAGCGCCGTCCTGGCCCGGTGATGGCGGGAGCATCACGCGTCGCATCCCAGATGATATGGATTTGGCGGTGAGCCTCAGGGCGTCACAATGGCTCACGTCCGTGGCAATTGACTCGCTTGGGTGGCTGGGTCAAAACGCGCGGCCTATGTCTCTGTCTACCCATGGCGCGCCCCTCCGGCTCATGAGCGTTTTGCTCATGTCTGTGTCTCTCTTGTTGTCTGCCTGCGGCAAGGATGACCCGTCCGGCCCGGACGGTGGACCGTCGATGGGCCAGCAGGATGGCTCCACCGCGGACAGCGGCACGGATTCGGGGACCGACCCTGTCGCTGACTCCGGGACGGATGCAGGCGCCGACGCTGGGACGGAGGCTGACGCTGGGACGGAGGCTGACGCTGGGACGGAGGCCGACGCTGGGACGGAGGCCGACGCTGGGACGGAGGCCGACGCGGGGACGGATGCGGGGACGGAGGCCGATGCGGGGACTGGACGTTGTGGCGATGGCAGGGTGGATGGCACCGAGTCCTGCGATGACAGCAACACGGCGAGCGGCGATGGGTGCTCCGCCAGTTGCGCCGTGGAGCCCGGGTGGCAGTGCCCGGCGTCCGGTGGCGCTTGCGCCGCGCTGTGCGGTGACGCCATCCTCGCCGGCGAGGAGCAGTGCGACGACGGCAACAGCGACAGCAAGGATGGCTGCGATACCTCGTGCCACCTGGAGCCGGGCTACAAGTGCCCCGTCGCTGGCCAGCCCTGTTCCAAGACCACCTGTGGCGACGGTGTGGCCGAGGGCACCGAGCAATGCGACGACAGAAACAACGACCTCGGCGATGGCTGCACGCCGCAGTGCATGCGCGAGCCTCGCTGCTCCAACGGAGTCTGTGAGAGCGTCTGCGGCGACGGCCAGCTGCTCCCCAACAGCACGACCGAGCAGTGCGACGACGGCAACACGCGAGCGGACGACGGCTGCTCTCCGACATGCCAGTTCGAGCCGGGCTTCGCCTGCGCCGTGGTCGTTTCGCCCCGTCCGGACCTGCTGACCCTGCCCATCGTCTACCGCGACTTCCGTGGGTACGACGTGCCGGCCTCCAGGGGACTGCCGCGGGGGCACATCGACTTCGAGAACGGGAATGGCTCGGAGATGGGCATCGTGGCCGCCACGCTGGATGCCCAGGGCAAGCCTGTCTATGCGAAGGAAGGCGTGAGCTCCCTCACCACCCATGGCCGTGCGGCCTTTGATCAGTGGTTCCGGGACGTGCCGGGTGTGAACCAGACCCTCGTCAAGAGCCTGAACCTCCCACGTGGGTCGGGCGCCTCGTACCAGTTCGACGCCCCGGCCTTCTTCCCACTGGATGACGCGGGCTGGGTGGCCTTGGGTGAGGAACCCCTCCGTGCGGATGGCAGCAGCCCCAGCGTGCTTCGCAACTTCAGCTTCACCAGCGAGACGCGCTACTGGTTCGAATACAAAGGCAACGAGGTGCTCACCTTCAGCGGAGATGACGATGTCTGGGTGTTCATCAACCGCCGCCTCGCGATCGATCTGGGCGGGGTCCATGGCTCTACCACTGGCAGCGTCAATCTGTCGGCCCGGGCCAGCGCGCTCGGCCTCACGATGGGTGGCATCTACGAACTCGTGGTGTTCCAGGCCGAGCGCCACACCATCGCTTCCTCCTACCAACTCACGCTCGACGGTTTCTCGTATCCCTTGCGTCACACCGAATGCGCACGCCTCTGCGGCAATCACGTCGTGGACGTGGGCGAGGAGTGCGACGACGGCAACACCCAGGGGAATGACGGGTGCAGCGCCACCTGTACGCTTGAGCTGGACTGAGTCCGGGGGCTTGCGGAGTTGACTCCCAGTGGGCCCCCGGGATTTGAATGCGGCACGTGAGGGACGGTCGGGCCGGCCGTGTCTCCCCGAGGGGGCTCACCCCATGTCGTTACCCAAGGTCGTGCTGGGCGGAGGGCTCCTCGCGGGCCTGCTCGCCGCGCCGCCCGCCGAGGCCCGCTTCGGCAAGCGCTCGGACTCCCACGAATCGTCGAAGCCCGTCCACGAGGCGACCGCCATCGGTTCGGGCAGGGACGACGATTCGAAGAAGGACGACGACGAGAACAAGAACCGCTCGTCCAAGAGCAAGCGGACGACGGTGGCCTCCACGGATGACAGCTACGAGTACGAGTCCAGCTCGAGCGCATCCGACGATGCCGTCGCCGTCGTCCTGGGCGCCGTCTTCGAGCTGCTGTTCCGGGGCATGGGGGAGGCCATCGCCAACACGGGCACCCACCACGGCCACGACATGGTGGCTCCGGACGCACCGCCCCAGCGCAATTCGCTGCGGCACGCCGTGCCGTTCTCCTTGCGCATGGGCGTGCTGGTGTCACCCCTCAGGGGCGGCACGGGCGTGGACTTCGACCTCGGCTGGGATGCCCAGCGCTTCGGCATGGACCTGCGGCTGTCGCGGCTGTCGGGGACGTGGGACACCTCGGCATACCGCGACACGCGCACCCTGGGGGAGATGCACGTGACGTACTCCCCCCTCGTCCGGGAGGACCTGCGCCTGCGCGTGGAAGCCGGCGTCTCCACCCTGGACGCGCCCGGGCGCGTCTACGTGGCCCCCAGCCTGGGCATGTCCGTGGAGGCGTGCCTCCTGGGCCCCCTGGATGTGGAGGGGCGCCTGCAGATGACGCCCGGGCCCTACCAGCAACTGGACGCGCGCGGAGGGCTCGCGCTGCACCTGGGCGGCCTCATGCTGCGCGGCGGGGTGCGCTACCTCAACCTGGACTCCGAGGTCGCCCCGCTGGGGATGCCCCTCGGCTTCACCCCCGAGTTCGGCCTGGGCTTCACGTTCTGAACAGCGCAGTGCGCTTCAAAACACCACGGGCCCGGCCGCGGATGCTCTCGCGGTCAGGCCCGTTGGACGTCACGTTCCCCTTGAAGGGACGTGGGGTCTACTTCTCCTTGGACGCCAGCTTGCGCAGGGCCTTCTGGTCGCGCACGCAGAGGATGCGGCCGACGTTGCCGAGCACGCCCTCGCGCTTCATCTCGTTGATGAGCGTGGACACGAAGGAGCGCGAGGCGCCCACCAGGTCCGCCAGGTCCTGCTGCGTAATCCCGCGCAGGTCCGTCTCACCGCCGTGCGGGCAGCGCTCGCCGTGCGCCTCCACCAGCGTGAGCAGGGTGTCCGCCAGCCGGGCCGGCACCTCCTTGAAAGTCAGGCCCAGGACGCGCTTGCGCAGCGAGCGCACGCGGTCCGCGTAGGCGCGCACCACGTCCACCGCCAGGGCCGGGCGGGCCTCCAGCTGGGCGCGGAAGTCACGGCCCTCGATGCTCCACACCTCGGCCTCGCCCGCCGCCACGGCCATCTCCTCGATGGGCGTGCCTTCCGGGCGGAACAGCTCGCCGAACAGGTCGCCCGGGCGCAGGATGGACACCACCGAGCGGGTGCTGTTCTTGCCAATGCGCATCAGGCGCACGCGGCCGGACTTCAGCAGGTACACGCGGTCCGACGTGTCGCCGGGGCGGTAGATGGTCGAGTTGTGCGGGAAGGACTCGACCTTGAAGTAGCCCTTGAAGTCGATGGCTTCCTGGCCAGGGACCAGCTTGTTCGCGGTCACCATCATGCCGGACGACGTCGCCTGCAGCGGCGCCACGACGTTGGAACCGATGGGGCCGAGGGGGCGGTTGAAGCCGTGCATGGGAGTCTCCTGGGAAGACGGAAAGGGATGGGGAAGGTTGGTCGCTGCTGCTGCTGCGGACGGACCTTGCCCTTTCCAAGAGGCGTGCCATGAGCACTCGAACTATTCCCAGGGGAACAGTTCGAGGAATGCCGGGTACTTAGCGCTACACCCCGGTTTGCCCCCCCCAACTGTGTCCAAAACCTGAAACAGAACGTTCAAACAGTCTGATCACTTTGAACGAAACGTTCAATAGGGACACCGGTTTGTCCGGGCTGGGACAGTGTCAGGAAGCATCCTTCACCGGATAAGGGTGCACCTGTGGACCCTGCCCCTGTGCGAGACCGAACTTTTGAAGCTTTCGTTCAAGCGTGGGACGGCTGATGCCCAGGATCTGACACGTGCGTCCCTTGTGTCCCTTGGTGACGGCCATTGCCCGGGCAATGAGCTGCCGTTCGGCCTCTTCCAGCGTGGGGATGAGGCTCACGTCGTCCACGGCGGGGGCGGCGAACATGCCGCTGGCGGCGCCCGGTCCTCCCCCGCGCTGGGCGTCCAGGGGGCCTGAGGGGTTCGCCTCCAGGGCGGGCAGGTCGTCACCCCGGAGCACGTCACCGGGTGCCAGCACCACGGCGCGGGTGAGGACGTTCTCCAGCTCGCGCACGTTGCCGCGCCAGGGCAGCAGGGTGAGGCGCTCCATCACCTCGTGGGGCACGCGGGTGACGCGCTTGTGCACCTTCTCGTTGATGCGCTCCAGCAGGTGCTTCACCAGCAGGGAGATGTCCTCGCGGCGCTCGCGCAGCGGCGGAATGACGAGGGTGATGACCTTGAGGCGCTGGTAGAGGTCCTCGCGGAAGCGCCCCTGGGACACCTCGTCCGCGAGGTGTCGGTGCGTGGCGGCGATGACGCGGGCGCGCAGCTTCACGCGCTTGACGCCACCCACGCGCTCGAACTCGCGCTCCTGGAGCACGCGCAACAGCTTCGCCTGGAGCATCAGCGACATGTCGCCAATCTCATCCAGGAACACGGTGCCGTCCTCGGCCAGCTCGAACTTGCCGGGCTTGCCGGACACCGCGCCGGTGAAGGCGCCCTTCTCGTGGCCGAACAGCTCGCTCTCCAGGAGCGTGTCCACGATGGCGGAGCAGTTGATGCCGATGAAGGGGCGGGGCTCGTCGTAGGAGTAGTTGTGGATGACGCGGGCGATGAGCTCCTTGCCGGTGCCGCTCTCGCCGTTGATCAGCACCGTCGCGGTGCTGCCCGTCACCTTGCCAATCTCCTTCACCAACTGCTGCATGGACGGGCTGGTGCCCACGATGTCGCCCAGGCGGACGACGGCGTTCTCGCGGTGGACCTCATCCGCGCGGCGCGACAGCTGGCGGTACTCCAGCGCGCGCTCCACGACGAGGTCCAGGGCGGCCGGGTCCGGGAAGGGCTTGTGGATGTAGTCGAACGCACCGGCCTTCATGGCCCGGATGGTCGTCTCCATGTCGTGGTAGGCGGTGACGAGGATGATGCGCGCGTCGCCGCACAGGGTCTTCATCTCCTCGATGATCTCCAGGCCCGTGCGGTCCGGGAGCATCATGTCCAGGATGACCACGCTGGGCATGTTCTCCTGGGCGGCCTTGAGGCCCGCGGCGGCGCTGGTGGCCGTCACCACCTGGTAGCGCGGCTGCCCGTCGTCCTGCTCGATCTCCTCGAAGTGCATCGTGAGGGTTTCGAGCAGCGACACGTCATCGTCGACGATGAGGAGGGTCTCCATGGGGTCCTCAGGCGGCGAACGTCAGCGTGAACACCATCCCCGGTTCCGCGCTCCCCTGGGCCGCCACGTCGCCCCCCACACCCGTCATCACCCGCCGCAGGGCGGCCAGGGACAGCCCCGCGCCCCGCGCCAGCCGCGAGCCGAAGGGGTCGAACAGCGTGCCCCGGTCCTCCGGAGGCAGGGCCGCGGCCGGATCATCCAGGATGAGGCTGACGTGGCCGGGGTCGTCCTGGCGCAGCGTCACCTGGACGCGGCCTTCTTCTGGCAGGCCCATGGCCACGTTGAGCAGGACTTGAGCGAGCACGGGCCTCAACCGGTTGGGATCCACCCTCACGCGGGGCAGGTCCGCCTCTTCCTTCACATCCACCTCGATGCGGCGCTCGGCCAGCTCCGGGGCCACCATGGCGGTCGCTTCCTGGACGACCGAGCGCAGGGCGTGGGCGTCCAGGTTCGCGACGCTCTCGCGGCCGTACTCGGAGAGCAGCCAGAGCATGCGCTCCATGGTCCGGATCTCACGGTTGGCGATGGTGAGCCGCCGCTTGTCCCGGTCCGACAGGCCGGTGTTCCGGGCCAGCGTCTGCACCGCCATCTTCACGGAGGAGAGCGGGTTGCGGATCTCATGGCTGAGCGACGAGGACAGCTTGGAGATCTGCACCGGCGGGGCGCCCTCCAGCACGGAGCCCAGGTCGAGCACGCCCGCGGCGGCCTCCTCGCCGTCCATGCCCAGCACGAGCCGCAGGTGGATGGGGGGCGGGTTGCCGGCGGGGCCTCCCGCGGAGACGGTGACGAACTCCACCGCGCGGCGGTCCTCGCGCGCTCGCGCATCCAGTTCGCGGGCGCGCTCTTGTGGAACCCCGAGCGCGGTGTGCAGGGGCATGCCCACGAGCACCTTGGCGTCGCGGCGCAGCACCTGGGCGCAGTCACCATCGGCGCGTGTCACCCGGAGGTGGTGAGACCAGGCGAGCTGCGCGGCTTGCAGGAGATGGGCGTTCATTGGTGGACCTGAAACATACCGGTTAACGTCGAGCGCTGTCCTTATGACCAGCACCGCACGTCCTCCGAAGAACCTTGTGGCCGCCCTTCTGTTCCTGTCCGGGGCCACGGCGCTCGTCTACGAGCTGGTCTGGTCCAAATACCTGGGGAACGTGCTGGGCAACAGCGGCCAGGCGCACGCCGTCGTGCTGGCCACGTTCATGGGGGGCCTGGCGCTGGGGGCGTTTGTCTTCGGGCGGACAGCGGACCGGGTGAAGAACCCCCTGGCCCTCTACGGCGTGCTGGAGCTGGGCGTGGGCCTGTACGCGCTGGCGTTCCCGTACGTCCTGGGGGCGCTGGAGCACCTGTGGCTGGCCTTGGCGCCCCACGTGCCGGAGGGCCTGCGGGTGGCGCCGCGCCTGCTCGTGTCCTCGCTGTCCCTGGTGGTGCCCACGCTGCTGATGGGCGGCACGCTGCCGGCGCTGGTGCGCCACTTCGCGGCGAGCCTCGCGGGGGTGCGCAAGGAGCTGGCGCGGCTGTATGCCATCAACAGCCTGGGCGCGGCGGTGGGCGTCTACGTGGCGGGCACGCGGCTGGTGCCGCTGATGGGCCTGTCCGCGTCCGCGAAGCTCGCCGCGGCCATCAACGTGCTGCTCGCACTGGCGGCGTTGGCGCTGGCCCGCCGGCATCCACCGGCGGTGACGGTGGGGGCGGCGGCGGCCGCGGAGGACGTGGCCTATCCCCGGCGGGCGGTGAGGACCGCGCTCGTGGGCGTGATGCTGTCGGGCTTCACGTCGATGCTGTACCAGGTGACGTGGATCCGCCTGCTGTCCATCGTGCTGGGGGCGTCCACGTATGCCTTCACGCTCATCCTGACGGCGTTCATCCTGGGCATCGGCCTGGGCAGCTTCTGGCTGATGACGCGCAAGGAGGGCGGGGACTCGCTGAAGCTGTATGGCTGGACGCAGGTGGGGCTGGTGTTGAGCCTCTGCGTGGCGCTGCCCCTGTACGTGCGGCTGCCGCACCTGTTCCGGTGGTCGGAGTGGATGCTCACGCGCGCGGTGGAGACGTGGCCCGTCTTCCAGGGCATCACCTTCGCGTTCTGCTGCGCGGTGCTGCTGGTGCCCACGTTCATCATGGGCGTGGCGTTCCCTGCGGCGGCGCGCGTGGCCACGGCGAAGGTGTCCGAGGTGGGGCGCCAGCTGGGCGGCGTGTACCTGTGGAACACGGCGGGCACGCTCTCCGGCTCCGTGCTGGGCGGGCTGGTGCTGCTGCCCTTCTGGGGCATGCAGGGCAACTTCATCGCCGGGGCGGTGGCGAACCTGGTGGCCGCGGGGCTGGCGTTCCGCGCGCTGTCCGCGCCGAAGGAAGGGGAGGGCGCGAACGCGGTGCCCGCGTGGCGGACGCTGGCGCCAGTGGGCGCGGCGGCGGTGCTGGCGGCGGTGGTGCTGGGCGGCATGCACGGCTGGCCGCAGCGGCTGTCCAACATCGCGGCGATCCGCGCGCACCAGAAGCCGCCGGACAGCTACGCGCAGCTGGTGGCGGCCACGGAGCAGACCATCATCCCGCGCTTCTACGCGGACGACACCTTCGCCACGGTGATGGTGGGAGACCTGCCGAGCGACAACCTGCGCTTCATGAAGATCAACGGGAAGACGGACGCGTCGAACGGGGGCGACATCGAGACGCAGGTGATGGCGGGCCACCTGGGCGTGCTGCTCCACCCGCGCGACCCGAAGAACGTGCTGGTCATCGGTGCGGGCTCGGCCATCACCGCGGGCAGCGTGCTGGCGCACCCGGTGGAGCGCCTGGACATGGTGGAGATCTCTCCGGCGGTCATCGAGGCGGCGCGCCTGTTCAAGGCGGACAACCGCAACGCGGTGGATGATCCGCGCACGCACGTGTACATCGACGACGCGAAGACGTTCATGGCGCTGGCGCCCCTCCAGTACGACCTCATCGTCAGCGAGCCCTCCAACCCCTGGGTGTCGGGCGTGTCCGGCCTCTTCACGCGCGACTTCTTCCAACTGGTGGACAAGCACCTGACGGACGACGGCGTGATGGTGCAGTGGATCCACACCTACGAGAGCAACCGCGAGCTGGTGCGGCTGGTGATCCGCACGCTGCAGGACACCTTCCCGCACGCCACGACGTGGCTGGGCCCGGATGACCTGGTGCTGGTGGCCAGCCGCAAGGCGCTGTCGTTCGACGCGGCGACGGTGGCCGCGCGCATGGCCCGGCCGGAGGTGAAGGCGGACCTGGAGCGGGTGGAGATCCACGACCTGTTCGGTCTGTTGTCCAAGCAGGTGCACTCCGAAGCCGGACAGAAGGACTTCGCGGGCGAGGGGCCCATCAACACGGACGACCACAACCTGCTGGAGTATGCGTCGCCGGTGGCGTTCTTCCTGGCGGACCTGGACGTGCGCGTGAATGACGAGCGCCGGTCGCCGGAGACAGGGCCCGGGCTGTTGTTGCACCAGTACCTGCGCGAGCATCCGCCCACCGCCGGGCAGGCCGCGGGGCTGTACCGCAACGTGCAGCGCTCCCACTCGGACAAGGATCCGACGGTCCGGGGCGTGGCGGCGCTGTGGCGTTCGCTGGCGCCGGAGGATCCCGCGTCGGCGCTCGCGCTGGGCCGGGCGGTGCTGGCGCAGGGGGACCTGACCCTGGCGGCGTCCCTCTTGGAGCCGGAGATTGCGCGGGGCGGCCGTTCCCCGGAGCTGGTGACGGAGTACCTGAAACTGGTGACGGCCCGGGCCTGGGCCTCGCGCACGGTGTGGACGCCGATGAACGCGGACGGGGCGCTGGCGGTGGGCCTGGAGGTGGCGGCGCGCCACCCCCAGGAGGCGAAGCTGCAGAGGGCGTTCAAGGCATACTGCGAGGCCCTGCCACCGGACGCCTGCGGGAGGACCGCCCTGATGCCCACGGCGGCGCCCGGAGCGCCCTGAAACAGGGGGGATGAAACCTTGAGAGGGGCCAGACCCGCGATATTCCTTGATCCGGCCCCCCCATCCTCCCGATGACGGATGGAGGCGCTTGCCCGCCCGTTGTACTGTCTGTATCGACCCTGACTTCCCGCAGGGTGTGTCTCTCCACCGCTGCAACGACCCCCGGAGTTTCCCATGAACGCGATCGCGAAGGCCCCGAAGAAGCAGTTCCGCAAGAACCGTGGTCAGGGCATGACCGAGTACATCATCATCGTTGCCCTCATCGCGATCGCCGCCATCGGCGTGATCACCCTGTTCGGTGACAACATCCGCCGGCTGTTCGGCGCCTCGGCCGCCGCGCTGGCCGGTGAGGACAACGTGGCCAACGACGGCCAGCTGTCCAACGACCAGCTGAACAAGAAGACCATGAAGTCCTTCGGTCAGAACAACACCTACTGATCCGCCTTCCGGGCTTCGTCCGGGAGGAGCTGACGCCGCGAGGTGTCGGCGGCCCGGTGAATGGCAGGTCCCTCCAACTGGAAGGGCCTGCCATTCGTGTTTCAGGGGGCTGAAGCTGTCATCGTGCGCGCCATGACCGTGTCGTCACCGGAGGTTGTCGCCGGGCTGCGCCGCCGGCTCTGGGTCTACCGGATGCTGGTGGTGGGGCTGTGTGTCGCGTTGTTCGGGCTCCTGCTGGGGCTCCGGCGTGCGCTGACCCCGCTGCCGCCGCCCGACGTGGAGGTCATCGACGTGCGCGAGCGGATGGCGGCACTGGAGAAGGCGCGGCCGGGCGCCTCGGATGTCTCGGAGACGTACTTCGCGTCGGACACCTCCAGCGTGCACCAGCACCTGATGGGACGGGGCCAGACGTGCCCCCTGCACATCCACCGCGCGCCCTTCGAGGCCACCATCATCGTCGCGGGCGAGGCGCACGTGTGGCAGGTCTGGGGTGAGGAGGGGCGCCGGATGGAGCGGCGCGGAGTGCACGGGCCGGGCTGGCTCGTGGCCTCGGCACCCTTCACGGGGCACGAGTGGCGCAACCCCGATGAGGACCGGGTGCTGGGCAACCTGGTGTTCACCGTGCCGGGCTTCGACGGGAACCTCTACGTCTCGGCGGAGGACGCGCGGCTGTTGCGCGGCACGGCACCCTTCGCCCAGGAGCCTCGCGAGGCACTCGCCGGGCTGCGGAATCGAGGCGTGAAGCTGGAGGAGACGCCGCTGCCAGTGCTCCAGGGGCGCATGTCGCGCGTGCTGCTGGAGGGTGGGGAGTGGTCGGTGAAGGCGACGCCCGGCTCGCCGGTGGTGGCCTACGTGGCGGCGGGACGGGGCATCGCGGAGGTCGCGGAGGCCCGCCCCCTGCACGAGGGCCAGCTCTGGGTGCTGCGCCGGGATGCTCGGGTGCGCTCGGAGGAGGGCTCACCCGTGGCGCTGTATGTGTTTCACCCGCCACCGGAAGCGGTCGCGGGGCGCTGAGGCGTTCCGGGAACTGTGGGCGTGCGCTCCCGGGCCCAGAGGACCCAGCCGTTCGCCTTCGTCAGCTCGCGCCAGCCGCCCCGCGCCCGGAGGTGATCCAGCAGGATGTTGCCCGGGCTCTTCGTGTCCCAGACGACGTAGTCGGGGTCGTAGGCCTCCAGCGCCTGCTCCCAGCCAGGCTCGGACCACACGAGCCGCTCGTAGTCCTGGTGGATGGCTGCGGGGAACGGATCATTCCGGCTGTCGATGTAGACCTTGTACGGGGCGCCCGCGAAGTAGGAGATGGGGCCGCCCATGATGAAGCGGTTGAGCACGCGGCCCGGGGGCTGTTGCTTCAGCGTCTGGAGCACGGGCAGGGGGATTCCGGGGTGCGTGCTCTTCTCCACGGGGCGGGGCGAGGTCGCGTTCATCGCGAACAGGCCGGCCAGCAGGATGGTGGGCCACATCGCCAGGGACGTGCCGGTGCTCCAGGAGGCCAGGGGGCGCTCCAGCCAGGACAGGACGCGAGGGAGGGCAGGCGCGTCGCTTGTTCTCGCGTGCTCCACCAGGGTGAGGGCGAGGAGCACGGACGCGAAAGGTGCGTGGCGCTGGACCTTCAGCGCGGCGATGCCCAGCACGAGCGTGGGCAGCAGGGCCGCGGCGCGCCGCACGCGGGCCCGGCCGATGACGAAGAGGAATGCACCGAAGAGCAGGAGGTAGAACCAGCTCCAGCCCATCTCCAGGTCCAGCGGGCGCCACTCGTAGATGCTCTGGGTGGAGGCGAGCAGCGAGTGCTGGAGCGGATACAGGTAGATGCGGGGGCCGTCCGGTGACAGGCCCGCGACGAGGAACATCGCGAGCGCCGCCGCGAGCGCCGCCCCACAGCGCCGGAGCGACGCGGGCGTGCGGTCGTCCAGGGCCGTGCCCATCGCCGTGGACCCGAGCAGCGCCGGGCCCAGAAGCCAGCTGCCGTGCAGATTGGCCCAGGCAAGTCCCAGGAGCGGGAAGGCCCAGAGCACGCGCGTATTGCCCTGGCGCCATGCCTGGACGCCCAGGGCGGCGATGACGAACAGCAGATGTCCCAGGTGGAAGGGCCGCTCCTGGACCCAGGTGGCAGCATGGACGCCTGAGAGCAATCCCAGACAGGCGAGGACGAGGAGATGGGAGGGTTGGGCGGCCGCGCGTCGCAGGGCGACCCAGAGCAGGAGCACGTTGGCCGCCACGAGCGTGGCGACGAGGAGCGCGGGACCGGCGGCGCCCAGGGCCTTGATGAGCAGGACGCAGAGCACGCCGAAGCCCCACTCGTGGGGGACCCAGCCCGCGGTGCCCGTGACGCTGAAGGGGTCCACGCGGTTGAAGCCGTGCTCCAGCACATAGCGGCCGCCCGCCAGGTGGAAGAACAGGTCGTAGTTGCGAAGGGGAAGAAACCCCAGCCAGAGGATGAGCCCCAGCGTGAACAGGGCTACGGGAGCGGGCAGGAGGGCGCGGAGCCGCATGGTGTTCAGGTGGGGCCTACTGAGCGCTGGGAGCGGGCAGGGGCGGCCGGGGGCTGGCGGAGAAGCCCAGGCGGCGCAGCATCACCTGCCGGATGGAGGGGATGCGGAAGCGGAAGATGAAGGCGTCCGCGAAGTAGTGCGCGAGCACGCACGCGAAGCCCAGCGAGGTCAGCGCGCGCAGCAGGGGATGTGCCTGCGCGCCGCCGCCAATGCCCAGCGAGCCGCGCATGGGGCCATCCAGCAGGAAGCCATGCACCACGCCCAGCGCGAACAGCGGGAGCATGGACACGACCATGGCGGGCCAGATGAGCTTCTGGCTGAGGCGGGGAGAGTCGCCCTCGCGAGGCTCCAGCATGCGGGCGCTGAGGACGTAGTACTCCAGGCCGTGCATGCCCGGGAGCATCACGTAGCCCCAGGACGGCGCCACGAGCGCCAGGCCGGTCGCGGTCGCCATGCCCAGCAGGTACAGCACCTTGGGGCCACTGGCGGTGCCGGACCGGAGCACGCTGCGGAAGAGCAGGAGGAAGTAGCCCAGCCAGACGGCGATGAGCAGGGGCAGCGTCTGCCACGGAAGGACGACGCCCTGGCCCACGTCGAGGTAGGCGGGGGCGTTCGGGGCGGCGGACTCGGCGACGAAGAAGATGCGGACGAGGAGGATGGAGAGGAGCAGCGGGACGTAGAGCTGCTGGAGCTTGCGCTCGAGCGGGGAGGGCGCGGGAAGGCCCGCCTGTCCGCCGCGCAGGCCGTGCAGGGACCACAGGCCCCGGTGCTGGGACAGGGTGTGGTGCATGCCGAAGACGTTGAAGATGACGGCCACTGCGAAGGTGTGGATGGAGCGGTCGGCGTAGAAGGTGAAGAACAGCGCCGCGCCCACGGCGAGCATGCCCAGCGCGCCGGCGAAAATGGTGCGCGGCTGGTTGGGCGCGGCGGTGAGCACGTCGCGGTGCACGCCGAAGAGCAGGAACGTGAGGATGACGTGCGTGGCGTTGCCCAGCAGGTTCTGGGCGGTCCAGCCCAGGAGCCGGTGGGCGTTGTCCGCGGCGCCAGGGGCGAGGAACGCGCTGGCGACGGCGGCCACGAGGGTCAGGGCGAGGGGGATGCCCAGGATGGCGAGGTCGGCCCGGGGGGAGAACAGCCACAGGCGGCGAAAGCGCAGGGAGCCGGGCGCGGCCGGCGTGTCCTGCTCCGTGGCGGTGGCGACTCCGGGGCTCAGCGGTGTCATGGGACTGGGAGTATACCGGGTCTCCAAGGGGCCAGAACCCGCGCCCCTCGTGCTGTCCTGCCTGCCGGGCAGGAGGGGGGCTCCCGATGGACACGCCAGAGGCACCCGTTCTGTTTCGCGCGTCGCAGGGAAGACCCCAGGCCTGGTGGGACCGGCTCTTCCTGGGCCTGGTGTCGACGGGCGCCGCGCTGTTCTACGCCGGTTTCGGAGTCCCCTGGTCCGGAAGCCATCTGGCGCCAGGACTCAGCGCGGTGAAGGTCCGCTCCGTGTCCCCGGGCATGTCCGAAGCAGAGGTGATTCAGCGCCTGGGCATGCCCCTGTCGCGGGAGGTGAGTCCATCCGGGAGGCTCTGTTGGGACTACGCGAAGCCGGTTGCCAAGGTCCGGCAGTATCCGAAGGTCTACGTCTCCTTCGAGGCGGGCCGTGTCTCCGCGGTCGAGGCCGGGAGCCAGAGAGGTCCCCGCGGGCACTCTTGAGCGGATGGGTTCGGAGTGTCTGCCAGAGGGGGGCTGCGGCCAGGGGCTGGTGTGTGCCCAACGCACGAACTTTGCTCACGTCGATGCGGGATTTGCCTGTGAGCTTGTTTGTGATGCCAGGAGCGATCCATCGTGTCCCGAGGGGTGGGTCTGCGTGAAGACCTTCGATGGACGCGCTGCTGGGCTTCCCGGACATTGCCTCCGGGCTTCGGAGATGTAACGGAGGTGGGCCATCAACAGGAGCTGGGTGTGGACTCTGGCGGCAATTTTGCTGATCGGCGTGGCGATGATTGCGATTGCCAGCTATCTGATGGGAAGAACGCGCATTGTCCTCGTGAATGAAACCGGAAGGGAGCTGCGTGTCTTGACGGCTCGGATTCCCGGCGAGCAATGTGCTTTTGAGAAGGTCCCGGTTCATGGCCGTGTCGTCTGTCAGGGACGCGCGAACGGGGATGGGGACCTGTTCATTGACCTTGAGTTCACGGATGGCAGCAAGGTCCAGTTGGGAACCGGTGCGTTCGTGAATCCGCTGTTTGGATTGCGAGGAGTCGCCACCGTGAACGCGGACGGTGGAGTCAGCCTGGAGTGGGACTGAGTGCCGCTACAGCGCATCCCGGAGTTGTAAGGGCTTCCGTTGCGCAGCGAGGATCAAGGCCATGGCTTCAGTGAGAAGAGAGGTCCTGGAGGTGGCTGGGGAGTTCTGCTTGCCGCTGGGCAGGACGCAGCACCTGGAGGCATTGCTGGAGCGTGCGTGGCGGTCATCGACGCACTTCGCGCTCATCCGGCGGGGACGGATGCGGGTCGACGGCGCGGACGTCGTCGTGCCCACGCCGGAGTTGAAGCGCCTTCAGCGTGACTTCGAGCGGATCCGGGGGGCGGCGGTGGAGTCGCGGTGGGTTTCGTCCTGGCCGGGGACGACGTCTGGCTCCAGTGCCACGCTGTGGGTCCGGTGCCGGACGGATGGCGGCGTGCGCCTGCCCCTGAACGACGAGAGCCTCTGGAAGGGAATCGACGGCTGGGACGACTTCCAGTTGTTCGAAGGCCCCAAGCTGAAGCTGTTCGTCTGCAGCCATGAGGGGTTTGGCACCGTCTGGGGAAACGAGCGATTCTTCCGGGACCTGGGGATGGCTCCCTCGCGGTGGAAGCCCGAGACGCATGAACTGGTAGGTGAACCCATGGCACCTGCTGCCTGGTCACTGCTCACGCAGGGAACATCGCGACACTGAAATGAAAACATCTACCCGGCTGGGGATCATCGGATTGCTGTGCTGGTTCGTGCCGTCGGTGGGCGTCTTGGTCGTGCTGAGTCTCCTGGGGCTGGGCGAGCTCCTGTTGGCGGATTCACACCCCTTTCCCGGCGATCCACCTGCCGCGGACCTGCTCGCGGAGGTTGCGCTCTGCGGATGGTTGTTCATCCTGGTTGGCTATTGTTTCTTCTTCCTCGCCCGAAGGGAGTCCGACCGGATCGTCCGGCTCTGGCGAAGGGTGCTCCCTCCACTGACCCTGCTGTCACTTCTCGCGATGTCGTCGTCCCTGTCTCAGGTTGCCGGCAGGCATTGGGGGGAATGGGGCCGTCTCAAGGCCATGCTTCAGGACAACGAGCCCCGGGTTCGGGCATTTTCGAGCCGGGCCGATGGGGTCTTGTCGGAGGAGGAGTACGCGCGGGCGAAGGCGTGGCTGCTGGAGCAGCCCGTTACCTTCCAGTTCAAGACAGAACCTGATCCCGTCAGGATTCGCCTCATGATGCCCATCCCTCCCTACGTGGGGGTCGATTTCGGCCAGGGACAGAATGCGGTCTTCGATCCGGTGACGATGCACTGCCTCTACTCGGACTGAGCCCTGCATGGATCCGCCCCTCGGGGACTCTCCGTAGGAGACGGGGTTCATCCTCCACCCACCCCGTGCTAAAACGGGAAGGTCCATGGAAGGCCGACTGCTTCTGAAGAACTGCGCCGTGTTCCGTGCGGACGGTCGCGTCCGCCACGGCATGGCCGTCGTGGTCGAAGAGGGCATCATCCGCCGCGTCGCTCCGGACGCCGAGGTGCCCGTGCTCCCCGGTGACTGGGAAGTGGCCTGTCGAGGCCGCCTCGTCGCCCCCGGGCTCGTGGACTGTCACTCGCACATGGTCAACGGGCAGCTCTTGCCCCCCAATGGCGACTTCCTCCTGCGCCAGCCCCGCTCGCGACTGGAGCGCATGCGCTCGGTGGCCAACCTCCTCACCGCCGAGGACGTGGAGGTCCTGACCCGCTTCGCCGCCGCCCGCGCGCTGCTCGACGGCGTCAGCCTCGTCGTGGACCACCTGTCGTGCCCCACTGATGTCGCCGGTGGCCTGGAGGCCCAGGCCCGCGCCGCGAACACGCTGGGCCTTCGCCTCGTCACGTCCCACTCCACGCACAGCCTGGACGGCGCTGATGTGGCCAACGCCCAGGCGGACGCCAACGCCGACTTCGTCCGCCGCTACCGCGAACACCCCCGCGTCCGTGGCGCGCTCGGCTTCCATGCGTCCTACACCTGCGAGGACCCGCTCCTGTCCCGCATCGCGCGGCTGCGCGAGGAGCTGAACGCGTCCGTCGTGTTCCACCTGGCGGAGAACGAGGACGACCTCTCCACCACCTACGCCACGCACGGCCGCCGCGTCGTGCCGCGCCTGGACGCGCTGGGCCTGCTGGGCCCCCACGCCATCGCCGGCTACCCGCGCGCCGTGGAGCGCTCCGAGTCCGAGCGGCTGGCCGCCTCCGGCACCTTCATCGCCCTCACGCCCCGCGCCACGCGCTCCATGGACCGCGCGGCCGAATCCGCCGACGGCGCGCTCTCCAGCCTCCACCTCGTGGGCCTGGGCACCGGCGGTCATGGCACCCTCCAGGAGGAGCTGGCCGGGGCGCTCGTCAGCATGCTGTCCCTGGCGCGCTCCGGCCGCATGCCGGACCTGGATGACTCGCTGGCGCACCTGTTCGTCAGCGGTCCCGCGGAGCTGTGCACCCGCCTGTACGGCAAGCCGTCGGGCGGCGTGGAGGAGGGCAGCATCGCGGACCTCGTCGTCTACGACGCCATCCCCGCCGCGGATCCGGAGACGGGCTACTCGCCCTTCCTCCTGGGGCAGCTCACCGCCGCCCGCGTGGCGTGGACCATCGTGGATGGCCGCGTCTGCGTCCGCGAAGGACAGCTGCTGGGCACCGACTTCGTGGACCTGGCCCGGGACGCCGCCGCCGCGCTCGGCCACGTCTGGTCCCGCGCGCGGCTGGGTTCGTAGGGTAGAAGGGGCGCGTGAGTGCCCTGCCTCCCCGCCTCGTGGACCTGCTGCGCGCCTCCCGCGCCCGCCGGGGTCCGCTGCTCTCGGACCCCGCCACCTCCGCCTTCCGCCTCCTGAACGGCGCCGCGGACGGCGTGCCCGACGTGACGGCGGACCTCTTCGGCGACGTCGTCGTGGTCAGCCTCTACCGTGACCTGACCGATGCCGAGGAGGTCACGCTGCTCGACGCCGCCGTCTCCGCGTGGACGCCTCGGAGCGTCTACCTGAAGCGCCGTCCCCGTGAGGCGCGCGTGCTCGCCAACGTGGCGAAGGACTCGCTCGCTCCGGAGTCCGCCGCTCGGGGCGAACCCGTGGAGGACTTCGTCGCGAAGGAGAACGGCCTGTCCTTCCACATCCGTCCGGGGCAGGGCCTCTCCGTCGGCCTCTACCTGGACATGCGCGACACCCGCGCGTGGCTCCAGGCCCAGGCCTCCGGCCTCACCGTCCTCAACCTCTTCGCGTACACCTGCGCCTTCGGTGTCGCCGCGACCGCCGGGGGCGCGAAGCGCGTGCTCAACATGGACGCCAGCCGCCGCGTGCTCGAATGGGGCGAGGAGAACGCGCGCCTCAACGGCCAATCCGTGGAGCGCTACGACTACGTGGCGGGCGATGTCTTCGATTGGCTCGGGCGGCTCGCGAAGAAGGGGGAGTCCTTCGACGTCGTGGTCGCGGACCCTCCGTCGTTCTCCACCACCAAGACGACGCGCTTCTCCGCCGCTCGCGACTACGCCCGGCTGGCCGAGGCCGCAGCGAAGGTGGTGGCCCCGAGGGGCCGTCTGGTCGCCTGCTGCAACCTGGCGGGACTGCCTTCGCGCCGCTTCGAAACCATGGTGCTGGAAGGTGTGACGCGGGCTGGCAGGACGGGGAAGACAGTGGGGACGCTCGGTCCCTCGGGGCTCGACTTTCCGACACCTCCAGGTGAGGAACCGGCACTCAAGGTGCACGTCGTCCAACTTCGTTAGCGCCTCCGGGCGGGGCGCGGCTACATTGCTTCCATGGCTCCCGCCGCCTCCTCGCCCCCGCGCGATGCGTTCCGCTTCGGCAACTACCGGCTCATCGATCGGATCGCCGTGGGGGGCATGGCGGAGATCTTCCTCGCGCACCAGTTGGATGCCAGCGGCGAAGAGACGCCCATCGTCATCAAGCGCATCCGTCCGCATCTGTCCAAGCACGCGGCCTTCGTGAAGATGTTCCTCAACGAGGCGCGGCTGGCCGCCCAGCTCAACCACCCCAACATCGTGCAGATCCACGACCTGGGGAAGATCGTCGACAGCTACTTCATCGCCATGGAGTACGTGTCCGGCCGGGACATGCGCCGCGTCGTGCCCAAGGCCGAGTCCCTGGGGATTCCCTTCCCCATGGTGTACGCGCTGAAGATCGCCTCCTGCGTCTGCGCGGGCCTGCACTACGCGCATCAGAAGAAGGATCGCTACGGTAATCCGCTCAACATCGTCCACCGTGACGTGACGCCGGAGAACATCGTCGTCGCCTTCGACGGCTCGGTGAAGGTGCTGGACTTCGGCATCGCCAAGGCCGCCAACCAGGTGGAGGAGACGCGGTCGGGGGAAATCAAAGGCAAGCTCAGCTACCTGTCCCCGGAGCAGTGCCTGGGCCGGCCGCTGGACTGCCGCAGCGACATCTTCTCGCTGGGCACCGTCCTCTACGAGTGGCTCACCGGCTTCAAGCTCTTCACCGGCGACTCCGACGTCGCCGTCATGCGCAGCATCACGGAAGCCAAAATCTACGCGCCGTCGTACTTCCGCGAGGACCTGCCGGAGCGCGTGGAGGCCATCCTGATGCGCGCGCTCGCCCGCGACCGGGAGCGCCGCTACCAGACGGCGCTGGAAATGCAGCGCGACCTGGACGCCTTCCTGGAGTCCTACGACTTCACGCCCTCGCCGCTGCACCTGGCCAACTTCGTCAAGCAGCTCTTCGAGGACGAACGTCCGCAGGAATTGAAGCGCCTGTCCACGCGCCAGTCCTCCGCGCCCACGTCGGAGATGGCGCTGGAGCTGTCGGAGGTGGCGGCGTCCATGGACGGCCCGCCCACGGAGGCCATGCGCATGGACGACCTCCCCGCCACCGAGCCGCGCCTGCTCGCGCTGACGGTGGACCCGGCGCTGTACGAGAAGCTGGAGGCCCAGGCGCGCAAGGCGAACGTCTCCCTGGCGAAGCTCGCGGCGGATGTGTTGGAGGGGTGGCTGAAGACGCGCTGACCGCGTGCCTTTGCTTGCCTTGCCCATGCCCCGGCTGAAGTTGACGCTCGAATACGAAGGCACCCGGTACGTGGGCTGGCAGGTGCAGCCCAATGGCCCGTCCATCCAGTCCACGCTCCAGGACGCGCTCCAGAAGCTCCTGGGGGAACGCGTGTTCGTGGCCTCCGCAGGCCGCACCGACTCGGGCGTGCACGCGACGGGGCAGGTGGCCAGCTTCGACACACAGCGCGTGCTGCCAATGAAGGCCTACACCATGGGCCTCAACGGCATCCTCCCGCCAGACATCGCGGTGGTGGCCGCGGAGGAGGTGTCGCCGGAGTTCGACCCGCGCCGCTGGTCTCGCGGCAAGCGCTACCGCTACCGGGTGAGCAACCGGCGCACGCGGTCTCCGCTGTTGCGCACGACGCACTGGGAGGTGTTCGCCCCGCTGGACGTGGAGGCCATGCGCCGCGCGTCCCAGGCCCTGGTGGGCCGGCACGACTTCTCCGCGTTTCGCGCCGCGGACTGCCAGGCGAAGCACGCGGTGCGCGAGATCCGGCAGGTGCGCGTGGAAGGCACGTCCGGAGACACCGTGGCCTTCGTGGTGGAGGGCACCGCCTTCCTCAAGCACATGGTGCGCAACCTGGTGGGCACGCTGGTGGAGGTGGGCAAGGGCCGCCGCCCCGAGGCCTGGGTGGCCGAAGTGCTGGCCTCGCGCGAGCGCAAGCTGGCCGGGGCCACCGCCCCGCCGCAGGGGCTGGTGATGGAGGAGGTCTTCTACGGCGACGGCCCGCCTCCTCGCTCGGCGGGGGACGCGGCTGTCGGGGAAGAGGACGAAGGGTGAGAGTGCGGTAGGCTTTCGGGCCGTGAGCTCCAAACCCAGTGCCCTCGAGCCCCTGCGCGTCCGCGTCCGCCGCTTCCAGTTCATCGTCGGACTGGGCTTCCTGTCGCTGGTGGTGGGCGCCATGCTCAGCGTGTCGCTGGTGCTGCGCCTGCACGCGCGGGTGAACGCGCTGCCGTCCGACTTCCTGCGCATCCCGGTGGCGGTGGCGCTGGAGAACCTGTGGGTGCTCGCGGTGCTGCCGACGCTCTGTTACGGCGCCGCGCGCATCGTCGCGCTGCGCACGTGGACCACCGCAGTGGGGGCCGCGCTGTCTGGTGGCGTGTTCGTGATTGCGCTCAACTTCGTGCGCGATGGCTTTGAGGGGCTCTCCACGGGCTGGAGCTTCGCGTCGGCGTTGCGGGTCGTGGCCTTCGTGGGCGGCATCCTGCTGAGCGCCCGGGCCATCCGCGCGGGCCGCGCCGCCGCCGAGAAGGGCTCCGCGGATGCCGAGGCGAAGGCCGCCGCCCGAAAGTCGGAGTACGACGAGTTCCTCAAGGCCGCGGAGGCCGGGGGCGCTCGCCTGGAGCAGCGCGAGGGTGGCGCCGCCGTCGAGGCTCCGGCCATGACGCAAGAAACACCAGCGGCGGGTGAGCCCGCCACGCCCGAGGGGAGTGCTTCCCCCCCGGGCGACGTGCCGAAGACGCCCGCGGCCTGAGGGCCTACGGGTAGCAGGCCGCCTGGCGCAGGCCGGTGTCCTCGGGGAAGCCGAGGGCCACGTTGAAGTTCTGCACGGCCTGGCCGGCCATGCCCTTCACCAGGTTGTCCAGCGCCGCCATCACCGCCACGGAGCGACCCTTCGTCGCCACGGAGATGTCGCAGAAGTTGCTGCCCGCCACCGCCGCCACGCGCGGCGTGCCCTCCACGATGCGCACGAACTTCGAGCCCTCGTAGTACCGGCGGTACTTCTCCGTCAGCGACTGCGTCACCACCGCGCCGCCGTGCTCCGGCCACTCGAACTGCACCGTGGCGAAGATGCCGCGCACCATGGGCGCCGAGTGCGGCACGAAGGCCAGCCGGTGCCGCTGCGCGCCGTGCGCCACCAGCATCACCTCCACCTCCGCCTCGTGCTGGTGCTCCAGCGGCTTGTACGCGCGGAAGTCATGCGCGCGCGTCGGGTGGTGCGTGCCCTCGCCCGGCAGCGACCCGGAGCCGGACGAGCCCGTCACACCCGACACCGCCAGGAGCCCCAGCCCCGGCGTGGCCGCGATGGGGAGCAGCGCCAGCTGCACCGCCGTGGCGAAGCAGCCCGGGTTGGCGATGCGCTTCGCCGTCTTCACCTGCTCACGCTTCCACTCCGTGAGGCCGTAGGTGAACGTGCCCAGCAGGTCCGGGGACGGGTGCGGCCGGCCGTAGGCGCCCGCGTACCGGCCCGGGTGGTCCAGGCGGAAGTCGGACGACAGGTCCACCAGCAGCATCCGGTCCGTGAGGCCCGCGTCCGCCCACTGCTTCTCCAGCCCGGCGAACTGCGACGCCAGCTCGCCGTGCCCCAGCGCGCTGAACACCACCGGGCGCTGCGAGTCCGCCAGCCAGCGCCAGTCGGGCTCCGCCTCGAAGCGGCCGTCCACCAGGCCGCGCAGGTGCGGGTGCACCTTGTGGATGGGCGAGCCCGCGTGGTGCCGGGACACCACGCGGATGCCGGCGTTGCCAGGGTGGCCCGCGAGCAGCCGCAACAGCTCGCCTCCGCCGAAACCGGAGGCCCCCAGGATGTAGATGTTCGCAGGCGACGTCATGACTTCCTCCCCGCTCCCAGCTTGGGCGCGAGCTTCTCCACGATGAGATTCCCCAGGGCGTTCGGATCCGCGCGCGCGTTGCGAGCGGGCAGCCCCACCACCTGCTCCACGAAGCGCACGCCCACCGCGTTGTCCGTGGCGGGCCCGGCCACCATGTCCATCTCGATGCCGTACACCTCGCGCAGGTGCCGCACGCCGCCGGCCGCGCCCACCGGGTCGTTCGCGCACAGGATGAACGCGCCGCCCAGCGCCTTGAGCTCCGGGTCCGCCAGGATGGCCTGCACGCCGTACTCGCCCATGATGCCGTCGCCCGTCTCCGCGACGATGACGTCCACGTCCTGGGCCGCCATCTCCGAAAAGACAATCCGCGCCACCTTGGACGCAGTGCGCGCGCCGGTGCACACGACGCCCGCGTCGGTGAAGTCCATCACCACGTCCGCGCCGCTGTCCTGCATGGACAGGGTGTCGCGCATCAGCGACACGCCCGTGAGCTTCGCGCCGCCCACGCGGTATCCCGCCTGGGAGAGCTTCCGCACCACCACGCTGGCCGCGTACGTCTTGCCCGCGTTCATGCAGGTGCCGACCACGTACACCACCGGGCACGTCACCGCCCGCGACGTGCCCTTGAGCGCGCCGGTGGAGATGTGCGCGTGCTGCCCCGCGCGCGACTGGAACTCCGGGAAGGTGAGGACCTGGCCCAGCACCTCCGCCTCGAACGGCGCGCCCACGCCCGGGTTGTGCGACGTGCACTTCCCGATGACGCCGCCCATGTTGAGGATGTGGAGCCTGTCGCCCACCGTGACGGACGAAGGCACGATGCCCTCGTAGCCGTGGAGCGCGTTGCGGTGACCCAGCGCGCCCACGACGATGTCGCCCGCGTGGAGCGTGACGAGCCGGCCGTTCACGTCCTCCAACTGGTTGTAGACGCTCTTCTCCCCGTGGATGCGCACCGCGATGACGGCGCCCTCTTCGCACTTCACCTCATCCGTGAGGTGCACCGTGCGCCCCACCTGGAGGTTGCGCGTGACACTTCCCACCTTGTCGACGTGGATCTTCATGTCGTCACTTCGCTTTCTGCGAGAGCATCTGCGCGACGCCGTAGAGCTTGGCGAACCCCGCCGCTTCCGTCCCCGTCCACAACACGTTGGCCTCTCCGTACGTCGCCACCTTCGCGTCCATCAGCGAGTGCGGCGAACGCACGCCTTCCACGACGTGGGCGCGCGGGGTGAGCACCAGCTTCACCTCGCCCGTCACGCGGTCCTGCGAGGAGGCGAGGAACGCCTCCAGGTCCTTCACCACCGGGTCGAAGAAGTGCCCCTCGTGCAGCAGCGACCCGTACAGGTTGCCCACCGTCTCCTTCCAGAAGAGCTGCTTGCCCGACAGCACCAGCTTCTCCAGCTCGCGGTGCGACGCGATGAGCAGGTGCGCCGCCGGAGCCTCGAAGCCCACGCGGCCCTTGATGCCCAGGATGGTGTCGCCCAGGTGCACGCCCCGGCCGATGCCGTACGGCCGGCCCAGCGCGTTGAGCTTCTCCACCACGTCCACCGCGGACAGCGCCTTGCCGTCCAGCGCCACCGGCACGCCCTTGTCGAAGGAGATGATCAGCGGCATGGGCTTCAGGTCGGTGGGGATTTCACCACCGGGGAAGGCCGCCTCCGGCAGGGTGCTCCACGAGTCCAGCGTCTCGCGGCCACCCACGGACGTGCCCCACATGCCCTCGTTGACGGAGTACGTGCCCGTCTTCGCCGGCATGTGGAAGCCGCGCTCCGCGAGGAAGGAGATCTCCTGCTGACGGGAGAGCGCCAGGTCGCGGATGGGGGTGATGAGCTGGAGCTGCGGCGCGAGCGTGCGGAAGGCCACGTCGAAGCGGACCTGATCATTCCCCGCGCCGGTGCTGCCGTGGGCCACGGCCTGCACGCCCAGCTTCTCCGCCATTCGCACGGCCTCCACGGCCTGGCAGGCGCGCTCGGCGGAGACGCTCAGGGGGTAGAGCTGGCCGCGCAGCACGTTGCCGGCGATGAGGAAGCGCAGGTAGCCCTGGAACAGGGTGTCGCGCGCGTCCACCGTGTGGTGCGCCACCGCGCCCAGCTTCTGGGACAGGGCCTGGATGCGCTCCAGCTGCTCGGGCGGGAAGCCGCCCGTGTCCACGGTGACGGTGGTGACGTCCCAGCCCTGCTCGCGCAGGTACACCGTGCAGAAGGCGGTATCGAGGCCGCCGGAGAACGCCAGCACCACGGACTTCTTGCTCATCTTCGGACTCCTGTTGCTGCGAAAGGGGGTGAGGAAGGGTTCAGGGGGCCCAGACGCGCGAAGCGGCTTGTGCCTGCTGTGCGTGGGTGCGCGTGAGCCAGTCGCGCGCATCCGCCAGTTCCTCGCGCGCGGTGGCGAGGCCCAGGTTTCCGGCGCCACCCAGGTGGGTGGCCGTCAGCGCGCCGCGGTCCGGCTGGAAGCTGCCGTCGTTGAGCTGACGGCCCACCTCCCGGTACGCGTCGCGGAAGGGCTGGCCCTTCGCCACGAGCGCGTAGGCGTGGTGCGCGGCGTAGAGCGTGTCGTCGCACGCCGCGCGAGCCTTCTCCGCGTTCACCTTCAGCGCGGGCACCAGCCGCGAGAGCACCTCCAACAGCGCCTTCGCGCTGGTGAGGGCCTGGAGGGTGGGGCGCTTCAGCAGCTGGAAGTCACGGTGGTAGCTGGAGGGAAGGCCTCCGGCCACCGCCTCCACCTGGTGCGCCAGGCCCCGCAGCTCGCGGCAGCGGCCCCGGGCCAGCTCCACCACGTCCGGGTTCTTCTTCTGCGGCATGATGGACGAGCCGGTCGTGAAGGCATCCGGCAGGGCCAGGAAGCCGAACTCGTCCATGCTGTAGAGCTGCACGTCCCAAAGCCACTTCTCCAGAGTGCCCGCCACCGAGCACGCCCAGGTGAGCAGCGCCGCTTCATGCCGCCCCCGACTGTCCTGCGCGTCGATGGGGCTGCGTTGAACTCGACTAAAACCGAGCAACCGCGCGACATATTCACGGTCGATGGGCAGCGGCACACCGAAGCCCGCGGCGGCGCCCAGCGGGCAGCGGTCGAGCCGTCCCCACACGCCCTTCAGCGCCTCCAGTTCCTCCAGCAGTCCCTCCGCGAACGCCATGCCCCACAGGCCGAACGTGGACGGCATCGCGCGGCGCAGGTGCGTGTAGCCGGGCAGGGGCAGGTCCGCGTGCGCTTCCGCGAAGTCGAGGAACGTGCCCGCGAGCTCCGCCGTGCGCGCACCCAGCGCGAGCAGCTCCTCGCGCATGAACAGGCGCAGGGCCAGCAGCACCTGGTCGTTGCGAGAGCGCGCCAGGTGGATGCGCTTGCCCGCTTCGCCGGTGCGCTCCACGAGCGCGGCCTCCAGCGCGGTGTGGCCGTCCTCCTGCTCCGGGCGGATGGTGAAGCGGCCCGCGCGCGCCTCGTCGTGGAGCGCGTGCAGGGCGCTCACGAGCGACGTGGCGGCCTCCGGCGTGAGCAGCCCCACGTGCGCGAGCATGCGCGCGTGCGCGGCGCTGCCCAGCGCGTCGTGCGGCACCAGCGACAGGTCCACCACGGGGTCGTCGCCCACGGTGAAGGCGTGGATGGCCGCGTCCAGCGGCTGGCCCTTGCCCCACAATGTCTCAGCCACGCGACACCTCCCCGGCATAGCCGTGCAGCAGTCGTCGATAGAACGCGAGCCCCGCCTCCAGCTCCGCGCGCGTGAGGTACTCGTTCGCCTGGTGGCTCCGGAGCGTGTCGCCCGGGCCCACCTTCACCGCCGGGAGGTCTCCCAGGAACGCCCAGTCGGACGTGGTGCTGGAGCCCACCGTGTCCTGGCCCGACGCCACCACCGCCGCGCGCACCAGCGGATGCGACGCGTCCGTGCCCTTGGGCAGGTAGCGCGCGGAGTGCACCACCACCTCGCTCTCCAGCGCCTGACCCACTTCCTCCGCCACCTTCGCGTGGTCCATGCCCGGCGTGGTGCGCAGGTCCACGAAGAACTCGCACCGGTCCGGCACCTGGTTGCGAGCCAGTCCGCCGGACACCTGCGTCACCTGCGCCCGCGCCTCACCCAGCAGCGGGTGCGCGGGGAAGCGCAGCGCGGACACGGCCTGGATGTCCCGGGCCGCCTTGAGGATGGCGTTGTCCAGCCCTCCTGTATGCGCGTGCGCCACGTGGCCGCTCTTGCCGTGCGCCACGCAGCGCAAAAGCAACATGCCCCGCTGCGCCGTGCAGGGCTTGAGCGACGTGGGCTCGCCCACGATGGCAGCGTCCAGCGGCCCCAGCGTGGACAACAGCGGCCCCAGCCCCTTGCCGCCCGTCTCCTCCTCGGCGGTGAGCGCGAAGACGCACTCGACACCCTTCGGCGCACCTTCCTCCAGGAGCGCCTTCGCGGTGAGGAGCATGGCGGTGACGCAGCCCTTGGCGTCGTTGGCGCCCAGGCCGTAGAGCGTGTCGTCCTTCCACACGGCCTCGTGCGGCTCCGTGTTCCACCCGGCGCACGGCTTCACCGTGTCCAGGTGCGAGTTGACGAGCAGGCGCTTCGGCCCGCTGCCCACGCTGAACCACACGTTGTGGCCCTGGCGGTGCACGCGGGCACCCCAGGACTCCGCATGGCCCGCGACGAGGTCCGCGATGCGGGCCTCGTCGCCGGAGACGCTGGGCGTGGCGACCAGCGCGGTGAGCAGCTCGGCGGGGTTCAACCCTTGGCCTCGCCGTGCTTCACCGGGTGCTCGCGCACGACCATGGTGCCGCTGCCCTCGTTGGTGAAGACCTCCTCCAACAGGGCGTCGGACTGCTTGCCGCTCACCAGGTGCACGCTGCCCACGCCGCCCACGAGCGCGTGGCGCATGGCGTGCGCCTTGGGACGCATGCCGCCCGTGAGCCGCCCTTCCGCCTCCAGGGACGCCAGGTCCGACAGCGTGGCCAGCGAGATGAGCGACGACGGGTCGGAGACGTCCTTGAGGAGCCCCGGCACCTCCACCATGAAGAACAGCTTCTCCGCGTGCAGCGCCGCCGCCAGGGCCGCCGCCACCGTGTCCGCGTTGGTGTTGTACACGGCGCCGTCCTGGCCGCCCGACAGCGGGGCGATGACGGGCACGTAGTCCGCGGAGCGCAGGTGCTCCACGACGCGCGTGTCCACGGACTCGATGTCGCCCACGAGGCCGTAGTCCACCATGCGCCCTTGAGTCTCGCCGGGCTCCGTCACCAGCACGGGCGGGCGCTTGCGCGCCTTGATGAGGCCCGCGTCCACGCCAGACAGGCCCACCGCGGGCACACCCGCGGCCTGGAGGTCCGCGAGCAGGTCCGTGTGCAGCTTGCCCGCGAGCACCATCTTCGCCGCGTCCAGCACGGGCGCGGAGGTGATGCGGCGGCCAGCCACCTTCTCGATGGGCAGGTGCAGGGCGTCACAGAGCGAGTCCAGCTCCGGACCGCCGCCGTGCACCACGACGGGGCGGATGGAGAAGGCCCACAGGAGTGCGATCTGCTCGCACGCCGTCTTTCGGGTGCGCGGATCCGTCAGCACGGCTCCGCCCAGCTTCACCACGAAGGTCTTGCTGCGGAACTGCTTCACGTACTTCGCCGCGTTGCGAAGTGCGGCGTACGGGTCGGGAGACAAAGGCACGGTGGACCTCTGAAAAAGCAAAAAGGGGACGAAGAAGGGTGGGGCGGCGGGCTTCTACGGCTCAGCCGCCGCGCATCCAGGCCAGGAGGGCGCGCTGCACGTGGTAGCGGTTGCCCGCCTCATCCACGACGCGGCTGCTGGCGTGATCCAACACCTCGTCGGCGACCTCCACGTTGCGGCGCACGGGCAGGCAGTGGAGGAACGCCGCGTCCTTCGCGGCCTTCGCCATGTGCCGGCGCGTGGGCATCCACCCCGAGTACGACGCGAGCAGCGCCGCCACGTCCGTGGGCGTGCTCGCCGTCTGGGCGGTGGGGCCCCAGGACTTCGCGTACACGGCGCGGCTGCCCACCAGCGCCTCGTCCTGGTCGTGCGTGTACGTGATGCTGCCGCCGGTGGCCTTGGCGTACGCCTCCGCCTCCGCGCGCACGGCCGGGTGCAGGTCGAAGCCCGGCGGATGCGCCACGCGCACCTCGCAGCCCGCGGCCGCCGCGGACAGGAGGAAGGAGTTGGGCACGGCCTTGGGCAGCGGCTTGATGTGCGGCGCCCAGGTGAGCGTCACCGGCAGCTTCTTCGTGGTGCCGAACGTCTCGCGCAGGGTGAGCGCGTCCGCCAGGCCCTGGCAGGGGTGCTCGCGCGCGGACTCCATGCTCACCACCGGCACGGTGGCCCACTTGCGGAAGGCGTTGATGACGGGGTCGGCCTCGTCCTCCTCGTCACCGCCACCCTGGGAGAAGGTGCGGATGCCGAGCATGTCCACGAAGCGCGACAGGACGGGCGACGCCTCCTTGATGTGCTCCGCGCGGTCCGCGTTCATCACCGCGCCGGGCCGGTCCTCCAGCTTCCACACGCCAGAGCCCACGTCGAGCACGATGGCGTGCCCGCCCGCGCGCAGCATCACCGCCTCGAAGGACGTGCGCGTGCGCAGGGACGGGTTGAAGAACACCATGCCCAGGAGCTTCCCCGGGAAGATGGACCCCGGATCCTTCTGCTTCCACGCGGCCGCCTGCGAGAGGACCGCCTCGACGCCTTCCGGGCCCAGGTCCTGAATGCGGGTGACATGCTTCATGGGCTTCGTGCTCCCCCGGCCGCGCCGGATGGATGGGGACTGCTGAATATGCACTTGAATTCGTGCATATTCCTTAAGGAGGCGCGGATATTATGCAGAACGGCGCAGCGCGCAAGAACATTCACTGGGATTTTTCATGCGCCTTGCGTGCGTATTCAGCCGCATGCATGGTGAACGTGAATGAACCTGGACGACGCCATCCTTCAGCTCATCTCCCGACAGGACGTTCCGGATCAGTTCGTCCTGCAGTCGTTGCTCGAAGAGGCGGGGCACACGCCCAGCCAGTCCACGCTGTCGCGGCGGCTGAAGAAGCTGAGCGTGCAGAAGGTGAACGGGCGCTATCAGCGCGCCGAGCCGCCGGTGGCGCCCGTGCCGCTCGCGCCGCGCGTGACCATCATCGAAGCGCCGCCCAACATGCTGGTGCTGAAGACGGCGCCCGGCTACGCGCAGATCTTCGGGCTGGCGTTGGATCGCGAGACGGTGGAGGGCCTGGCGGGCACGGTGGCGGGCGACGACACCATCTTCATCGCGGTGAGGGATCCGTCGTACCTGCGGGACGTGCGCGAGGCGGTGGAGGAGCTCATCCAGCGCGGCCCGTGAACGGGAAGCGGCGCACGGACTCCCACGGGCCGCCGAGGTAGCGCCAGAGCAGCAGCGCGGGTGAGTGCGACTCAAAGGCGGACCAGCCCGCGCCCAGCTCCACGAGCGCGGCCTTCGCCTCCTCCACCGTGGCCTTGTTCATCAGCGTGACGTGGGGCCGGAAGGGCTGACGGTCCTGCGGCGTGAGCCACTCCACGTAGGCGCGGGAGAGCTCGCGGTGCACGGGAGAGAGGCCGGGGGCTTCCACGTCCACCGCCATGCCGCGTCCCAGGCTCCGCAGCTTCGTGAAGCGCAAGCCAGGCGCGGGGCGCTCGGTGACGACCTCGAGCGCGGCCTCCACGGCGTCCTGCTCGTGCGCGGGCAGGTGGTGGAAGAGGGAGACGTGCGCCGGGATGACGTTGCGCTCGGGCGGGAAGTAGCGGCGGCGCAGGCCGTCCAGGCGCGTGAAGGCTTCTGGCTCCAGCTCGGCGGTGACGAGCAGCGGGGCTTCGGAGAGGGCGGCCATGCGGCGCACACCTTCGGTCCGAAGCCCCGGGGGCACAAGAGGGGCCTACTTCTGCGACGCGAAGAAGGCCCGCAGGGAGTCGTCGGCCTTCTGGCGGTACTCCGGCAGGCGCGAGCGCTCGGCCTCGGCGAGGGCCTTCTTCACGCCCGCCGCGTCGAAGTCGTGGGTGTAGACCGGCGTGCCGGGCTGCTGGCGCCACGAATCCGCGAGGCTTCCCGCGTCGATGGCGTCGAAGCCCAATTCCTCCACGAGCTTGAGGACCTTCGCGCGGTGCTCGGGCGGATCCCCGGCGATGGGCAGCGCGACGCGTCCGGGCGTGCCCTTCGGCGTGCCCTTCTCCAGGAGGCTCTGGAAGAAGATGTTGTTGAAGGCCTTGATGACGGGGCGGCCGATGAGCGACGCGACCCACTCGCTCTCGACCTTGCCGTTCTCCAGCTCCGGGATGCTTCCGTCGCGCACGGGGTAGTAGTTGCCCGTGTCGATGATCACGACGTCCTTCGGCACGTTCGCGAACAGGCCCTTCCGCAGGTCGGGGACCGCCTTCTGGGGAATGGTCACGACGACGACCTCACCCGCCTTCGCGGCCTCTTCGACGGTGACGGCCTTCGCGCCGGTCTCCTTCGCCAGGTCGCGCAGGGTGTCCGGCCCGCGTGAGTTCGCGATGGACACCTCATGGCCCAGCTGGGTCCACCTGCGAGCAAGCGTCCCGCCGATCAGCCCCGCGCCAATGATTCCGATCTTCATGTCGTCCTCCTCCGGAAAGTGAGTCCTACGACTGCATGCGCCGGTCGGATGCGCGGCCCTTTTCCGCGATGCGCGGGACCTGACGGGTTTTTCGTGAGGCCCCCGGGCACCGGGCGCGTTCCCGCGCGCCTTGATAGGGTCCCGCCCCCTATGCGAATCCTCGTCGGACTGACGTCGTCGGGCTGGACGGAGAAGGCCCGGTGGGCGTTGGACCACCACCGCGTCGCCTACCGCTACCAGGACTACGTCCCCCTCATCCAGGAGCGCTGGCTGCGCAAGCAGGTGGCGCCGGGCGTGAAGCCCTCCGTGCCGCTGCTCGTGGACCCGCCCCAGCCGGCCACGCACGGCTCGTTCGCCATCGCGAAGCACGCGGAAGGAGTGGGGCAGGGCAGCCCGCTCTTCCCGGCCGGGCATGGAGACGCCATCACCGCGTGGAACGACCTCAGCGAACACGTGCTGGACCTGGCGCGCGCCTACGCCATGCCGCGCATGCTGACCAACACCCGCGCCCAGGCGGAGATGCTGCCGAAGTTCGTCCCCGGCTGGCTGCGCACGGTGTTCGCGCCCTCCGCGCGCCTGGGCATGCGCTTCGTGGGGAAGAAGCACCAGGTGGCGGACGCCTCTCCGGAGTCCATCGAGGCCGCCGTCGCCCCCTCCTACGAAAAGCTGCGCGCCGCGCTGGGAGGCCGGCCCTACCTGCTGGACGCGGGCTTCACCTACGCGGACATCACCACCGCGGCGATGCTCGTGCTCTTGGGGCCGCCCGCGGACCGGCACCTGCCCATGGGGCCGGGCACGCGCGAGGTGTGGACCCATCCGGGGCTCGCCGCCCGCTTCCCGGACCTGCTCGCGTGGCGCGACGCGCTCTACGACAAGCACCGCCGCACCTGAAAAACACCACGGGCCGCCTCCCGGTGAGGGAAGGCGGCCCGCCGTGTGAATCACCGGTGCGTGAAGCCGGCTACCCCGCCTGCTTCACGCCCTTCGAGTTGTCCACCAGCACCTTGGCGAAGGTGAGCCCGTCGGGGCCCGCGTCCGCCTGGATGTGCTCGCCCGGCGCGAACTCGCCGTTCAGCACCTTGATGGCGAGCGGATCCAACAGGTACTTCTGCACGGCGCGCTTCAGCGGCCGGGCGCCGTACGTGGGGTCGTAGCCGCGCTCCGCCAGCAGCTCCCGTGCGCCTTCCGTGAGATCCAGCGTGAGGCGCTTGGCCTGGAGCAGCTTCTGGAGCTTGCCCAGCTGGATGTCCACGATGCGGTAGATGTCCTTCTTGCGCAGCGGCTCGAAGATGACGATCTCGTCCACGCGGTTGAGGAACTCCGGCCGGAAGTGTCCGCGCAGCGCTTCCATCACCTCGCCGCGCGTCTTCTCGTTGAGCGTGTCCGTGCCCGCCATGCCTTCCTGGATGGCCTGCGAGCCGATGTTCGACGTGAGGATGAGCACCGTGTTGCGGAAGTCCACCGTGCGGCCCTGGCTGTCCGTCACCCGGCCCTCATCCAGAATCTGCAGCAGGATGTTGAACACGTCGTGGTGTGCCTTCTCGATTTCGTCGAAGAGCACCACCGTGTACGGCCTGCGGCGCACGGCCTCCGTCAGCTGGCCGCCCTCCTCGTAGCCCACGTAGCCCGGGGGCGCGCCCACGAGCCGGGACACCGCGTGCTTCTCCATGTACTCGGACATGTCGATGCGGACCATGGCCGTGTCGTCGTCGAAGAGGAACTCCGCCAGCGCCTTCGCCGTCTCCGTCTTGCCCACGCCCGTGGGGCCCAGGAAGATGAACGAACCGATGGGGCGGTTCGGGTCCTGAAGTCCGCTGCGCGCGCGGCGCACGGCGTTGGACACGGCCTCAATCGGGGTGCGCTGGCCAATCACACGCTCGGCGAGCCGGTCCTCCATCTTGACCAGCTTCTGCATCTCGCCCTCCATCAGCTTGGAGACCGGGATGCCCGTCCACTTGGCCACCACGGAGGCGATGTCCTCGGAGTCCACCTCCTCCTTGAGGAACTTCTGGTTCTTCTGAAGCTCCGCCAGCTTCACGTTCTGCGCGGCGACTTCCTTCTCCAGGCCCGGGATGACGCCGAACTTCAGCTCCGCCGCGCGGTTCAGGTCGCCCTGGCGCTCGGCCGCGGCCTGATCATTGCGCGCCTTCTCCTGCTTCTCCTTGAGCGAGCGCAGGGCCGCGATGGCCTTCTTCTCCTCGTCCCAGTGGGCCTTGAGCGAGTTGAACTTCTCGTTCAGGTTCGCGAGCTCCTTCTCGATGGTGGCCAGGCGCTCACGCGAGTGCGGATCCGTCTCCTTGCGCAGGCCCTCGCGTTCAATCTCCAGCTGCGTCACCTTGCGGCGGATGTCGTCGATCTCCGTGGGCATGGAGTCGATTTCGATGCGCAGGCGGCTGGAGGCCTCATCGACCAGGTCGATGGCCTTGTCCGGCAGGAAGCGGTCCGAGATGTACCGGTGGCTGAGCGTGGCCGCCGCGACGAGCGCGGTGTCCTGGATGCGCACGCCGTGGTGCACCTCGTAGCGCTCCTTCAGGCCACGCAGGATGCTGATGGTGTCGTGCACCGTGGGCTCGCCCACGAACACCGGCTGGAAGCGGCGCTCCAGCGCGGCGTCCTTCTCAATGTGCTTGCGGTACTCGTCCAGCGTCGTCGCGCCAATGCAGTGCAGCTCACCGCGCGCGAGCGCCGGCTTGAGCATGTTGCCCGCGTCCATGGCGCCTTCGGCCTTCCCGGCGCCCACGAGCGTGTGCATCTCGTCGATGAAGAGGACGATTTCGCCCGCCGCGTCCGCGACCTCCTTGAGGACCGCCTTGAGGCGCTCCTCGAACTCGCCGCGGTACTTGGCGCCGGCCACCATGGAGCCCAGGTCCAGGGTGATGAGGCGCTTGTTCTTCAAGCCCTCCGGCACATCGCCGTCCACGATGCGGCGCGCGAGCCCCTCCGCGATGGCCGTCTTGCCCACGCCTGGCTCACCGATGAGCACCGGGTTGTTCTTGGTGCGACGGCTGAGCACCTGGATGCAGCGGCGGATCTCCTCGTCGCGGCCGATGACGGGATCCAACTTGCCGCTTCGCGCGGCCTCCGTGAGGTCGCGGCCGTACTTCTCCAGCGCCTGGTAGGTGGACTCCGCGTCGGCGCTCGTCACGCGCGAGGAGCCACGCACTTCCTTGAGGCCCGCCTGCACGCGCTCGCGCGTCACGCCGGAGGACTTCATGGCCTCGCCGACCGCGCCCTTGTCCTGGGTCAGCGCGAGCAGCAGGTGTTCCGAAGAGGTGAACTCGTCCTTCAGCGCCTTGGCCTCGTCCTCGGCCTTGTCGAAGGTCTTCATCAGGCGCTGGCTGAGCATGGCGCTCTCGCCGCCCTGGATGCGCGGGAGCTTCTGGAGCGCTTCGCCCAGCCGGCCCGCGAACAGCTTCACGTCCACGCCAATCTTGCGCAGAAGAGGGTCGACGATGCCGTCCTTCTGCCCCAGCAGTGCCGCGGCGAGGTGCTCCGGCTCGTAGTGGGGATTGTCGGCCCGGCGGGCCAGGGACTGACCCTCCTGGATCGCCTCCTGCGCCTTCACCGTGTATTTGTCGAGTCGCATGACTTCAACGTAAGGGCCGGGGACCCCTTGGCAAGGCGACACTGCCCGTATGCCCGGCGTTTTCCCCGGAATACTTTGAGCCGCTGGAAGCGGCCGGGTAATCGTGGTGGCGAAGTTGCCAGGGGGTGGGGGGGTCGGTTATAGGCGGCGCCCATCCTCGGGGGCTTCACTCTGGACGCGCACGGCGGCTATCTCGTTCGACTCGACACCTTCTCCGGGTTGGCGCTCGTGCGTCTGGCCCGGGAGGCCCTGTCGATGGACAGCGTCCTGGCCGCCACGGCGCTGCGCGTCACCATCAACCGCCGCCGCAAGGTGGTGCGCCTGGCCTTCCTGGGGCCCTTCTCCCAGGGACGGCAGGGCGCCCATTGGTACGCGGCGCACCATGCCCTGGCCCGCCTCCTGTCCGCAGCCGCCAACGCCACCGTGCACGCCTACGTGTACGACGCGGACGAAGGCGAAGAAGTGATTGCCTACGGCAACGGCCGCCGGGTGGGTGGGGAGAAGGTGGTGTACGAGGACGCGGAGCTGCCGTGTCCCCTGGAGGAGCTGGATGACGAGGCCTTCGCCCGGCTCCAGTCCCGCTGGCCCATGGGGCACCTGGCGTACGTGTTCGGCCTGACGCGGGACGAGCTCCTGCGCATCCCCCAGGCCCCGCTGGCCCGCGTGCTGCCGCTGGAGGGCACGGCGGCCGGCTCGGAAGCGGATGCGATGGCCGCCCTGGAGGCGCTGCTCCTGGGGCCCGCGCTGCCTCGCGCGGAGACGGACGCGGGCTGAAGCAGCACGGACGGCCTGTTCGCACCGCGCCGCGTCAGCCCTGCCCGGACTTCAGGGGTCTTCGGTGGGCCCGTCGAGCGTGAGGATGGCCTCGCGCACGCCCTCGCTGCGGAAGTACTGGGCGAGCAGGGCGAAGCCACCGGCGACGAGCACCGTGGGCAGCACCGCGCTGATGGTCATCAGGGACGGGACGAGTGCGTAGAGTTGCTGCGACGCGGCAGGGTCCTGGAACTCTGGCAGGCCCTTGAGTCCCTCCACCATGGCCTGGCTGGTGTGGCGGGCCACGACGGTCCACTGGGCCCCATCGATGGTGCGCATCAGCGCGGCGAAGATGCCCGCGCCGCCCAGCATCTGCCGGAAGCCGTTCCGGGGGATGCCGTCGGGGGAGCGCAGCATGCGGCTGGAGGCGAAGAAGAGCAGGGTGCAGGCCACCGTCAGCCCGGTCAGCACCAGGGCGCGGGACTCGCGCATGGGGGAGAGCGCGGACAGCTGCGCCTCCATGATGGCCTGGGTGACGGCGGGGTCCTTGCCCAGCAGGGCAATGGTGGGGGTGTGCTCCCGCTGCGCTTCGCGGTGGGCCTCGAAGTTCATCATGACGGAGGCCTCGCTGCAGGCGAGGAACCCCGTCAGGGTGGAGAGCATCAGGCACAGCCCGGCGGCGATCCGCACACCCCGGGGCAATCCCCCCGGGCGGGTGACTTCAGCAGGCTTCACTTCCGGCTTGCCTCCACGTAGCGCAGGCGCAGGTCGGACAGGAGGTTGTCCACCAGCTTGTCCTCCTCCGCGGTGAGGTTGCCGCGAGTCTTCTCGCGGAGCATCGCCAGGAGGTCCAGGTTCTGCCGGGCCGAAGGCAGGTCCTTCTCCATGCGGCCCGTCTCCGGGTTCGGCGCCCCACCCAGGTGGATGAGGACGGCGGAGCCCAGTCCGACGACAAAGGTGCTGAACGACAGGGACTCCTCGGAGGCGGGGCTCGCTTCCCCCGTCATCACGAAGGTCTCACCCCGCTTCTCCGAAGGGCTCATTCGGACGCCTTGTCCTCTTCGTTGGCAGGCTCGTCCGCCTTGTCCTCGTCCGCCTCGTCCGCCTCGTCCTCGTCCGCCTCGTCCTCGTCGGAGGCGTCGTCGTCCATATCGTCGTCGTCCTCGTCATCGAGGTCGTCGTCGATGTCGCCATCCATCAGCGTCTCGATGGGGACGGACTTGTCGGCCACGTCCGGCAGCTCCTCGAGGTGCTTCTTGTACGCGTCCTCGTCCACCTGGCCGCTGCGCTGGTAGCGCTCGGCGGTGCGCTTGTCGAGGTGCTTCGGGTTGATGCCTTCAGCCATGATTCAAATCCTCGGAATTGCTTGGAAAACAGCGCGGCACCTTATAGCAGGAGGGGCGCCTGTCAACGCTGGTGTCCCCAGGCCCGGAAACCGATGAACGTCTCGCCCCGCCCCCCGCTTCCCCAAGGCCCCTACCTGCTGTGCGACGACAGCATCCGCCCGGAGCTACCCCTGGTGGACAAGGCCGGCCAGCTGCTTGGGGGCGGTGCCCGGGTGCTCCAGCTGCGCATGAAGCACACCCCTCCCCGGGAGGCGCTGGCCGCGGCCCGGGCGGTGGTGGCCCTGTGCCGGCGGGCAGGCGCGGTGTGCCTCATCAACGACCGGGTGGACCTGGCGCTCCTGTCGGACGCGCATGGGGTGCACGTGGGGGACGAGGATCTGCCCCCGGAGGCGGCGCGGGAGCTGTTGGGCCCGGGGCGGTACGTGGGCGTGACGGCGCGGGGGACGGAAGGGGCGAAGGCGGCCCGGGCGGCGGGGGCGGACTACGTGGGCGTGGGGCCGCTGTTCGGCACGACGACGAAGGTGGTGGCGGCGCCGGTGCTGGGGCTGGAGGCCTTCCGGCGGGTGGTGGCCGACAGCCCGCTGCCGGTGGTGGGCATTGGCGGGGTGGGCCTGTCCAACATCGCGAGCGTGGCGGCGACGGGGGCGCACGGCGCGGCGGTGGTGTCCGACGCCCTGCTCGCCCAGGACATCGCCGAGCGGGTGCGTCAGCTGGCGGCGGCGTTTGACAGCGCGCGGGGGACTGGCCTCTAACCGGAGGGAGTACCCCACCATGAACCATCCGCCTCCGCGTCATCACGGGACGACACCGCGTCGTCCCAACATCGGCCTCAGCCCGGATTGGGCCCAGCCGGCCGACTCCGCCTTTCCCCGCTACGAATTGAAGGTGCCCTACGCGGAGGCGGTCCTGCGCGCGGGGGGCCTGCCCTTCGTGCTGCCGTACACCGACGACCCGTCCTGCGTGGACGCCTACCTGGAGCGGGTGTCCGGGCTGGTGGTGACGGGCGGCGCGTTCGACATCCCTCCGTCCGCGTATGGCGAGGAGGTCCGCGAAGGCATGGGGCCGCTGAAGGAGGGCCGCACGGCCTTCGAGGCGCAGCTCATCCGCGGCGCGCTCAAGCGCAACCTGCCGGTGCTGGGCGTGTGCGGCGGCATGCAGTTGTTGGCCGTGGTGCTGGGCGGCACGCTGTTCCAGGACATCCTGAAAGAGATTCCGGGCGCGCGCGACCACGAGCAGAAGCACGACCGCACCCAGCCGCAGCACCCGGTGGAGGTGAAGAACGGCACGCTGCTGGCGGAGGCCGTGGGGCACGGGCAGCTGATGGTGAACTCCACGCACCACCAGTCGGTGAACAAGCCGGGCACGGACGTGACGGTGAGCGCGGTGTCGCCGGACGGCGTGGTGGAGGCGATTGAATCCACCGCGCACATCTTCGCGCTGGGCGTGCAGTGGCACCCGGAGCTGATGCTCGGGACCATCCCGGTGCACCTGGGCGTCTACAAGGCGCTGGTGCAGAAGGCGCGAGAGCACCGCCGGTGAGGCCGCGCGTCCTGCTCCTGGCGGGACTGGAGCCCACGGGCAGGGCCGGGCTCCTGGCGGACGTGGCCGCGGTGCGGGCGCGGGGCGGCGACGCGGTGGCGGTGCCCACGGCCCAGACGGCGCAGGGCTCGCACACCTTCGCGGTGGTGCCGGCGTCCCCGCGCATGCTGGCCGCGCAGGTGTCGGCCGCGCGCGAGTGGGGCCCCCTGCACGCGGTGAAGTGGGGCGTGGTGCCCGGGCCGTCACAGCTGGCCACGGCGAGGGCGGCGCTCAAGGACGCGGACGCGTGGTGGGTGGTGGATCCGGTGGTGCGCTCCTCCCGGGGGCAGGTGCTGTCGCGGCTGACGCCCCGGCACTACCTGGCGCTCGCGGGCCCGCGTGTGCTGGTGACACCGAACCTGGAGGAGGCCGCGTGGCTGCTGGGCCGGCCCGCGCTGGGCACGGTGGAGGACGCGCAGGAAGCGGCGGAGGCGCTGTGTCAGCGCGGCTTCGGCGCGGTGCTGGTGAAGGGCGGGCACCTGCCGGAAGGGCAGGGGCTGGCGGACGTGCTGGTGTACTCAGGGCGCACGGTGGTGATGCGGGGGCGCCGGTTGAAGCGGCCCCCGGAGCGCCGGGGCACGGGTTGCCGGTTGGCGTCCGCGCTGGCGGCGGAGCTGGGCCGGGGCACGGGGCCGGAGGCCGCGGTGCGGGCGGCCCGTGAGCATGTCACGGGCTACCTGCGCACCGGCCGGGACTGACGCGGCGACTACTCGCTCCGGGCGCGGCTTTCGAAGCGCGTGTACTCCGCGAGGAACACCAGCTCCACGGACCCGATGGGGCCGTTTCGCTGCTTGGCGACGATGAGCTCCACGGGGATGACCGTGCTGCTCTGGCCGCCACCCCCGCCACCGCCGCCTCCGCCACCACCGCCTTCGCCACCTTCCTCCTCCGTCTCGCGGTGGATGAACATCACCACGTCGGCGTCCTGCTCGATGGAGCCGGACTCACGCAGGTCGGAGAGCATGGGCTTGCCGCCCTTGCGCTCCTCCACCTTACGGCTGAGCTGGCTGAGCGCGATGATGGGCACCTCCAGCTCCTTGGCCAGCTGCTTGAGCGCGCGGGAGATTTCAGCGACTTCCAACTGGCGGCTCTCCACCTTGCCCTTCTGGTGCATCAGCTGGAGGTAGTCGATGACGAGCAGCGACAGGCGCGGGTCCTTCTGCTTCACGCGCCGCGCCTTCGCGCGCAGGTCGAACGGGGACAGACCGCCGGAGTCGTCGATGTAGATGGGGGCGTTGTAGAGCGCGCCCGCCATCTCCTGGAACTTCTCCTCGTCGTGCGGGGACAGCCGGCCGCCGCGCAGCTTCTTCATGTCCACGCGCGCGGTGGACGCGAGCAGACGCATGAGCAGCTGATCCGCGGGCATTTCCAGGCTGAAGATGCCGACGGCCTTGTTCTCCTTCAGCGCCGCGTGCACCGCGATGTTCATGGCGAAGGACGTCTTGCCCACGCCGGGACGCGCCGCGAGAATGATGAGCTCACCGGCGTGCAGGCCGGTCAGCTGATTGTCCAGGTCGAGGTAGCCCGTGGACAGGCCCGTCACGCCCGTCGCCGCGGTCTTCATCTTGTCCAGCAGGTCGAGCGTCTGCTCCATCAGCTCGCTGACCGGACGCAGGTCGCCTTCGCGCTTCTTCTCCGCGAGGAGGAAGACCTTGCGCTCGGCCTCGTCGAGCAGGACGTCCAGCTCCCCCGTCTCCTGGCTGGCGAGCTCCTGGATCTCCCGGCCCACGTTGGCCAGGCGCCGGCGCAGCGCCTGGTCCTTGACGATGTGGGCGTACTGGACGGCGTTGGCCGCCAGCGGGACGACCTGGTCCAGGCCCATCAGGTACGCGGGGCCTCCCACCGAGACGAGCTGGCCCAGGACCTTGAGCTCCTCCGCGAGCGTCAGGTGGTCCACCTGCTTGCTCTGCTGATCCAACCGCATCATCGCGGAGAAGATCTGCGCGTGCGAAGGGCTGGCGAAGTCGTCCGCGTGGACGACCTCCGCCACGGGCGTGATGAGCCCGTTGTCCGCCAGCACGGCGCCCAGCACCGCGCGCTCCGCGGCGAGATCCTCGTGGACCCGCCGACCTTCCCTACCGTCCAGGACGTTCTGCATGGCTGCTTGGAACCTCTACAGGCAGCGTCTGACACGTTCCAGCGGACGTCCAGTTTCCAGGCAACAGACCTGTAGCACCCGGTGGGTCCGGGAGGGATGCCACGACCCGCCGTGGCACCTCCGCCCGGCCTCCAGGTGAACCGACCCCGCGCGTCGGGCTATTCGGCGGCGCCCCACTGCTGGAGGAAGGCCTCCCGGTAGGTGCGACTGAGGATCACCGTGGAGCCGTCCTTGAGCACCAGGATGCCGTCTCCATGCGTCCATGGCTCCAGCCGGGCCACGGCCTCCAGGTTCACCAGGTCGCCGCGGTGCACGCGCACGAAGCGGGTGGGGTCCAGGCGCTCCTCCAGGGCGCGCAGCGTCTGGCGCACCAGGTGCTCGCCCTGGGCGGTGAAGAGCCGCACGTACTTGTCCTCCGACGACAGGCGCCACACGGTGTCCAGGCGCAGGGGCACCCAGCCCTCGCCCACCTTCACCACCAGCCGCTCCAGGGGGCGTTCCGGGCGGGCCTTCGCCACCGTGGCGAGCAGGGCGTCCAGCGCGGCGGAGCCATGCGTGCCCGCGCCCAGCAGCGCATGGGCCTTGTCGAGCGCCCGGGTGAAGCGGCCCGCGTCATAGGGCTTGAGGAGGTAGTCCGCCGCGTGGGCCTCGAAGGCCTGGAGCGCGAAGCGCTCGTAGGCGGTGGAGAAGATGACCGCGGGGCAGGCGTCCGGCCCGAGCGCCTCCAGGACCTCGAAGCCGGTGAGGCCGGGCATCTGCACGTCCAGCACCACCAGGTCCGGCCGCAGCGACTCGATGCGCGCGAGCGCCTCCGTCCCGTCCGAGGCCTCGCCCACGCAGGTGAAGCGCGCGTCGTCCGCCAGCAGGCGCTTCACCTTCGCGCGCGCGGGCGCCTCGTCGTCCACCACCAGCACGCGGAACACCGTCATGACGAAGCCTCCAGCCGGGGCAGCCACACCGTCACGCGCGCGCCACCCTCCGGTCCCTCGCCGCGCTCCAGCCGGGCCCGGTCTCCATGAAGCAGCGTGAGCACGCGCGAAAGCTGCGTCAGCCCCACGCCGGGTCCGGAGGCAGGGGAGGGCGCCCCGAAGCCGCGCCCGGTGTCCTCCACCTCCAGCGCCCAGCGGTCCGCTTCGGCCCGGGTGCGGATGCGCACCTCCAGCGCGCCGCGCAGGTCCTGGTTGTGCTTCACCGCGTTCTCCACCAGCGTCTGGAGCGCGAAGCAGGGCACGCGCTGGGACTCCAACCCCGGCGCCACATCCCAGCGCACCTCCAGCCGGTCGCCGAAGCGCGCAGAGAGCAATGCGACGAAGCGCTCGGTGTGCCCGCGCTCCTCGGCCAGCGTCCAGGTGGGCTCGGTGCGCTCCAGGCTCGCGCGCAGGAGCTGGCCCAGGTCGCTCAGGAGCCGGTCCGTGCGCGGCAGGTCCTCGTACATCACCGACCCGATGGTGTGCAGCGCGTTGAAGAGGAAGTGCGGGTGCAACTGGCCCGTGAGGGACTGGAGCTGCGCGGCCCTCAGCTCGCCCTCCAGCTCCGCCGAGCGCAGCGCGCGGGCCTGCCGCTCCCGCCACTCGTGCAGGAGCGAGATGACCGCGCAGCCCAGGCCGTAGGTGATCAGGTCCTTCTGCGCCTCCATGGGGAGCGCGTACACGGGTGGCCCCAGGTCGTAGTCCCCCAGCTCCAGCAGCGCGTAGACGCCGTGCCGCAGCCCCGCCATCAGCGCGATGTGCAGCGACGTGAAGAGGAGGAACGCCGCCGCGTGGATGCCCAGGAAGCGCGCCCAGCCCACGCGAGGTGCCGGCGCGTTGAGCACCGCCGTCATCAGGACGGGGAGCAGCAGCGTGACGGCAAGCGCGCTGGTCATCTCCCAGATGAACGCGGGTGCCCAATGGCCCGGATGGGGCCGCATGAGCTGCATCAGCCGCACCGCGCTGCCCTGCCACACACCCAGGACCAGCCCGAACGCCAGGACCTTCAGCGCCGGACGCAGGCGCAGCCGGGGCCAGCGCCACCGCGTGGAGGGATGCTCCGCCCAGGTCCTCACCCCACGGCCTCCGGGGTGAGAACCGCCGGACGCGCGGCCCGGGGCTTCATGCCGAAGAGCGGCCGGAGCCACGACACGCGGGACACGCCCTCGCACAGCGCCAGCGTGACGGCGAAGGACAGCGTGAGCACCGCGAGGAGCATGGCCCAGGGACCCACCGGCAGGCGCAGGCACAGGTAGCCCACGCAGATGATGACCGTCTGGTGGAAGATGTAGAACGGATATGACAGCGCCTGCGCGTGCGGAAGCCACGCGGGGGCCGTGCGCACGTGGTGCCGCGCCCAGGCCAGCGCCACCAGCAGCCCGCTCCAGATGAGCACCGTGCCCCCCACGATGGCGGGCACCACCGGCATCACCGGCCACGGCCAGACCAGCTCCACCACGAGCGCCGCCAACGCCACGGCCAGCAGCACGTGGCGCAGCGCCACCAGCCGGCCCCACACGCCCGGGCAGCGGCCCAGCAGGTGGCCGTAGAGGAACAGCAGGCCGTAGTGGATGAGCGTGCGCGGATCATCCAGCAGCGCGTGCGTCTCCGGGAAGTCGCGCAGCAGCACCCGGTTGAGCGCCAGCGGCACGACGAGCCACAGCACGTTCACCCCTCGCGACAGCCACGCGTCCGCCGCCGCGAGGAACCGCCCCCCGGCTTGCGTGCGCAGCGCGGCGAAGAGGGGCAGGGCCATGAGGCAGTAGACGAACAGGTAGGCCACGAACCACAGATGGTGCCAGCTGAAGCTGCCCGCGGGGTAGGGCACGAAGTCGAACACCGTCGGGTAGAACGCGGCGTAGCTCCCCTGGAAGCGGCCCTGGAACAGCCGCTCCACGTAGATCTGCGGCGGCACCACCACGAACATGCCGAACACCAGCGGCAACAACAGCCGCTTCGCCCGGTCCTTCGTGAACGCCCTCAAGGAGCGCCGCCGGAGCGCGAACGCCGTGCCCGCGCCGGAGATGACCATCAGGAGCGGCATGCGCACCAGGTGCAGCACCCCCATGACAGGCTCCAGCACCGGCAGCGCCTGGGGGCTCTTGATGTGCCATTCCCAGGTGTTGAACATCATCCCGGTGTGGAACAGGTGCAGCACCACGATGGCCAGCACCCGGAGCCAGTCCAGGTCGGGGTGGTGCGCGGCGGCGGGGCGGAGTGGAGCGCTCATGCGGCGGGGACCTCCAGGCGGTGTCCGCCCCTGAAGTACCCACGCCCGCGCTCCTGGCTCCACGCGGATGCCGTGAAACGGACCGCCAGCGGCGCGAGCCGGATGGGGCAGGACCCCGGAGACGCGAAAAGGGCCGCCCGGTTGCCCGGACGGCCCTTCCCTTGAAGCGATGGAGCGCTTCAGGTGAAGCGGTGGACTACTCGGCCACCACGTCGACCTTGATCTTCGCCGTCACCTCGCGGTGCAGGCGGAGCTCCACTTCGTAGCTGCCCAGCGACTTGATGGGCTCGGCCAGGTGCAGCTGGCGGCGATCCACCTGCTGGCCCTGGGCCGCGAGCGCCTCGGCGATGTCCAGCACCGTGACGGAGCCGAACAGCTTGTCCTGCTCGCCCACCTTGCGCTTGATGGTGACCTTGACGGCGCCCAGCTTCTTGGCCTGCTCGTCGGCAGCGCCCTTCAGCTTGGCGTTGCGCGCAGTGTGCACGGCCTTCTCGTGCTCCAGCTGACGCAGGTTCTGCTCGCTCGCCAGGACCGCCTTCTTGCGCGGCAGCAGGAAGTTACGGCCGAAGCCGTCCTTCACCGTGACGAGCTCGCCGGACTTGCCGAGGTTGTCGATGTCCTCACGCAGAATGACCTTCATGTTCCTGTCTCCTGTGTTGCGGACCGGCGACTAGCCGACCACCGCGTTGTAGGGGAGGAGCGCGATGCCGCGGGCGCGCTTGATGGCGACCGCCACCTCACGCTGGTGCTTCGCGCAGTTACCGGAGATGCGGCGGGGGATGATCTTGCCGCGCTCGGTGACGAAGTACTTCAGCGTCGCCTGGTCCTTGAAGTCCACCGACGCGTTCTTCTCCGCGCAGAACCGGCAGACCTTCTTGCGGCCGAAGCCGCGACCACCGCGCTTGTCGTCGTCGCCGCCCATGCCGCCGCGGTCGCCGCGATCACCACCACGGTCGCGGTCACCGCCGCGATCACCACCGCGGTCGCCACCGCGCGAACCGCCGCCGTAGCCGCCACCGCCACCACCACCGGGGCCGCGGGAAGCGCCCGCGCCCTGCTTGCTATCCATGCCGTTGCTCATGAACGTTCTCGTTTCCTGGAAGGTTGGGGGAAGGTCCCGTCAGAGGCGTTACGCCTCCTCGGTGGACTCCTCTTCCGATTCGCCAGCCACGAACTCAGGCGTCTCGCTGCGGAAGCCACCCTCGCGCTCGGCGGGAGCGCCCGGACGGGTCTCCTCGACGTCGCCGGCCAGCTTGAGGTCCTCGAGCACCGGACGCGACTCGGGATCCACCTCGTCCGCGATCTTCACGGAGATGTAGCGCGTGACGTCGTCGAGGTTGCGCAGGTTGCGCTCGATCTCCGCCACCAGCTTGCCGTCACCCAGGAAGCTCGTGTGGACGTAGATGGCGCGGGGCTGCTTGGCCACGGGGAACAGGGTCTTCTTCTTCCCCCACACCGTGAAGCGGAGGACCTTGCCGCCCTCACGCGAAACGATGCCGCGGACGCGCTCCTTGAGCTTGTCCACGTTGTCGTCGGTCACGTCCGGCTTGACCAGGAAGATGGTCTCGTACTCACGAAGCCGCTTGGCGGCCTGCGTCTCTGCCATGTTTCTCTCCCCTTGGGGTCGAGTGCCCCCCGGACCATCCGGGGAGCGGGGAAACGGCCGGAGGCCCTCGAAGGCCACCACCGGGGACGGGAAATCCTCTCGCGCGCCCGTCACCGTCGCGCCTTGGCCCGTGCGTGAACACGGGAAGCTTTGAAAGAACATCCACCGGAAGGCGTGGGACGCACTCCGGGGGAAGGGGCTTCTAAGAGGACCCCTCCTGGAAAGTCAAGGGGAGCCAGAGGGGCAACCGGCGGACAGGCGGCCGGCCCGGAGCTTCAGGCCCGGCGATTGTGGCGGTTCATCGCCGTGGCGAGCCCGTCCCGCACCCAGCTCTCCGCCATGTCCGCCGCCTTCCCGACGAGCTCCTCCAGCTGGCGGCGCTCGCCGTCGTCGAAGTTGGACAGGACGTAGCCCGCCACGCGCTCCTTGGCGTTGGGGCCCTCCGGCTTGCCAATGCCCACCCGCACGCGGATGAAGGCGTCCTCGCCCAGGCACTGCACCATGCTCTTGAGCCCGTTGTGCCCGCCCGCGCCGCCGCCCGCCTTGAGCTGCAGCCTCCCGAAGGGCATGTCCAGCTCGTCGTGCACCACGAGCACGTCCTGCACCGCGACCTTGTAGAAGCGCGCGGCCTCCGCCACGGAGCGGCCAGACAGGTTCATGTACGTCTGCGGCTCCACGAAGAGGATGCGCTCGCCGCCCAGGCTTCCCTGGCCCACGCGCGCCTGGAACTTGTCCTGGGTGAGCTCCGCGCGGGCGCGCGACAGGAGCGCGTCCACCACCATGAACCCGACGTTGTGGCGGTGGCGCTCGTATTCGCGCCCGGGGTTGCCCAGCCCGCAGATGAGCTTCATGGAAGGCTCCCAAGGAGGGTGGGGGCCTTGAAGGGGTCCACACCCGGAAAAAGACAGCGGGGCAGGCCCTGGAAGAGGCCCGCCCCGCGGAGAGATACCGAACGGCGGAAGAGGACTACTTCTTCGCCGGGGCCTTGGCCGCGGCCGCCGCGGGGGCCTTCGCGTCGCCCGCCTTCGCGTCGCCCGCCTTGCCCGCCGCAGGGGCAGCCGCCGCCGCGGCCGCGGCCGGAGCCGCCTCCGCCGCTTCCGGCGCGGCGAGGACCGCGATGGTGTAGTTGACGTGCGTCTTCACGGACACGCCCTCGGGGAGCTTCACGTCGTTCACGTGGATGGCTTCCGCGATCTGCAGATTGCTGACGTCCACTTCAATCTGGAGCGGGATGGCGCCGGGGAGCGCCCAGACCTCCAGGTTGCGGCGCACCTGGGTGAGCAGACCGCCCTCCGCCACACCCGGGGCCTTGCCGGTGAGCACGACGGGGAGGTTCACCTTGACCTGCTCCTTCTCGCTCACGGCGATGAAGTCCGCGTGCAGGATGTCGCGGGTGAGCGGATCCATCTGGTAGTCCTTCAGCAGGACCTGCTGCTCATTGCCCGCCAGCTTCAGCTGGATGAGCGTGTTCAGCTTGTGCGGGGTGTTGATGGCCGTGCGGATGGCCTTGGGGTCCACGGAGATGTGCAGCGGCGCCTTCAGGTGCTTGCCGTAGACGACGGCGGGAACCTGGCCGGACGCGCGCAGGCGGCGGGCAATGCCCTTGCCGGAACCTTCACGGGCCTGCGCTTCGAGGGTGCTCTTGTCGGTGGCCATGGAAATCTCTCTTTTCGGTGGGGTACCGCAGTGTTCACCGGCGTCTGGGCGCCCTCGGCATCCCACCCCCATGGTGGGCCCCGAAGACGGCGCCCGGGCCTGTTGTCAGGCCCATGGAACCGGTGGAGGGGGCGGACATGCCAGCCCCCGGGGTCCTTCGTCAAGCCGCCCGGACTCCAGGCGGCTCTTCGCCTGGCTGCGCCCGGGCTGGCCCGGACGACGTCAGACGAACAGCGAGCTCAGCGAGTCCGCGCGGTGGATGCGCGCGATGGCTTCCCCGAAGAGGGCGTCCGTCTGCAGGGCGCGGATCTTCGGGCACGCCTTGGCGTCGGCCGCGAGCGGCACCGTGTCCGTGAAGACGACCTCCTCCAGGACGGAGTCGGTGATGCGCTGGATGGCGGGGCCGGACAGGATGGGGTGCACCGCGTACGCGAGCACCCGGCGCGCGCCCTTGTCCTTCAGCGCGAGGGCCGCCTGGGCGAGCGTGCCCGCGGTGTCCACCATGTCGTCCACCAGGATGGCGTCCTTGCCCTTCACGTCGCCAATGAGGTTCATCACCTCCGAGGCGTTGGGGCGCGGGCGGCGCTTGTCGATGATGGCCAGCCCCGTGTTCAGCCGCTTGGAGTAGGCGCGCGCGCGCTCCACGCCGCCGGCGTCCGGGCTGACGATGACCAGCTCGCTCGACTCCGGGAAGCGCTTGCGGATGTCCTCCAGGAACACCGGCGAGCCGTAGAGGTGATCCGAGGGCATGTTGAAGAAGCCCTGGATCTGCCCGGCGTGCATGTCCATGGACACCACCCGGTTGACGCCCGCGACCTCCAGCATGTCCGCCACCAGCTTGGCGGTGATGGGCGTGCGGGCCGCCACCTTCCGGTCCTGCCGAGCGTACCCGTAGTACGGCATCACGGCGGTGATGGAGCCGGCGCTCGCCCGCTTGAGGGCGTCGCACATGATCAACAGCTCCATCAGGTGGTGGTTCGTCGGCGGGCACGTGGACTGGACGATGAACACGTCCTGTCCGCGCACGTTCTCGCCGATCTCGACGTGGATCTCCCCGTCGGAGAACGTGTCCACTACCGCGTTGCCCAGGGGCCGCTGGAGGTACTCGCAGATGCGCTGCGCCAACGCCGGGTTCGAGTTCCCGGCGAACACCTTGAAGTCACGCGACGGCTGCATGGGGCGCTGACTAACCCGTGAGCGCCCCGAATGGAAGTTCGTTAGTCGAGTTCAGCCGCCACGGGACCGAGCGTCCCGCTCTGCGCCTGGTGAAGGTGTTTCTCGTACTCAATCAGGATGACGCGCTCCATCTGGCTTCGCGTGTCCGCGTTCAACGGATGAGCGATGTCCTTGTAGGTCCCGTCCTTCCGTTTTTTCGCGGGCATGGCAATGAAGAGCCCGGTGGAGCCGTGGATCACCTTCAGGTCGCGTACGACGAAGCAGTGATCCAGGGTGATGGTGACGTACGCCTTGAGCTTGTCCTCTTCGACCGGAAACACCCGGACGTCGGTGATGTTCATGGTCCCCCCCCGAACCTGGAAGGCCGGAGCTACGGGGAAGCCTGGGACAGACTGAAGGTGAAAAGCAAGCACCCCCTACCTGTCGCGCTGGGGACCGTTCACTGCTCCGCTAGCCGTCATGCCCCGAAGGGCCAATGACTCACCAGGTGGGTGAGGAAGGCCAGGTGGTAGACCACGATGATGGCGTAGACGACGGCGCCCACGCGGATGGCGACGCGGCTGGCCTTGAGCCGGCGGTGCAGGCACAGCAGGCACAGCCCCGCGTTCACGATGAGCAGCTTGGAGAACATGAAGAGCAGCGGTGACTGCTCGTACGCCACGCGCATCACCGGGTTGAGCTCCTCCGCCACTCCCAGCTGCAGGAAGAGCAGGGTGAACAGCCCGTCCAACAGGTTCAGCATGAGCAGCGCCACCGACGCCGGTGACGTGTAGAAAGAAGCCTGCTGCGCCCAACTCCCCGCCTGCACCTCGTTCGCCGTCGCCGCCACGCCCCACCCCCAAGGTTCCCGTCCTGGTACCTGGGGCCTGGGCTATTCAAATCCCTTGCCAGGGCTTCCACGACTTGCGGGAAGCAGCCGGGCAGGCGGCGGAGACGGGGGGCTTGCCAGCCTGGAAACGAAATTGACGGGAAGGGGTGGGTCGCGGAGATTGCCCCCGCCCTGCCACACCCCGACGAGCGTCCATTGCATCAATTCCCCAAAGATATCGGGTGGATAGAGGTCATCTGCGGATCCATGTTCTCCGGTAAGACGGAGGAGTTGATCCGCCGCGTCAAGCGCGCGCTGTACGGCCGGCAGAAGGTGCGCGTGTTCAAGCCGCGCATCGACACGCGCTACGACGACACGCAGGTGGTCAGCCACAGCCAGTTGAAATTGACGTCCCTGCCCATCGAAAGGGCTGAAGAAATTTTCCGGCACCTGTCCCCCGACACGCAGGTGGTGGGCATCGACGAGGTGCAGTTCCTGGGCGGAGAAGTGGTGCAGGTGTGCGAAGCGCTCGCCCAACGGGGCATGCGCGTCATCTGCGCGGGCCTGGACCAGGACTACCAGGGGCGCCCCTTCGAACCGATGCCGCAGCTGATGGCGGTGGCGGAGTACGTGACGAAGGAGCTGGCCATCTGCGCGGTGTGCGGGAACCCGGCCAACCGTTCGCAGCGCATCATTGGCAGCGAGGAGCGGGTGGTGGTGGGCGCGGCGGGTGCCTACGAGCCGCGCTGCCGCAAGTGTCACGTGGCGGAACCCGCGGAGGCGAGCCCTCCGCAGACGCTGAAGCTGTTCGACTGAAGCCGTAAGCCGCCTTAACCCCGGCGCGGGAGCCCCATCCGATGCGCGACACTCTCTACGCGAACGTGCCCTTCAAGTTGAACGAGATGGCCCATCACTATGGGGCCAACGTCCACCTGGTGGGAAATCCGTTTCTCCTCTCCCAGCTGGCCACGCTGTGCGCCAAGGGCACGCTGCAGCCGCAGATCAACCGGCTGGTGGAGCAGCTCTACGCGGACCTGGTGAAGACGGTCATCAACGCGGAGTTCCCGCGCAAGATGGTGACCATCCCCACCCGCATGATCGACTCCACGCCCCTGGGCATCTACCAGGGCGAGGTGGTGGACCCGCAGCTGCGCGTGGTGACGGTGAACATCGCGCGGGCGGGCACGCTGCCGTCGCAGGTGACGTATGACCTGCTCAACTTCACGGTGGACCCGTCCCTGGTGCGCCAGGACCACATCATCATGAGCCGGATGATCGACGCGGCCCAGGCGGTGGTGGGTTCGGAGATTGGCGGCGCGAAGATTGGCGGGGACGTGGACGACGCGTTCGTGCTGTTCCCGGACCCCATGGGGGCCACGGGCGGCAGCCTGTCCACGGCCATCCAGCTGTACAAGACGAAGGTGCCCGGGCGGGCCCGGCGCATCATCACGCTCAACCTCATCGTCACGCCGGAGTACCTGCGCCGGATGACGACGGAGCACCCGGACGTCATCATCTACGCGCTCCGTCTGGACCGCGGCCTGTCCCCGCCGGAGGTGTTCGGCACCGCGCCGGGCCTGCTCTGGGAGAAGGAGCGGGGCCTGGATGACCGGCAATACATCGTCCCCGGTGGCGGCGGCTTCGGGGAGATCATGAACAACGCCTACGTGTAGAGGGAGCACCCGGTGACGACGTTCCACGAGAAGGATGTCGGCGTCCTCATCTCCGAGGAGGCCGTGCAGGCGCGCGTGAAGGAGCTGGGCGCGCAGATTACCCGCGACTACCAGGGCAAGGAGCTGACGCTCATCTGCGTGCTCAAGGGCTCCGCGTTCTTCGCCATCGACCTGGCGCGGGCCATTGATTTGCCGCTGACGCTCGAGTTCCTGGGCGTGGCCAGCTACCACGGCGGCACGGAGTCCACGGGCGAGGTGCGCATCACCACGGATGTGTCCAAGCCGATGGCGGGCAAGCACCTGCTCATCATCGAGGACATCATCGACACGGGGCTCACCATGAGCTTCCTCCTGGAGAACCTCCGGGCGCGCCACCCGGCGTCGGTGAAGATCTGCTCGCTCCTGGAGAAGCCCGCGCGGGCCAAGACGAAGGTGGACATCGACTACAAGGGCTTCGTCATCGAGGACAAGTTCGTCGTCGGGTACGGCCTGGACTACGGCGAGAAGTACCGGAACCTGCCGTTCATCGGCATCTGGAAGCACGCCTGAGAAACGCCTGATGGGCTCGGGTGCCCCTCCCTTCGGGGTGGGGGCCCCGGGACTGCGAGGGCCCTGTCCATGCGCCGCACGGCGGCCGTGTGCAGGGCCTTCGTGCATCGAGGGGCACACGCATGCGCAGCCTCTCCTCTGAACACCTGAGGAGGCTTGGACATGCGAGACGGGAACGTGAGGGCCGCCCCGCGGACGGCGACAGCCGGCGGGGACGCGATGCAGAAGTACCTGGCGGAGGCCGTCGGCACGTTCGTGCTGGTGCTCGGCGGCGTTGGCGCGGCGGTGCTGGCGGGCGACCGCATTGGTTTTCTGGGCGTGGCCTTCGCCTTCGGATTGTCGCTGCTGGCCATGGTCTACACGATGGGCCCCATCTCCGGCTGCCACGTGAATCCGGCCGTGACGGTGGGCCTGATGATGGCGGGCAAGTTCGACAAGCGTCACCTGGCTGGCTACGTCATCGCGCAGTGCGTGGGCGCCATCGTCGCGGCGGGCGTGGTGCTGCTCATCGCGAAGGGGGCTCCGGGCGGTTACTCCGCGGGCGCGGAGGGGCTGGGCAGCAACGGGTACGGGGCGGCGTCGCCGGAGGGCTATGGCGGCGGAGCGGCGTTCCTCACGGAGGTGGCGCTCACCTTCCTGCTGGTGCTGACGGTGCTGGGGGCCACGGACTCACGCGCGCCGGTGGGCTTCGCGGGCGTGGCCATTGGCCTGGTGCTGACGCTCATCCACCTGGTGGGCATCCCCATCACCAACACGTCGGTGAACCCGGCGCGCAGCCTGGGCCCGGCGCTGTTCGCCGGAGGGGACGCCCTGCGCCAGCTGTGGCTGTTCATCATCGCGCCGCTGTTGGGGGCGGCCTTCGCGTCCGCGGTGTACCGGCTGGTGAACCGCCCGGCGGTGCAGATTACGGCCGCGCGCGCGGAGCAGGCCCTGGACGAGGAGCGCCGCGAGCGCGTGGTGGGACCGCGCGACGTGGAGCGCCCCGTCTGAAGCGTGTTGAACGCACGAAGGCCGTGCCTCGCTTCGACGCGGGGCACGGCCTGGGTGTGTGAAGCAGGGGAGGGGACGGCCTAGAAGGCGGCGTCGAAGACGACGTCGTTGGCGGCGCCCACGCCCACGGCGACCTGGTAGGACGACACGCGGCGCTCGAAGAAGTTCGTGAGCTCCTGCACGTCCTGCAGGTCCATGAAGTGCAGCGGGTTCTTGGTGTGGAAGATGGGGGCCATGCCCAGCATCTGGAGGCGCTGGTCGGCCACGTACTCCAGGTAGCCGCGCATCTCCTGCACCGACAGGCCCATCACGCCGCCGCTCAGCAGGTCCTGGGCGAACTGCGTCTCGCACTCCACCGCGTCGCGCATCATCTGCACGACGTCCTTCTCCAGGCCCGCGTCGAAGAGGTCCGGCTCCTCCTTGCGCGCCGTCTGGATGGCTTCGAAGGCGAAGGCCATGTGGGCGGACTCGTCGCGGAACACCCAGTTGGTGCCCGCGGCCAAGCCGTTGAGCAGCCCCTTGCTGCGCAGGAAGTACACGTAGGCGAAGGCCGCGAAGAAGAAGAGGCCCTCGATGCAGCCCGCGAAGCAGATGAGGTTCAAGAGGAACTGGCGGCGGTCCGACCTGGAGCGGACCTGATCCACCGCCTGGATGCTGTCCATCCACTTCATGCAGAAGCGCGCCTTGCGCTGGATGGACGGGATGTTGTCCACCGCCGCGAAGGCCTTGGCGCGCTCCGCCGGGTCCGGCACGTAGGTGTCCAGCAGCGTCAGGTAGAACTGGACGTGCAGGGCCTCTTCGTAGAGCTGGCGCGACAGGTACATGCGCGCTTCGGGCGCGTTCAGGTGCTTGTAGAGGTTGAGCACCAGGTTGTTGCCGACGATGGAGTCGCCCGTGGCGAAGAAGGCCACCAGCCGGTGGATGAGGTGACGCTCCGCGTCCGTCATCTTCGAGCGCAGGTCCACCAGGTCCGTGGAGAAGTCGATCTCCTCCACCGTCCAGGTGTTCTTGATGGCGTTGCGGTACATCTCGAAGAAGACGGGATACGCCATGGGGCGCAGCGTCAGGTTCATTCCCGGATCGAGCAGCATTGCTTCGGTACTCCCTTACTCACACGACGACAGGGGACAGCAGGGTGGGGGACCGCCAGAGGACTACTGGCAGGCCTCGCACGCCTCGGGGTTTTCCAGCGAGCACGCCACCGCTTCCGCCTCCGCGGTCACCACCTGCGGCGCGGGCGTGGGGGCGGCCGTCATCGTCGGGCCGCCCTGGCCCACGGTGGTCTTGGCGATGCGGGTCGCCGGGCGCGAGCGCATGTAATAGGTCGTCTTGAGCCCCTTCTGCCACGCGTAGAAGTACATCGAGGACAGCTTCCCGATGTTGGGCGTCTCCACGAAGAGGTTGAGCGACTGGCTCTGGTCGATGAAGGCGCCGCGGTCCGCGCCCATGTCCAGGAGCGCGCGCATGGGGAGCTCCCACGCGGTGCGGTAGATGGCGCGCAGCTCCTCCGGCAGCTCCGTGAGGTCCTGCACGCTGCCTTCGGCCATCTTGATGCGGTTGCGGGTGTTCTCGTTCCACAAGCCCAGCTGCTGCAGGTCGCGCACCAGGTAGCGGTTCACCTGGAGGAAGTCACCGGACAGCGTCTCGCGCTTGAAGAGGTTGGACACCTGCGGCTCGATGCACTCGTAGCAGCCGGCGATGGACGCGATGGTGGCCGTGGGCGCGATGGCGATCATCAGCGAGTTGCGCAGGCCCACCTTCATGATGCGCGAGCGCAGCGCGTCCCAGCGCAGCGTGTCCTCCGGGACGATGCCCCAGCTGTCGAACTGGAGCTCGCCCTTGGCCGCGCGCGTCTCCGGGAAGGAGGGGTGCGCGCCGAACTGCTCCGCCAGGTCGGAGGAGGTGACCAGCGCCGCGTAGTAGATCTCCTCCGAAATCTTCTTGGACAGGTTGCGCGCCTCCACGGAGTCGAAGGGCAGGCGCAGCTGGAAGAAGACGTCCTGGAGGCCCATCAGGCCCAGGCCCACCGGGCGCCAGCGGCGGTTGGAGTCCGCGGCGGTGGGGATGGGGTAGTAGTTGAGGTCGATGACGCGGTCCAACTGCTTGAGCGCGAGCATCGCGTTGGAGCGCAGCAGGTCGAAGTCGAACTTCCCGTCCTTCACCATGCGGCTCAGGTTGAGCGAGCCCAGGTTGCACACCGCCGTCTCACCCTGGCTCGTGACCTCCAGGATTTCGGTGCACAGGTTGGACAGGTGGATGACGTTGCCCGGCTGACCCGTCTGGTTGCTCTTGCGGTTGCAGATGTCCTTGAAGGTCATCCAGCCGTTGCCCGTCTGGGCGAGCACCTTCATCATCCGCGCGTACAGGTCGCGCGCCTTCACCTTGCGCACGGCCTGGCCCTGCGCTTCCGCCTCCGCGTAGGCCTTGTCGAAGGCGTCACCGAAGAGGTCGGTGAGGTGGGGAGTCGTCTTCGGGTCGAAGAGGCTCCACTCCTGGTCGGCCTCCACGCGGCGCATGAAGAGGTCCGGCACCCAGTTGGCCAGGTTGAGGTTGTGCGCGCGGCGGGCCTCGTCACCGGTGTTGTCGCGCAGCTCGAGGAAGTCCTCGATGTCCGCGTGCCACGTCTCCAGGTACACGCAGCACGCGCCCTTGCGCTTGCCGCCCTGGTTCACCGCCGCCACGGACGCGTCCAGCGTCTTGAGCCACGGGACGATGCCGTTGGAGTGGCCGTTGGTGGACTTGATCAGCGACCCGCGCGCGCGCACGCGGTGGTACGCCACGCCGATGCCGCCGGAGAACTTCGACAGCATCGCGATGTCCGAGTACTTCTTGTAGATGGCGTCCAGCTCATCCGCCGGCGAGTCCAGGAGGAAGCAGCTGGAGAGCTGCTCGTGGCGCGTGCCGGAGTTGAACAGGGTGGGGGAGGAAGGCAGGTACTCCAGCGAGCTGAACAGGCGGTAGAGCTCGATGGCCTCGCGCGCGTTGTCGCCGGACAGTGCGCACGCCACGCGCAGGAAGAAGTCCTGCGGCGTCTCGATGACTTCGCGCGTCTGCGGGTTCTTGAGCAGGTAGCGGTCGTAGACGGTGCGCAGGCCGAAGTACTCGAACAGGTCGTTGCGGACCGGGTCGATGGCGGCGTTGAGCTTGCGCGCGTTGGCCTGGACGAAGGTGAGCAGGCGGTCCGCGATGAGGCCGTGCTTGTGGCCGGCGGCGACGGACTGGCTGAAGGACTGGATGTCCTGGTTGCTGACCTCCTTCTGGATGAAGGTGGAGAGCAGGCGCGCGGAGAGCCGGGCGTACTCGGGCTCCTCCACGATGAGCGCCGCGGCGGTCTGGATGGACAGGCTGTCCAGCTCCCGCGTGGTGGCGCCGTCATACAGGCCGCTGATGGTCTTGGTGGCCACGCGCATCACGTCCACGCGCGACAGGCCCACGCACGACTTGCCCACCGCCCGGACGATCTTGTTGAGGTCCACCGGCTCCGCCGTGCCGTTGCGCTTCTTCACCCGCATGGTGGTGGTGAAGTCGCCGGGAGCCGACGGGGCCTGCGTGGCGGGCGCCACGGCGGCGGAGTCGGGGGGCGGCGAGGCGACGGCGTTCGGCTTGAAAGGCGTCTGGACGGTCACGGGCGTCTCACTTCCAGGACAAGGCAATGCGGAGCCACCAGGGCGGACTGACCCCGTGGGTGAAGGCTCCGGTGATGGCAGGGAGGAACTGACTTCCGATCAGGACCCGGGGGCTTGGTGACAGCGGCCCGACATGTAGCGAATTGTGGGGCAGGCGTGTGTGTCGATCAAGAAAACCACACCAGCCTCCGGGTTCCGGGAGCGAGCCCCCGGACTTGGGGCAGCCGCTCGAACGCACCCAACCTATGGGGGGTCACCTGGTGTGTCAACGCTAGATCCTGTGTAAACCTGCCGCCAGGGTCGGATCGATCATTGCAATCTATGATCACTCACCAACACTGTTCCGGCCGTCCTCCGCAGGACATTTACAGGGCCGGAAAAGCCCCTTCGGGACCGTCTTTTTCATGGGGTCACCCAACCCCTGGAGATCAGGGCTGGGCGCCCGCGTCGGGGGTTGGGGCGGCTGACGGAGGCGTGGCGGACGCGTCACCGGCGGGTGACGGGGCGGGTTGCCGGGGCGCCGGTGCTACAGGGGTGTTGTTCGGGGCGCTCTCGCTGTGGACAGCGCGGCGCAGGGCCTCCTCCAGGTCGCGTGCAGTGGGTCCCACGGTGGTGAGCATCTGGTTGGCGGCGCGGGCGTGGCGGTTCTCCGACTCCGCGGCGAGCTTGAGCTGGGCCAAACCTTCGGACACGAGGCGGCGGGCGTCCTCCAGCTTCTGGCGCGCCTGGTAGAAGGCGACGTCGGTGAGCATGGACTGGAGGCTTCTGCGCTGCTCCTCCGTGATGCCGGACAGCTTCTCCGCGCGGCGCAGATAATAGAGGCCGCGCTCCACCTTGGCGGGCTCGCCGGACGCGATGCGCGGGCGGGCCAGGGTCTCCAGGAGGGGGAAGAGGGCGCGGTCCAGGTCGTCGCGGTCGGTGAACTTCTGCTGCGTCAGCAGGGTGACGTCCTGGCCCTCCAGGGGGAGGGGGGCGTAGGCGTCCGCGAGGCGCGGGTCCCCGGGGCGGTAGGCGGCGGCGCCCGTGGGCAGGGCGCGGCCCTTCATCACCACCAGCTCGCCGTTCTCCTGCAGGACGGTGAAGGTGCGGGCGTTGAGCTGGCCCAGGAGGAAGACGACGCCGCCACCCAGGCCCAGGATGACGAGGAAGACGACGAGCCGGGTGAAGGTGCGGCGGGCCCGGTAGCCGAATCCCTGCGGTGAATGGGTGGTCATGTCGCCTGCTCTCCGGTCGGACGGGCTTGGGCCCGTGAGGGTCGAAACCTGAAATTGGGTCTTCTGGGACTCCAACGCTACAGTTTGCGCCCCGCCGGGATCATCATTTGCAATCCACCTTTCGTCGCATGGGGCCCAGCGAGCTGCTGCCCCGCTACATCTTCGCGGAGAGCCTGTTCGCGCGGCGACGCGTGCTCGAGGTCGACGCCGTGGCGTCCACGGGCGGCGAGAGCGCGCGCTTCCTGGTGGAGCGGGGCGCTCGCACCGTGGTGGCGTGCGACGCGGACGTGTCCGCGGTGGAGGCGGCGCAGAAGGCCCATGCGCACCCGCAGGTCCGCTACCGCGCCAACGTCTATGACGACCTGGAGGCGGGGAGCTTCGACCTGGTCCTGGTGACGGACCTGGCGCCCTACGTGCGCGCGCCGGAGCTGTTGGCGGAGCTGGCGCGGCTGGTGGCCCGGCAGGGCTTCCTGATGGGCGGCCTGCGCAACATCGCGGGGCTGGCGCTGCCGCAACTGCTGGAGCCGGAAGAGACGGTGCCGCCCACGTATGGGCAGCTCCTGGACGCGCTGACGGCGCACTTCCCCCATGTGGAGGTGGCCACGCAGTCGCCGGTGCTGGGCTACCAGCTCGCGTTCGAGCGGGGCGAAGGGCTGCAGGTGGACGGCTCGCTCGTGCGGCACAGCGAGGCGGCGTACTTCGTGGTGATGGCGGGTCTGGAGCCGGCGCGGGTGGTGGACCCCACGTGGGTGCAGCTGCCGCCGGAGCCGCTGGCCTTCACGCGCGGCAAGCTGGACGAGGTCGCGGCCCGGGCGAAGACGTGGGAGGAGCGGGCAGGGCGGCTGAAGGAAGCGGTGTCGAAGCTTCGCGCGGAGATTGGAGACCGCGAGGCGGAGGTCGTGTCGCTCAAGCCGGCGCTGGAGGGCGCCCGGCAGGACATGGCGCGGCTGACCGCACAGCTGGAGCAGGCTCGGGGCACGGTGGAGTCCGCTCGCGAGCGGGACGACCTGAGCAGCCGGCTGCGGCGCCGTGAGCTGGAGTTGCAGGTCGCGACGGAGCGGATCGCCGATGCGGACCGGCGGCTGACGGCGCAGCGCCTGGAGGTGGAGGCGGCGCAGCGCGCGCAGGCGGACGCGGGTGTGCAGGTGCTGGCCGCTCAGGAGACGCTGCGGCTGGAGCGGGCGCGGCGCGAGGAGACGGCGGCGACGCTGGACGAGTCGCGCGAGCGGCTGACGCAGGCGTACACGGATTTGCGCGCGCTGCAGGACGAGCTGGGCTCGCTGCGCATCGACCGGGAGCGGGACCGGCTGGCGGCGGAGCGCGCTCAGGACGGGGCGGAGGACAAGCGCCGTCAGGCGGAGGCGGCTCGCGAGCGGGAGCTGCGCATCGCGGAGCAGTATTCGACGGCGCTCGCGGCGGTGGAGCACCTGAAGGCGGAGCTGGCGCGCGCGCAGGAGTCGGCGCGGACGGCGGGCGACGCGGTGCCGGTGAAGGATGCGGAGCTGGCGCGAGCGCGCCGGGAGCTCGCCGAGGCCCAGCAGCGGATGCACTCCGCCGAAGGGGCGCGCAAGGACGCGGAGGCGCGGCTCGCGGAGCGCGAGGCGTTGCAGCGCGGCCTGGAGACGGAGCTCACCAGCGCGCGTGAGGCGGAAGGCCGGCTGCGGCAGGAGCTGGAGGGCCGCGCGCAGTCGGAGTCGGCGGCTCGGGCGCTGGCGGCGCGGTTGGAGGAAGAGCTTCACGCGGCCGGGCTGCGCCTGGAGTCGCTGGAGGCGGATCAGAAGCGGGTCGAGTCCGCGCAGCACGTGGCGGGGCAGCGGCTGGCGGCGGCGGAGACGGAGCGCGTCCGCGTGGAGGCCGCGCTCGTCCAGGCCATCGACGCGGAGCGGGGCCAGGCGCAAGCACGGCTGGAGGAGGCGCTGGCCCAGGCTCGCGCCGAGGCAGACGAGCGGGTGACGAACGCGCTGGCCGCCGCGCACGCCGACGCGGATTCGCGGCAGGAGCGCGCGCTGGCGGAGGCCCGCGAGCAGGAGGAGGCGCGGCTCGCGAAGGTGGTGGAGGAGGAGCGGGCTCTCGCGGAGCTCGTGCTGACGGAGGCTCGTGAGCAGGCGGAGGCCCGGCTCGCGCGGACGTTGGAGGAAGAACGGGCTCTCGCGGAGCTCGCGCTGACGGAGGCCCGTGAGCAGGCGGAGGCCCGGCTCGCGCAGTCGCTGGAGGAGGCCCGGTCCGACGCGGAGGCCCGGCTCGCTCGGGCGTTGGAGGAGGCCCGGTCCGACGCGGATGCCCGTGTCGAACGTGCGGCGGCGGATGCTCGCGAAGCGGCTCAGGCGCTGGAGGCGAACCGGTCCGACGCGGATACCCGTGTCGAGCGTGCACTGTCGGATGCGCGCGAGGCGGCTCAGGCGTTGGAAGTGGCTCGGGCCGATGCGGATGCCCGTGTCGAACGCGCGGTCGCGGACGCGGCTCAGGCGCTGGATGCGGCTCGGGCGGATGCGGATGCCCGTGTCGAGCGGGCTCTGGCCGAAGCGCGGGCCGACGCGGATGCTCGGATGGCGAAGGCGCTCGCGGACGCCGCTGCTGAACGGGCCTCGGCCCTGGCGGAGGCGGAGAACCAACGCGAGCAGGCGCTCACCGAGGTCCGTGCCACGGCCTCGGCTCAGCGGAGCCGGCAACTGGCGGATGTCGAGGCACGGACAGCGCAGGCCCTCGCGGAAGCGCGTGCCGAGGCGGAGGCCGAGCGGGCCCAGGCGCTGGCAGAAGCCCGCGCCGAGTCGGAGGCCGAGCGGGTCCGGCAGTTGGAAGAAGCCGAGGTTCGCGCGGCGCGGATGCTCGCGGAGGCGCGTGCCGAGGTCGAAGCCCGCGCGGCCAGCACGCTCGCCGACGCCCGCGCCGAGTCGAGCGGCCAGACGGAGCAGGTGCTCGCCAACGTGCGCGCAGAGGCGGAGGCCCGGCTCGCGGCGGCGGAGGCTCGTGCCGCGGAGGCCCTCGAAGCCGCGGTCGACCAGGTCCGTTCCGAATCCCGGGACACCCTGGCCCGTGAGGTGTGGGAACACGGGGCCCGGCTCGCGGAGTCGAACCAGGCGCGCGAGACCGCCGAGGCGCGCAACACGGAGCTGGAGGCAACGCTCCGCTCGCTGCGGCAGGAGTTGACCGACGCGGAAGCCCTGGCTGCGCTCATCCAGGAGGACCTGGCTCGGGAGCAGAAGGCCCGGGCCTCGGCGCAGGCGGAGCTCGACGCGGCTCGGGAATCGTTGACCCACGAGCAGGAGCGGGGGGCTCGCTGGGAGGCGTTGCTCGCCGATACCCAGGCGCAGTTGCTGTCGGAGCGCGAGCAGCAGGCCCGTGCACAGGTGGCGCTCGCGAACCTTCAGGAGTCGCTCGACGCGGAGCGGGCCCTTCGCGCACGGCTGGAGGGTTCCGAGTCCTCGTGGAACGAGGCGCAGAGCGCACTGGAAGCGGACCGGCTGCGGCTGGATGCCGCGCTGGGCGTGGCGCGCACGGTCCTGGAGGATGAGCGCGCGCAGCGGGCCCGTTTGGAGACGTCGTTCGCCCAGCTCCAACAGGACTCCGCTTCGGCGCTGGAAGAGGAGCGTGCCCGGGCTGAAGCCTCGCGGGCTTCGGCACAGGAGGCGCGGACCCAGCTCGAAACGGAGCTGTCGGAGGCGCGTGCCGCGCGGCTGTCCACCGAGGCCGCCTTCGAGCAGACGCGCCAGACCCTTTCGGAGGTCCAGGCCTCCTTCGCCGAAGCGCAGCGTACGAACGAAGCCGCGCTGCTGGAGCTGCGGCAGTCGCACGCGGCGTCGGCGGACGAGGCACGTGGTTACGTCCGGGAGCTGGAAGAGGCTCGCACCGCGCTGTCGGAGGCGAAGCAGTCGCAGACGGCCCTGGATGCGACGGTGCGCGAGCTGCGCGCGGAGCTCACCGAGGCGCGGCGGTCCGAGGTGGAGGCGCTGTCCTCGCTCGATGATGCGCGTACGCAGGAGGCTCGCGACCGCGAGGCGCGCGCGAAGGATGAGGCTGCGCTCAACTCGGAGCTGGAGACCCTGCGCGCGGAGTCCTCGGCCCAGCGCGAGCGCCTGACCGAAGCGGAGCAGGCGCGGGCCGCCGTCCAGGTTCGGCTCGCGGAAGCCGAAGCCCGCCGCGCCGAACTGGAAGCGTCGCTGTCGGACACCGAGTCCCGCTTCGCCGAAGAGGCCGCCCGTCTCCCCGCGATGCAGCATGCCCTCACGGAGGTCGAGGCCCGCCTCGCGACCGAGACCGCGCGAGGGACCACGCTGGAGCAGGCCCTGGCGGAGGCGGAGGCCCGGCAGACCACGGAGACCGAGCGCCATGCAGCGTTGGCGCGGACGCTCGCGGAGGCGGAGTCCCGGCTTGCCTCGGAGTCCACGCGGCGCTCCGAACTGGAAGCGGCGCTCGCGGAGGCGGAGTCCCGGCAGGCCGCTGAATCCACGCGGCGTGCCGAGCTGGAGGCATCGCTCTCGGAGTTCGACGTCCGGCAGGCCGCGGAGTCCATCCGCCGCTCCGAACTGGAAGCGTCCATCGCCTCGGCGGAGTCCACGATTGCCGCCGAGTCCGCTCGCCGCTCCGAGCTGGAAGCTTCGTTGAAGGATGCGGAGTCCCGCCTCGCCACCCTGGAGCAGGCCCTATCGGACGCGGAGAAGCGTGCCGCCTCCGAGACGTCGCGCCGGGTCGGACTGGAAGCCTCCCTGACGGAGGTCGAGTTCCGGCTCGCCGCGGAGACCACGAACCTCAGCGCGCTGGAGGATTCGCTCGCGCAGGCGGAGGCCCGGCTCGCGGAGGGTTCGCAGTCGCAGGACGCGGCACGCGAGTCCGAAGCCCGGGCTGCGCGTCTCACGGAGTCCCTGTCCGCGCGCGAACAGGAGCTGCGCGAAGCCAGCGCCCTGCGGGTCTCCATGGAAGCGCAGCTGGAAGGCGCGCTCTCTCGGACCGAGCGGCAGCAGCAGGATCTGGACGAGCTGCGCGAGCAGCTGGGGCAGAAGGAGCAGGAGCTGACGGCCCTGCGCGCGGAGACGGCCCGCTTGGGCGCCGCGCACCAGGAATTGATGCGCCTGGGCTCCGAGCTGCAACGGGCGCACGCCGCGCTGCATGAGCGGAGCCAGCAGGTCGGCCGGCTGGAAGCGGAGCTGGTGGACGCCAGCGACCGGCTCGCCGCGACACGCGAGCACGCGGAAGTGCTTGTGGTGCAGCTCGAAACCGCGCGCCGCTTCGCGGGCAAGGCCACGAACCTGGAGTCCTCGCTGGAAGGCATGCGCGCGGAACTCGAAGCCGCTCGCGCGGACGCGGCCCGGCTCACGGAGGCCGTCCAGACCGGGAACGAGCGCACCGCCACCCTGGAAGCCCAGCTCGCGGACCTCACCACGCGCGCGGAGCAGGAGCGGACGGATCTGGAAGCCCGGCTCGCCGAAGCCACCGCCCAGTCCGGCACGGAGCAGGCCGAGCTGGAGCTGCGCCTGACCGAAGCGCTCACCAGCGCCGGCACGGACAAGGCCACGCTGGAGCTGCGCCTCAACGAGGCGCTCGCGAGAGCCGGCCTGGAGAAGGCCGAGCTGGAGACGCGCCTCAACGAGCTCCTCGCGAACGCCGGGACCGAGAAAGCCGAGCTGGAAGCGCGCCTCAACGAAATCCTCGCGCACGCCGGGACGGAGAAGGCGGAACTCGAAGCCCGCCTCGCGGAACTCACCGAACAGGCCCGCGAGGAGAAGTCCTCCATCGAAGCCCAGCTCGCGGAAGCCACTGCCCGCGCCGCCGCGGAGCGGGCCGAACTCGAAGCCCGCATCGCGGACCTCACCGCTCAATCCGACTCCGCGAACGCGGAGCGCGAAGCCCGTCTCGCGGATGCCCAGACGCGCGCCGCCACGGAACAGGCCGAACTCGAAGCCCGCCTCGCCCAGTCCGCCGAACAGACCCGTGAATCCCTCGCCGCCATGGAGGCCCGGCTCGCCACGGCGCTCGAGGACGCGCGGACCGAACAGGCCGCGCTGGAGTCCCGTGTCGCCGCCTTGACCCAGGCCGCCGCCGACGCCGAGGCCCAGGCCCGCCGCGCGGACTCCGAGCGCACCGCCATGGCCTCCGAACGCGAGCGCCTCCAGTCGGACCTGACGGTCGCCCGCGCCGCCCGCGTCCGCCTGGAGGGCCGGACCAACTCCCTGGAGACCGCCGCCGCGGATGCCGCGCGCCTCCTGGACACCGAGCGCGCTGAACGCGACCAGCTCTCCACCCGGATCCGCGAACAGCAGGCCCGGCTGGAAGCGTTGGAGACCGAACGCGAGACCCTGGTCCAGGCCCTGGAGGAATCGAAGTCCGCCGCCGCCCCGCCCCCGGAGGACGTGCTGGAGATGGCCGCGGAGATGGAGGTCCTCCAGGCCCACGTGGAGAAGATGCAGGACCAGCTCGCCACCCGGGAGGCCGAACTGGCCGAGCTGCGCCGCGCCAGTGCCCCCGCCGCCCCCGGGGCCTCGCGCCGGGCCATGCCTGCCCTGGACGTTCCGTCCCCGCCCAAGAAGGTCGGCGAGCGCGAATAAACGCGGGCGTCTACACTTCCCCCCGTGGACGCAAGCGAACGCATCTTCAAGTACCACGGCCTGGGAAACGACTTCGTCGTCCTGGACCGGCGCCGCACGGGCCTGGACATCGGCGCGGAGCAGTCCCGCTGGCTGTGCGACCGGCGCCGGGGCATCGGCGCGGACGGGGTGCTCGCCATCCTCCCGTCGTCCCGCGGCCTTGCCCGCATGGTCGTCCACAACGCCGACGGCAGCATCGCGGAGATGTGCGGCAACGGCCTGCGCTGTGCGGTGAAGTATCTGGTGGACCAATCCGGCCAGCACCCCGCGCTCATCGACGTGGAGACCGGGGCCGGCGTGCTCACCTGCGAGCCCGGCTACGGCGACGGCGGCGTTGTCGGCGTGGACATCTCCATGGGCCCGGCCCGGCTGGTGGCCGCGAACCTGCCCTCCGGGACGACCGGCCAGCCCTTCGTGAGCGCCCCCGTGCCCGGCCATGAAGGTCTGCTCGGCACCGCGGTGAACATGGGCAACCCGCACCTGGTGCTCCTGGACCAGCCCCTGGAAGCCGCCGAGCGCCTGGGCCCCGGCCTGGAGCGGCACCCTGCCTTCCCGGACCGCACCAACGTGGAGTTCGTCCGCGTGGACGAGGACGGCCTCACCGTCGTGGTCTGGGAGCGCGGCTGCGGCCTCACCCAGGCCTGCGGCACGGGGGCGTGTGCGTCCGCCGTGGCGGCCGTGCTGGCGAAGCGCCTGCCCTCGAATGCCTGGCTGCGTGTCACGCTGCCGGGCGGCGATCTGAGAATCCGCGTTCCGGACGACCTGTCCGACATCCGGCTCCGAGGCCCCGTAGCCTTCGTCTTCGAAGGCGTTGTCGTGCTTCCAAGGGCCCGATAGCCTTCGGTTTTCCTCCCTTCTCCCCCCGAGCGCCGTGGCCGGTCCCATCCTCGTCGTCGACGACGACCTGTTCTTCCGACAACTCGCCACGGACTTGCTGTCACGCCGGGGGCACCGCGTGGTGGCGGTGGAGAACGCCACCCTGGCCCTGGAAGAGGTGTCCCGGGCGACGTTCGACCTGGTGCTCACCGACGTGGTGATGCCCGGCGTGGACGGCTTCTCGCTCACCGCGCGCCTGCGCGAACGCGACCCCGAGCAGGAGGTCATCCTCGTCAGCACGCGCGACGACGTGCAGGGCTCGGAGGTCGCGCTGCGCCTGGGCGTGGCGGACTGCCTGGTCAAGCCCGTGGAGGAGTCGGACCTGCTGCTCGCGGTGGACCGCGCCATGGAGCGCGCCCAGCTGCGCCACGAGCGCGCCCGGCTCCAGGACGAGAACCTGGAGTTCGCCCGCTTCCACAACCTCCAGCAGCGCTGCCTGGAGCTGCTCTCCCATCCGGATCTGGAATGGCTCCAGGAGCGCGTCATCGCGGACCTGGGCGCGGTGTGTGACGCGCAGAGCGCCGCGCTGTGGGTGGTGGACGACCGGGGAGACCTGGCGCTGCGCTCGTACCGGGGCCTGCTCGACAAGCAGTTCCTGCCGGAGAAGATGAGCCCGGAGGGGCCGCTGTCCCTGCGTCTGCGCGAAGCCGCTCCGTGGCTCGCGCGCGATGAGCGCTCCCCGGTGCTGTACGTGCCGCTGGTGGCCGCCGGGGAAGTGATGGGCCTGGCGCAGCTGTCCGACCCGCTCACCGGCGACTTCCGCCTGGAGCACACGCGCGACGCGAAGGTGCTGGCCGACTTCGCCGCGGTGGGCGTGAAGAACGGCCGCAAGCTGATGGCGCTCCAGCGCCTGGGCCTGCGCGACCGCGACACCGCCGCGTACAACCTCAGCTACTTCACCGACTACGCGTCCAAGGAGATCTACAAGGCGCGCAGGTACGGGCGCACGTTCTCGCTGCTGACCTTCAGCATCGACAACCTTCCGCTGGTGCGCGTGCGGCTGGGCGCGCAGGACGCGAAGAAGGCCGTGCGCGGCATCATCAAGGCGCTCAGTAAAATCATCCGCGACTCGGACGTCATCGCGAAGGCGAGCGACCAGGAGTTCTACCTCCTCCTTCCGGAGACGGACTTCTTCGGCGCCATGATGTTCGTGCGCCGCGCCGTCGCCGCCGTGCGTGACGAGCCGGAGGTGCAGGACGTGGAGCAGCGCCTGCCGCTGGCACTGGTGGGCGGGGCCAGTACGTTCCCCAAGGACGGCGAGGACTTCGACGAGCTGGTGCACCGCTGCCGCCGCCGCATGGACGAGCGCCGCGCGTCGCTCCAGCGCCGGCTGATGCTGGACGGGCTGCCGTTCTGGGACGAGGTGGACCTGCTGCTGGGCACGCCCAACAGCCCGCGCCTGCCCACGGACGACCGCGCGGAGCCCAGCCGCCGGGGCAAGGTGGCGGACGTGCTCTTCGACGAGCTCCAGGTGGAGATCGCCCGGGAGCTGGTGCGCGACCCGGGCTCGCGCGGGCTGCTCTACGTGGGCGGCCCGGAGATCCGCGCGGACCTGCCGCTGGCGGTGGGGCTGGAGCAGGCGCCGCCGGACCTGTCGTCTCGCATCTACCTGTTGGGCCGCCGCGTGGACCTGGAGTCGCACGCGGCGCTCACGCCGGTGTTCCTGGAAGGGGACGAACGGGTGGCGCGCCACGAGTTCATCCTCTGGCTGTCGGAGAGTGCGTCGTACGCGCTCATCCAGCGGCGCGGGCGGGGCGCGACGTGGGGTTTCCACACCTCGGACACCGCGGTGGTGGACGGGCTCATCTCCAAGCTGCAGGCCGAATACGACCTGCAGCCCTACTGACGTCACGAAGCGGAGCAAGCGACCTTGGCCCAGGTGCGGAAGATCCTCATCGCCGACCCCGACCTCGACTCGGTGCGCGCCCTGTCTCGGGCGCTGCGCACGAAGGGCTATCAGGTGCACTACGCGCCGGATGGCTCGCGAGCGCTGGAGGTCGCGGTGCTCCGGCACCCGGACCTGACGCTCTTCGACGAGGCGTGCCGGCTGCTGGACGCGCGCACGTTCGTGCAGATTCTTCGCACCAACCCGCGCACGGAAGACATCCCGGTGGTGCTCACCACGTCCAGCCTGGACTCGGACCGGGCGCGGGGCATGCGGGACGGCACGCTGCGCAAGCCCTTCAACCTGGATGAAGTGCTCAGCCGCATCGAGCACATCTTCCGGCGCAACGAAGCGGCCAAGGACCTCAAGAGCGAGCAGCAGGAAATCGAAGGTTCGCTCAGCCAGCTCAGCATCCCGGACCTCATGCAGATTCTGGGCATGAACAAGCGCAACGGGCGCCTGTCGCTGGAGCGCGGCGGGGAGCGCGGGGAGATCACCGTCTCCGATGGCCGCACGGTGAACGCGCGGCTCGGGAGGGTGGAAGGGGAGAAGGCGCTGTTCCGGCTCCTGTCGTGGACGGAGGGCAACTTCACCTTCACGCCCGGCACCAGCGCCGCGCGTCCGCGCATCAACCGAGCGATGGACGACGCGCTGCTGGAAGGCATGCGCCAGTCGGACGAGGTGAACCGCCTGTTGCCGGGCCTGCCGCCGCGACACACGCGGCTGATGCTGGCGCCGGAGGTGGACCTGTCCGAGGAGCAGCACCCGGTGACGGCGCAGGTGATGGAGCTGCTGCGCCAGCCGCGAGCGCTGGGCGAGGTGCTGGACCTGGCGCCCGCCACGGACATGGAAGTGCTGGGCGTGCTGTCCACGCTGCTCCAGAAGGGCGTGGCTCGCCCCACGGAGAGCGAAGGTCAGAACCTGGGCGGGGGCGATCTCATCGGCGCGGCGGAGGTGCACGCGCTGCGCGGGCGCCTGTTGCGCACGAGGACGCTGTCGAAGGTGGCGACGGCGAAGGTCTTCGTGTGTGGCAGCGGTTCGTCCGCGGCGCGCCGCATCCTGGCGCGGGTGCCGGGGCTGGAGGCGATGTCGGCGGATCCCACCGCGGTGAAGAGTGGCTTCGGGACGCTGGGTCGCCTGGAGCTGAGCGATGTGCTGAACGTGGACTTCTGCGTGCTGCCGCCCGCGGAGGCCGCGCGCCCGCTGTGGCGTCCATTCAGCGCGGGGTCCATTGGCGCGCTGTTGATGGACAACTCGGAGCCGGCGGTGCGGCTGGCGCACTACCTTGCTTGGGAGGTCCGCATCCCCATCGTGGTGGTGGGCACGGAGGTCCCGGCGCCGCTGCAGGGCGCCCCGGCCGGCGTGATTGCTCCGGGGGAGGACCTCACGGAGGCCCTGCGCGCCATGCTGGTCCAGGCGCTCAACCCCTCGCCCACGCTGCCCGGCGTCACGCAGGTGCAGCGCGCGTCCGTGACGCCCCCGTGAACGCTCAGCTCCGGCGCTCCAGGTACATGGGGAGCGCGCCCTTCGGCCGCAGCGTCAGGTGCGAATCCGGCTCCAGCGTGAAGCCGGGGGCTTCGCGCAGACGGTAGCGCTGGGCCACGGTGGCCAGCACGAGCTGCGCCTCCATCATCGCGAAGCTGTTGCCGATGCACTGCCTTGGCCCGCCACTGAAGGGGAAGTACGCGAAGCGGTGCCGCTTCGCCGCGGCCTCGGGGGCGAAGCGCTCCGGACGGAAGGCCTCCGGCTCCTCCCAGAAGTCCGGGTGGCGCTGCGTGACGTAGGGGCTCACGTCCACTGACGTCCCCTTCGGGATGCGGAAGCCGCCGATGACGTCGTCCTCCTGCACGCTGCGGCTGAAGATGACCGCCGCGGGGTACAGCCGCATCGTCTCCTCCACCACCTGCTTCGTGTACCCGAGCCTCGGCACGTCCTCCACCGTGGGGGCGCGTCCCCCGAGCACCGTGTCCAGCTCCGCGTGCAGCCGGGCCTCCACCTCCGGGTGCTTCGACAGCAGTCCCCACACCCAGCTCAGCGACGTGGCCGTCGTCTCGTGGCCGGCGAGGAGCATCGTCATCACCTCGGCCCCCAGTTGCTCGTCCGTCATGCCCTCGCCCGTGTCCTCGTCGCGCGCGAGCATCAGCATGGAGAGCAGGTCGCCCGTGTCGTCGCCGTGCTCGCGCCGCGTGGCGATGATGCCCCGCACGGTCCCCAGCAGCGTGGCGCGCGCGTCGCGGAAGGCGCGGTCGTAGCGGGTGGGCAGCACGGGCGGCAGCATGCGGAAGGTGCGGAAGCGCTCGGCGATCTGCTGGCTCAGCTCGGTGAAGGCCGCGCCCACCCGTTCGGTCTGGTCCTCCACGGACGTGCCGAAGAGGGCCTCCCCGACGATGGCCAGCGTCAGCCGCATCATCTCCTCGTTGATGCCCACGGGCGTGCCGTTCGCGGAGGCCGTCTCCCAGCGCTGGAGCAGCCCTTGCGTCTGCCGCACCATCCCCGCGGCCATGCCCGTGATGCGCTGCCGGTGGAAGGCGGGCTGCGCGAGCCGCCGCTGCCGGAGCCAGAAGTCCCCCGTGCTCGTGAGCAGGCCGTTGCCGGTGATCCACCGGCCCATGCGGTACGTGAGGTGGTCCTTCGTGTAGTTCTTCACGTGGTCCTGCAACACGTGCTTCACCGCGTCCGGATGCGCGACCAGGTGCGAGCGCATGGGGCCCAGCCGGTAGCGCACCACGTCGCCGTACTGGCGATGGAGGGTGCCCAGGCAGCCCAGGATGTCGCGGCGCACGTCGGGCAGGATGCCCATGAGCAGGTGGCCCCGGGGGCCCGGGGGCTGGCGGGTGACGGCGACGGCGGCGGTGGTCATCGGGCGCTTCCTCCTGATGGTGAGGTATCGCGCTCCCATGCCCCGCGTGCATGGTCCCGGGGCGCCAACGCATTGTCCGCGGGCGCCACCGCGCATTGCGAGGCGAGGGGACGTCAGGCCATGCTGTCCAGCGATGCGTCCCCAGACGCTCCAATCCTCGCTGTTCCGCCCCCTGTTCCAGGTGGGCATGTCGCTGGGCATCGCCCGTGCGCGGCTGCTCGAAGCGGTGGGCGTGGACGAAGCCCTGCTCGCGCGGCCAGACGTGCGGGTTCCCTACGCGGCGCTCCAGCGCGTGTGGACCCTGCTCGTCGAGATGGGCGGCTCCGAGCCGCTGGCCGTACGGCTCGCGCAGGCGCTGGAGCCCACCCACGTGGGGCTCGTGGGCTACGTGCTGGTCAACAGCCCCGACCTGCGCACGTCCCTCCAACGCTATTGCCGCATCCACGCGCTGTTGGATCCGCGCACGACGTGGCGCGTGCTCCAACTGCCCGGGGTGATGCGCGTGGAGCTGGAGTTGGATCCGCAGGACGCCTGGGCCTCGCGCCTGAAGCACCCCGTGGAGGGGCTGCTCGTGGCGATGGTGGCCAGCGGCCGCGCGCTCAGCGGCGAGGACTGGCGCCCCACGCGCGTGTGCGTCACGCATCCGCGCCATGCCGCTTCGCCGGCGGTGGAGGCGTTCCTCGGCGTCGGCATCGAATACGACGCGAGCGCCAACCTCGTGCAGGGCGACGAGGCCGCCGCGAACCTCCCCATCCGCCACGCGGACATCGAGCTGGGCAATCTGCTCCACGCCCGCGCCGAAGCGGAGCTGGCGCGGGTGGAGGCCCATGAGGTCCGCTCCTGGCGCGAGCGCGTGGAGGAGGTGCTCGCGGCCCAGCCCCGCACAGGGGACCTCATCCCCGCGGACGTGGCGACGCGGCTCGCGGTGAGTGAGCGCACGCTCCAGCGCCGCTTGCGGGAGGAGGGCGTCACGTTCGCGGGCCTGGAGGACGCCGTGCGCCGCGACCGTGCCTTCCAGCTCCTGCGCGACGGACAGCTGCCCCACTTCGAGATCGCCTTCCTCCTGGGCTTCAGCGACCCCAGCGCCTTCACCCGCGCCTTCCGCCGCTGGAGCGGGACGACGCCGGGGCAGTGGCAGGTGTCCCAGGCCGCGAAGCCCTGAAGGAGGCAGGCGCCGGAATCCGTCCCTCGCGCGGAATGTTTTCCCCATGGGCGCGGCACACGGCCGCACCGGAGAGGGGCACACGGATGATCAAGACGCTGAGGGACGCGGAAGAGCTGGTGCGCACGCGCCACGTCATCACCGAGGTGCCCACGCACGGGCCCACGTCCCTCGTCGAACAGGTCATGGGCGGCAGGCCCACCGGCAGCTGGCGCGAACACGCGAAGGGGCGCCTCGCGTACCGGCTGGGGCGCATGTTGCGCGCGTCGAAGGACGTGCTCGCGGTGCGGCTGGTGGAGGGCAAGGTCGCCTTCGTGGACCCCACGCTCTGGCCCGCCGTCTACCGCGTCGCCATGGAGCCCTCGCGCCGCCGCCCGTCACTCCAGGGCCTGTCCCCGGACGCACGCGCGCTGCTCTCCACCGTGGAGCGGGACAAGCGCGTTCAACTGGACAAAGACGGCCCGTGGACCAAGGCGCGCGAGGCGCTGGAGGAACGGCTGCTGATCCACTTCTCCGAAGCGCAGGATGAAGACGGCCGCCACGTCGCGGTGCTGCGCTCGTGGCGGGACTGGGCTTCTCCCTCGCTCAAGGCGGACGCGGCCCGGCTCTCCTACGAGGACGCCCAGGCGCGGCTCAGGGCGGCGTGCGACGGGGCGCCCACGGGGCTGGGGCCCTGGGTGTTCTAGACGCTCCGATGCTTCAGGCCGCCTCGTCCAGGATCTCCAGCGCGTCCCGGACACCTGGCAGCCGGGCGAGCAATTCGTACTCCGCGGGCTGGAGCATGGACACGCGGCGGCCCGCGACGCGCTCCATCCACAGCTCGATGCGGTGGTCTCCGTCCGGGTTGAGCTGGCGGGAGATGCGGGCGCGGCGGCCCTCCTTGTGACAGGCCAGGATATCCTGCTGGAGGCTGCGCAGACGACGGAACACCTTCAGCGCCATTCGACCCTCGGGGGTGTCGAACGTGTGGAAATGCCGGTTCCGCGACAGCGGCCGGCTGGGATCATGAAGCCTCTCCACGAGGCGGCGCACGAAAGGGTCCATCGACGGAGAAGGATAACATCCGCTACCCTGTCCCTCAGCGATGCCCCATCGATTTTTCCCCCGTCCTTGGACGCTCGTCCTGCTCCTGCCGCTTGCCTGCAAGGACCCAGAGACGGCGGCCGCGCAGAAACAGGCCGTCCAGGTCCAGAACTCCCTGTCCCAGGGCCGTGAAGCGCTTTCGCAGGGCCAGTACGTCCGCGCCATCTCCGAGCTGCGGAAGGCCGCCAACGCCGCGCCAGAGAGCGTGGAGCCGCTCCTCCTCCTGGCCAAGGCCCACCAGGGCGCCGGCAACCCGGGCGCGGCCATCCTCACGCTCAAGCAGGCGGAGGGCCTCATCCCGGGCACGGACCCCGTCATCCAGAAGCAGCTCTCGGACATGTACATGGGGGAGGGGCAGATTCCCCAGGCCATCTCCACGCTCGTGTCGCTGCGGGACGAGGGCAAGCTGTCCAACGAGGACATCCTGTCGCTGGCCCGCCTCCAGGCGCGGCAGGGGCACCCGGACGAGGCCTTCACCACGCTGGAGCGCATCCTCCGGGAGAACCCGGACGACGCCCCGACGAAGACGGTGGAGGCCGAAATCCTGCTCATGAAGGGCGAGGAGCTGCTCGCGGCGAACCTGATGGACCGCGTGCTCCAGGGCACGCCGAGCTTCACGCCCGCGCGGCTCCTTCGCGCGCGCTTCTTCCTGATGAGCGGCGTCAACGACATGGCGGAAGCGGACCTCCAGTCCGTGCCGCCCGAGGACGCGGACTCCACGGACGTGGTGGCGATGAAGGCCCGCGTGCTCATGGCGCTCGGGCGTCCGGCCGAAGCGGAGGGCGCGCTCCGCAAGCTCTTGGAGGACGACGCGGAGAACGCGGAGGCCGTCGCGTGGCTGGCGGAGATCGTCTGCGCCCAGGGCCGCGCGTCGGAGGCCCAGCAGCTGGTGGACCGCGCGCTGCACCTGCGCCCGCGCTTCGCCCGCGCGCTGTACGTGCGTGGCCGCGTGCTGGAGGAGCAGAGCGACGCGCGCGGGGCGGAGGACAGCTACCGCTTCGCCCTCAAGGCGGAGCCCGCCTTCCCGCCCGCGCTGTCGCGCATGTGGCGGCTGCACCTGAAGGCCGGCCGCAAGCCGGAGGCGCAGGAGGTCCTGGAGCGGCTGGCGGGCCTGAACGAGGCGACCGTGGAGGAGAAGGCCGCGCTCGCGAACCTCTATGCCCAGTTCGAGACGCAGCTGCCGCGCGGCAGGAAGCTCATCGACGAGGCCCTGAAGCGCGAGCCGCACAACCCCGATTACCTGCGCATCCAGAAGGCCATCGACAAGGCGACGCCCAAGAAGAAGAAGGCCCCGACGGGGCCTGTCATCATCCGCGGGCGGCGCTGACGGCGGGCGCGGAGGAGGGCAGCCCCTCCGCGTCCATGACGACCTTCTCCAGCGCCTTGAGCCCCTTGCGCTGGCCCACCGCCACCACGAGCAGGTTCTCCCGGGTGAAGTAGCGCCGGGCCACCTCCCGCACCCGCGCGGCCGTCTGGCGGTCCACCTGATCCGCGCGGTGGCCGAACGTCTCCGGCCGGCGGAAGAGCTCCACGCCGCCGAACCACCCGGCCAGCTCTCCCGGCGAGTCCTGGGAGAACTCCAGCAGCATCCGGTGGCGGCGCTTGGCGCGGTTGAGCTCCTCCTCGCCCGCCTCCTTCTCGCAGAGCTCGGAGAGCACGCGCAGCGACTCCGCCACCACGAGCGACGCCTTCTCCGGCGCGCTGGCTGCCTCAATCTCGAAGAGGCTGAGGTCGTGGTACGTGTCCAGCCCCGCCTGCACCGAGTACGCGAGGCCGCGCTTCTCCACGATTTCGAAGGGCAGCCGCGACGACAGGCCGTCGTCCAGGAGGCGCCGCAGAATCTGGAGCGCGGGGAAGTCCTCGTGCTGCTCCGGCACGGCGCGGAAGGTGAGCTTGAACTCCGTCTGCGACTCGTCGTGGGAGACGAAGTGGAAGTGCGGACCGGGGCCCAGCGGCGGCGGCGCGCTCTCCGTGGTGGCGCTGCCCGTGGGCAGGTGGGCGAAGGCGCGCTCGGCCAGGGCCAGCACCTCCGAGTGCTTCACGCTGCCCGCGGCGGACACCACCAGGTTGCCGGCCACGTAGTGCCGGGCGAAGTGCTCCAGCACCTGGGCGTGGGTGAGGGCCTTCACGGACTCAGGGGTGCCGGCGATTTTGAGGGACAGTGGGTGGCCGGGGAACAGCAGGCGCTTGGACAGGTTGTCCAGGTCGATGTCGCGCCCCTTGTCGTCCACCTCGTCGAGCATCTCCTCCAGGATGATCTGCCGCTCCACCTCCATGTCGGTGAGTCGGGGGCGGGTGAGCATGTCGCCGATGACGTCCAGGCCCACGCTCAGGTGCGACGGGTGCAGCGGGGTGTAGTAGTAGCCGTGGTCGCGGGTGGTGGCGCCGTTGAGGTTGCCGCCCACCTCCTCCACGGCCGCGTTCATCTTCACCGTGTCCGGCCAGGCCTCGCTTCCCCGGAAGAAGAGGTGCTCCAGGAAGTGGCTGACGCCGTTGTTCTCCACCGACTCATGACGGCTGCCGGTCCTCACGTAGACGGCCAGCAGGGCGGTGTGCAGGTGGGGCGTTTCGACGGTGACGACGCGCAGCCCCGAGGGCAGCACGTCCCGGTACGGTGTAAAGCTCATGCGCGAGGAAGCCTTAACACGAAGGTCGTCCCCTGGCCGGGAATACTCTGGCAGGAGAGCGAGCCCCCGTGGGCCTGGAGGATCTGTTGGCTCACCGCGAGCCCCAGGCCCGTGCCGCCCTCCTTGGTGGTGAAGAAGGGCTCGAAGAGGTGGCGGCGGGCCTCCTCCGTCATGCCGGCGCCGGTGTCCCGCACGGTGACCTCCACGTCCCCTTCACGCGGGACGGTGGCCACGGTGAGCCGTCCCCCGGTGGGCATGGCCTCGCGGCTGTTGCGAAGCAGGTTGAGGAACACCTGCCGCAGCTGGCCCTGGTCCGCGAGCACGCGGGGCGTGCCGGGAGCGAAGTCGCGCACCACCTCCACGCCTGCGCGCACCAGCTCCTCGCGGGTGAAGTCGAGCACGCCGTCGAGCACCGCGATGATGTCCTCCGGCTCCAGGTCCGGCCGGGCGGGGCGGGCCATGCGCAGGTATTGCTCGGTGACGTCGGTGAGGCGGTCCACCTCGTGGGTGACGGCGGAGAGCAGCTCGCGCGCCTCCGTGGCGGTGTCCTGCGAATCGAAGTTCGCGCTGTCCACCGCGTCCTGGAGCAGCTCCACGTTGAGGCCGATGGAGGACAGCGGGTTGCGCACCTCGTGCACGATTTGAGCGGAGATGCGGCCGACCGCGGCCAGCTGCTCCGCGCGCATCAGCGCTTCCGCCTGCGACTTGAGCTGCGCCTCGCGCGCCTGGAGCGAGCGGGCCATCTGGTCGAACTCGCGTGCGAGCAGCGCGACCTCGTCCTCGCCGCGCACGCCCAGCTGGGCGGAGTAGTCGCCCCGGCCGATGCGGGACACGCCTTCAATCAGCGTGCGCACCGGGCGCAGCGTGCGGGCGGACCACGCGGTGACACCCACGCCCACGCCAATGGCCATGATGGACAGCGCGATGATGGTGAGGCCTGTCCTGCGCTCACGCTCCTCCGCGCCGTCCACGCGCTCGCGGATGCGGTTGGTCAGCGTCGCGCGCAGCACGCGCAGCTCACGGCCGATGGCGCTCTCCAGTTGGCGCAGCTCGGCGGTGGCGCGCGCCACCTCCTGGCTTTCGGGGGACTCGGACGCGAGCGAGGTGAACACGGCCTCCACCGCGTGGCCGTAGGCCTTGGAGTTGCGTGACAGCTCCGCGAAGCGCGAGTCCAGCTCCATCACGAAGGGCACCTCGCCTTCCGGGGCGAAGGTGAGCACCTCGCGGGCCTTGGCGCGGGCGGCCTCCAGGCGCTGGGCCATCTGGGGCGCGTAGTACAGGCTCGCCAGGCGGATGAGCGCGCGGCGCGTCTCCACGCTGTTCTGCTCCAGCACGCGCTCGGTGTCCTTCTCCTGGCTGGTCTGGAAGGTCTCCAGCGCGGCGGCGTCCTGGGACAGTTGGAGGTAGCCCTGGCTGACGAGCCGGATCTCCAGCCGGTTGCGGTGCAGCTCCGCCACGCTGAAGAGGGACACCGCCCCGAACGTCAGCAGCACCAGCGCGTAGCCCAGGAAGATGCGGGTGGCGAGCGAGAGCTTCATGGAGGAGGGGACAGGACATACGTCCTGGAGCGGGCGCATTACAGCGCAATCCCCACCGCGCCGCCTGCTTCCGGACGCCTGGACTCCACCCCTCCGGGGAGGGGGGCTGGTAGCGTCCGCCGCATGGCCCCGCGCTTCGTCCGCTCCACGCTCCTCGCCGCCGCCCTGGTGTCCCTCACCCCCGCCTGCGGGGAGAAGGAGGTCCGCCCCTCCCTGGACCTGCTCACCGCCTCCTGCGCCGGCATCCAGCCCCTGGCCGGGGTGACGCACCTGCGCTTCCGCGTGACGGGCCCGGGGCTCGACACGCCTCGGGAGCGGGTGTCGACGGTGGAGTGGGCGCAAGAGGACGTGCCGGCCCTGCCGCCGGGGAGCGCGCGGGTGCTGGAGGTGCGGGCCTACGTGGGGGCACCGGGCCAGGGCGGACAGCTGGTGTCGCTGGGGCGCACCCCGCCGTTCGACGTAGCGGAGGGGCAGGCGCCCAAGGTGCGGGTGTTCCTGCGGCGGCTGGGGGAGTTCGTGCCGGTGAACCTGGCGTCGGACCCGAGGACGTGCTCGTTGCCGGCCGAGGCGCGCGCGGCGCACACGGCCACGACGCTGCCGGATGGACGGGTGTTGATCACCGGGGGCTATCTGCCCCAGCCAAATGGCTCGCGGCCCGTGTCGGGGACCACGGAGGTGTTCAACCCAGCGGACGGCACATTCAGCGCCGGGCCGGACGTGGGTGCGAGGGCCTTCCACACGGCGTCGCTGCTGCCGGATGGCCACGTGTTCCTGGCGGGCGGCGCGGAGTCCTTCGCCCCGGTGTCATTGCAGTCCACGGCGCGCCTCGTGGACGTGGCGACGGGCGCGGTGAGTGAGCTCACGCCCAAGGTGGCGCGCTATCAGCACTCGGCTGCGGTGGATGCGGCGGGCCACGTGTTGCTGGTGGGCGGGCGTGCCGCGGAAGGGAGCGGGGTTTTCACGGCGGAGGCCTTCGACAGTGCCTCCAACCGCTTCGTTGATGTGGCCGGTGACATGCGCCGCGTCGACACGACGCTGACGGTGATGGCGGACGGAAAAACCTTCCTGATTGCGGGCGGCGCGGACACCCAGGGGCCCGTTGCGGAGGTCGTGGCCGTCGGCTTCAGTGGGACGGACCTGGAGCGCCTGACGAACGTGCCGCCCCGGCTGCGCGTGCCCCGCGTGGGCGCCGCCGTGGCGGTGCTGGGCAGGCCGGACGAGTCACCGCGCCCGCTGTTGATGGGCGGCTTCGACGACGTGGCTCCCACCCTGGACGCGCGGGCGGTGGGCGCCTCCGAGGTGCTGGAGGACGTGATGGCCGTGAGCGACGGCCCCGCGCTGATGCCCCGGAGCAATCCGTGCGCGGTGTCGCTGGCGGACGGCCGGGTGGTGGCGCTGGGCGGGCGGGGCACCGGCATCGGCACGACGTACGCGGTCCCGTGGGCGGAGTTGATCACCCCGTACGCAGGCGCGCAGCCCACCGTGCTGGGCCTGACGCTGATGCCGCAGCCGCGCGTGTGGCACACGTGCTCCGCGCTGCCAGACGGCTCCGTGCTCGTGGTGGGCGGCGTGGACGACAGCACCGGGGAGGCCCGCGCCAACACCGAAGCCCTGGTGGTGATGCCGCCGCCGCGCGACTGAAGCTGCTACGCTCCAGGTCCCATGAAGGACTGTCTACCTGTCCGGTTTGCTCTGGCCCTGGCGTTGCTCCTGACGACCGCGGAGGCCATCGCGCGTGAGCAAGAGGAACTCGCGATCCGCACGGTGCTGCTGTCGGAGCACCCGTCGGACTCCGCACCCTCCCTCTACGTGAAGGGGAAGGTGGCCACCGTCCTCCGCTTCGAGACGTCCGTGGACCCCGCGCGGACCCGCATGCTGGCGTGGGAGGGCCGGTTCGAGCCGCTGCTCGCGGGCGGACGCAAGGTGGTCGTGGAGCCTCTCCGGGACCTGGGGGAGGACGAAGGTGTTCCCTTGTTGGTGACGCTCTCGAACGGCAAGCAGGTGCCGTTCCTGCTCAAGCCCGCGGAGGAGGGAGGGCGGAACGCGGTGGATCAACAGGTGAACGTGTTCGAGGACCCGCGCGGCTATGACGCCATGTACTCGACGCTGATGGACTCGCTCAAACAGCGTCGCGCCCTGGAGGAGGAGAACCAGCGCCTGCGGGAGGAAGAGCACTCCGCGGATCACGCGCTCGCGACGCTCCTGGCCAAGGGGAACCTCAAGCACACGCCATTCACCCGTCGCCAGGGCTGGCGCCTCAAGGAGGAGGGGGCGGACATCCTGGTGGAGGTGCTCTCCAGCAAGACGCTGCCGAAGATGGCCGTGTTGTTCACCCTGACGAACCGTGATGCGAAGAAGCCCTGGCGGATGATGGAGGCCCGGCTGTCCACGGTCTCCGGCGGTAACTCACGTGCGTTCGCGCTGCGCATGCAGCAGGAGGAGATTGCTCCGGGCGCCATGGGCCGCATCGCCGTGGTCGCTGACGACAGCGCCTTCCAGTCACCGCAGGGTCTGGAGCAACTGGCGCTGGAGTTGTTCCGGTCCGATGGCCTGTCCCAGGCCTACCTCGTCCTGGAACAGCGTTTCATCCGGGAGTAGATCGACGCGACATGAACGCACCGCGCAAGTGGTCCCCGGCTGCCCTCGTGCTGGCCCTGTCGCTGGGCTGCACCACGACCCGAGGGGGCGTGGGGCTTCATTCGGATGGGACGCCCAAGCCCGAGGACTGTCCCGAGGACGCGCTGAACACGATGCGGATCCTCCGGCTGCGCGTGGGTGACGGAGCGAATGTCACGCTCGACATCAATCAGGACGACGTCAGCCCCATCACGCTCTACGACGGCCCCGTGGAGAGCATGCTCATCTCCAGCCTCGGGCCTCTTGAAACGACCACCCGTCTCTACGGGCGGGTGTGGACCGGAGGACCCCAGGTGGTGGTCCGGTACTACGAGGCGCATCCACCCGACGGCGACAAGATTCCCATCTGCGCCGTGGCGCGGCTCTCCAAGGGGCAGTTGCGGAAGCGGCCCGACTCCAAGCCAGGAACGGCCATCCTGGAGTTCTCCTCGGCGGGCGTCGACATCGTCGAGTCCTATCGCTGAAACACGAAGGCCCCGCGTCCCGGTGAGGGGACCGCGGGGCCTCTGTGCTTCACGCCAGGGTACGGCTCAGGCGTTGGACGGCGGGGCCTCGGAGGGCTTCGCCTCGCCCTCGGTGGTGGCCGTCGGCTCGGTGCTGGACGCCGGCTCGGTGGCGGCCGGGGCTTCCGTGGGCGTGGCCGCGGCGGTGGCGCGGGCCTCCGCTTCGGCGCGGGCGCGGGCCTGCTCGTCGCTGCGCTGGTCGCTGGCGGCGACTTCGTCCGGCGTCAGCTCCGTGCGGTCCGCGAGCATGCCCGTCTTCTTCTCCAGGTCCTTGATGGCCCGGCGAAGCAGGTCGCGCTCCAGCAGTGTGCGGTTGAGGCGCTTCTCCAGCGCCTTGTACTTGTCCTTGCCCAGGTCGGCCTCGGACTTCGTCACGGACAGGATGCGCGCGTGCGTGTCGGCGCGGCCCTTGAGCCGGCGCACTTCCTTCTCCAGCTCCGCGGCGCGCGAGCGGTCCTTGTTCGCCGCCTGCTCCAGCCGGTTCATCTTCTCGCGGTCCGCGTCGCTCAGCTCGCGGTAGCGGCGCACGGGCTCCGCCGGGGCCACGGGCGCGGGCGTCACGGCCACCGCCGCGTTCACCACGGGCTCGCTCGCGGGCGCGGCGATCTGATCCACCGGAGCCGCGGCCGGAGCATCGGCGGCGGGGACGGCGGCAGGCGCGGTCGTCTGCGCCGGGACGGCGGCGGCGGGGGCCTCACGGCGGCGGGGGCCATTGCGCGACTCGGTCTCCGCGCGCAGCCGGGAGTTCTCCGTCAGGGCCTGCGCCAGCTCCGCGCGGGTCTGCTCCAGCTGCATGCTGGCGTTGCGCTCCACCTCGGCGCGGGCCTTCACCAGGTCGTTCGAGCCCTTCTCGCCTTCCTTCTGCTCGAAGAGCTTGCGCTTGGTCTGCTTGAGCTGCTCCTTGACCTCCTGGAGCTGCGCGCGCTGCTCGTCCAGCTCCTTCTGCTTGCGCTGGACCTCCGATTCCGCCTTCGCGCGCGCCTTGCTCTCGGACTCCAGCTCGCCCCGGAACGACGGCGCGGAGGAGGAAGAGGAGAGCGAGGGACGGCCCGCGTTGGCACCAGCGCCGCTCTTGTCTCCGAAGAGCAGCAGACCGAGCGTCACGGCGAACCCGATCGATACAAGGATGAGTGCAACCAGCAAGGGAACGACCTCCACAGAAAGATGCAAAAAGCGGGGCAGCCTACCGCTGGGACATGGCGCGTCAAGGCTTCACTGGCAGGCAACCCGGCGGGCCCCAACCGCCGCGCTGGCCGGGCCGTGGCGCCCGCCTGCATTCCGGCTCCCCCGTCAGCGCCATCCTGGGGCACGCTCGCGCCCCATGGCGCACCTGGAGCTGAAGCCGAAGCGGGACGTGTCGAGCTTCCGCAAGCTCGCCATTGGCAGCTGGGCGACCGCGTATGACCCCACGGTCTACGGCACGCTGACGGTGCGCATGGACGCCGCGCTCGCCTGGATGGACGCCTTCCACCAGCGCACCGGTGTGCGGCTCACCGCGACCCACCTGGTCCTCAAGGCCATGGGCGAAGCGCTGCGCCGCTGTCCGGACGCCAACGCGCTCCTGCGCTACCAGCGCATCTACCTGCGACAGCGGATCACCGTGTGCGCGGTGCTCCCCGGTGCGGATCAACGCGGCCTCACTCCCGTGCGCATCGAGGACGTGGACCGCAAATCCGTGCACGCGCTGGCGCTGGAGGTGGAGTCCACCGCGGCGCGCGTGCGCGAAGGCCGGGACGCACAGGTGGAGCAGGGCCGGAGCCTGCTCGCGCGCGTGCCGCACCTGCTGCTGCACCGCTTCACCGGGCTCGTGTCGTTCCTCACGTACACGCTGAACCTGGATCCGTCGTGGCTCGGCCTGCCCAGGGATCCGTTCGGCGCCGCGGTCGTGGTGGACGTGGGCAAGCTGGGACTGGACACGGCGTACCTGCCGCTGGCGCCCTTCACCCGCGTGCCCATCTTCCTCGCGCCCGGCGCGGTGCGCGAGGTGGCGGTGGTGGAGGAGGGGAGGGTGGTGCCCGGACACGTGATGAACATCAACGCGTCCTTCGACCACCGCTTCCTCGACGGCTACCACGCGGGCGTCATCGCCAGCACGCTGCGGGAGATGCTGGAGCACCCGGAGGAGGCCTTCGGTCCGCTCCCGCCTCCATCGGCGGAATAGCCCGCCGTCAACGTTGTCCGTTCCCACGAGCGAAGCGCCCGGGAGGCTGGCCCACGCGCTTGCTGAACGCCGCGGTGAAGGTGCTCGCCGAGCTGTAGCCAACACGCTCGGCCACCTCCGTGATGGTGAGCTCCTGGCCGCGAAGCAGTCCCCTCGCGACGGCCATCCGCCAGTCCAGCAGGTACTCCATGGGGGGCAGGCCCACGGTGCGCGAGAAGCGCTCGAAGAACACCGAGCGCGAGAGCGCCGCGCTCTTCGCGAGCTGCGCCACGGTCCACGGACGCGTGAGGTGGCGGTGCATCTGCCGGATCGCGGGTGCGAGCCGCGCATCCGCCAGTCCGCGGAGGAGCCCCGGAGGTGTGTCGCCACTCGGCGTGGACCGCAGCGCCTCGATGAGCAGCAACTCCACGAGCCGCGTCAGCACGAGCTCGCGCCCCGAGCGCTGTTCGCTCGTTTCGTCCCTGACGAGCTGGACCAGCGTGGAGAGCCGCTCCACGCCGCGCACGTGCACCAGGACCGGGAGCAACGACACCATCAGGGCCGCGTCCGGCGAGTCGAAGACGAAGTAACCCCCGAGCAGGCGCACGTCCGGGCGGCCGCCACGCCGGCCGTGACGCACCTCCCCCGCGGGGGCCGGGGCCACCTTGGGGTCGACACGTTCGGGCGTCACCGTCTCGAAGCCAGAAATGGTGAAGCCCGGTGTCGCCGGCAGCAGCACGAAGTCGCCTCCCTCGAGCGTGACGGCGGGCTGGCCGTCGACGGCCAGCCGGCAGCGCCCTTCGAGCACGGCACAGAAGCTGGGCTGACCGAAGTCCGAGTAACGAACACCCCATGCGCCAGCCCCGCTGATGCCCTTCGAGAAGATGGCCCTGGGCTGAAGCAGCGCGATGACTTCCGAAAGGGGGTCGGTCATGGCTGGACGATAGCAAAAGAAATACGGACTCCCCGTAGTGGAGCGTCCTGAACGCCGCCGGTACCTTCAGAACATCGACGCCGCGCGAATCGCGGCAAAGGAGACGGCATGAAGACGGTGTTCATCACGGGGTGCTCTTCCGGTTATGGACTTGAGACGGCACGCCACTTTCACGCGCAGGGCTGGAACGTGGTCGCCACCATGCGAACGCCACGGGAGGGCGTCCTCCCTTCCTCGGACCGGCTGCGCGTGGTGCCGCTCGACGTGACGAAGCCGGAGAGCATCGCCGCCGCGCTGGAGGCGAGCGGGCCCATTGACGTGCTCGTCAACAACGCGGGCATCGGGCTCATGGGCGCCTTCGAGGCCACGCCGATGGCCACGGTGCGCGAGGTGTTCGAGACCAACGTCTTCGGCGTCATGGCGATGACGCAGGCGGTGTTGCCGCGGCTTCGCGCACGCAAGTCGGGAGTCATCGTGAACGTGACCTCCAGCGCGACCCTGGCCCCCATGCCGCTGGTGGCCGTCTACACCGCGAGCAAGGTGGCCATCGAAGGGTTCACGGAGTCGCTCGCCTTCGAGCTCGAGGACTTCAACCTGCGCGTGAAGCTCGTCGAGCCGGGCTATTGCCCGAGCACCCGCTTCACGAGCAACGGCACCCCACGGATGGAGGGGCTGTTCCCCGAAGCGTATGCGCCCTACGCCCAGCGCATCTTCGCCTCGCTCGGACAGCCCTCCGCGGTGACGCGCGAGTCCGACGTGGCCGAGGCCATCTGGCGTGCCGCGAATGACACGTCGAAGACGCTCCGCTTTCCCGCCGGGCCAGACGCGGTGGCGCTGGCCCGGTCGGCGTGACCCTCCGGAAGTCTGTCAGTACGCATACTCCCAGCCGCCACGGCCGCGGGTGCCCTGGCCCATCCGCGCGCTCATCTCGCGCAGCCGGCGCACGCGCTCCGGGATGGGCGGGTGCGTGGAGAACAGCGACATCACCCCGCCGTGGTGCAGCGGGTTGACGATGAACAGGTGCGACGTCGCGGGGGCCCGGTCATACGGCATGGCCTCCGCGCCGCGCTCCATCTTCAAGAGCGCGCTCGCCAGCGCATCCGGGTCACCGCACAGCTCCGCGCCCGTGGCGTCCGCGCCGTATTCACGCGAGCGGCTCACCGCCAGTTGCAGCAGCGTGGCCGCGATGGGCGCCACCAGCAGCAGGCCCAGGTTGGACAGCGCTCCGGCCACGCCACCGTCCCTGTCGTCGTCGCCGCGGCTGAGCATGCTGCCGCCGAACCAGAAGAGCATCTGCGCCGCGTAGCTGATGATGCCCGCGAGCGTCGCCGCCACCGTGCCGATGAGCGTGTCCCGGTTGCGCACGTGGCCAATCTCGTGCGCCAGCACGCCCTCCAATTCGCGCCGGTCCAGGATGTCCATGATGCCCGCCGTCACCGCGACGGCCGCGTGGCTCGGGTTGCGGCCCGTGGCGAACGCGTTCGGCTGCGCGGTGGGGAGGAGGTAGACCTTCGGCTTCGGCATGCCCGCGCGCGCGGCCAGCCGCTCCACCATCTCGTGCAGCCACGGAGCCTGCTCGTAGGACAGCGGCTGCGCGCCGTGGATGGCCAGCGCGATGCGGTCGCTGAACCAGTACGAGCCGAAGTTCATCACCACCGCGAAGAGGCCCGCCATCATCAGCCCCTGCGCGCCGCCCAGCCGCTGGCCGATGACGAGCACCAGGCCCGTCAAGCCCGCCAGCAGCACGGTCGTCTTCAATGCGTTGCCCAGCCGGTGCCACCCGCCGCCCTTGAGCGCCGGTGCGGCCGGTCCTCGGGTTGTCATGTGGGGGTCACGCCGCGCCATGTTCCTCGTTCCGTGCCTTTCGCCCCGCCATGGGGGCCACACGAAACGTAAGCAGGAGCAAGGGGGCGTCAACGTAACGGGTCCAGGCTACCCCGGAGGCCCATGGCCCCGGCTGCCGCCCGTCCCAAAGGTAGTGCCGGCCTTAAAGATAGAAACGATCCGCCACGCCCGCCGTACGCTGGAGGATGGCGCTCCACCCGAGCCAGACGTCAATGCCACTGTCGCCCGCCTTCGACTCGCTCCCCAGGGCACCGAGCGAGCCCGTGCAGCCCGCCACCATGCCCAGCCCGGATTCGCGCACGTGCTCCAGCAGCGCACGCACGGTGGGCATGCCGCGCGCCTCGAAGCGGTCCGCCACGTCCTCGCGGCCGGCGAAGTCCGGTTCGTCCAGCCTGTCCAACAGGAAGCGCTCCAGGGCCCACCAGAACAGGTACACCTCCACACGTCGTCCGGCAGCCGTCGCCGCCGCCGCGATGGAGAGCCCCTGGTGCACCCGGTCGTATTCGCCACTGTGCAGGAAGACGACGACCCTGTTGTCCGGCGTGCTCACGCGGTCGCTCATACCGTCCAGAAGCCACCGCGTCCATTCACGCCCGGGGGGCGACCGGTGGGGCCCTTTGGCTTGCACCTCGGCCCTGGCGCTTGGTAGGAACCCAACGACCTTCCAGGCTTACAGGTTTTTTGCAGCGACAGCACGGGTGGCTTTCAGCGACATGGGCGACGAGACGACAGCCAGGCGGAAGGATGCCCACCTCGACCTGTGCGCGACCGGCGATGTGGAACCCGCACGGAACTCCACGCTGCTGGAGAACGTGCACCTCATCCACTGCGCCATGCCGGAGATGGCGGTGGAGGACGTGGACCTGTCCACGCCGTTCCTGGGCAAGCGACTCCAGGCGCCGCTGCTCGTCACCGGGATGACGGGTGGCACGGACCGCGCGGGCGCGGTGAACCGGGACCTGGCGCTGCTCGCGGAGCGGCACGGCCTGGCCTTCGGCGTGGGCAGCCAGCGCGCCATGGCGGAACACCCCTCGCGCACGGCGTCGTACGCGGTGCGCGACGTGGCGCCCACGGTGGCGCTCTTGGGCAACATCGGGCTGTACCAGGCCATTGGCCTGGGCGTGGATGGCGTGCGGCGGTTGATGGACGCCATTGGCGCGGACGGCATGGCGCTGCACCTCAACGCGGGCCAGGAGCTGACGCAGCCGGAAGGCGACCGCGACTTCCGCGGCGGCTACCGCGTGGTGGAGGAGCTGGCGCGTGCCATGGGCGACCGGTTGCTGGTGAAGGAGACCGGGTGCGGCATCGGTCCGGACGTGGCGCGGCGCCTGGTGGAGCTGGGCGTGCGCAACGTGGATGTCTCCGGGCTGGGTGGCACGTCGTGGGTGCGCGTGGAGCAGCTTCGCGCGGTGGGCTCGCAGGCCCAGGTGGGCGAGGAGTTCAGCGGATGGGGCATCCCCACCGCGGCGGCCATCGCCAGCGTGCGCAAGGCGGTGGGGCAGGAGGTCCGGCTCGTGGCCAGCGGCGGCGTGCGCGGCGGGCTGGAGTCCGCGAAGGTGCTCGCGCTGGGCGCGGACCTGGCGGGCATGGCGCTGCCGCTGTTCCGGGCCCAGCAGCAGGGCGGGCTGCCGGCGGCGGAGGAGGCGCTGAAGGTCATCCTCACGGGCCTGCGCCAGGCGCTGGTGCTGACGGGCAGCCGCACCGTCGCTCAGCTGCGGCAGCGGCCTCGCGTGGTGACCGGCGCGTTGAAGGATTGGTTGGCGGCGTTGTGATGCAGGGTGGATCCCAGGTTGGGAAGGAAGAACATGTCTGACACCGTGACGTCCCGGCTCGCCGGTTTCCACAAGCTGCCCCTGGAGGAACGCCTGGCGCGCATTGGCCAGATGTTCCGGCTGACCGAGGCGGAGCTGGACCAGCTGCGCGGCGAGAACGGCCTGGACCTGTCGATCGCCAACCAGATGATCGAAAACGCGGTGGGCACCTTCTCCCTGCCGCTGGGCCTGGGCCTGAACCTCAACGTCAACGGGCGCGACTACCTGGTGCCCATGGCGGTGGAGGAGCCCTCCGTCGTGGCGGCGGTGTCGTTCGCGTCGAAGATCGTCCGCGAGTCGGGCGGCTTCATCGCGGAGGCCGACGAGTCGATGATGATCGGCCAGGTGCAGGTCTCCAACTACGGAGACCCCGGCCGCGCGTCCGAGAAGATCCTGGATGCGAAGGATGAAATCCTCGCCCTGGCCAACAGCTTCCACCCGGCCATGGTGGCCCGCGGCGGTGGCGCGAAGGACGTGGAGGTGCGCCTCCTGCCCGCGCCGGAGGGGCCGCGCGGCGAGCCGCTGCTCATCGTCCACCTGCTCATCGACGCGCAGGAGGCGATGGGGGCGAACCTCATCAACACCATGGCGGAGGGCGTGGCGCCGCTGATTGAGCAGCTGACGGGCGGCCGGGTGTACCTGCGCATCCTGTCGAACCTGGCGGACAAGCGGCTCGCGCGCGCCACGTGCCGCATCCCGCTGCCGCTGCTGGCGGACTTCGGCCTGCCGGGCGAGGTCATCGCCGAGGGCATCGCGCAGGCGAGCCGCTTCGCGGAAGCCGACCCGTACCGCGCCGCCACGCACAACAAGGGCGTGATGAACGGCATCGACGCGGTGGCCATCGCCACGGGGCAGGACTGGCGCTCCATCGAGGCCGGCGCCCACGCGTTCGCGTGCCGCAAGGGGCAGTACCGCCCGCTGTCCACCTGGTACCTGGAGGAAGGGCACCTGGTGGGCCGCATCGAGCTGCCGCTGGCGCTGGGGCTGGTGGGCGGCCCCATCAAGATCCACCCGGGCGCGCAGGTGGCGCTCAAGCTGATGCGCGCGACCAGCGTGCGTGAGCTGTCCATGGTGTTCGCGGCGGTGGGCCTGGCGCAGAACTTCGCGGCGCTCCGCGCCCTGGGCTCCGTGGGCATCCAGAAGGGCCACATGGCCATGCACGCGCGCAGCGTCGCCGTCACGGCGGGCGCGCGCGGCGGGGACGTGGAGAAGGTGGCCAACCTGCTGGTGAAGGCCGGGCACGTGAAGGTGGAGAAGGCGCGGGAGATCCTCGCGAGCCTGCCGCCGGAGACGCCCGCCGTCGCCACCCTCACCAACGGCTGACGTCCGCCCCCGGGCGCTCTCCTCGTGGGAGCGCTTGACGGGGCAGGGCGGGGCGCGGAATGAAGGCGCCCGCCCCCTTCGCGTGCCTGGTGCCATGACTTCCGCAATGAATCCCCTGGTCGCCTTCGGTGCTGGCAAGGTCATCCTGCTGGGCGAGCACAGCGTGGTGTACGGCTACCCCGCCATCGCCGGCCCGCTGACCATCGGCGTGGTGGCGCGCGGTGGGCCTTCGCGCTCGTGCGTGCTGGACGTGCCGGTGACGGCGGACGCGGCGCAGAAGCGGATGATGCGCAAGGCCTTCGCGCGGGCGGCGAAGCTCGTGGGCGAGCCGAAGGTGAAGGTTACCCTGGAGCCGCAGCTGCCCCTGTCCGCGGGGCTGGGCAGCTCCGCGGCGCTGGCGGTGGCCACGTCGCGCGTGCTGCTGCAGGCGGCGGGGCAGGAGCCCACGGCGAAGGCGACGGCGCGGCTGGCGTGGGAGATGGAGCAGGAGTTCCACGGCACTCCGTCCGGCGTGGACCACACCACGAGCGCGGAGGAGAAGCTCATCCTCTACCGGCGGGTGCAGGCGCCCGCGGGCGTCACGGGCCGCGCGCGCGAATTGAAGAGTCCGCGGCCGGTGTCTGTGGTGGTGGCGCTGGCGGGCGCGCGCAGTCCCACGAAGCTGACGGTGGGGGCGCTGCGCGAGCGGCAGGCGCGGTGGCCGGAGCGCTACAAGCGGCTCTTCGGTCAGGTGGGGAGGCTCGTCACCGAGGCGGCGAAGACGGTGGAGGCGGGCGACCTGGAGGGGCTGGGGGACGCGATGAACGTCAACCAGGGCCTCCTGAACGCGCTGGGGTTGTCGTCACCAGCGCTGGAGGACATGGTGTTCCGGCTGCGCTCGCTGGGCGCGCTGGGGGCCAAATTCACCGGGGCGGGAGGTGACGGTGGCGCGGTCATCGGCCTCTTCCCCGAACCGGAGCCCGTGGTCGCGCAACTGACGCGTGACGGCGTGCGCTGCTTCGCGAGTCAGCTCGCGGGGCCGCGGGTCCAGGGAGACATTCCATGAAGGCAACGGTCCGGGCGCATCCCAACATCGCGCTCGTGAAGTACTGGGGAAAGCGCGACGAGGCGCTCATCCTTCCGCACCAGTCCAGCCTGTCGCTGACGCTGGCCCCCATCCACGTGACGACGACGGTGGAGTTCGGCGCGCCGTCGGACACGGTGGAGCTGCACGGCCACGTGGCCAAGGGCAGTGAGCGCGACCGCGTGCTGCGCCTGTTGGACGCGGTGCGCGTGCAGGCGGGGCGCGACCTGGGACCCGCGAAGGTGGTGTCGCGCGGGGACTTCCCGATGGCGGCGGGCCTGGCGAGCAGCGCGGCGGGCTTCGCGGCGCTGGCGGTGGCGGGGCGCGCGGCGGCGGGGCTGCCCCAGGACACGCGGGCGTCCAGCATCCTGGCGCGGCGGGGCAGCGGCTCCGCGTGCCGCAGCGTGCAGGGCGGCTTCTGCGAGTGGATGCGCGGCGAGCGTGAGGACGGCGAGGACAGCTACGCCGTGCAGCGCTTCGACGCGGGGCACTGGGCGGACCTGCGCATGGTGGTGGCCATCCTCGACCGCGGCGAGAAAGAGGTGAAGTCGCGGGACGGGATGAAGAACACGGTGGAGACGAGCCCCTACTATCCGGCGTGGGTGAAGGACGCGGAGGCGGAAGTCCCCCGCGCCCGGGAGCTCATCGCGAAGAAGGACCTGGAGGCGCTGGGCGAGCTGTGCGAGCGCAACGCGTGGCGCATGCACTGCACGACGCTCTCGGCGGATCCGCCGCTCTCCTACCTGAGCCCGGCGACGCTGGGGCTCATCCAGCACCTGCGCGAGCAGCGCAAGAAGGGCGTGCCGGTGTGGTTCACGCTCGACGCGGGGCCGAACCCGGTGCTGCTGACGACCGCGGCCCACGAGGTCGCGGCGGAGGCCCTGGCCCGCGCCTGCGGCGCAGTGGACGTGGTGCGCTGCGTGCCCGGCGGTGACGCGACGCTGCTCACCGAGCACCTGTTCTGATGGACCGAGCGCTCTCCGCCCCGGGCAAGCTGTTCATCTCCGGTGAGTACGCCGTGCTGTGGGGCGGCGTGTCGCGCCTCGCGGCCGTGGCGCCACGCACGGCCGCCTATGTGCGCAGGCGTCAGGACTCGCGCGTGCACATCTGCCTGGAGGAGGGGACGCTCCAGGGGCTCACCACGCCCCGCGGTGTGAAGTGGGACCGCGAAGTGCCCGCGGGTTTCTCCTTCGTCGCCCGCACGTTGGATGAAGCCCTGCGCGCGCACGGCCGCGCGAGCGTGGGCTTCGACGTGGCGGTGGCTCCGGGTGCGCTCGGCCCGGGTGGCCACAAGCTGGGCATTGGAGGCAGCGCGTCCGCGACGGTGCTCGCCGCGGAGGCCGCGCGCTTCGTGCTGGAGGAGAAGTTCGACGTCCTGAAGCTCGCCCTCACCGCGCACACGCTGGGACAGGGCGGCAAGGGCAGCGGCGGCGACGTGGCCACGAGCTTCGCCGGCGGTGCCGTGCGCTACCGGCGCTACGACATCACCGCGCTCGCGGACGCCGCCAACACTGGCCGCTTCAACGCCGCGCTCGCCGAGTCCCCACCCGTGGACCTCTGGCGCATGCCCGTGCCGCGCGTGTCCATGCTCTACGCCTTCACCGGTGAGAGCGCGTCCACGAAGCTCCTCATCGGCCAGGTGGAAGCCCGCCTCGCGGACGCAGGCCGCAAGGCCTTCGTGGAGCGCTCGGATGCGTTGGGCCATGCGATTGAGAACGGTCTGGGTGGCGGCGACTTCCGTGCCTTCGCCGAAGCCGTGAAGGCCCAGCACGCGCTGCTCCTGGAGCTGGGCCCGCTGGAGACAGAAGGCATGCGCCGCGTGCTGGCCATCGCCGCGTCGTACCACTGCGCGGGCAAGCTCTCCGGCGCGGGCGGCGGTGACGGCTGCATCCTCTTCGCCCCGGACGCACAGGCGCGCGAAGCGCTGCGCGAGGGCCTGGAGTCGCGCGGCTTCCTCACGCTGACGCTGGACGTGGAGCAGGGCGTGCGCGGCGAAGCGCAGACGGATGCGCGGCTTCGTGGCTGGGTGGACGCGCTCACGTGAAATCAGCGCGGCGCGCGCCCGGGCCCGCCGTTAGAACATGTGACCGAACGTGATGTAGAAGCGCTGACGGCCCGTCTCGGTGGAGCGCGCGTAGTCCATGCGCACCACGGCCGCGCGGCGCGAGAAGCGCAGGCCGCCGCCGATGCCCGGGTGCCACTCATGCCACTTGCCGTCCGTCACACCCGGATGCCACACGCGGCCCAGGTCCAGGAACACCACCGCGCCCAGCGTCAGCGGCTGCCCGAAGAAGCCCATCCGCGCCGCCTGGAAGCGCAGCTCCGAGTTGCTGAACGCCTTCACGTTGCCGGCGAAGCGGTTGCGCTCGATGCCGCGCACGCTGCTCATGCCGCCAATGCCCTCGGACACGTTGACGCCGCCCGTGGTCATCCACTCGAAGAACGGCACCTCCCCGAAGAGCATGTCCAACGTGAGCCGCTGCGCGAAGACGAGCCGCGGGGTGATGCGGATGTAGCGGCGCTCGCTCAGCGTCACGCCCGCGTACTGGTAGCGGCTGAAGGTGGCCAGGCCCGACACCCGCAGCGCTATCTCCTCCACACCGCCGGACGTGGGGTCGGACTCGTCGTCGCGCGTGTCCCAGAGCGCGCCCGCGAGCAGCTGCCCGCTGGGCCCGCCCTCGATGCCGATGGGCTTCTCCTGCGCCAGGATGGACGTCGCGTAGGGTGACACGCTCGTGTAGCGCCAGCCGTAGCCCACGTACGACTGGAACGGGTGCTTCTCACCGAAGGGCCGCCCGCGCAGACGCACCCAGAGGCCCGGCGAGCCCTTGTCGTAGTTGTACTTCTGGTCATCCACGTCACCCCGGAAGTCCGGGGCGGACAGGTTGCCCGCGCCGAAGAAGGGGCTGCTCTTCTCCTGGCGGTACTCCAGCCGTCCCTCCAAACGCAGGGGCCCCAGCAACTGCGGGCCGTCGTAACGGAGGTAATGATTCATGGCGCCGCGCGCGGTGAAGAACACCTGCGCGGACAGGGCATGCGCGTAGGGCGTCTTCGTGCCGTCGCCATAGAGGTACATGCCGCCGACAGCGCCGTAGCCGAAGCCCTGATCCGAGCTGAAGGACACGAGCGGCAGCGCGATGCCGTCCATCGTCGGCGTCCGCTTCACCGGCACGAGCCCGGGCGCGGAGCGGCCTGCCGCCACGGCGCTCAGCGACAGCAGCATGAAGAAGAGGAAGACGACTGGAGCCAGCATCGAAACCCCGTGAAGCCCCGAGGGGGCGCATCGATTCCAGCCCGGGACAGCCAGCTCATCCGCCCGCCTGCTCTCCAAGAGAGCAACACGGCCCCGGAAGCTCCTGTCCCCCTGAATGCCCATTTTGCCTTGGGGGATGGGGGAGCCGTCAACGTGCGCGAAAGTCTCAACGAGCTCGTCAGCGAGAATTCACGAAACTGGGCGAATACCCTCGTCCGGAGGATTGGATCGAAAGTTCCGCCCGTGGCGGCGCGTCGGCCTCGGAACGCTCTGCTCGTCCACCTGGACGGTGTGCCCAAGGCGCTGCTCGACGAGGCCATTGTCACAGGGCGCATGCCCTTTGTTTCACAGTTGGTCCGCTCTGGCGCGTATCACCTGGAGAACGCATTCTGGGGCGCGCCCACGTCCACGCCGTTCTTCCAGGCGGGGCTGCTCTACGGGCTGCAACACCCGAACCTGCCGGGCTACAGCTGGTACGACCGGGCGCTCGGCCGCAAGGTGCAGATGAACACCCCGGGCGACGCGATGGCCATCGACGCGCGCCTGCGAGGCCACGGCCGCACGAGCTTGTTGGACCACGGCGGCCACACGTACTTCTCGCTCTTCCACGCGGGCGCCATGAACCGCATGTGCATGAGCACGCTGTCGAGCTTCAAGCTCATGGCGCGCTCGTTCGCGTACGAGCTTCAGGGCCTGGGGTCGGCGCGCACGAAGGGCGCGTGGGACTTCCTGCGTTCCTTCGGCATGGAGTCCTGGCAGGCCGCGCGCGAGGTGCGCCAGTGGGCGCGCTCGCTCAATGACTGGCGCCACGAGCAGGGTTTCCTCGTCAGCCGCATCCTCCTCCAGCGGTTGGGCTGGAGCTTCGCGTACACCAAGTCCCTGGTGGACATGGTGCGCGGCGTGCCGCTCATCTACCTGGTCTACGGCAACTACGATGAAGTGGCCCACCGCCGCGGCCCGCGCTCGGAGCTGGCGATGCAGGAGCTGCACCGCGCGGACGCGTCGCTGGCGGGGCTGTTCGCCGTGGCCCGCGCCGCGCCGGAGCCCTACGACGTCATCTTCCTGTCGGATCACGGCCACGTGGACAGCCTGCCCCTGGAGCAGCGCCAGGGCCGGCGCCTGGAGGCCGTCCTCTTCGAGGGCGAGGTGCCTCCGCTGCGCGCCGACGTACACCGCGGCCTGCTGGACGGGCGCCAGCCTCCCGCCCCGGACACCGCCGCGCGCGAGCCCTTCATCCCGGTGGTGGTGGAGGCCGGCAACTTCGCCCACGTCTACCTGAGCGGCCGTCCCGCGCCGCTGGAGGCGCGCGAGCTGCTGGCGCGGCATCCGGAGGTGCTGGCCCGGGCCACGAACAACCCGGACATCGGCATGGTGGCGATGCGCCGGGGCGCGGAGGCGGTGGTGGTGATGGGCGGGGGCGTCTACGGCCCGGAGGACCTGGACCGCGCGCCGCTCACCACCGAGTACAGCAAGCGCGCCGTGGCGGACTTCCTCCACGGACTGCCGCGCATGGACACCGCGGGGGACCTGGTCCTCTTCGGTGAAGCCGTGCAGAAGGGCGGCACGGTGGGCTTCGCGTGGGAGTTCGGCTCGCACGGCGGCTTGACGCGCGTGGAGTCCGACAGCCTGGTGATGTGGCCAGCGAACGGCCCGGTGGACCTGTCTGGCCTCAGCCACTGCGCGCGGTTGCACGAGCGCCTGGCGGAGGCCTACCTGGACACCGGCTCACCGCGGATTCTCCATTGAAACCGAGGAAGGGGAGGACCATGCGGCTTCCCAACGCCGGTGGACGCACGTGGCTCAAGGTGCTGGGCGGAGTGGTGGGGCTCGTCCTGTCCCTGCTCCTGCTCTCCACCGCGTTCTTCAAGTGGAACCTGAGCGGATCCGGGGACCTGCTGACGCCGCGCTTCCCCCTGGACAAGTTCGTCCGTGACCTGCCGGGGCACCTGGTGTGGCTGGTGCCGTTCATGCTGCTGCAGGCGTCGCTGGTGCCGCTCCGGGCGGTGCAGTGGCAGGCCACGCTGCGCAAGCCCATCCCGTTCAAGGACCGCTTCCAGCTGGTGGGCATTGGCGCCTTCGTGCACAACGCGCTGCCGGGGAAGCTGGGCGAGGTGACGCGCTCCTTCCTCCTGTCGCGCACGCACAACATTCCCTTCATCCGGAGCCTGGGCTCCGTGGGCGTGTGCAAGCTGATGGAGTTCGCCTGCTTGATGCTGCTGGTGGCCCTGTCCTTCCTGGGCCCCTTCGGCGAGACCATGGCCCACTTCCGGACGGAGCTGCACGTGGCGCTGTCGCTGTGCATCGGCCTGGTGGCGCTGGTGGTGCTGCTGGCCCACTGGGCGGCGCCCCTGGGCCGCTGGCTGCACCAGCGTCACACCATGCCCCGCGTGGACAGCTTCCTGAATCACGTGGGCGAGGGCTTGGGCACCGCGCGCTCCTTCAAGGGCATGGCGAAGGTGTTCTTCTTCTCCATCTTCCCGGTGTTCGCCTCCGCGCTGGCGTACGGCCTGGCGCTGCACGGCGTCCACATCCCCGGTGGGCTCTTCGCGGGCGCCGTCGTACTGGGCGCCATCTCCCTGGGGCAGTCGCTGCCGGGCGTCCCGGCGGGCATGGGCATCTACTACTTCGTCACCAGTTGGGCGGCGCGCGCGCTGGGCTCCCACCCGGAGGACGCGGCGGCCTTCGCCACGCTCACCCACCTGGGCACCGTCATCAGCCAGGTGGCCGTGGGCGCCTGGTGCGTGCACCGCTCCAAGCTGCGGATCCGCGACCTGCGCAAGGGCGGCCGGCTGGCCAACGCCGCCGCGCACCACGTGGCGCATGAGTCCGTGGAACCCGCGCCGCCCTGAGCCGCCCGTGCGAAGAGGGCAGGGCCGGAAAACAAAAAGGGCCCCGACTTGTGGTCGGGGCCCTTCGATTACTTCATGCCCAGGAGAGGACTCGAACCTCCATGCCCTTGCAGGCGCTAGACCCTGAATCTAGTGTGTCTACCAATTCCACCACCTGGGCAGGTGGCTCGCGGTGCCTTGCGGCGCCGCGATGGGCGAGACGTATAGAGAACCTCCCCCGCCCGGTCAAGCATCCTTTTTCAGGCTACTTCTTCAGCGGCCAGCGGCCCTCGGACTCGAGCTTGCGGCGGATGGCCGGGTTCTCGTCCATGAAGGCGACCAGCGACTCTTCGGTGATCTCCACCGTGACGTCCTCGCCGCCGACCTCCGTCTGGCAGGACAGGCGGGAGTACGGCCGGACGTCGAAGCCCATGTCCAGGCGGTCCATCTCGTCGTCACGCTGCTCGCTCAGCGAGTCCAGGCCCTTGCGGATCCAGACATGGCAGGTGGAGCACCCGCACACGCCGCCGCAGCTGTGGCCCACCTGGGCCTCGCCCTTCTCCGCGGCGTCCAGCAGGGTGGTGCCTTGGGGCACGTCCACGGCGACCTCGGCCAGGGGGCTCTTGAAGGTGACCTTGGGCACGGCTCAGTACTCCTCCACGGAATGGCCGGACACCACCTGGGTGATGGCGTGGTTCATGACCCGTTCGATGAAGGCCCGGGACGCCTCGTCCAGCGCGTGCAGGGCCTCCTTCACGGCCAGGTAGTCCTTGCCCTGCGCGGCTTCGCGCACGCGAGCCATGGCGGCCTGGATGGCCTCCGGCTCGCCGGCCTGGAGCAGCGTGGCGTTCTCGCGCAGCTGGCGGTCGGCCTCGGAGAGGACGCGCTCGGCCTCCACCTGCTGCTCGCGCAGCTGGCGGGCCTGGATGTCGTCCTCCGCGAAGTCGATGGAGTCGAGGAGCATCTTCTCAATCTCCTCCTCCGTCAGGCCATGGCTGGGCTTCACGGTGATGGCCTGCGCCACGCCGGTGCTCTGCTCCTTCGCGGTGACGGACAGGATGCCGTCCGCGTCCACCTGGAAGCGCACCTCCACGCGGGCCATGCCGGCCGCCATGGTGGGGATGCCGGAGAGCGTGAAGCGCGCGAGGCTGCGGTTGTCCTGCACCAGCTCGCGCTCGCCCTGCACCACGTGCACGTCCAGGCCCGTCTGCCCGTCCTTGAACGTGGTGAACACCTGCGCCGCCGCCGTGGGGATGGTGGAGTTGCGAGGGATCAGCTTCTCCGTGATGCCGCCCATCGTCTCCAGGCCCAGCGACAGGGGGATGACGTCCAGCAGCAGCACCTCGTCCTGACGGTCGCCGTCGGTGAGGAGGCTCGCCTGCACTGCCGCGCCCAGCGCCACGACCTGATCCGGATCGATGTCGCCCAGGGGCTCGCGGCCGAACAGCTCCGCCACGAAGCGGCGCACCGCGGGCACGCGCGTGGAGCCACCCACCAGGATGACGCCGTCCAGCTCGCCCGCCGCCACGCCCGCGTCCTTCAGGGCCCGCCGGCACACCGTGCCCGTCTTCGCCACGAGCGGCTGGATCCACGCCTCGAAGTCCGCGCGGGACAGCGGCTGCGAATGGCCCTCCACGCTGAGCGTGACCTCCGCCGCGTCGGTGAGCGCCTCCTTCGCCTTTCGAGCGGCGACCATCAGCTCCGCCACCTGCGCGGGAGTGGGGGCCTGGACGCCCCGCTTCTGGAGCACGTGCTGCGCGATGGCGCGGTCGAAGTCGTCGCCGCCGAGCGCGGAGTCACCGCCGGTGGACTTCACCTCGAAGACGCCGTCCTCCAGCTTGAGGATGGAGATGTCGAACGTGCCGCCGCCCAAATCGTAGACGGCGAACATCCCCTGGCTGCCCTTGTCCAGGCCGTACGCCAGCGCGGCGGCGGTGGGCTCGTTGAGCAGGCGCAGGACCTCCAGTCCCGCGAGCTTCCCCGCGTCGCGGGTGGCCTGGCGCTGGGCGTCGTCGAAGTAGGCGGGCACGGTGATTACGGCCTGCTCCACCTTGCCGGAGAAGTGCGCCTCCGCGCGGCGCTTCAGGGCGCGCAGGATTTCGCCCGACACTTCAATGGGCGTCACCGGCTGGCCACCGGCCACGTTGAAGCGCACCACGTTGGCGCCGGGGGCGAAGTCGTAGTGGCCCAGCTTGCGCGTCTCCGGGTCGTCCGGGCTTCGGCCCATGAAGCGCTTCACCGACACGATGGTGTCCGTGGGGGCCTCGGCCGCGAGCTTCCGCGCGCGTGCGCCCACCACCACGCCGCCGTCCCTACCGTAGTGCACGACCGATGGGAGCAGCAGCGAGTCACCATCGTCCACCGGAACGCACCGGGGCTTGCCCTGGGACACGGACGCCACCAGCGAGTGCGTGGTGCCCAGGTCGATGCCCACCACGTGGCCCTTCGGCTTGAGCGGGTCGTGGATCTGCAGATAGCCGTTGTTGCTCACGCGAGCACCTCCTCCTCGAACGCGTCCACCTGCTCGAGGAAGCGCGTGAAGTAGCGCACCCGCCCCAGCGCGTGCGATGCCTTTCTCACCCCGTCCGGAGAATCCCCGGCGCCCTCCAGCGTACCGAGCGCCGCCACGGCCTCCTGGAGGGCCGCCGCCTTGCGGCCCGCCACGTCCTTCGCCATGGCCTGGGCCTTCGGCAGGTCCCTGGCCGCGATGGCTTCATCCAAAGCCTCGCGCAGCTCCATGACCTCCTCCAGGAACTCCAGGGGCATGTCCTTCTGGGCGCCCGCGTCCTCGCGGTCCAGGTCCACGCCGTGGAGCTTGAGCAGGTAGAAGGCGCGGCGCACCGGGTCCTTCAGCGTCTTGAAGGCCCCGTTGAGGGCGGTGGTGCCCTCCACGGCGGCCAGGCGCGCCTTCGCGTCACCGGGTCCGACGCGGTCCGGATGCAGCTGGAGCGACAGCTCCCGGTACTGCTTCTCCAGGGCCGGCACGTCCACGGCGTGGGAGCGGGGCAGCCCGAACACGTCGAAGTGGGTCCTCACGGTGCGCACATCCTCATGGGAAAACGAAAAAGGGGCCCGGCACCGGGCCGGACCCCTGCTGCCCGCTCCCTGACCGACGGGGCGGGCGGGAAGGCCACTTCAGGCTCAGACGGAGAAGCTCTCTCCGCAGCCGCAGGCGGCCTTGATGTTGGGGTTGTTCAGCTTGAAGCCGGACGCCATCAGCGTCTGCTCGAACACCAGCTCCGTGCCGATGAGGTACAGGTAGCTCTTCGGGTCCACGAAGACGCGCACGCCGTCGCGCTCGAAGACCTTGTCGCGCTCGCGGGACTTCTCCGACCACTCCATGGAGTACTGGAGGCCGGAGCACCCGCCGCCCTTCACCGCGATGCGCAGACCGGCGTCCGGCGTCTGCCGTTCCGCCAGCAGCTGCTTGAGGCGCGCCACCGCGCTGTCCGCCAGGCCAATGCCCTTGGGGGCCGGCTTGGGGGGCGTCTGAGGGGCCTGGGTCGTCTGGGCCTGCTCGTTCATGGGGTCGTCCTCAATCCTGGAAGAGGTGCCGCGCGGGACTTCAGGCCTGCCGCGACGCGCGCTTCTTCTTGAAGTCTTCGATGGCCGCCTTGATGGCGTCCTCGGCCAGCACGGAGCAGTGGATCTTCACTGGGGGCAGCGCCAGCTCCCGGGCCACGTCCTTGTTGGAGATGGTCATGGCCTGATCCACCGTCTTGCCCTTCACCCACTCGGTGACGAGCGAGCTGGACGCGATGGCGGAGCCGCAGCCGAAGGTCTTGAACCGCGCGTCCTCAATCACGCCCGAGTCGCTGATCTTCAGCTGGAGGCGCATCACGTCGCCGCAGGCGGGGGCGCCCACGAGGCCCGTGCCGACGTTCGGGTCGTTCTTGTCGAGCGTCCCCACGTTGCGGGGGTTCTCGTAGTGCTCGATGACCTTCTCGCTGTAAGCCATGCGTCTCACGCTCCTTCTGCACAACGCTTGAACTGATGCGCTTCGGAGACAACCGATGCGCGGCCGGGCGGGCGGGGGCTTCCGTGCCCGGCGGGAAGTCTTGAGGGGAGGGGAGCGCTTAGTGGGCGGTCCACTCGATGCTCTTGAGGTCGATGCCTTCCTTGGCCATCTCGTACAAGGGGCTCATGTCTCGCAACTTGCGGACTTTGTCCACCACGAGGCGGATGACGAAGTCGACCTCCTCCTCCGTGTTGAAGCGGCCCAGGCCGAAGCGGATGGAGCTGTGCGCCATGTCCTCTTCGACCCCCAGCGCGCGCAGCACGTAGGAGGGCTCCAGCGACGCGGACGTGCACGCGGAGCCGGACGACACCGCGACGTCCTTGATGGACATCATCAGGGCCTCGCCCTCCACGTAGGAGAAGGAGATGTTGAGGCTGCCCGGCATGCGGTGCTCCAGGCTGCCGTTCACCGTCACCATGTCCAGCTGCTCCATGATGCCGGTGCGCAGCCGCTCACGCAGGCGGAACAGGCGCGCCGCTTCCTCCGGCAGGTCCTGCCGCGCCACCTCCGCCGCCGCGCCGAAGCCGACGATGGACGCCACGTTCAGCGTGCCGCTGCGCATGCCGCGCTCGTGACCGCCGCCGTCCACCATGGGCGCGATGCGCACGCGCGGCTTGCGGCGCACGTAGAGGGCGCCCACGCCCTTGGGGCCGTACATCTTGTGCGCGCTGATGGAGGCCAGGTCGACGTTCATCTTCTCCACGTCGAAGGGCACCTTGCCCACGCCCTGCACCGCGTCGCAGTGGAAGAGGACGCCCTTCTCACGGCACAGCTTGCCAATCTCCGCCACCGGCTGGACCACGCCGATCTCGTTGTTGGCGAACATGATGGAGACGAGCACCGTCTTGGGCGTCATCGCCGCGGCCAGCTTCTCCAGGCTCACGCGGCCGTCCTTCTCCACGTCCAGGTAGGTGACGCGCGCGCCGCCCGTGGGCATCTCCGCCCACTTCTTGTACGTGTCGTCCGCGTCCAGGTTGAACTTCGCGGCCAGCTCGGGGACTCCTTCCGGCGTGACGTCGCGCTCGGCCAGCTGGCCCAGGCGCAGGAGCTTGAGCTCGTCCAGGCGCTCCTGGCGCACGCGCTCCAGGCGCTTGCAGGTGTCCAGGACGGCCTTGTGCTCCGTCTTCAGGGTGATGATGTGGTCGCCCTTGGACTTGTAGAACTCGATGACGCCCTTGATGGCCAGGTTGTCGGACTCGGTGGCGCCGGAGGTGAAGACGATCTCCTTCTCCGACGCGCCGATGAGGTCCGCCACCTGCCGGCGCGCCTTCTCCACCGCGGCCTCGGCCTTCCAGCCGAACGCGTGATTGCGGCTGGCCGCGTTGCCGAAGTCCTCGCGGAGGTAGGGCAACATCGCCTCCAGCACCCGCGGGTCGAGCGGGGTGGTCGCGTGGTTGTCCATGTAGATGGGCAGGCTCAGCATGAAGTCCTCAGGAAGAAGTGACGCAGGAGGGTGGAACACCCCTCCGCTCCCCGGCGACGCGGTGGGTCCGCGCGCAGCGGCAGGGTCTACATGGGCCCACACGAATGTGGACCGGACTGGTCAATTATAAAATCGACCCCCCTCGGGTCAAGGGAACATGGGGTCCGAGGCCCCTGTCCGCGACGCATCTGGTCGTGGAGTGCACCGGGCTGGTTCAACGCACCTCCAGAGTGGAGCACTCCAACTGCGCCGGATTGGAGCGGGGTGATCCGAAACAGCGCTTCGCGCGCCCATAAGTGCCCGTTTCGCGGTACCCCGGGGCATGGCCGGGCGCCTGCACTGGAGACAGCGCGGAGGGTGCCACCACATGAGCGCCAACGCGAAGTCGCAGGCCCGGAGCAACGCCCAGGACACGCAGCAGGACGGGACGGGGCGGCCGTCGCTGATCCGCCTGGAGGGGGGCCTGGAGCGCTCCCGCTACGCGGACGGCTGGCGGGCGGGCAAGCCCGCGGAGGATCCGGACAAGGTGAAGAAGTGGGGGCTCATCACCGCGCGGCCCAGCGAGTTCCTCATCCACATGCGCCGGGGGCGCGTGCGCGAGGTGAGCGGCCAGGGCGCGAGCTGCTTCAAGCTGCCGGGGGACTCGGTGGCCATCGTGCCCACCAGCATCCAGCGGTTCCAGTTCACCGCGGATCAGGTGACGAGCGAGAAGGTCGGCGTGGCGGTGACGGGCCTGGCGGTGTACCGCATCGCGGATCCGCTGGTGGCCTTCCGGATGCTCAACTTCAGCTATCCGGAGCGCGCGCAGGAGAAGCTGGCGGAGCTGCTCGGGGAGATGTTCGTGGGCGCGGCGCGCCGGCTGGTGGCGAACCTCACCGTGGAGGAGTGCCTCACCCGGCGCAAGGAGGGCATCGCGGCGGAGCTGATGCGCGAGATTGCCCCGGTGCTCTCCGGGCGGGGCCGGCTGGAGGACCGCACCGATACGGGCTGGGGCGTGCTGCTGGACACGATTGAAATCCAGGACGTGCGCGTCCTGTCCTCCTCTGTCTTCGAACACATGCAGGCCCGCTTCCGGCGGGAGCAGGAGCGGCAGGCGCGCGAGGCGGAGCTGGCCAAGGAGCGCTTCGTGCGGCGCGAGGAGACGGAGGCCGAGCGTGTGCTCAACCTCCAGAAGCTCGCCGCGCGCGAGGAGGTCCGCCAGCGCACCCAGGCCACGGAGGAGCAGGCGCAGATGGAGCAGCTCGCGCAGGAGGCGCGGCTGGCCCAGGCGAAGATGGAGCAGGCGCGCCAGCAGCAGCAGGAGCGGACCTCCGTGGAGCGCGAAGTGGCGCTCGCGAAGCTGACCGCGCAGGAGGAGGTCCGCACACGCACGGAGGCGCTGAAGGAGCAGGCCCGGCTGGAGGCGCTGGCCACGGACGCGCGGCTGGAGGAGGCGCGGCTCACGAGCGAACGGCAGCTCGCGTACAACCGCGCGCAGGGGGAACTGGAGGAGCTGCGCTGGGAGCAGGAGGCGGAGGCCGCCAAGGCGCAGGTGGAGCTGGAGCGGATGCGCCGCCAGCAGGAGGCGGAGGCCGCGCGTCATGAGGTCCAGCTCGCCGAGGCCCGGCAGGAGGCCGAGCAGCTGTCCGCCCGGCTCCAGGTGCTGCTGGCGAAGCAGTCCATCGCGGAGGCGGAGGCCGGCATCGCGGAGCTGGAGCTGCGGCGCACCCGCGCGCAGCAGGGGCTGGAGCTGGAGCGGGCGAAGACGCTGCGCGACATCGAGAACTCGGTGAGCCCGGAGGTCATCCAGTTGACGTTGGCGCGGCAGCTGCCGCAGGTGGCGGCGGCCTTCCAGCAGCAGATGGGCGAGGTGCACGTGACGGCGGTGGATGGAGCGAACCCCTTTGGCTACATCGCCGCCGCCGTGGAGGGCGTGATGGGGCTGGCACGCTCCGCGGGGCTGAAGGTGCCTGCCTCCCCTGCGCAGCAGCCTGCGGGGTAGCCGCGTCCCCGGCCTCCGCATATAGAAGGGAGCCTCCGAAGGTCCGGACGCGCGGAGGCGTAAGGCACGCATGGACACGAAGAAGCTGACGCTGGCGGCGGTGGTGGCGGGAGTGGCGGTGGTGGTGGTGCCGTGGCTGTTGCCCACGGGCCCGAGCGCCGGGCTGGACGCGGCCCGGTTCCTGGAGTCCGGCAACCTCGCGTGGGGCGCGCTGGTGGTGTTCGCCGGTGGCCTGCTCACCGCGATGACACCGTGTGTGTACCCGCTCATCCCCATCACCGTGTCGGTGTTCGGCGCGAGGAAGGCGGAGTCGCGGGGCCGCTCGCTGGCGCTGACGACGTCGTACATCGTGGGCATGGGCGTGGTGTTCAGCGCGCTGGGCGTCCTGGCGGCGAAGACGGGCCAGGCCTTCGGCTCCATGCTGGGCAGTCCCGTGGTGGTGCTGGGGCTGGCGCTGTTCCTGCTGCTGCTGGCCTCGTCGATGTTCGGCGCGTTCGAGCTGGCGCTGCCGTCGTCCATGCAGACGAAGCTGAGCAACGTGGGCGGCGCGGGCATCGTCGGCGCGTTCGTGATGGGCAGCGTGTCCGGGTTCCTGGCGGCGCCGTGCACGGGGCCGGTGCTCACGGGCCTCCTGGCCTTCGTGGCGAAGTCCGCCAACACGACGCTGGGCGCGACGCTGCTGTTCATCTACGCGCTGGGCATCGGCGTGCCGTTCTTCCTCATCGGCGTCTTCACCGTGCGCCTGCCGCGCGGTGGCGTGTGGATGGAGTGGGTGAAGAGCGTGCTGGGCATCATGCTGGTGGCGCTCGCGTTCTCGTACGTGAAGGACGCCTTCCCCTGGGCGCGCGACACCGTGAAGGCGCTGGGCGCCGAGGTGGGCCAGGTGCCCGGCGCGGTGCTGGCCGCGGTGCTGGTGGTGGTGGGCGTGCTGGTGGGCGCGGTGCACCGCTCGTTCAAGGAAGGCGCGCGCGACTTCGGCTTCAAGGCGCTGGGCGTGACGCTGGTGGTGGGTGCGCTGGTGATGCGCGGCGGAGCGCTGGACGCGCGGCCCACGGGTGAGCTGTGGGTGCGCATGGGACTCCAGGAGCACCCGGTGGCGCCGTCCTGGCAGTGGCACCACGTGATGCCGGCGAAGAAGGCAACGTTCGACGCCAGCCAGTTCGAGCAGGTGCTCGCGGCGGCGAAGAAGGAGGGCCGTCCGGTGCTCATCGACTTCTTCGCGGACTGGTGCGCGGCCTGCAAGGAGCTGGACCGGCTGACGTATCCGTCCACGGAGGTCATCTCCCAGGCCGAGGACAGCCGCTTCCTCACCATCAAGATCGACGCGACGAACAGCGAGGACCGCCTGGACGCGCTGATGGAGCAGCTGGGCGTGGAGGGCCTGCCCACGGTGGCCTTCGTGAACCCGGACGGCACCGTGCTGACGAAGCCGCGCGTGACGGGCTTCCTGGAGCCCGTGCCCTTCGCGGCGGAGATGCAGAAGGTCCTCCAGTAGGAGGCCCGTCGCCGCATCAGCGCGTCAGAGGTAGTTCTCCCACCCCAGCCGGCCGCGGCTCGCGAGCACGCGTTCAATCATCAGCTCGTGCAGCGTGAGCAGCGGCTTCGCGAGCTCCTCGCCCTCCAGCCGCGCGAGCGCGCCGGCCATGGCCTCCAGCGTGGACATCCCGTCCGGGTGCGGCGGCTTGCGCAGGCGGCGCGTATCCGGCGCGGGCGGCGGCAGCCTCATGCCCGGCAGTCGCCGCAGGGCGGGGACGCGCTGCACCATGCGCCGCGCCTGCGCCCAGCTCCCGTCGATGACCACGAGCCGCTTCGGCGGAGGGCCCTCCGCCTCCGGTGCGTCCGGGAAGAGCAGCCACGTGTCCGGCGTGTCCAGCACCGACGCGTCGAAGGGGGCCCCTGGCGCGCCATAGGACACGATGTGGCAGCGGGGCAGGGCCAGCGCCGCGATGCGCGCCGTGTTGGTGCTCTTCTGCGACTCCTTGTTGTGCCGGATGATCAGCAGCTCCGTGCGCGTGGGGATGACGGGCACGTCCGCGCACAGGCACAGGGCCGTGGGCAGGTAGCACCGCTCACAACGGCCCGACAGGTCCTCCGGGGTGCTCGACCTCATTTCGCCGCGGTGCGGTAGCGGTCCATCAAGGCCCGCGCTTCACGCAGCTTCTCCTCGACGAAGCGGTCGTCCGCGTCCGGCTCGTATTCGGCGTCCGGCGGATCCAACTGGAAGAGGGCGGACAGGCTCGCGGGGGCGACCTCCAGCCACTCGGACGTGCGGGTGAGCGCGGCCTGCCTCCGCCCGGCGAAGGTCTCCGGCCCGTCCTCCGGGCCGCACCGGCAGATGCGCGCGGAGTCCCCGGACACGTCCACGTAGAGCCCCAGCACCTCCGCGTCCACCTCCGCCGCCAGCGCGCAGGTGGCCTCGCTGACGTAGGCCGCCATGGCCTGCGCCGCGCTGCGCTCCGTCAGCGAACGCACCAGGTAGACCTGCCACCCGGCCTCCGTGAGCGCCCCGGCCTCACTCAGCGGGGCCAGCTCCGCCGGCGGTGCCTGGATGCGCGACAGGAGCCGGCGCACCGGGACCTCCAGCCGCTCGAGCCGGGCGTTCGACGCGGGGCAGAAGAAGACCACGCGGTACTCTCGGCTGTCGGCGGCGGTTTCCATGGGCATACGGCGGTGACCCAAGAGGACCAAAGGACTCCCCAGGCACGCAAGGGGGGAGTTACGCCCGAGGACGCTTCCCCGTGCCCCCAGGGGGCCTCCTCCAGGCCCGGAACACGACGCGGCGGGACACGTCCCCCCGCCTGACGCACCAGGAGATGCCACCGCGACCCGCGCACACCGCGGATCCGCGCGTTCACGAAAACGCTCCAGCCGCCGGAAAGCCCCTGGGGCATGCTGGACGCCCATTTTCCGCCCCCCTTTTTCACGCAGGGTCCGGCACGCGCCACCCCGGAGGCAAGTCACACCCATGGAGAGGCATTGAACCGGGGAGTCCCTGGATGTCTGTCTATTCCATGCAAGGAATTGGCGTCTGCTTGAAGTGTTTCAGCCGTACTGGTCGCCGTGACGCGGAAAGAAGCGCGACAGCGTTTGTCGCATCCGTGAGAAAAAAAGAATCCGGCCCTCGGCGTTCTCTGGAGGGAAGGGAGGCGGTCGCATGGTGCCAGGGAGGGAGGAGCCGCCAGTCCGGGAGGGCTCTGGAGGGGAGTTCGCCGCGTTCGCGATCCGCCATCAGCCGGTGCTGGTCGCCATCGCGCGTAATGTCTGCGGCAAGAGTGCCAGTGATTGCGACGACCTGGTGCAGGACGTGCTCTTGCGCGCGCTCCTGCAATGGGAGCGGCTCAAGCGTTGGCCGGAGCCCGCACGCCGCGCGTGGCTGGTGCGCGTGCTGCACAACCGGTTCCTGGACCAGTGCCGCCGCCAGGGCGCGGAGACGGACCGCCGGGTGGACCTGCACAACGTCCACATGCTCTTCGAGGACCCGGAGGACGCGCCGGAGCCCGAGCAGTGGGAGTGCGTCACGGAGGACGAGCTGCGCCAGGCCGTGGCGCGGCTCAATGAGAAGCTGCGCCAGGCGTTCGAACTGCACGCGCGGGGCCTGCGCCACGCGGAGATCGCCCGGCGGATGAACACCCCCAGCGCGGGAACGGTGGGCACGTGGCTCTTCCACGCCCGCCGCCGCCTCAAGGCCATGCTCCACGACACCGCGGAACGCCGCCGCCAGGAGAGGGAACGATGAGCACCGCGTGTGAGTGTGAGGACCTCCAGCCCTTCCTGGACGGGAGCCTGTCCGCCGAGGACCAGCGCCGCGTCCGGGGCCACCTGGCCACCTGCGACGTCTGCGCCCGCCGCTTCCACGACCTCTTGCAACTGGAGATGCTCGCGAGGCTCGCGCTGGAGGATCCGGCGGAGAGCGAGCGCTGGGTGTCCGCCCGCCAGGCCCGCGAGACGGTGCCCGGGTCCGACTGGGACGACGTGCCGGAGAGCTGGCCCGGGGACGTGCTCGCCGCGCAGGCGCCCCTGCCCCCGGAGCGCGAGGGCCGCGCCTGGCACCAGGGCGCCCGCCGCTTCCGCCGCCGCTGTCCGGGGTGCGCCAACTGCTGCCCCTGGTTCGCGGAGACGGAGGCCGTGGAGGCCGTCAGCGCGCCGCGCCTTCCGTGCCCGCGCACCAGCCGCTCCGGCGCGACGCTGCTGCGCCCCCGCACGCGCCGCTGAAAAGGGCCCTCGCCGCCTGCTCCTCCCTGGGGGGCAGGCGAGGGAGCCAGCGGCGAACGCTGCCAGCGGAATCCACCAAGGATTGCTCCCGCTCGCGTTTCGCAAGGGACGGGAGGCGGCCTCGCGACTCCAGGCCCTGACGCTTGATGGATCTCTGGTGCAAGAAGCTCTACCGGTTCCTGGATGGGGAGCTGGAATCGGGGGACGAGGAGCACTTCCGGCTCCATCTGGCCCTCTGCCGTGCGTGCGCCAGCGGGCTGCATGATGCCATGCAGTTGGAGATGCTCAGCGTCCAGGCCCTGTGTGGCGCGGTGGCCCACAACGACGCGCCACCACCGCCTGCCCCCGTCCGTTTGCCGTTCCGCTTCTCGTTGCCGCGCGGCCGGTGGAGGCATGCGCTGGGGGCGGTGATGGCCATGGGGCTGGGCGCGCTCGCCGCGTTCATGACCGGGGACGGCTTCCGGCCGGGGGACGCGTGGCGGGCGGATGCGTCCGCGCGGGAGCTGGAGGCGCGCATCGCGTACCCGGCCGCGGACCGCTACCTCCCCTACGTCCCGGTCCGGACGGGGGCGAGGGGCGGAGCGGCGCTCGCGACCGAACCGCCGGTGCCCCTGCGGACCCTGGCGGCGCTGGAGGAGCGGGGGGACCTGCACGGCATCGCGGCGGCCTACCTGGTGCGCGGCGAATTGCGTCAGGCGTCGGACTTCCTGGCGCGCAGCGCCCCCTCGCTGGACCGGGACAGCGACCGGGCCGTGGTGGCGATGGCGGCGGGGGATTGGCGGGGCGCCCTGGCACTGCTCGAAGGCGTGTTGCGTCAGGCACCGGACCATCCCCAGGCCCTGTGGAACCGGGCGCTGGTGCTCCGGGCCATGGGGCTCCCGCTCCAGGCGGCGGAGGCCTTCGAGGCCGTGGCCCGCCGGGGGGAGCCGGGGTGGAGCGAGGAGGCCGGAATCCGGGCCCTGGCGCTCCGGCAGGGGGGCTCGTTCCTGAAATGACCGGGGGCGACCCAAGGATTCTGGCGATCGGCGTCTATTAATCGAGGCGCGGCGTGGCGGCGGCGGCGGGGTGGACGGCAAGACACCGCACCGGGGGGACGCGATGTACCGCATCGATGCGTGGAGCCAGGGGGACGGCGAGCTGTGGGCGCCCGGTTCCAACGGGGGCGCGGGCGTGCGGCCGGAGGACGAGGTCCGGGAGCCGAGGGGGTACCGGGTCGAGGAGCAAGAGGGGGACGGGGATGAGGACTCCCGGCACGAAGGCGAGGAATCGCTCTTCGATTTCGAGGAAAGCGACCTGGATTGGGTCGCCAGCTACTGAGGTAACGGCGCGCGCGGTTGGATGTCCGCGCTCCACGCGGCCTTCGGGGGAGGGCCGCCGCTTCCAGTGGATTCGCGGGCCGTGAGGCCTGCCGGATTCCAGGTGTCCCGGACCGGGGGGGACGGGATCCGGAAGCGTGTGGGAGCGAGGACATCCGAGCGGGTGAGCAGGTGGGAATGCGCCCCAGGCCCTCCGTTCCCGGACCCCATGGGTTCCGGGAGCGGGGGGCTTCGGTTTTTCGGGCGCGCTAGGCTGCTCCACCTCCTTCCCGACCCGGAGTTCCCGACATGAACCATTGGCGCGCAGTTCTGCCCGCACTGAGCCTGGGCTGTCTGGTGGCGTGTGCCACCGTTCCCGTGAGCGCCCCCACCGCCCTCACGACCCCACCCGTGCCGCCGCCGTCCCAGGAGCGGGCCCTGCGCGAGTCCTGGCTGAAGGAGCGGCATGGCCTGCTGCTGGACATGATGCGCCGGCACGGCGTGGCCATGTGGGTCGTGGTCAACGAGGAGTTCCACGATGATCCGCTGACGGCCTGGGTCGCGCCGCCGCTGCCGTACGCGGGCAACCGCGACGTGTTCGTCTTCGTGGACGCGGGCGACGCGGGGCTCCAGAAGGTCGCGTTGACGGGCTACGCCACGGAGGCGGTGGCGCGCTTCTTCCAGGCGCCCCCGGTGGAGCGCAAGCAGACGGAGGCGCTCGCGGACCTGGACGCGCGCTACCACCCGCGCACCATCGCGCTGGCCATGGACGGGCGGCGGGGCGTGACGCGCAGCCTGACGCACGACACCTACAAGTGGCTGGTGGAGGCGCTGGGCCCGTCCGCGGAAGCGCGCTTCGTGAGCGCGGCGCCGCTCATCGAGGAGTACCTGGACACGCGGCTGCCCGGCGAGCTCACGCCCTACCGCGACCTGGTGGTGCTGACGGAGTCGCTGGTGAAGCGGGCGCTCTCCAACGAGGTGGTGGTTCCCGGCAAGACGACGGTGGGGGACGTGCGCCGCTGGCTCTACGACGCGCTCTTCGAGGCGCGCGTGGGCACGTGGTTCCAGCCGGACCTGCGCGTGCAGCGGCAGGGCATGAAGGACGGTTTCTCCCGAGGCTTCCTGGCGGTGGCGGACGAGGCGGTGGTCATCCAGCGCGGCGACCTGCTGCACGTGGACTTCGGCGTCTCGGCGCTGGGGCTGAGCACGGACTGGCAGAAGATGGCGTACGTGCTGAAGGACGGCGAGCAGGACGCACCGGAGGGGCTGAAGCGCGCGCTGGAGAACACGCGGACGCTGCAGGACGCGCTGATGCTGCGGGCGTCGCGGCCGGGGCGCTCGTCGGCGGACGTCTACGACGCGACGATGGCGGAGATGAAGGAGCGGGGCATCGAAGCCAAGGTCTACAGCCATCCGCTGGGCGCGCAGGGCCATGCGCTGGGCTCATCCATCGACTTCCGCGCGGCGTCGCGCTCGGAGGCGCCCCGGTTGTTGCGCAAGGGCTCGTACCTCGCCGTCGAGCTCAGCACCACCACCGCCGTGCCTGAGTGGGGCGGGCAGCAGGTGGCGGTGATGCAGGAAGATCCGGCGTACCTGACGGACGAAGGCTGGCGGTTCTTCGTGCCGCGCCAGGACGCCTTCTATCTCATCCACTGACGACACGAAGGGAGCGGACGTGATGCGCGTGGGCAGACCATGGACGACGTTCAGTAGGGGGGCGTGCGCACTGCTCCTCCTGGGAGTGACGGGGTGCAGCGCCGCCAGTGGGGACGAAGCCCCCGCGCGGCAGGAGAGCCCCCTGTCCGCGGAAGCGTCGCTGCGGCCGCCGCGCGCGGTGGACAGCCTGCTCGGCCTGTTCGACCAGACGGCCTCCGTGGTGGAGGGTGAAGTCACGGACGTGCGCAGCGAGTACTCGCCGCGCACGGGCCCGTGGACGGTGGTGACGCTGGGGAACGTGCGGGCACACCTGGGCGCGGCTCCGCGTGAGCTGCGCCTCAAGCAGGCCGGAGGGATGCTGCCGGATGGACGGCAGCTCGTGGTGAGCCATGTGCCCCGCTTCGTCCGGGGCGCGCGCTACGTGGTCTTCCTGCGCAACACCGGGTGGAGCCTGTCGCCGGTGCTGGACGAGCACGCCTTCCGAGTGGAGTCGGTGGCGGGCCGCGAGGTGCTGGTGGGGGCAGAGGGCGGGCTCGTGGCGGGCCTGGGCTCGGCGGGGGTGCGGCAGACGGCGCCGGTGTTCGAGACGGTGGACCTGATGGGCGCCCGTCCGGCGCTGCTCAAGGAGGCGCAAGCCCGGGGAGCTCCGGAGGGGATGGAGCGGGAGGCGTTCCTCTCGCTGCTCCAGAGCCACCTGCGCGCGCGTGGGCTCACGGTGACGGGTGCGTTCCGCGAGGAGCCCGTCACCACCGCGTCGTCGCTGTCCGTACCGGTGACGCCCGCCGCGGGCGCGTCCGTGGTGCCGGGTGCCGTTCCCCTCCAGCCCGAGCGGGACATCCCGCCCGGCCAGCCGTGATGAGGTCCGCCATGAAGACAACGACATTCGTGGGCGTCGTCGCGGCGCTGGTGCTGGGCGGCATGGAGGCGGGCGCCGCCGCCTGGGACACGTGCAACGGGACGCCGGTGAAGTGGTACAGCGGGCCGGCCGTGTACCGGAACCGGTGCAGCATCCCGGACTCCGGCAACGTCAACACGGCGTACTGGAACGGCTTGCGGCAGTGGGACGACCTGTCTCACATCGTCAGTGGCTTCAACGTGAACGCGGCGACGGACTGCTCGCTGGACCACAGCGATGGGCAGAACGAGATCGGCCTGTGTGACCGGGCGTCCATCGACGGGAACAACGGCGTGACGTACTCCGTCGTGGGGCTGTGCTTCATCGGGAGCAACGGCATCGACGAGGCGGACGTCTGCATCGCCAGCGACCTGGACTTCACGCCGCGCACCGGCAATGCGTTCGGCACGTCCGGCCGGGGCACGTTCGTGCACGAGGCGGGGCACTTCTTCGGCTTCAAGCACGAGGGCGGGCACAGCATCCTGCGCACCTCGCCGCCGCACCTGGTGACGGGCGGCTACGAGTCCTCCACGCTGTGGCCCACGAACGCGCAGGGCATGAACACGCTGTACGGCTATTCGGTGACGAAGCCGAACCTGCTGCCGTCCGCCATGGGCGTGGTGGGGGACGTGGCGCAGACGCTGGACCCGGCCGGAACGAAGTCGGTGTGCCGGGGCACGGCGCAGAGCGTGAAGTTCTACGTGGGCAACCTGGGCAACGCGGCCGTGTCGTCCTACTCCATGCGCGTGCGCCTGAGTCCGACGGCGCCGCCGAATGGCTACTACGAGTCCACCAACGTGGTGGGCACGTTCAACCACTCGCTGGGCGCGTTCTCGGAGGGCATCTATTCGCTGGGCTTCACGGTGCCTTCGACGCTGCCGTTCACCACGTACTACGTCTACCTGGACATGGATCCGGCGGGCGCGGTGGACGAGCTGAGGGAGAACGACAACACCACCGTCAGCGCCATGGTCCTGCGGGTGGGGTGCTGAGCATGCGGCACGGGGTCCTGATGGTGGCGCTGCTCCTGGGCGCCTGCTCGAAGCCGAGGGAGGAGCGGGTGACGTCGCGTGGTGCCCTCACGGCGGCGGAGCTCCCCCAGCCACGCGGCGCGGCCACGGTGCGGGCTGACGACCGTGCCTACTCCGCCCCGTCCGTCCGGTTCAGCGCCGACTTCCTGGTGGATCCACCCGTCACCTTGTGGATGGTCGCGCTGAGCGCGCAGTCGCAGGACGGGGGCACCTGGCGATTCCGCATGCCTGTGAATGAGAAGTTCGTCACGTCGAAGCACGCCACCGCTCGAATCATCCCACAGACGGCGTTGGGAGCGGGCCTGGCGGTGGTGGACTACCAACTGGCTGGGGAGCCCGCGATGATGATGGACGAGGGCACCCTGGAGCTGACCGTCACCGGGAAGCAGGCGAAGGGTGAGGTCCGGATGAAGGACGGGCGCGTGCGTGCGACGTTCGAGGGACCACTGACCTTCGAATGCATGGTGCCGCCCGCGTGGCTGGGCGGCTCGAACGCGCCCGTCCCGGCTTCTCCGGAGGAGGGCGAGGTCCGGGTGCTCGATGAGGCCTTGGCCACGAAGCAATGCCGGTCCATCGCGGACACCTTCCGCTGACGCCGGGCCTCCCCGTGGGTCCATCCAACAGGGCCCACGGGGTGGCATCACTCCGCATCGCGACCACTCACGTCGGCCCACGCCAGCCCGAAACGCGCCAGGTACTTCCGGAGCCGGTCCGCGTCGTTGACGCTCTTCTTCTGCGCTCGTGACTGCGCGAACAACATCCGGCCCGCGTCCGACAATGAGCGCGCGGAGCGGCACACCGTCACCACATCCGCGAGCTGCACGCGGTCGAACCGGTCCAGCTCCGCCGCCCGCGCCGCTCCCATCACCTCCACCAAGACGTCCTCACTTGCTGACATCGCCGCCGCGCCCGCGGGCCGCCACTGCGAACGCAGGCGGTCCAACTCCTCGTCCACCACGTCGCGGGTCATGCGCCCACCGGCCGCCAGCGTGGACATGCGCAGCACCGCCGCGTTGAGGTCCCGGAAGTTGCCGCTCCACCGGCCTTCAGGGGACGTGGCGAAGCGCAGGAAATACTCCTGCGCCTCCTTGCTCATCGTCACCCGCGTCCCCAACGCCTGGGACGCCTGATCCAGTTCGTATTGCAGATTGGGCGCGATGTCCTCCGGACGCTCGCGCAGCGCGGGCAGCCGGAAGGTCCACAGGTTGATGCGCGCGAGTAGGTCCTCGCGGAACCGTCCCCGCTCCACGTCCAGTTGGAGGTCGCGGTTCGTTCCCGCGATGAGCTGGAAGTCGCTCTCCGCCTCCTTGTCCGCGCCCACCGGCAGGAACCGCTTGTCCTCCAGTGCTCGCAGCAACATGGCCTGCTCGTCCGCGCCCAGCTCTCCAATCTCGTCCAGGAACAGCACGCCGCCGTTCGCCTGCCGCATCAGGCCGGGCCGGTCTCCCACCGCGCCCGTGAACGCGCCCTTCACGTGGCCGAAGAGCGTGGACATGGCGCCGTCGCCGCGCAGCGTGGCGCAGTTCAGGTCCACGAACGGTCCCGTCACCTGGTTGCGCGCCTTCTTCAGCGCGTAGATGCGCTTCGCGAGCTGCGACTTGCCCGCGCCCGTGGGGCCCGTCAGCAGCAGCGGCGCTCGGGATTGCACCGCCACCTGTTCAATCCGCTCGATGATCCGGTTGAACGCGGCGTTGCGCGTGTCGATGCCGGACTTGAGGAATGACAGGCCTTCGCGCTGCTGTTGCCGGAAGCGCGCCGCCAGCGTGTCGTAGTTCGACAGGTCCAGGTCGATGATGGCGTGCGTGCCCACCGCCCCGTGGTCCTTCCCCTTGCCCGGGGACGTCTGCACCAGCCGGCCCGGAATCAGCCGGCTCTCCACCAGGAGGAACATGCAGATCTGCGCGATGTGCGTACCCGTGGTGATGTGCACCAGGTAGTCCTCTTCCTCCGGATGGAAGGAGTTCGCGCGCACGTGGTCCAGGAGCGCGCCGTACGTCTCCTCCAGGTTCCACGGATCCCGGATGGGCAGTGACGTGAGCCGCACCTCCGTCTCCGGTGACACCCGCGCGATGTCGTCCCGGATGACCGCCGCCAGCGACGTCCCATGGGGCGGGTGCAGCAGCTCCAGCCGGTGCACCAGCAGGTCCTCCTGCTGACACAGCGACACCGTGGGCCGCCACCGCGTCCAGCGGTGCGCCCCCATCCCCGTGTCCAGCGTCGTCCCCAGCATCCCGATGACGACCGTCCGCCGCGCCTTCGCCTTTTGAGCCATCAGGATAGGTGTTTATCCCATGGGATACGGATTTCCAGCCTGCCCCCAGTGTCTCCTTCGGGAGCGGCGTTGGCACGCCGGCTGCTCTAGCTCCCCCACGTGACCGGGACACAGAGCCCGGTCGAACGACCGAAAGGTGCAGCGCTATGGACCGGACGAACGCGAACTACGAAGTGATGTCGGACGAAGCGGGCCGCCCCATCAAGACGTGGACGGTGGGGGTGCCGTTCGAGGACGAGGCGAAGAAGCAGCTTCGCAACCTCCGCGGCCTGCCCTTCATCCACAAGTGGGTCGCCGCGATGCCGGACGTGCACCGCGGTTACGGCGCGACGGTCGGGAGCGTGGTGCCCACGGTGGGCGCGGTGGTGCCGGCGGCGGTGGGCGTGGACATCGGATGCGGGATGATCGCCGTGCGCACGACGCTGCGCGCGGATCAGCTGCCGGACTCGCTGCGCGGGGTTCGCTCGGCCATCGAGGCGGCGGTGCCGCACGGCCGTACGGACAACGGTGGCCGGAATGATCGTGGCGCGTGGAAGGACTCGCCCGCGACGCATACCGGTGCCTGGGCCCGCCTGGCGGAAGGGTACGCGCGCATCGTCGCGAAGCACCCGCGCATCGGCCGTGGGCCGGAGCTGGCGCACCTGGGAACGCTGGGAACGGGTAACCACTTCATCGAGCTGTGCGTCGATGAGTCGGACGGCGTGTGGCTGATGCTGCACTCGGGGTCGCGCGGCGTGGGTAACCGCATCGGAAGCCACTTCATCGAGCTGGCGAAGCAGGACATGGAGCGCTTCTTCATCCGCCTGCCGGACGCGGACCTGGCGTACCTGCCGGAGGGGACGGAGCACTTCGACGACTACGTCTTCGCGGTGAGCTGGGCGCAGGACTTCGCGGCGATGAACCGCGAGCTCATGCTGCACTCGGCGGTGGAGGCCCTGAAGGCGAGCGGTGAGCTGCCTCCGTTCGAGCTGTCCGAGTCCGCGGTGAACTGCCACCACAACTACATCTCGCGCGAGCACCACTTCGGAAAGAACTGCTTCGTGACCCGTAAGGGCGCGGTGCGGGCGCGCGAGGGCGATATGGGAATCATCCCCGGCAGCATGGGGGCCCGTTCCTACATCGTCCGCGGGAAGGGAAACGCGGATGCCTTCCACTCGTGCAGCCACGGCGCGGGCCGGGTGATGTCGCGCGAAGCGGCGAAGAAGCGCTTCACGCTGGAGGACCACGAGAAGGCGACCGCGGGCGTGGAGTGCCGCAAGGACGTGGACGTGATTGACGAGACGCCGGCCGCGTACAAGTCCATCGACGCCGTGATGGCCGCGCAGGCGGACCTGGTGGAGGTCGTCCACACGCTCAAGCAGGTGGTGTGCGTGAAGGGATAGCCCAAGCAGTCCCACCCGCCGTCCTGCGGAGGTACTCATGCCGGGATGAAGACACCGAGGCGCCCGTTCCCCCCAAGAGGTCCGCGAAAGCGGCCGTTAAGGGTGGGGGAGCGGGCGCCGCTATTTTTTGAAATCAGGGATGGGATGCTGCATCCGTCCGCGAGCGCGCAAAGGAGCACCACGCACATGGTTCGCATCGATGGTTCACAGGGGGAGGGGGGCGGCCAGGTGCTGCGCACCGCGCTGGCGCTGTCGCTGGTGACGGGCACGCCGTTCGAGATGGTCAACGTGCGCGCGGGCCGCGCCAAGCCGGGCCTCCTGCGCCAGCACCTCACCGCGCTCAAGGCCGCGGAGGCCGTGGGCGCCGCGGAGGTGACGGGCGCGGAGCTGGGCTCCAAGCAGCTGTCCTTCCATCCGCGCGCGTTGTCAGCGGGCAACTACCACTTCGCGGTGGGCACGGCGGGCAGCGCGACGCTGGTGCTCCAGACGGTGCTGCCCGCGCTCCTGCACGCGGACGGAGCCTCCACGCTGATGCTGGAGGGCGGGACGCACAACCCGGCGGCGCCGCCGTTCGAGTTCCTGGAGAAGGCGTATCTGCCGCTCCTGCGCCGCATGGGCCCGCGCGTGGACGTGGCGCTGGAGCGGCCCGGCTACTATCCGGCGGGCGGCGGACGGTTCCGCGTGGACATCCATCCCGCGAAGCTCCAGCCGCTCCAGTTGCTGGAGCGAGGCCGGGTGCTGCGCACGGAGGCCGTGGCCCAGGTGGCGTCCATCCCCTTCGACGTGGCGAAGCGCGAGCTGGAGACCGTGGCCGCCGTGCTGAAGCTGCGTCCGGATCAGCAGCGGCCGGAAGAGCTCAAGCGCGCCTACGGTCCGGGCAACGTGCTGCGCGTCGAAGTGGAGTGCGAGCACGTGACGGAGGTCTTCACCGGCTTCGGCGAGCGCGGCAAGCGCGCGGAGGTCGTGGCCGAGGAGGTCGCCGCGAAGGTGAAGCGCTACCTGGACTCGGGCGTGCCCGTGGGCGAACACCTGTGTGATCAGCTCCTCTTGCTGTGCGCCCTGGCGAAGGGTGGCCACTTCCGCACGGTGGCGCTGGACAGCCATTCGCTCACGCAGCGCGAGACGATGGCGCACTTCCTCGACGTGAAGGTGGACGTGCGGGAGCTGGAGCGCGACGTCCATGAGGTGACGGTGCGCGCCTGACGTGGGGCAGGGCAGGGCGGTGCGCCCTTGTCCGGCCGGACGCCCGGCGGTCGGACGAGGCACGCGTTCAGCAGGGCACAACCCATGGCGTTACCTCGCAGTCTTCCTACGTTGTGACCCGTGGGGGAGGCTGCGCGTGGCGGAAGTCCCTGAAGTCGAAATCATCGTCCGTGACCTGAAGCAGGCCGTCGTGGGCCGGCGCTTCGTGGGCGCGGAGGTGCTGGTGCCCGCGGCGGTGCGCTTCGCCTCGCCGCCGGACTTCATCCAGAACCTCCAGGGCCACAAGGTGCTCGCGGCCGAGCGGCGCGCGAAGTTCATGCTGCTCACGCTGGATGACGGGCAGACGCTCGCGCTGCACTTCATGCTCTGGGGCGAACTTCAGCTGCGGCCCGTGGGAAGCGAGCGGCCTCCCGAGACGCTCGTCGTCCTCACGCTGGAGGGCAATGAAGAACTCCAGCTCACCGACACGCTGGGTTACGCGCGCGTGGCGCTGGGGCCCACGGCGCTGCTGGCCTCGCAGCTCAAGCTGGAGGAACTGGGACCGGAGGCGCTCGATGAGACCTTCACTCCGGAGGTGCTGGCGAAGCAGCTTCGCCGCAGGCGCAGTCCGCTCAAGACAGTGCTCTTGAATCAGCGCGTGCTCGCGGGGCTGGGCAACCGCGACGCGGACGAGAGCATGTGGGGCGCGGGCATCGACCCACGGCGGCTGGCGTCGTCCCTGTCTCCCGCTGAAATCGTCCGGCTGCACCAGGGCATCCGCGACGTGCTGGAGGAAGGACTGCGGCTGCGCGGCACGCAGCGCGACCTGTTCGGTGTGCAGGGGCAGGCGAAGCACCGGCGCAACATCTTCGGCAAGACGGGAGCGCCTTGTCCCCGCTGCGCCACGCCCGTGTCTCACCTGCGCATCGGCGGCCGCAACACGCATTGGTGTTCGCACTGCCAACCCGAGAACGGCGCCGCGACAGAGGCCCCGGCGCAGACGTCACTGCTCTGACAAGGCTCCGGGGGGCTGGTATGAACGGGAGCGTGTCCGACGTTCCCGCCCCCTCACCCCTGTCCCTCGATGACGCGCTCGCGCGAGCTAGCGAGGAGCTGCAGTTCCCCAGCTACTACCAGTCCAGCGTGCGGCCACTCCTGCGCAACCCGGAAGGGCGCTGGCCCCACTGCTGCGGCGGAGGCTGCGAGCCGTGCGCCCAGACGCTCATCCGCGTCGCGCTGCGCGCGTTGGAACTGATGGGCACGCCGCGCCAGAGCCCTCCGCCGGATTTCTAGTCAGAACAGCCGCGTCCCCAGGCCCACGCGCCCCGTGAGCCCCAGCCGCGTGTGGCCCGCGCCCGCGCGCTCCTGGAACGTCTCCACGCCCACCTGTCCCGCCGCGAGCAGCGACAGGTTGCCGCCCAGGTACACCTCCACGCCAAAGCCGCCCAGCGCCTGGAAGCGCCGCTGCTTGTCGCCCGAGAGCCCCAGGTCGATGGGCAGGTCCACCAGGCCCAGCACCACCACGGTGTCCGCCACGCGGTAGCCCGCCACCATCCCCGGCAGGATGCGCACCAGCACACCGGAGAAGTTGTCGTCGTCCATGTACGTGGAGCCGGAGTTGAGCACCAGGCCCACGCCCAGCGTCGGCGCCAGCCTGAACGCCCCGCTCCGCACCACCTCCTTGCGGCCCACGAGCTCCAGCGACGCGCCCAGCTTGAACCAGTCGAAGCGCGCCCGCGCCTCCACCTCCAGCGCGCCCAGTCCCTGCCGGAACCCCACGCCCACCTCCGGCGCGCCCGTGTAGCCATAGAGCGCCGTCGCCCCCGCGGGCAGCATCACCGGCGCCACCACGGAGCCCAGCGGGTCCTCCTGTGAGAAGGACACTTCGGCGTCCTGGGCGGAGGCCAGTCCGGGCACGACGAGGAGGGCGAGCAACAGTCCGAGGCGCGTCATGGGCGCGCACCCTAGCTTGGGATGCAGCCTGGCCAAAACCCAACGAATCCAGGGACTTGGGGGCAGGTTGTGCATTCGCGCGGGATCCCTGGAAGAATGGGGAATCCATGGTTGCCTACCTGCACGCCGCACCGCCTCCTGAAACCTCCACGCCCGCGGGAGGTCGTGACGCACTCGGCCTGCCGGGTGGGGCCGGGGGCTGGGTGCTGCTCGTGGGTGAGCCTGCGCGGCCCGCGGTGGCGGAGGCGCTCGCCCGCGAAGGCTTCGAGCCCGTGCATGTGGATGGGGCACGCGCGGCGCTGAAGCGGCTGGGCGTGGAGGCTGGAGGGACGCTGCCGGACGCGGCGCCCACGGACTCGAAGGCCGAGCTGCCCCGGCTGGTCATCATCGACGCGGACCTTCCGGACGGCGACGGCTTCAGCCTCTGCGGCGTGCTCCGCGCGGACCCGAAGTCCGCGCACCTGCCGGTGCTGCTGGTGGCGAAGCACGCGGAGGAGTTCCACCGCGACCTCGCCGCGGGCGTGGGCGCGGACGAGTACCTGGTGGAGCCGGTGGACGCGCGCGACGTGGCGGTGCTCGCGCGGCTCAAGGCGGGGCGGCGCGGCGAGGAGGACGTCTACGATGCGCACACCGCGACGCTGCCGCTCGTGGCGTTGATTCGCGCCCTCCTGTCCGGCGTGCGCTCGGGGCGGGTGGTGCTGTCGGAGGACTCGGGCGCTCTCTTCTTCCGCCATGGCCTGGTGGTGGACGCGGCCTTCCACTGCGAGCGCGGCATCCTCGCGTTCCGGCGCCTCTTGTGCTTCGGCGCGGGCGCGTACACGGTGACGTTCGGCCCGGAGCTGCAGCGGGGCTGCTTCTCCATGGACCGCCCGTTCCTGTGCGAGCAGGTGGTGCCCGCCCTGGAGCGCTTCGAACAGCTGCGCGTCAAGGGCCTGCCCCTGGCGGCGCGGCTCACGGTGGACTTCAACCGGCTCTCGCAGGAGCTGCCCTCGCTGCCGGAGGACGTGGAGCAGGTGGTGCGCCTGTTCGACGGGCGGCGCACCGTGCGCGCGATGCTCCTGGAGTGCCGCTTCCCGGAGGCCCTGGCCTACGAGGCGGCGACCCGCCTGTTCATGCTGGGTGTGCTGGTGCCCGCCATCCTGGTGGAGGAGCGGGAGCGCGCCCGGGAGTCCGCGGGACCGCCCCGCCTCTTCGAGCCCGTCCTGGCTCCCGAATCCGGGTCGGAGCCCGGGCCGGACGCGTCGTGAGGGTTTGACTCGGGCGGCCTGCTCGGGGCACAAGGCCGGGAGCGCCACGGGCTGAACGCCCGTCCACCCCACGCCGAAGCCGCCCCCCATGTCCGGTCACAACCGCTGGTCGAAACTCAAACGCCGGAATGCCGTCCTGGGCGTGGCCAAGGGCAAGCTCTACTCCAAGGCCATCAAGGAGATGACCGTCGCCGCGCGCCTGGGCGGCGGTGACCCGTCCAGCAACGCCCGCCTGCGCGTGGCCGTGGCCCTGGCGCGCGAGTCGAACATCCCGCGCGACACCATCGAGCGCGCCATCAAGAAGGGCACGGGCGAGCTGGCCGGCGAGTCCTACGAAGAGGTGACGTACGAAGGCTACGGCCCCGGCGGCGTCGCGCTCATCATCGAGTGCCTCACCGACAACCGGAACCGCTCCGCCAGCGACGTGCGCAACCTCTTGGGCAACTACGGCGGGAACATGGGCGCGGAAGGCGCCGTGGGCTGGATGTTCCACAAGAAGGGCGTCATCACCGTGAAGCCCGGCCCCACCGAGGACCAGGTGATGGAGCAGGCCCTGGACGCGGGCGCGGAGGACGTCGTGGACCAGGGGCCGGACGGCTTCGAGGTGCGCACCGCCCCGGCGGACCTGCACACGGTGGGCGCGAAGTTGGAGGCCGCGGGACTGCCCCTGGGCGAACAGAAGTGGACCTTCGTGCCGCAGAACACCGTGAGGGTGGAAGGCGACAACGCGAAGCGCCTGTTGAAGCTGATGGACGCGCTCGACGACAACGACGACGTGCAGCACGTGCACGCCAACTTCGAAATCGACGAGTCCCTGATGGAGTCGCTGTCCACGTAAAGCCCCGGCAAGGGGCGCGTGGGAAAGGAACGGGCCGGTGCGGGTACTCGGCGTGGACCCTGGCAGCCGCTTCATGGGCTTCGGGGTGGTGGAGGAGAAGAAGGGCAAGCTCGTGCACCTGGGCCATGGCGTCATCAAGGTGGTGGAGTCCGCGCCCCTCGCTGAACGCCTGAGGGACCTGCACGCCGCCTTGAGCGCCGCGCTCCAGCGCTACCAACCGGAGGCCGTCGCCGTGGAAGGCCTCTTCACCCACCGCAACGCCCGGAGCGCCCTGGTGCTGGGCCACGCGCGCGGCGTGGCGCTGCTCGCCGCTGCGCAGGCGGGCCTGCCCGTGCACGAGTACGCCCCCGCCAGCGTGAAGAAGTCCGTAGGGGCCAGCGGCGCGGGAGGCAAGGACGCCGTGGCGCGCATGGTGCGCACGCTGCTCGGTGTGGATGAAGCGACGCTGGAGCGCGCGGATGCCAGCGACGCGCTCGCCGTCGCAGTGTGCCACTTGAACCAGTTTCGCGTGGGCATGCCCCGCGCCAGCGCTCCCGGCAACGCCAAGCGCAAGGGGGCCGCGTCGGTGCTCGCGGACCGCCTGTCGTCCGCCTACCAGCGCCCGGAGACCCGCCGATGATCGCCCGGCTGCGTGGCAACGTTTTGGAGAAGGGCCCCGAGGATGCCGTCATCGACGTGCACGGCGTGGGCTACCGCGTGAACCTGTCCACCGTCTCGCTGGGCAAGCTGCCCGCGGACGGCCAGCCGGTGGACCTGCGCATCCGCACCGTGGTGCGCGAGGACGCCTTCGAGCTCTTCGGCTTCCTCTCCCCAGCGGAGGAGGAGCTCTTCCAGCTGCTCAACACCGTGTCCCGCGTCGGTCCGCGCATGGCCCTGGGTGTGATGTCCGGCATGGAGGTGGGTGAGCTCATCGCGGCGCTGTCGCGCGGTGAGACGAGCCGGCTCGCGAAGATCCACGGCGTGGGCAAGAAGACCGCGGAGCGGCTCGTCCTGGAACTCAAGGAGAAGGTGCGCAACCTCCACTCGGAGGGCATCGCGCGCGGCACCACCCCCCGCGCGCCCGTCACGTCCGGCAACAAGGCGGACCTCGTCTCCGCGCTGCTCAACCTGGGCTACAAGCAACCCCAGGCGGAGAAGGCCGCGGACGTCGTCATCGAGCAGCTGGGCCCGGACGCCTCCTTCCAGGCTCTCTTCCGCGAAGCCCTCAAGGCCCTGCGCTCCAGTCCGTGACTTCCGGACACCGCTCCGCCCTCCAGGGCGAGACGCGGTGCTTCCTGGGGTGGGAAATCCTCGGAAAATACGCGCAAGGCTTTTTCCTGTAGGAATCCGCTGTCGTCGCACAGCGGACGCTCCTGCCGTTCGCCTGCCATCATCTGGTGATCCACGCCGCTCACGGTTTGACACCCCTGAGCAATCCTGGCCGGCCGTGAGCTGGCCCATTCCGCTGCAAATATCAATTTCCAGCTCAGGTGCGGTGGTCCCGAAAGGACCGCGCCGCGCCGAGGAGGCGTGTGTCATGGCGGCGTGGCGTGGTGTTCCGGTCGTCGTGCTGCTGCTCTCCGGCGTCATCGGAGTGGGGTGCGGCGCGGCCGAAGGCGAGGACGTGTCGGCGGTGGATGACGTGTCGGCGGCGCTGGGGTCGGCGGCCTCCGGAGGCCCGCAGCCGTGTGGTCCGTCGGCGCGGTCCGTGGGGGATGTCCGGCGCGGCGCGGAGGGCTCGGCGCCGGAGACGCTGGTGGAGGTGGGCGGGCAGGTCTTCTACGCCGCGAACGACGGCGTGTCCGGCCTCGAGCTGTGGGTGACGGACGGGGGCGCCACGGAAGCGCGGCGGGTGAAGGACGTGAGGCCCGGGGCGTACGGCAGCACGCCGCGTTTCCTCACGCGGATGGGCGGGCGGCTGTTCTTCGTCGCGGACGACGGCGCGCACGGGCCGGAGCTGTGGGTGTCGGACGGCACCGCGAAGGGCACGGTGCTGGTGGCGGACATCCGGCCCGGGGCGCGGGGCAGCGTGCCGGACGGGCTGACGGTGGTGGGCAGCCGGCTGTACTTCACCGCGGATGACGGCGTGCGCGGCCGTGAGCTGTGGAGCACGGACGGCACGGCGAAGGGCACGCAGCTCACGCAGGAGTTCGCGCCTGGGCCGGGCTCGCTGTTCCTGGATGACCTGACGGAGTGGAACGGGAAGCTGGCGCTGGTGGCGTACGGCGACGCGGTGACGCTGTGGGTGGTGGAGGGGCGCTCCGGCTCCGCACGGGCGCTCTTCCGCGGCCCGGAGCAGTCCGTCGTCTTCTCGCTGACGCCCGTGGGGAAGGACCGCCTCTTCTTCCTCGTGGACCTGGGCTTCGGCGAGGCGGACCTCTGGGTGACGCGGGGCCAGCCCTTCCTCACCTTCCCGCTCAGGCACTTCGCGGGGGACTACCCGTCGGAGCTCACGCCGCTGGGCAACGCCGTGTACTTCATGGCCGGCGCGGAGGGCTTCTTCGGCGAGCCCGGGGACCTGCTCCACGGCGGCGAGCTGTGGAAGAGCGACGGCACGCTCCTGGGCACCCGCCTGGTGAAGGACGTGCGGCCGGGGCCCCACGGCTCGCTGCCCTCCGGGCTGACGGTGCTGGACGGGCGGCTGTACTTCGCCGCGGATGACGGCGTGCACGGCCGCGAGCTGTGGAGCTCCAACGGCACGGCGCAGGGCACGGTGCTGGTGCAGGACGTGGAGCCGGGCCCCGCGGGCAGCACCCCCACGGCCTTCGCGGTGGTGGACGGGTGGCTCTTCTTCTCCGCGACGACGGCAGGCCGGGGCCGCGAGGGCTGGTACTCCAACGGCGACCCGGGCCACGTGGATCCGATGCGCGACATCGCGCCCGCGGGGCTGGACGCGAACCCCCACGGGTTCGTGCGCGCGGGGGGCTCCGTCTTCTTCATCGCCACGGACCCGGCCCAGGGGGAGGAACCCTGGGCGCTGCCCTTCCTCCCCGCGGCCCGCTGCGCCCGCCTGGAGCCATGAGGGCGACGGCTACGCCGCGCGCCGCAGCGCGGGCGTGGGGTGCAGCCCGCCCGTGTTCGGCGCGGGCAGCACCACGGTGGGCCCCAGGCCCGGGGCCAGCAGGTGGGCGGTGAGCAGCGAGGACGGGTGGAAGTTCACGAACGACGGGTCATGCGCGGACGGGCCCGCGAAGAGCTTCTCCACCACCATGGACGCGTACTGCTCCAGCGAGTCCTCGCGCGTGTTGCCGTTGAGCACCACCTCCCAGCCCATCTGCTCCGCGAAGCGGCGCACGCCGGGGATGCGCGACAAGAGCGGCGTGTAGCTCTCCGTGCTCACGCCGTTCTCGCTCACCACGAAGACTTCATTCGCGGTGGCCACCGCCAGGGACATGTTCCCCTGCGTGTGGCCGGGCGTGCTGAGCAGCGCCGCGCCCTGGCCCAGCCACGTGTCGCCGTCCAGGAGCACCACGCGCTCGTCGGGGATGTCCGCGCCGCCGGGCACGAACCACACGTGCTGCATGGGGTGCAGGTGCTTCACCATGGTCCACTCCGCGCGCTGCACCAGCAGCTTCGCCCGGGGGAAGACGGGCGGGGCGCCGTCACCGCCCAGCCAGCCGCGCAGGTCCTGGATGTGCAGGTGGTCGAAGGCCAGGTAGTCCACGTCCGACGGCGTCAGCCCCAGCTGCTCCAGGTAGCCCTGCACCGTGCCGTGGCGGGTGGACATCACCTTGTCGGAGAGGAACGCGCCGTAGCGCTCGCGCAGCGCGCGGTAGAAGGGCGCCGCGTGGCCCCGCTCGTAGTCGGTGGGGTTGAAGAGCAGCGTGCGCCGCTGGCCGGTGCTGGCCTCCGCGAACTGCACCACCTGCATGCGGTTCGTCATCATCACGTAGGGCGCCGGTGACAGCGCCGCCCCGCTGAAGGCGAACAGCGTGGGGTAGGGGAACGTGATGAGGTCGCACGTGGCCACCGCCGCCACCGGGCCCTCCCGGACGAAGGCTTCGCGGGCCTCCTGCGCGGCGCGGCGCAGCTTCTGGAGACGGGGGCCGGGCGAACGCTCGGCGCGGGCCTCGGGCAGGAGGGGCAGGGGACGGAACGGGGCAGAAGCGGAAATCATGACGCGACTCCCTTCGTGCAGGGGGACGTGCCCCCTGGCTGGCCGGTCGGCGTGCCGCTCCGATTCTAGCGCCGCCAGAAGGGCAGCGACACGCGCCCCCTTCGCTGTATAGGGTCGGAATGGCGATGGCGAGGAAGTCCGACGACACCCTCTCGGGAGATGTTCAGCCGGAAGACATCCGGCTGGAGGCCTCCCTGCGCCCACGCGCCTTCGACGAGTACGTGGGGCAGGGGGCGGTCGTCGAAAAGCTGAAGGTGTACGTGGCCGCGGCGAAGAGCCGGGGTGACGCGCTGGACCACTGTCTGTTCTCCGGCCCCCCCGGCCTGGGCAAGACGTCGCTCGCGCACATCATCGCGAACGAACTGGGCGTTGGCGTTCACGTCACCAGCGGCCCCGCGCTGGAGCGCAAGGGCGACCTGGCGGGTCTGCTCACCAACCTCAACGAGCGGGACATCCTCTTCATCGACGAGATCCACCGCCTCAACGCCGCCGTGGAGGAATACCTCTACCCGGCGATGGAGGACTTCCGGCTGGACATCACCATCGACACCGGGCCCGCCGCCCGCGCGATGAAGATTGATTTGCCGCCCTTCACGCTGGTGGGCGCCACCACGCGCACGGGCCTGCTCACGTCCCCCCTGCGCGACCGCTTCCAGATTCAAGAGCGCCTGGAGTACTACGAGCCGAAGTTCCTGGAGCAGATCCTCGACCGCTCCGCGCGCATCCTGGGCGTGCCCATGGACCGCGCCGCCAGCCGCGAAATCTCCACCCGCTCGCGCGGCACGCCCCGCATCGCCAACCGGCTGTTGCGCCGCCTGCGCGACTTCGCCCAGGTGGAGGGCAACGGCCGCATCACCTACGACCTGGCGCACGACTCGCTGAGCCGCCTGGGCGTGGACGCCAGCGGCCTGGACGCGATGGACCGCAAGATTCTCCTGACCATCCTGGAGAAGTTCGGCGGCGGTCCGGTGGGCGTGGAGACCATCGCCGCGAGCGTGGGCGAGCAGCGCGACACCATCGAGGACGTCTACGAGCCCTTCCTCATGCAGGAGGGCTTCCTCATGCGCACGCCCCGGGGCCGGACCGCCACGCTGCGCACCTACCAGTACTTCAAGAAGACGCCGCCCCCCAGCTCCCCGCAAGGGGCGCTCTTCTAGCCCGCACCACTTTCCGCCATGAGCCAAGCCTCCGCGCCCGCCGTGCCCACGGTCCTCCCCAGTCCCCGCGACTACTACGGCGACCTGATGCGCGCCTCGCAGGCCACGCGCGCGGGCTTCCTCGCCGAGCGCGAGCGCTGGCTCCGCGGCGTCCCGGTGGAGGGCCGCGAGGAGCTGCTCTTCGAGTTCGAGATGTGGCTGCGCGCCGTGGAGCGCTACCTGAACCTCCACAACTCCGTGGTGGATGCCCGGGCCCGGCCGCTCGTCACGCGCGACTTCCACGAGGAGTTGGTGGACGTGCGCGACGCCATGGAGCGCGCCGTGCGTGTCGCCCGGCACCTGCAGGATCCGGACAGCGACCCGAAGATGGTCTTCCGCAAGTACGTGGAGACCCAGCTCGCGGACGACCGCGTGCGCCGGCTGCTCATCGAAGAGGAGTTGGATCAGGAGACCCCGCCGGAGAGCCTCTTCGTCGTGCGCGAGGCGTTCGACGCGCTGAAGAACCTGCTCGACAACCTGCTCCAGCTGCCGCTCATCGGCCTGTCGCTGTTCCAGGACGTGGGCAAGCTGACGCTGCGGGAGATCGTCCTCAACCGCTACTTCCGCCCCTTCCGCCCGCTGGAGTTCCGCGTCGAGTACGACCGGCTGCGCTCCGTGCGCCTGCTGGACGTGCTGGGCACGCTGCCCGCGGACACGCGGCCCCTCTTCACCACCGCGTTCCTGGGCCTCTTCCGCGTGCTGCACTACCTGACGCACGTGGACCCGGAATCGCAGCCGCCCGTGCCGCGCCGCGTGCGCGTGCTCCTGTCGCTGGTGCGCGGTGAGGTGTCCGCCGTCGCCAGCTACCTGCACACGGAGCTGTCCCCCAAGGCCGGCCCCAAGCACCTGCAGGCCGCCACGCTGCGCGCCGCGCGCGACCTGGCCCGCGAGACGGACCGCATCTCCCGCGAGGTGCTGGTGGACCTGGACCGAGACCCCGCCGCCCCCCTTCGCGCCGCGGAGGCCTTCACCACGCTCTTGCGCCAGCAGGTCGTCGCGCTGGTGGACGCGCTGGCCCCCAACGGCTCGCTGGGGGATGAGGCCTTCGGCCACCTCACCAGCGCCCAGGACGCCGCGCTGCGCCTGCGCAAGGACCTGTGGGTCTACGCCCAGCTGTGCCGCGCCGCCGAAAGCCACCTGCGCTCGGAAGACGTGCCCGCCGCCGAGCGCGTGCTGGAGGCCCTCAAGTCGTTCCTCGACTACTTCCACGACGGCGGCTACCAGCTGCTGCGCTACGCGGACTACGACGCCTTCGACCGCTTCACCTCGCTGCTGGTGGAATTGCCCTGGCCCCCGGAAGGGCCCGGCATCCGCAGCCGCCTGGCGGAGGACCTCCGGCGGTTTTCACAGACGCTGGAGACCACCTTCCACGCCGTCAGCCGCCGTTCGCTCCTCCAGGGCCGTGGCTTCGACCGGCCGGACGCGGAAGCCCTGCGCGACCGCTTCCTGCCGCCTGCTCGCTGACCCACCCTCCCAGTCACGATTCCCGTCAAGCCCCGGACTCCCGGTATGTCCGGGATGTGCGTTTGCTTCCGGGCACTCGCCTGCGATAGAGACGCGCCCCTGTCACATGGGTGACACGCACTCCCGGTTGGCGCGAAACCATTCGGGGGCCCTGGAGTTCGAAGGATGAATTCCGGACATCGCTGTCACGGTGGGAGGAGCAGTGGTGGGTTTCCCAAGAGGGGTGTCCGGGCCCCAGCCCAGGCCATCCTCCGTCCCTGAGGCCCGTGCGCCAGCAGTTCCAGGGGGTTGGGAAGGGCAGGGCCACCCCATCAGGCAATTCTTGTGTCACGGCCGCGTGGCATGTTGATTGCTCCTGTGTGCAGCGCGTCAGACCGCCGTGGAACGGCCTGACGGGGCCATACCCCGCGTATGTCAGTACGAAGCAGTCCCTAGAGGCGACACCGACATGCTCCAGTTCAACGACTTCCAGCGCACCCTTTCCCAGCCGGCCATCTGCCGCGGTGTGGGGCTCCACTCCGGGTTGCCCGTGACGCTGACCCTGAAGCCCGCGCCCGCGGGGCATGGCATCGTCTTCGTCCGCACGGACCTGGAGCGCCCGGTGAGCATCCCCGCGCTGGCGGAGTACGTGGTGGACACGTCGCTGGCCACCACCCTGGGCCGGGACGGCGTGAAGGTGGGCACGGTGGAGCACCTGATGTCCGCGCTGGCGGCGCTGGGCATCGACAACGTGCGCGCGGAGCTGGACGGGCCGGAAGTGCCCATCATGGACGGCAGCGCGGCTCCCTTCACGCACGCCATCATGGAGGCCGGGTCGCACGAGCTGGACGCGCCGCGCGAGTACCTGGTCATCAAGAAGAGCGTGGCGGTGACGGACGGCGACAAGCAGGCCTCGCTCACCCCCGCCCGGCGCTTCCGCATCAGCTGCACCATCGACTTCGAGCACCCCGTCATCCAGGGCCAGTCCTTCGACGTGGACGTGAACGACCGAGGCTTCTCGCGTGAAATCTCGCGCGCCCGCACCTTCGGCTTCCTTCGCGACGTGGAGAAGCTCAAGACGCTGGGCCTGGCGCGCGGTGGTTCGCTGGAGAACGCGGTCGTCGTGGACGAGGCCGCCATCCTCAACCCGGACGGCCTGCGCTTCCCGGACGAGTTCGTTCGCCACAAGATTCTGGACGCCATCGGCGACGTGTCGCTGTTCGGTCGGCCTGTCATTGGCCACATGACGGCGTTCAAGACGGGCCACGCGCTCAATCACAAGCTCGTGCGCAAGGTATTGGCGGACCCCTCCAGCTTCGACATCGTCACCGCGCGCCGCCGGGACGTGGAGGGGCGTGAGCCGGGCCGTGGAAGCCTCGCGGGCGCGTTGGAGCTGGAGCCCCTGGTCGCCTGAACGACAGACTGGCAATTCCTTGCCAGTCCCGAGGACCTCTATTAAGTCGGCGGGCTATGTCCATGCGCTCTACTCGCATCGCCCTGGCCGCCCTCCTCGCGGCATCCCTCACCGCCGGCTGCAACAAGGAGAAGGCGCCGGCCAATGCCCAGGCGCCCGCCGCGCAGGCCCAGGCTGGCAATGCCGCCGAGCCGTCGCCGGACACCGTGGTGGCCACCTTCGGCACCAACCAGAAGGTCACCTTCGGTGAGCTCAACGAGCGCATCAAGGAGCCGCTGGCGAACCTGGACAAGCAGAAGTACCAGCTGCGCAAGCGCGGCCTGGAAGGGCTCGTCACCGAGCGCCTGGTGAAGGAAGAGGCGACGAAGCGCAACCTCACCGAGGAGCAGCTGCTCAAGGCGGAGATCGACGACAAGATCCCCGCGCCGCCGGAAGAGAAGATCAAGGAGGTCTTCGAGGGCGCCAAGGGTCAGCTGCCCCCGGGCGCGACCTACGAGCAGATGAAGCCGCAGATCGTGGACTTCCTGTCCGGCCAGCAGAAGCAGGAGCAGGCCCAGAAGTTCTTCGACTCGCTCCGCGCGGGCGCCAACGTGAAGTACGAACTGCCCGAGCCCCCGCGCCCGCCCGCGGAGCGCAAGCAGGTGGCCGCCACCGGCCCGTCCAAGGGCCCGGAGAGCGCGCCGGTCACCATCGTGGAGTTCAGCGACTTCCAGTGCCCGTTCTGCAGCCGCGCCATCGGCACGGTGGACGAGGTGACGAAGCTCTACGGCGACAAGGTGCGCCTGGTGTTCCGCCAGTTCCCGCTGGACTTCCACCAGCAGGCGCAGAAGGCCGCCGAGGCCTCGCTGTGCGCGAACGAGCAGGGCAAGTTCTGGGAGATGCACGACAAGCTCTTCGCCAACCAGAAGGCGCTGGGCGTGGATGACCTGAAGAAGTACGCGGGCGAGCTGAAGCTGGACACGGCCAAGTTCAACACCTGCCTCGACTCCGGCGCGACGGCCGCGCAGGTGAAGGCGGACATGGCGGACGGCTCCAAGGTGGGCGTCAGCGGCACGCCGGCGTTCTTCATCAACGGCATCATGCTGTCGGGCGCGCAGCCCCTCTCCGAGTTCAAGAGCGTCATCGACGATGAGCTGAAGGGCGCGAAGTAGTCCGGCAGCACCTGCAGGGAGGGATGCGGTGGCGTCCAAACCCAGGGCCACGCCCCGCGTGAGCGGTGAGGCGGCTTCGCTCGAACTGGAGCGGCCGCTCGCCGCTGTCGTCTCTCCCACCCGGCCCCTTTCGGCGCACTTCCTGGCGCCGGAGGGGCTGGTGCTCCTCCCGGAGTCCCACGGCGCGGCCGGCTTCTTCGCCGGCAGCCTGGGGACGCTCTCGGTCGAGGAGGTGTTCGCCCAGATTCTCTCGGGCATCCGCACCGGACAGCTCGTCGTGCAGCACGGCAGCGTGCGCCGCACGGTGGCCTTCCGCGACGGGCAGGTCGTGTTCGCCACCTCCAGCGAGCGCTGGGAGCGCCTGGGCGCGGTGATGGTGCGGCTGGGGCTTCTGACGGAAGCGCGGCTCACCCAGGCGCTGGCGCAGGTGACGCCCGCGCGCCGCATCGGCCAGGTGCTCACGTCCCAGGGGCTGGTCTCCGAGGCCAGCCTCTACAGCGCCATGACGTTCGTGGTGCGCGAGGTGGTGCTCAACCTCTTCGAGATGGTGGAGGGCAGCTTCCTCTTCCTGGAGGCGAAGTCCCCGGCGGTGGACGCGGTGAAGCTGCCGGAGCGCACGCGCGACCTGGTGCTCACCGGCATCAAGCGCGCGGAGGAGACGGGCCGCCTGGGCCGCCGCTTCCCGGACGACATGCGCGTGACGCCCGGCCCCCAGGGCGCGCTGCCCGGCGAGGAGGCCCTGTTCGCGAAGCTGGGCGAGGGCACGACGCTGGGCGCGCTCCGGGCCGCCTACGCGGGCAGCCAGTACGCCTTCTTCAGCGGTGTGGAGGAGGCGGTGCGGGGCGGCCACCTGTCCGTCCAGGCCGCGGAGCCGGCTCCTGCCCCGGGCCCCGCGGTGGAGGGCATGGCCTGGGAGCTGTTGTCCGCGGAGGAGCGCTACAACCTCCTCCTGTCGCTGGTGCACCGCGCGCTGCGCGAGGCGGGCCGCGACGTGGACCTGCTGCGCGGCTTCGTGGAGTCGCCTCCGCCGGGCCTGGAGGAGGCCTACCACGGCGTCACGCTGGGGCCGGACGGCCGGGTGGACGTGGCCCGGCTGCGCGCCAACGTGTCCACCCGCGGCGGTGAGGCGGTGGGCCGGGCCATGGCGCTGGAGGCGCTGGACGCGTTCGTGTCCTACGCGCTGTTCTCCGCGCGCAACGTGCTGCCCGCGGACGTGGCCGAGCGGCTGGCCAACACCTACCGCACCCTCCAGGGCGGCCTGTCGTAGGGCCGGGCCCGGGCGCGAAGTTTCCACCGTCTGACAGCACACACCGCCCCCGTGTGCCCCTGGCGGGCCCGGAGGTGGGTGTCCACGTTCCTCCCCACGGCTGGCGGCTGGCGGGGGACGAGCGACATGGGCGCGATGCGGATGTTGGGTTGGGGAGTGCTTCTGCTGAGCACGGCGTGTGGCGCGTCCCGGACGGCGGTGACGAAGGCGGAGCCCGGCACGGGCGGTTCCGGAGCGGCGTCGGACGAGTCCGCCGTCGCGTCCACCACGCGGCGCTACGTGGACGAGGACCTGGGCTTCGAAATCATCCGGCCCACGGCGGAGTGGCAGCTGGATGAGACGAACGAGCGCACCCCGGAGGGGCTGGCGATTCCCGTCATCCTGCGCCACCGCGTGACGGGCGCGCAGGTGGTGCTACAGGTGGCGCCCGGCGTGGCCACGCCCGTGCAGTTCGCGGAGCGGCTGACGCAGGGGCTGCGCCAGCAGCCGGGCTTCACCACCACGGATCCGCAGCCCATCGCGCTGTCGGACAACGCGGTGGGTTTCGACTTCCAGGTGGGGGAGGGCGTGCGCGGCAAGGTGGCCGTGCGCGAGGGCAACTCCGGCCGCGTGTTGATGATGCTGGCCACCTGGCCCACGGATGCCACCGCTGGCATCACGGAGAGCGTGGACGCCCTGATGGCGGGCGTCCGTCCACTCCCGGAGCCGAGCGTGGCGGTGCGGGGACCCCGCGCGCCTGAGAAGGAGCCCGGCGACCCGCGCTAGCCGGCGCGAGCAACCGGGCCCCGAGGCCCCACGCGGGGCCCGGAGGTTCCACGGGGACTACGCGCGGGCCGGCTTGCCCTTGGCGGCCTTCGAAGCCTTGGCGGCCTTCGGGGCCTTCGCGGGCGCCTCGGCCCTGGTGGGCTCCGGCTGCGAGGCGATGCGCGCGGCCTGCTGGCGCACCAGCTCCACCAGCGTGCGCGCGCCTACGCCCGTGCCGCCCTTGTTGAGGTAGCCGCGCTCCTTGGGGCTGTTGGACGGACCGGCGATATCCAGGTGCACCCAGGGCGTGTCGCCCACGAACTCCTTGAGGAAGAGGGCCGCGTTGATGGCGCCGCCCCAGCGCTCGCCGGAGTTCTTCATGTCCGCCACTTCCGAGCGCAGCGCGTCCTTCTGCAGGTCGCTGACGGGCAGGCGCCACATCTCCTCGCCCGCGGCGCGCGCGGCGGTGAGCACGCTGTTCACCGTGTCGTCGTCGTCGCCGAAGGCGCCCACGATGTAGCTGCCCAGCGCCACCATGCACGCGCCCGTGAGCGTCGCCAGGTCGATGATGGCGGACGGCTCGTGCTCGCCGGCCCAGGTGAGCATGTCACCCAGCACCAGGCGGCCTTCCGCGTCCGTGTTGGTGATCTCCACCGTCTTGCCGGAGCGCGCGGTGAGGATGTCACCCGGCTTGTACGCCGTGCCGGACGGCATGTTCTCGCACGCGCCGATGAAGGCGTGCACGGGGAAGGGCGGCTTCACCACGGAGCCGATGACCTTCATCGCGGCCAGCACCGCGGCGGACCCGGCCATGTCCGTCTTCATCTCCACCATGCCCTCGGTGGGCTTGAGCGACAGGCCGCCCGAGTCGAACGTGATGGCCTTGCCCACCAGCGCCAGCGGGGCGCGCTTCGCGTCCTTCGTGTTCTTCGGCGTGTAGACCAGGTGGATGAGCCGCGGCTCCTGCACGCTGCCGGCGGTCACGCCCAGGAACATGCCCATGTTCAGGCGTTCAATCTCCTTGCGCCCGCCAATCTCCGCCGTGAGCCCGCCCTCCTTGGCGGCCTGCTGCGCGGCCTGCGCCAGCTTCGTGGGCGTCACCACGTTGGGGGGCTCGTTGACCAGGTCGCGCGCCCAGTTGACGGCCTCCGCCAGCTTCAGGCCCAGGTGGAGCGCGTCGTCCAGCGCACGCGACTTCTCCGTGCCCTCCGGCAGGGACAGCGTGGCGCGGTTCAGCTTGGGGCTGCCCTTGTCCTCGCGCGCGGAGGACTTGTACTTGTCGAAGCGGTAGACACCCAGCTCCAGGCCCTCCACCACCGCGCGCACGGCCAGCGCCGCGTCGTCCGTGGCGGGCACGCGGAAGCCGATGGCGGTGGACTTCAGCCGCTGCGCCGTCTTCGCCGCGCGGCCCGCGGCCAGCCGCAGCACCTCCGGCTGGAAGCGCGCGCGGTTGCCCAGGCCCAGCAAGAGGACGCGGTCCGCACCCAGCTTCCCCAGGGTGTGCACCAGGAAGGACTGGTCCACCTTGCCCTTGAAGCCCTCCTGGGTGGCGGCGGCGCGCAGCTTGCCGTCCAGCGCCGAATCCGCGGCCGTCAGCGGCGCGGGGGCGGAATCACCCAGCTCGCCCTCGAAGAGGGGGATGACGAGCAGCTCACCGCTCACCGGCGCGGCTTCACCGGAGACGAGACTGAATTGCATGGCGACTTGGACTCCTGGACAGAGGGAGGGGGTGATCCGAGGGGCGTGACTGTAGACGCGCCGCGTGTTGCTCGCAAAGCGCTGGTTGCCACTCGGGCATTGCAATGCCCCGGCGCGCTGGATAGCTGTGCACTCCCAATGCCCACCCTGTTGCTGCATCTGACGGCCATCGAACGGTTGGCGGCCCACCCGGACGGGCTCCCCGCCGACTGGGTGCGCGCGCTGTCCGAGGACCTGCCGTACGCGCGCTTTGGCGCGGCGCTGCCGGACCTGCCGCTGTGCGCCGGCGTGCGCGGGGGCCTGGGGGTGATGATGCAGCCGGAGGCCGGCTGGCCCCACTTCGCGCGGCTGTACCACGAGCGCGCCCCGGTGAGCCTGGGCCTGAAGATGGCGGAGCTCGTCGCCTCCGGCGCCCTCGTGGGCACGGAGGCGGGCCTGGCCATCCTCGCGGGGTATTTCATGCACCTGAGCCTGGACCGGCGCCTCCACCCGCTGGTGGACCAGCTGGTGCTGCGCCACCGCCGCAAGGGTGAGCGGGCCTGGGACGCACGGCGTCAGGTGGAGTGGGCCCAGACGCTCTTCTTCCTGCGCCAGCAGGACGGCACGGATGGCGTGGGCACCGCCCGCATCCGCGAGAAGTTCCAGGTGGTGAAGAGCTCCGGCATCCCGCTGCGAGGCATTGGCCGGGGCATCTACGAGCTGGTGCGCCTGGCGTCGCAGGACCGCGTGGGACAGGCCCCCACCAAGGCGGAGCTGGATGGCTGGGTGCGCGGGCTCTACGTCTCCGGGCTCTTCCTCTCCAGTCCGCTGGGCCGCATGCGGGCGCTCCCGGCGTACTCGCAGCTCTCCTTCCAGGAGCTGTACCGCAATGATCACTTCGACTTCGCGGTGGAACTGGACGCCGCGCTGGAAGTGACGCGCGGGCTGATTCGCAGACTGCACGGCTACATGGCGCGCGGCACCTACACGCCGCGCACACGCGCGCGCTTCCTGGAGGAGTTTCCAGAGGGCACGCTGGGCGCCACCGCCGCGTAGTGAACGGATCCTCACGGCCCGCGTCGCAGGGCCGTGTCCGCGTGCAGGGCATCCAACCGATCGAGCAGGTTGCCCTCCAGGGCGTGGCGCTATCCGAAGCGGGGAGTGCCTCCTATCCTCGATAGGGAATGACGGTCTTGCTCCTCATGGCGGCGGGTGTGTTGGCGGGTGGGCTGGGGGCGCTCCTGGGCATCGGGGGCGGCATCGTCCTGGTGCCGGTGCTGGTGTTGGGATTCGGAATCCCGCTGGAGCAGGCCGTCCCCGCGAGCCTGATGTGCGTGGTGGCCAACTCCTGCGCCGCCGCCGCCAGCTACGTGGAGAACAAACTGAGTGACCTGCGGCTGGGGCTCACCCTGGAGCTGGCCACGGTGATGGGCGCCATCGTCGGGGGGCTGGTGGCGGCCTTTGTCGCGGAGGCGATGGTGGCCGTGGTGTTCGGCCTCTTCACGCTCTTCGTCGCGCTGCAGATGCTGCTCATGCGCCGCCCCGTCCAGGAGCCGGCGACGGCGGCCAACTACGAGCCCGGCAACTACCCGCTGGGCATCTCCGGCTCCTTCGTGGCGGGTGGGCTGTCCGCGCTCTTGGGCGTGGGCGGCGGCCCGCTGAAGGTGCCGCTGATGACCTACGGCATGCGCGTGCCCTTCAAGGTGGCCAGCGCCACCAGCAACCTGATGGTGGGTGTCACCGGGGCCGCCAGCGTCGCGGCCTACGCGTGGCGCGGCCAATTGAATCTCGGGCTCGTGGCGCCGTTGGTCGTAGGGGTGCTGGGCGGCGCGTCCGTGGGCAGCAAGCTGATGCTGAGGACCCCGACCGCGGTGCTCAAGAAGCTCTTCGCGGCGGTCCTGTTGATTGTGGCCGGACAGATGTTGTGGAAGGGAGGGGAGGGGCTGTGGCCGAGCGTATGGAAATGAGTGAAGCGGAGCCTGAACTACCCGGTGTCCATCCGTCGATGATGGTGCCGGAGGCAGGACCCCCACGTCGCAACGTGCAGGCGACGTCGGTGGCGTTGGACGCGGAGTTCCACGAGGAGCTCCCGCGGGAACCCATCACCCAACCGGAGGTGCTCCCACGTGAGCGCCGGGGGGCCAGGAGGCTCGCCGCCGGAGAGCGATGGATTGCCCGCATGCTGCGCACCGGGGCCATCACCAGTGGCTGCATGTTCGTCACGTCGCTCGCGCTGGAGTTGCTGCCGCGCGACGAGTCCGTGCACGTGGCCATCGACCTGTTGCGCAAGGGCGCGGCGTCCATGCTGCTGGTGACGCCGGTGGCGCGGCTGGCGATGGCGGGAACGCTGCTGGGCCTGCGCGGCGAGTGGCGTTACGCCGCCATCGCCGCGGGTGTCATCGGGTTGCTCGCGCTGGCGGTGGGCGCGGGCTTCCAGGCCTGAAGAGGCGTCAGACGCGAGTAAGACCGCGCGCGGGGCTACACGCCGCGCGCGGCGAAGTGCGCGAGGACGTTCTTCACCTTCGCCACTTCATCGTGCTGCTTCAGGTCCTCGTACATGGGCAGCACTGACTCGAACTGCTCGCGGGCCGCGGCGTAGTCCTGGAGGTAGTAGCAGGACAGCCCCAGGTCCCAGCGCGCGCGGGCTTCGTAGACGTGGTCGTGCAGCTCGCCGTACACGTCCACCGCGCGCAACAGGTGCGGCCGCGCGTTGTCGTGGTGGCCCAGCAGACCCTCGGACTCGCCCAGCAGCAGGTGCCCCAGCGCGAGCGCCTCCGCGTCCTCACCCTGCTCCAGCAGCGGCACGGCCTCCAGGAAGCGCTTGCGGGCGGGCTCGTACTCGCCCTTGGCCATGCGCAAGTCGCCAATGTCCAGCAGCAGCCGCGCGATGCGCTCGGTGTTGCGCGTCTGGCGGTAGAGGATGAGCGCCTCCTGGTACTTCTCCTCGGCGCCGTCGGCCTCGCCCATGGCGCGCAGGGACTCGCCGATGCAGGCGCGGGTGAGCGCCTCGCCCTCGCGGTCGCGCGCCTCGTTGAAGAGCAGGGCGGCGGTGGCCATGTGCTCGATGGCGCCCTTGTGATCCTCGAAGTAGGCCTTCACCACGCCCAGGCCGAAGAGCGCCTGCGCCTGGCCGGGCTTGTTGCCCGCGGTCTTGAAGAAGCCGAAGGCCTCCTCGTAGTGCTCGCGGCTCGCCGCGTGGTCCTCCAGCATCCCGTACAGCTCCGCCAGCGCCACCAGTCCCTGGCCCACCTCGGAGGGCGAGCCGGTGATGCGCAGCGGGGCGAGCGCGTTCTTCTGCTTCTGGATGGCGTCTGCGATGTGGGCGCGTTCGTTGTCGGACGGGTGCATGTCAGTTCTCGTGAACCTTGCGGCGGCGGGCGCCCCTGTCCAACGAATCGTGCTTCTCGCTGGCTTCAGTGCCGTTGCCGTCGGGCTCGGCGTTTCCGTTGCGCTCGGCCTTCTCCTTCTCGTGGACCAGCAGCGGGGAGAAGAAGCAGTCCTTCTTTGTGTACTCGTCGAAGGCGAACGCGAAGCGGTAGCTGGCCGCCGCGCGCTGGTTGCAGTCCGTGCGCTCGCAGAAGCGGCAGGAGATGCCGCTGGGGATGGCGTCCTTGCGCAGGTCGTTGGTGGGCAGGCCGTACGCCAGGTACTTCGCGTTCTCCGCGTGCGTGCCCAGGCCGATGGAGTACGCCGTGCCCTTCACGATGGAGCCTTCAATGGGCTGCAGCTGCACCTTCGCGAAGCAGAAGTACGTCGTGCCGTCCGGCATGATGGAGTACTGCCGCGTAATCTGGGACGGGTTGAGGAACGCCAGGTGCACCGCCCACTTCGCGCAGGAGCCGCCGCCGGACGCGAAGCGGATGCCGGTGCCGCTGTAGCGCTTGGAGATGTTCCCCGCGATGTCCGCGCGCAGGAAGTGGAAGGGCAGTCCCTGGCGCTTGGGGTCGGACAGGTTGCAGATGCGGTGGGCCACCGTCTCGTAGGTGGTGCCGAAGATGTTGGAGAGCAGCTCCACGTCGTAGCGCGTGCGCTGCACCTCCTTGAAGAACTCGCCGTAGGGCAGCATCAGCGCGCCAGCGAAGTAGTTCGCCAGGTTGACCTTGATGAGGCGCTCCGTCTCGCCGTGGCGCATGCGCCCGGCTCCCAGGATGCGCTCCACCAGCTTCTCGCGGTCCATCACCATCAGGCCAATGGACGCGGCCACCTGGAACTTCAGCGGCTGCTCCGTGAGGTCCGGCGACAGCGTGAGCGTGCGCGTGTCCAGGTCCAACCGGCGCACCACGGACGAACCGCTGGCCGCGCGTTCAATCTGCACCTTGAAGTCGAATCGCTCCTCCAGCATGCGGATGATGTTGCTGCTGGTGAGCTGCTGCTCCAGGCGGAAGTCGCGGCGCAGCCCTTCCGCCTGCTCCTCCAGCTCCGGGAAGTAGTTGCGGTGCTTCTCCAGGAAGTCGCTGACCTCGTCGAAGGGCGAGTAGTCGAAGCGCACGCCCGGCGTGCTGCCCAGACCGGAGGTGGAGCCCTGCGTGCGCGTGCGCTCCTCCACGTTGAGCTGCGCGAGCACGTTCTCCAGCTGTGTGCGCGTGTTCTTGTAGAGGTTGAACAGCGCGGCGACGGTGCCGGCCAGCTTCGGCTCCGCGGACAGCGACTGGAGCGACTCCGAGTCGATGTCCAGGCTCTTGAGCAGCGGTTCATCCAAGAGCTTCGCCAGGGCCTCGTCCACGCGGCCCTCGCCCAGCGTGGACATGAACTGCTCGGGGTCCTGTTCGAAGTAGCGCAGCGCCTTCCACAGCAGCGGGAAGGGCATCACGCGCTTGCCCTTCTCGATGAGGTTCAGGTACGCGGGCGAGACACCCAGGTCCTTCGCGGCGTCCGCCTGCTTGATGTTGCGTTGCAAGCGCAGGCCTCGAAGCTTCAGCCCCACGTTCGCGTTCAGCGCGTTGTCGTTGTTCATGGCTCCAACCCCCGGTGGGCCGCGTCAGGAGCCGCGCTCCGACACCGGGTCTCTGGATCCACTCTGCAAACCGATTTACCGATTTGCAATCAACGTTTTCGGATCGCCGCAGCGCTGTCCCGCAGGCGACGCGCGAAGGGTTGACTGCCCCCACCCTGGCCTTGCAGGGACGTAATCCCATGTAATCACAGGGCTTTCAGGCAGTCCCCGTGTGCGGCGGTGGCGCTCGCGCACCGCGTTGTCAAGCCTTGACTGACGCGGCGCGGCGTGGCTGGGGAAAAGTCAGTAAACGGGCGCCAGATTTTTTACAGAGAATTAACGCGTTTCCGGGAGTCGCTGGAAGACGAGCGCGACGTTGGTGCCGCCGAAGCCGAAGGAGTTGCTCATGACGGCGTTCACGCGCGCCTCGCGGGCGGTGTTGGGCACGCAGTCCAGCGGGATGCGCGGATCCTGATTCTCCAGGTTGATGGTGGGGGGCAGCACGCCGCGGGTGAGGGCGAGGATGCTGATGACGGCCTCGGCGGCGCCGGCCGCGCCGTTCATGTGGCCCGTCATCGACTTGGTGGAGGAGATGGCGAGCGACTTCGCCGCGTCGCCGAACACCTTCGCGATGCCCTCCATCTCCAGGAGGTCGCCGATGTCCGTCGAGGTGCCGTGGGCGTTGAGGTAGCCGATGTCCGCGGGATTGAGGCGCGCATCCTTGAGGGAGGCCTTCATCGCGCGCTGGGCGCCCTCGTGGCCGGGCGCGGGCGAGGTGACGTGGTAGGCGTCGGAGCTGGCGCCATAGCCCGTAAGCTCCGCGAGGATGCGGGCGCCCCGGGCGCGGGCGTGCTCGTACTCCTCCAGGATGAGGATGGCCGCGCCTTCCGCGAGCACGAAGCCGTCGCGGTCCTTGTCGAACGGGCGGCTTGCCGCCTGGGGCGCGTCGTTGCGGTTGGACAGGGCCTTCATCGCGGCGAAGCCGCCCACGCCCAGCATGGAGATGGGGGCCTCCGCGCCGCCGGCCAGCGCCACGTCGAACTCGCCGCGCTGGATGCCGCGCATCGCTTCACCGATGGCGTGCGCGCTGGTGGAGCAGGCGGAGTTGGTGGACCAGGACGGGCCCTTGATGCCGTGGCGCATGGAGATGTAGCCGGGCGCCATGTTGATGATCATCTGGAGGATGAAGAAGGAGCTGATGCGGTCCGGCCCCTTCTCCAGCGCCTTGCGGTGGGTCTCCTCCAGGCTGCTGAGTCCGCCGATGCCGGAGCCGATGATGGCCGCCACGCGCTCCGCGTTCTGCTCGGTGATGACCAGCCCGGAGTCCTCGAGGGCCATGTCCGACGCGGCCACCGCGAACTGCGCGAAGCGGTCCATGCGGCGCACCTCGCGCCGTTCGATGTAGTCCTCCGGGTTGAAGCCCTTCACCTCGCCGGCGAAGCGGCAGTCCAGCGCGCTCGCGTCGAACAGGGTGATGGGCCCCACGCCGCTCTTGCCATTCACCAGCGCGTCCCAGCTCTTCTCCACGCCGATGCCACAAGGGCTGATGAGCCCCGTTCCCGTCACGACGACGCGCCGCTGTTCCATCGCGCACTCCTTGACCCTGTTCGTTGAACGGGATGGTATTATGACCATCCTTCCATGAGTTCAAGCGATAGGGAGCCCCGATGAGCGAGCAGGCAGACAATCCGCGCACGCGGACGGTGACGTGGGGGGACCCGAGGGAGGGGGCCTCCGCGGCGAAGAAGCTGTCGGGGCTGGAGTACCTGCGCGCCATCCAGCGTGGTGAGTTGCCGGCGCCGCCCATCGCGGAGCTGATGGGCTTCACGCCGGTGGAGGTGGAGGAGGGCCGGGTGGTGTTCGCGGTGAAGCCGGGCGAGCACCACTACAACCCCATTGGCATGGTGCACGGCGGGCTGGCCGCGACGCTGATGGACTCCGCGATGGGGTGCGCCATCCACACGATGCTGCCGGTGGGCGCGGGCTACACGACACTGGAGCTTCACGTGAACTACGTGAAGGGCATCGCGCACGACACGGGGCAGTTGTTGTGCAAGGGCGAGGTCATCCACCTGGGTGGCCGCGTAGCGACGGCGCAGGGGCGGCTGGTGGACGAGAAGGGCACGCTCTACGCGCACGGCACCACGACGTGCATGGTGTTCCGGCCGCCGGGCGCGGGCGGCAAGGAGTAGGGGCGATGCGCTACACCGCTGAACACAAGCAGGCCACGCACGCGCGCATCCTCGCGGCGGCGGAGAAGCTGTTCCGCGCGGAGGGCTTCAGCGGTGCGAGCGTGGAGCGGGTGATGCGGGCCGCGGGCCTGACGGTGGGCGGCTTCTACGCCCACTTCACCTCCAAGGAGTCGCTGCTCGCGGAGTCGCTGCGCGCCTTCATGACGGCGCGCAGGACGCCCTGGCTCGCGGGGCTGGAGGCGGCGCGGGGCACGGAGTTCCTGGGGCGCTTCGCGCGGCGCTACCTGGACCAGTTCGACCGGGACACGGGCGATACGACCTGCATGATGCCGTCGCTCCTGTCGGACCTGACGCGCGCGGCGCCGGAGGTGCAGGCCGCGTTCGGACAGGGGTTGGAGGACCTGGTGGGCCAGGCGCAGACGCACCTCCCTGCGCGCGAAGGCGCCACGCCCCGGCAGCAGATGCTGGCCACGGTGGCGCTGTGCTTCGGCGCGATGACGCTCGCGCGGGCCACCGCGTCGCAGCCTCTGGCGGGGGAGATATTGGACGCGGCGCGTGCGCTGCTCGTCGCGGGGGCTCCGGTGGAAGGGGAGGTGAAGAAGGCCCCACCCCGGAAGCGCCGTGCGCTCGCATCGCGGAAGAAGCCCCACTGATCACTGGACGGCGGGGGAGCCGCCGTGGAGTCTTTGCGCGCCGACAACGGACCGTGGGGACGAAGTGGACGCAATGAAGATGTGGGTGGCTCGCGCGTGGCTCCTGGGGCTCGCGTTCACGCTGGGCGCGTGTGCGTCCTTGCCAGCCCCGGCTCCCTGGGAGGACGAACCGCCCCTCTCCTACCGCATCACGTACACGCGCAGCCCCACGCCGGGCCTGAACGTGGAGGTCTTCCCCTCGCGGTCGTTTCCGCCACAGTTCCTCTTTCGTCAGCCGGGACGGGTGGCGTCCGTGATCGCCACGGACATCAACGGCAACCAGTTCGACATCACCCCCAGGGATGGCGCGCTGAACCTGCCCAGTCGAACGACCGTCCTCCGCTACCGCTATCCACTGGTCTCCTCTCCGGGAGAGCGCGGCCGGCACATGTTTGGAGGCATGGGGGAGGGGGACGCGTGGCACGTGGCCGGCAAGGCCTATCTGCTGACCCCTCGCCATGTGACGCCCGGCATGCGCGCGGAAATCAAGGTGTTCGGCGCGAAGGCGCTCCTGCCCTGGCAGCCCGACGACAACGGCGTCTACCACCTGCGTGGCGCGGACCTCATCGACGCGGGCTTCCATGCCTTTGGCGGCAATCGGTGCACGGCGCACGTCGGTGAGTCCGTGCTGGAGGTCGTGCTGCTGGGCCGCTTCACGCACCTGTCCGCAGGGAATCTCTGCACGTGGATCATGGAGGCCGCTCGTGAAGTGCGCACGGTGCGCAAGACCTTCCCGTATCCGCGCGTCACCGTGCGCCTCGTGCCCGTGCCCGGCAAGAGCACGCCCGGCGAATTCGGCATGACCCTGTGGAGCTCTCCGCCCAGCATCTCCATCCTCGTGGGCCAGGACGCCACCGTGGAGTCCTTCGCGAAGGACTGGGTCGCCGTCCACGAGATGCTCCACCTCACGCATCCGGCCTTCGTGCCCCGGGAGGCCTGGCTCTCCGAGGGGCTGGCCACCTATTACACGGAGATCGTACGTGCGCGTTCCAAACGTCAGACGTCCGAGCAGACCTGGCGGGAACTGACGAACGGCTTCGCGCGAGGCCAGGCCGCCGCGGGCTCACGCCCCATGAAGGAGGTCGTCGCCGAGGAGGGGAACTACATGGGCATCTACTGGACCGGCGCGCTCTTCGCGCTGCACCTGGACGTGGAGCTGCGCCGCGTGACGGAAGGCAGCGCACGGCTTGAGGACGTGCTGGAGCTGCTCGCCACGCGCGGTCCCACCGCGACGCTCGCCAGCTTCGGCAACGCCGTGGACACGGTCGCGGGCCAGCCGCTGTTCGGTGCGCTGCTCGCCCGCCATCTGCCGAAGCCCGCCTTCTCCGAACTGGCCCCCTTGCTGGAGAGCCTGGGCGTCCGAATTGACCCAGGCGGCGTCACGCTCCATGCTGCGCCGGGCAGTGTGTTGCGAGAGGACCTGGACGTCGCACGGAGCCCGAATGCCGCGAGGTAAGCACCTGGAAAAGGAAGCGTGGCGTAACCGATTCCCGGTTGTCGCGTATCGCATGCATCCGCGAGGTTCGCGGCTCCCGTAGATGAGGTCCGCCATGTTCCGCAGCGTCCTGATGCTCGCCGCCGCCCTGTCGCTGTCCGCGTCCGCCGCCGAGCCCACCGCCACCGCCGACAAGCACTTCGTCTTCCGTGATCCGAACAGCCGCGACACGGTGATGTTCGTGCTGGACGCGCCGCTGGAGGTCATCAACGGCCTGTCCAACCAGGTCACTGGCCGCGTGGACGTGAAGGGCCAGAAGGCCAGCGGCCGCTTCCAGGTGCCGGTGAAGTCCATCAAGACGGGCAACGAGACGCGCGACGGCCACCTGCAGAACGACCGCTGGCTGGACGCGGCGAAGCACCCGGACATCGTCTTCGAGTTCAAGGACGTGGCCCTGCCCGCGCCGCTCGCCAACGCGAAGCCGGTGGTGCTGAAGACGAAGGGCACCTTCACCCTTCACGGCGTCACGCGCGAGGAGCCCGTGGAGGTGACGGCCACGTACCTCCAGGAGACGGCCGAGACGAAGAACCGCGCCGCGGGCGAGCTCTTGCGCGTGCGCGCGAAGTTCCAGATTCCCCTGGAGGCCTACGGCATCCAGCGCACCGAAGCGCTGCTGCTGAAGGTGGGCGAGCGGGCCGAAGTCACGGTCGACGCCTGGGGCTCCACGCAGTTCAAGCCGTAGCGATTGTTGTCAGTCCCCCGTAGTCACACCCCAAGCGGTACGAAAGGAAGCAACACATGAACGTCAAGGCTCTTGCGGCGGTTGTCGGCACCCTGTCCCTCGGCGCGCTGGCCACCGGCTGCGCGTCCAACAAGGCGGCGGAGGGCAGCAAGGTGCACGCCGCGTCGCCGGGCGCCCCCGAGGCCTCCGAGGCCAGCACGGCCCCTGCCGCCGAGGGTGCTGCTCCCGCCGCCGCCCCGGAGAAGGGCGCCGAGGGCTCCTGTGGCGCCGGCTCCTGCGGCGCTGGCTCCTGCAGCGGCAAGAAGTAGTCATCTGCCGGGAGGGCCTGCGTGACAGGTCTCCTCCCAGGCTCGCGGGCGGCGGGAAGAGTCCTTCCTGCCGCCCGTGTTGTTTCCACCCCCAGGAGGAGCGCCGCATGCCGTCCCCCCGCTACACAGACCGCCATGGATTGAAGCCGCTGGGGGCGGGCATCGGGTTGCGCCGCGACTTCTACGAAGCGCTGCCGCGCACGCCGCGCGAACTGGATTGGGTGGAGATCATCCCGGAGAACTTCCTCACGCTGGGCGGCCGCTCCCAGCGCGCCCTGGACGCGTGCCGCGAGCGCTGGACGCTGCTGCCGCACGGCGTGGGCCTCAACATCGGTGGGCCGGACGCGCTGGATGACGACTATGTCACCCGCCTGGCCGCGCTGGTGAAGCGCCTGGACGCGCCGTTCTTCTCGGACCACCTGTGCTACTCGCGCCTGGGCGGAGTGCACCTGCATGACCTGCTGCCGCTGCCCTTCACGGAGGCCGCGGTGGAGCACGTGGTGCCGCGCGTGCGCGAAGTCATGGCGCGCGTGGAGCGTCCCTTCCTGCTGGAGAACCCCAGCTACTACGCGGCCATGCCGGGCGGCACGCTGAAGGAGGCGGACTTCCTGCGCCAGGTGGTGGAGGCCTCGGACTGCGGGCTGCTGCTGGACGTGAACAACGTCTGGGTCAACGCGAGGAACCACGGCTACGACCCGCGCGCCTTCGTGGACGCGCTGCCCCTGGAGCGCGTGGTGCAGGTGCACCTGGCTGGCCACGACGTGCGCGAGACGGTCCTCATCGACACGCACGGAGATCGCGTCTGCGACGACGTGTGGTCGCTGTACCGCTACACGCTGGAGCGCACCGGACCGGTGTCCACGTTGATTGAGTGGGACCAGGCCATTCCGTCCCTGGACGCCGTGCTGGACGAGGCGGATCAGGCGCGCGCCGTGCTCGCGGAGGGGGCGCGATGAAGTCGTCGCTGAAGCACTTCTTCGACAGCATGGACGCGTACCTCTCCGGGCCGCCCGGCGCGGAGGGGCTGTTGAAGCTGTCCTCGTCGCACCCGGGCTGGGACGTGGATCCGGAGCGCATGGCGCTCTACGGCCAGTTCGTGCGCGGCCACGTGCGCTCCACGCTGGAGAAGCTCTTCCCGCTGACGCGCAAGGCGGTGACGCCGGATGCGTGGGACGCGCTGGTGGACGGCTACACCCGCACGCGGCCCGCGCGGCACTACGAACTCAACCGCCTGGGCGAGGGCTTCGCGCCCTTCGTCTCGGATGCCGCCGCCGAGAAGGGACTGCCGCCATTCCTGCCCGCGCTCGCGCGCTTCGAGTGGACGGACTTCGCGGTGTTCGCCTCCGAGGAGGACCTCCCGGACGCAGTGGATCGCCTGACGCCCAACCCCACGCTCACGGTGCTGGAGAATCCCTACCCGCTCTGCGCGTTCGTGCGGGCCCGGGGCGCGGAGAGCGTGCCGGCGGAAGGCGAGGAGCTGGCGCTGCTCTGGCGCCACCCGGAGCGCCTGGTGACCTTCTTCATGGCGGCCACTCCGCCCGCGTTGCTGGTGCTGAAGATGGCCGTGGAGGGCCTGTCCGAAGAGGCCGTCGTCCAGGCCACCGGCATGTCCGCCGCGGACCTCCACGCGGAGGTCGTGCGCTTCACGAAGGACGGCATGGTGCTGGCTCCGGCATCCCGCCTTCACTGAAGAACCTGTTGTCTTCCGGGCGGTTTCGCCGCAGCACGTCAAGACCCGGATGTCCTTCATGGATCCTTTCGTGAAGACGCATGGCTAGGTTTGCGTCCAACATCGCGCAGAAACCGACCCGGAGGTTTTCCCCATGAAGAAGACGCTGACTGCCGTGCTGCTGTCGCTGACCCTCGCCGCGCCCGTCATGGCCAAGGACATCGCGGGTGTGAAGTACCCGGACACCGCCACCGTGGCCGGCAAGGAGCTGAAGCTCAACGGCGTGGGCCTGCGCAAGAAGGCCATCTTCAAGGTCTACACGCTGGGCCTCTACGTGGAGAACCCCACGCAGGACGCCACCGCGCTGCTCAACGCGGACGAAGTGAAGCGCGTGCGCATGTTCATGAAGCGCGACCTCAAGAAGGATCAGATCACCGAGGCCATCGAGAACGGCTTCAAGAAGAGCGCGGGCGCGAACATGCCCAAGCTCCAGGCGCGCCTGGACGCCTTCAAGGCCGCCATCCCCGCGGAGGTGAAGGAGGGCCAGGAGCTCAACCTCACCTACGTGCCGGGCAAGGGCACCACCGTGCAGGTGACGGGCGGCCAGTCCATCGACGTGGAGGGGAAGGACTTCGCGGACGCGCTCTTCTCCGTGTGGCTGGGCAAGGACCCCGTGGACAGCGGCCTGAAGGACGGCATCCTCGGCAAGGAGGACTGACGCTCCTCTCGCTTCACCTGGAGTCCTGCGCGCGCCCCCGGAGCGTCCCTTCTTCACGGAAGGGGCGTTTCGTGGGGCGTCGTCGTTTCTGGCGGCCACGCCATTGCTTCAATGGTGGACAGCGGACGGCGCCCCTGTCACACGCGCATGAGTTGACGCTGGAATGCCCCCGCGCATCAGGGGTTGATGCGCGCCGGATTCTCACCCCTTGTCCGTGCTGGAGAACGCTTTGAAGCGACTGGCCCTCTTCGCCGCCTCCTGTGTCCTTGGCGCCGCCTGCAAGACGGCGGAGCCCACCCCCGAGCCGCCCCAGGCCTCTGCCCCGGCCCCCGTGGCCGCCGCCGCGCCGGCCACGCCCGCGCCCGAGGCCCCCGCCGTGCCCATGTCCGAGCGCCCCATGCCCCCGGGCCTGGACGCCGCGGTGATGGACCCGTCCGTGAACCCCTGTGACGACTTCTACCAGTACGCGTGTGGCGGCTGGCTGAAGGCCACGGAGATCCCCGCCGAGCGCGCGCGCTGGAGCCGCGGCTTCGAGACCGTCGCCGAGCGCAACCAGACCGTGCTGCGCGACATCCTCACCAAGGCCGCGGAAGGGCAGGGCGAGGGCACCCCGGAAGAGAAGAAGCTGGGGGACTTCTACGGCTCCTGCATGGACGAGGCGAAGCTGGAGCAGTCGCTGCCCGCGCTGCGCACGCACCTGGCGAAGCTCAACGGGCTGAAGAGCCCGCAGGCGGTGGCCGGTGCGGTGGCCTGGCTGCACGCGCGCGACGTGAACGCGCTGTTCCGCGTGGGCTCGGATCAGGACCAGAAGGACGCCACGCAGGTCATCGCCGTGGTGGACGCCGGCGGCCTGGGCCTGCCGGACCGCGACTACTACCTCAAGCCCGACGTGAAGATGCGCGAGGCGCGCAACGCCTACCAGGCGCACGTGCAGAAGGTGTTCGAGTTGTTGGGTGACGCGCCCTTCGTGGCCAGCCGCAAGGCCACGGGCATCCTGGCCATCGAGACGCGCCTGGCCAACGCGCGGCTGCCCAAGGAGGAGCGGCGCGAGCCGGAGAAGGTCTACCACCGCCTGGAGCGCCAGGGCCTGAAGAAGCTGGCGCCCGCGTTCCAGTGGGACACGTACTTCGCGCAGGTGGGGTTGCCGCCGGGTGAAGCGCTCAACGTGACGGAGCCGAAGTTCTTCTCGGAGGTGTCCGCGCTGGTGCGCCAGCAGCGCCCGACGGACATGGGGCCGTACCTCTCCTACCACCTGGTGAAGGACGTGCAGACGGCGCTGCCCAAGGCGCTGCGCGACGAGTTCTTCCGCTTCGAGTCCTCGGTGCTCACCGGCGCCAAGGCGGACCTGGCGCGCTGGAAGAAGTGCGTGGACGCCACGGACGACGCGCTGCCGCACGCGCTGGCCAAGCCCTTCATCGCGCGCACCTTCGGCGCGGACGGCAAGGCCACCACGCTGGACATGGTCCAGCAGATTGAGCAGTCCTTCGAGCGCAACCTGGACACGCTGTCCTGGATGGACGCGGAGACGAAGGCGCAGGCGTTGGTGAAGGTGAAGAAGATCACCAACAAGATCGGCTACCCGGACCAGTGGCGCAGCTACGACGGGCTGACGGTGACGCGCGACTCGTACCTGGACAACATGCTGGCGGCGGACGCGTTCGAGCAGGCGCGCCAGCTGCGCAAGGTGGGCCAGCCGGTGGACCGTCAGGAGTGGTTCATGTCGCCGCCCACGGTGAACGCCTACTACAACGCGGCCACCAACGAGATTGTCTTCCCGGCGGGCATCCTCCAGCCGCCGTTCTTCGGGCGGGACGCGTCCGCGGCGGTGAACTTCGGCGCCATGGGCATGGTGGTGGGCCACGAAATCACCCACGGCTTCGACGACGAGGGCCGCCAGTTCGACGCGGACGGCAACCTGCGCACGTGGTGGACCCCGGCGTCGGACAAGGCCTTCCGTGAGCGCGTGTCGTGCGTGAAGAACCAGTACGATCAGTACACCGCCGTGGACGACGTGAAGGTGAACGGCAAGCTCACCCTGGGCGAGAACGTGGCGGACCTGGGCGGCCTCAAGCTGGCGTACGCGGCCATGGAGGCATACCTGGCCAGGCACCCGGACCAGGCGGCGAAGGCGAACTCCTACCGCTTCACGCCGGGGCAGCAGTTCTTCCTCGCGCACGCGCAATCGTGGTGCTCGAAGATTCGTAATGAGGCTGCGCTGCAGCGGGCGCTGACGGATTCGCACTCGCCGGCGTTCCTGCGCGTGAAGGGGCCGGACGTGAACCTGCCGCAGTTCCAGCAGGCCTTCTCCTGCCCCGCGGGGGCGCCGATGGTGGCGCCCGCTGCGAACCGCTGTGAGGTCTGGTAAGGCTTCGGCCCTACCTGTCGGAGGACGTCATGGGAATCTGCTCGTGGCTGGTGTTGGGCGGTATCGCGGGCTGGCTGGCCAGCATCATCAAGGGCACCAACGCCCGGATGGGGATGTTCGCCAACATCTTCGCCGGCATCGTGGGTGCCATGCTGGGCGGCTGGGTGTTCAGCTTCTTCGGTGGCCGGGGCGTGACAGGCTTCAACCTGTACTCGCTGCTGGTGGCCACGGTGGGCGCCGTCATCCTGCTGTCCATCCTGCAAGCCATCCGGAAATAGCGGCCCCCTGAGGTGGGCCCTGGCGGCGTGGCCGCCGGGGCCTTCAGGGCGCTGGGGGCTCCTTCCGGGGCCCGCCGCCCGGCGCCTGCTGGAGCTGCATCACCTGGGCAAGCGCCTTCGCGAGCCGTTCCGAGGCCTGACCCACCTCCTTCACAGGGCTGGGCGGCATCTGGCCCGTGACGTCCACCGGGTGCAGCGAGGCGAGGAATGCCGGGAGGTCGTCGCCCGATTCCATCCCGCTTCGCAGTTGGAGGATGTCGCCCTTGGCGTCGTAGAAGGCCGCCAGCGAGAGGTTGTCGCGGTAGGCCTGCAGCAGCACCCGCACCAGGAACAACACCAGCACGGTGATGGTGATGCGCAGTGAGAGCACGCCGACGTCCACCATGTAGCTCCGGTTCACCTGGTTCAGCCGGTCGATCTCCGCCTTCATCGCGAGGACTGCTTCCTGCCGTTGGGTCTCCTGACTGTTGACGTTCTGGAGCGCCTGATCGACCAGGATGAGCTTGTTGATGATGAACTGGCCGTATTCCTTCAGGAGGACCCTGCCCGCCGGTTCGATTTCCCTGCGGGCCAGCCTGAGCTGCTCCTGGGCTTCCGACAGCTCGCGATTGAGGGTGGAGGCCGTCACGGCGGGCCGGGGCTGGATGATGTCCTGGGCGAGCACGAAGATGGCCAGCGCGGCGGAGATGGACGCGATGACCAGCGTCAGGAAGAGCCACGCAAGCCTGCGCAGGTTCTCCGCGCGCTGCCTCAGGTTGCGGATGACCTGCTGGACGACCGGATCCTTGCTGCGCGTGAGCGGCTCGGTGTCCGGGCGGGGCAGCAGGAAGAACGTCATGATGGCGAGCGCGCCCAGCATGGCGCCCACCCACAGCGAGAGCCCCCGGGCATAGCGGAGGTCCAGCTCGTTCAAGAGGGAGAAGGCCAGCAGGCCGAAGCTGGCGGTGAAGAGCGTGGCCTGGAGGATGGCACGTGCCCGGTCCTTACGGAGGACCGCGAGGAGCGTCAGGGAAAAGCTCAAGAACCCCACGCCCGTGGAGATGGGCCAGACCGAGCCTCCGTAGCCGTAGCTGCCGTAGGCGGCATGCGTGATGAGGCCCGTGCCGCAACCGACGGTCAGCGGGAGCAGCGCTTGGGACAGGAAGGGGAGGATTTTCATGGCGGCCCCCGGGATGAAATCCGTTCACACCCCGTGAAATCAAGGTGAGGGCCGGACACGCCCGGAAGGGGCCGTGTTTTAGAAGAGCGACAGCTGGGGTGAGGTGGAGGGCCGCGCGGGGCGCCGGAAGGTGTCCGGCGCGGCCTCCGTGATGGACGACGCGCGCATGCCCACCTTTCGCGACGCCGTCGCGAAGAGCTGGTGGATGGTTTGGGCGTAGAGCCCTTCGCCGCGCATGCGGTGCTTGAAGCGGCTGTCGGTGAGCTCCCCGCCGCGCGTCTCGCGGATGCGGTGCAGCACCCGGTCCGCGCGCAGGGGCAGCTTCGTGCGCAGGCGCTCCTCGAAGACAGCCTGTACGGGGCCAGGAAGCCGCAAGAGCGTGTAGTGCGCGCGCGTGGCGCCGGCCTCACGCGCGGTGGTGAGCACCCGCGCGATGTCCTCGTCGTTGAGGCCCGGGATGATGGGGGCCACGGACACGGCCACGTCGATGCCAGCCTCCGTGAGCTTGCGGATGGTGGCCAGGCGCCGCTTCGGTGTGGCGACGAGCGGCTCCATGGCGCGCGCCAGCTCCTCGTTGTGGAAGGGGAGGCTGATGCTCACGAACAGCTTCGTCTCCGCCGCCAGCCGCTGGAGCACGTCCAGGTCGCGCTCGATCAGCACGCCCTTGGTCACGATGCCCACGGGGTTGCGGTACTCGGCGCAGACCTCCAGGCACTGGCGGGTGAGCCGGAGCGACGCCTCCAGGGGCTGGTAGCAGTCCGTGACGCCGCTGAAGACGACCGTCTCTCCCTTCCACGACGGACGGTCGAAGGCTTCGCGCAAGAGCTCCGGGGCGTTGGGCTTGACGACGAGGCGGGTCTCGAAGTCGGTGCCCGCGCCGAAGTCCAGGTACTGGTGCGTGGGGCGCGCGTAGCAGTAGGCGCAGGCGTGGAGGCAGCCCCGGTACGGGTTGACGCTCCAGGAGAAGCACACGTCGGGGCTGTCGTTGCTCGCGATGATGGAGCGGCTGTGGTCCTCCCAGACTTCCAGGCGCGCGGGGGGAATCTCGTCCAGGTACTCCACCGCGGTGCTCGCCCAGGGGTTGGGCGGATTGTCGACAGGGCGGGCCTTCACCCGGCCAGGGTGCGGCTGAAAGCCCGTTCAGTCAAGGCGCCCGTGTCCCGTCAGAGCAGCGCGCCACACCCGAGCGTCGTCTCCAGCGCCGTGCGCAGCCGCTGCTTCAGCTGCGGCCGGCCCATGGTGCCCCTCAGCGGGTTCAGCTTGTTGCGCACCTCCGTGAGGTTCGCCACCGTCACGCCTTGCCCGGTCGCGGCGATGTAGGTGACGCCCTGGGTCCGCAGGGGCGAGAAGAAGTGCTGGCGGTTGTGGGGTTCGAACAGGGCCCCGGGGACCGCGTTGTGCTGGCCGCCGTACCACGTCAGCCATTCGAACAGTCCCTGGCCCATGGCATGGACCTCCGTCCCCAGGGTGCCGTTCATGTTCTGGGTCATGCCCTCCGCGTGCGCGCGGCACATGTCCGTCGTCATCAGGAGCACGCGCGCCATGGGGGCGACGTTCTGGAACTGGTTGAGCCAGGCGTCCACCCGGCCCGTGTTGATGGCGGTGACGATGCGGTCCACCTCCTCGCGGATGCCGGCCAGGATGTCGTTCGGGTACGTGGCGGCCTGGACCCAGGGGCCGTGGGGCGCGGTGCTGAAGCCCGCGTTGACCTCCTGCTGGTTGTAGGGCGCGGACACCGCGCTGGCCTGCCACTGTCCCCGGTAGAGGTCGGTGGTGAAGACGCCGCCCACCATGCTGTGCGGCGGCGGGGCGATGCGGAGCACCTGGGACAGCGCGGCGTGGGCGATGGGGTTGTCGAGCGGCCCCGCGGGGTAGTTGAAGCCCATCTCCGCGTCGATGAGGTGGGGGCCCTGGGCCGTGGCCATCACGTTCTCGTGATGCAGGTCGGTGATGCCAAACACCGCAGACACCGTGATGAGCCGGCCCAGCTTCCGGAAGTACGTGGGCTGATTCCCCAGGGCGATCTGCCGCGTCTTCGCGACCATCTGCATGTAGCCGTATTCCCCCCGCGCGTGCGGAAACGCGACGATGCGGATCGCCGGAAGGTCCGCGTCGAGCGTGGTGAAGAGGCTGTCGGTGTACGGCATCAGGGCGGGGTAGTGCGTGCGGCAGATTTGGTACGACTGGGGGTCGCCCATGAGCAGCAACTGGAAGGTGAGGTCCGACGGCTTGTAGACGACCCGCCCTCCGCAGGAGAACCGCAGCAGCGCGACGCGGTGGCCCGTGTGGTGCGGGTCGCTGCCGGTGACGTCCACGTCGGCGAGGCCTCCGGCGATGCCGAAGGCGTTCTGCAGCAGGGCGCGGTCCCCCATGATGCGGCTCACCAGCGAGGCGCCGAAGTCCACGTGGGCCCGCACCATGTCCTGGATCATCCGCCAGACGCGATCCGCCGGAGTCTCCGCGAGCGTCTTCACCGTGCCCAGTGCGTTGCGGCCCAGGCTCCAGGCGAAGCTGAGGGGACGCAGGTTCCAGGCATTGTCCACGGCGCCCCACTCCCTGCGCGCGGACAGCCCGGCGGCCGCCGAGCAGGGGCCATACAGGTCCATCGCCGTGCGGTGGAGGAAGTTGTTCGCCAGCAGCGTGCCTATCTGGCTCTGGAACCCCGCCAGCTTGAGCACGCCCGCCAACTGGCTCACCACCTGCTTGAGGGCGTCCTTGATGAACGGCTTGACCGCGTTCACGTGCGGGGGAGCGCCCTGGATGATCGCCGTCCCCATGAACGTCGTCACTTCGTTCAGCGCGTCGTTGATCTCGGTGTCGTACATGGCGGAGGGCCCAGGGGAGGGACAGGAACGTTCACTGTCGCTCACTCTACGCCACCCTCCGGGGCGACCCATCCATCTCCTGTCCAACACCCGCACGGCTTCGCGTGACCCGTCCCGGGCGTGCATGGGGACTTGTGGTCTTGGTTGACAACATGGGTCCATGTTGTCAAAAGAGTCCATATGGCCGTGGATCCGAAGCCCCCCTCGAAGCCCTCGGATGATGCGCGGCGGCGCAAGCTGCTGGAGGCGTCGCTCGGGGTGTTCGTGCGCTTCGGCTATCGCAAGACGTCGATGGAGGAGGTGGCCCGGGCGGCGGATGTGTCCCGCCAGGGGCTCTACCTGCACTTCTCCACCAAGGAGGAGTTGTTCCGGGCGGCGGTGGAGTACGCGCTCGGCAACCACCTGGAGGCGGCGCTCGCGGCGCTGACGGCACCGGAGCGCCCGCTGGAGGCCCGGCTGGTGGCCGCGCTCGAGGAGCGGTTGGGTTGCTACATCGGACAGATGGGGGCGGATGCCTCGGACCTCATCGAGACCAGCGGCGTCCTCACGGGCTCGCTCCTGGCCAGCCACGATGCCCGGTTCGAGAAGGCCCTGGCCCGGGCGCTCTCCGACTCGCCGTTGATGGCCGTCTATGCGTCCGCCGGACTCACCGCGCCGCAGCTCGCGCGGACGCTGCACGCCACCGCGCGTGGTTGGAAGCACACGTGCACCTCGCGCGAAGCCTTCGTTGAGCAGATCACCGTGGCGGTGCGGATGCTGTTCGCGCCGCTGCGCCAGGGCCGCTGACGCGCCCTGCCTTGTCGTTCCCTCGTTGCTTGACGCACGGAGGCCTCTCCCATGAGCGAAGCTCTACCTTTCGGTGCCCGTTCCACGGCGGAGGATGTGCTCGAAGGGGTTGACCTGAAGGGGCGCACCTTCCTGCTCACGGGTTGCAACGCCGGCCTTGGCGCGGAGACCCTGCGAGTGCTCACCGCGCATGGCGGACACGTCATCGGGCTCGCGCGTTCGCTTGAACAGGCGCGGGAGGCGTGTGACCGGGTGGGGGGCTCGACGACACCTGTCGCCTGCGACCTGGGGAACGTGGCCTCGGTCCTCGCCGCGGTGGAGACCGTCCGCGCGCTGGGCCGTCCGCTGGATGCCATCATCGCCAACGCGGGGGTGATGGCTCCCCCGAAGCTCGAGCTCCGGTACGGCGTCGAGCAGCAGTTCTTCGTCAACCACCTGGCCCACTTCCTCCTCGTGAACCGGCTGGCCGACCGGGTGCCGGACCGCACGGGCCGCGTCGTGGTCCTCAGCAGCAGCGCGGGCGTCAACCAGGCGCCCCGCGAGGGCATCCAGTTCGACAACCTGGACGGGCATCGCGGCTACAAGCCCGTGGCCTTCTACGGCCAGTCGAAGCTCGCCAACGCGCTGTTCGCCCGGGAGTTGTCGCGCCGGCTCGCGGACCGGGGCATCTGCGTCAACTCGCTGCACCCGGGCGCGGTGCGCACCTCGCTCACGCGGAGCGTGGGCTTTCCGTTCACCCTCATCCTTCCGGTGGCCCGGCTGTTCATGAGGTCCGTCGAAGAGGGCGCGGCGACGCAGACGCTGCTCGCCGCGAGCCCCCGCGTGGACGGCCTCACCGGGAAGTACTGGGTCGACTGCCAGGAGGCCCGGGGCCACAGGCTGTTGGAGGATGCCGCGTTCGCCCAGCGCCTCTGGACCGTCTCCGAGGACCTGTTGCGCCCTCTCTGCTGACGGGCGTTGCCTCCAGGAGCATGGCCAGGGCCGTGCCGGCGCTCAGCGCAGGACGGGCTTGCCCGCCAGCAGGTCGCGGTGCAGCGCTTCGCTCAGGATGAACCGGCCCTCCTGTCCCAGCAGGTGGGCGGGGAGCACCGACGCGAAGTCGCCGACGACGGCCTCCGGCACCACCTCGCGCCAGGTCTCGTCGTCGGTGATGAGCGTCTCCACCGCGAGGGACTTGAACTCCACCTGGTGGCCTTCCTCGATGAAGACCCTGGCGCTCAGCTGTCCGCCCACGCCCAGCGTGTCCATGTCGAACGAGTTGGCGTACAGCACGTTCGCCACGGTCAGGCTGCCCGTCACCCGGACCTCCGAGCCGCAGACCAGGTCGCGTGCGCGCAGGTCGCCCAGCACGTAGAGCTTGGAGCAGTCATCCTCGTTCTGGAACGCATCCGACAGGCAGCCCTTCACCGTCAGGTTCCCCACGACGATGAGGACCTCGTTGGCCTCCAGCGCGAAGTCGCCGTCGAGCTCCAGGTCGCCTTCGCGCAACGCGAAGTGGAGGTCCTCCGCGTCGTCCTCGAAGGGCGTCTCCAGCAAGTCTGCGAGCAGTTCGTTGGCGCGGGCGCTGTCGGTCGGTTGGAAGTGGCTGGCCATGCGCCGCAATCTACCGGAGGACCGCTACGTCACCGGCGGGAACTGGGCCGCCCTGGAGCGCGTACGGCAAGGACGTCTCCGAGGTCCAGGTGAAGAAGGAACTGGCCGGGTACGTGAAGCAGTCCGGCGCCAAGAGGGTGATCATCCCGCTCGCCCATCATGCGGGAGATCGTGGCCGCGGACGGGACGCCGATTGGCAGCGTGGCATGCACAGCAGATGACACAGAAGGCGCCCCCGGTCGCACTCCAGTAGCCACCCGGCGCCGGAAACACGAAGGCCGGTAGTCCCGAGTTTCCTCAAGAACTACCGGCCTTTGTGAGTGAGCGGCGGAAGGGATTCGAACCCTCGACCCCGAGCTTGGGAAGCTCGTGCTCTACCAACTGAGCTACCACCGCGGGTGATGCGTGAAGCGGGGCCCAAAGTAGGGGCGGGGCCCTGCCTTGTCAACGGGAAGAATCGCCCGGTGTCTGGCGAACCTTTCCGCAGGCGGCGCAGTACCGGGCCTCAGGGGTGCGCAGCGGTTTGCCGCAGTCCGTGCACGGCGGTCCGTACTGCGCGATGCGGTGGTGAATCACCACGTTCGGATGGCAGCCCGCCTGGCCCGTCAGCCGCTCATAGGCCTGGCTGACGGGGGCGAAGCGCGCCTCCATGGTGGGCTCCGACGAACGGAACGCGGCGCGGTAGAGGTTCGACACCTCCTCGAACTCCACCTCGTCCAGCATCGGCACCTCCTGCTGGCATCTCCAACACCACAGCGGCTTCATCGCGAACCCTCCGGCTACTCGCCCTCCTCGACGGTGAGCTGGTACGAGTCCTGAAAGTTCGCCTCGCGGTTCTTCGCGTCGCGTACCTCGAAGACGTAGACGCCCGGCTCCGCGCTGTAGCGGATGGTCTCCGGCAGGTCGCCCTTGGCGCGGTCGGACGTCTGCACCAGGGTCAGCTTTCCGTCCGGTTGCACCCGGTGCAGGTAGAGCCCCACGTCCACCTTCAGGATGCCCAGCAGCGTCGCGGTGATGGCCGTGCGCACCGGCCGGTCGGACAGGTCCACCCGGAAGTAGTCCACGTCCTTCGCCGGGTACACCGTGCCGCGCACCGCCTTGCCCAACGTCAGGTCCTGCGCGCGGTCGGCGGTGTTGTTGGGCTCGCGCTCCTCGCTGCCGTTGTCCGGAACCGTCGTCACGCTGATGCGGTAGGGCTGGTCCGCGTTCTCGAAGTCCTTCACGAACTTGCCGTTCACCTTCCGGAAGGAGCCCTCCACCCGGAAGTAGCAGGTGCCGCTGCACGCCACGTTGTTCAGCCGCTCCGGCTCCTTGATGGCGCCGTCGTTGGCCTTGAGCAGCACCGTCTCCTTCTGCCCATCCCCCTGCGGCGGCTCCACCATCGACAGCGTCAGGTCCAACCGGTCCACGCCCGACAGCTCCACCTTCGCCAGCACCGGCTCGCGCGCGTTCAGCACGTAGTGGTCCACGTCCGACTTGGGCGACAGGAAGCCCTCGCGGAAGCCCGCGCCCGTCAGCGGCGTGGCCTTGAGCAGCTCGTCATTGGGCTCCAGCTCCGCGTGGGCCCCCGCCTCCTCCTGGGACACCGTCAGCGTGTAGGGCACCTGCGCGTTGTACGTGCGACGCTGCGCCTTGCCCGTCCCCGTCCAGCCGCCCTTCACCACCACGTAGACCACCCGGTCCGTGGCCCTCACGCCGATGTTGCGCAGCGCGAGCGGCTCGCCCTCCTTGCCCTGCAGGGTGAAGAGCGGCGCCTCCGCGGCGGACAGCACCGAAATCTCCGGCCGCACGCCCTCCACGGCGGACAGCTCGATCTTCAGCGCCACCGACGGCACCTCCGGCTCGGGAGGCGGGAGGCCCGCGTCCGCTGCCTCGGCCGCCACTGCCCCGCCCAGCTCCCCGGGCGCCGTGGGCATCGCACCCTCAGGGGGCGGCGCGGGCGGCTCTCCGCCTCCGAACGTGCCCTCGGGGGAGGGTGCCGCGCTGTCGTCGATGACCGGCGTCTCGTCCGGCACGGACGGCGGCGGCACGGCCGCGGGCGTCGAACCCGGAGCCTGCGCACCCGGGGCCTCGGGCGTGGTGCCCGGGGCTCCGCTGTCCTGGACGGCGGGGACTTCACCCTCGGGCGTGGCGGGACCGGGCAGCTCCACCCGGTACCAGTCCTCGTCTCCGGAGTGCCCCAGGAACGCCGTCACCGTCTGCCCCAGCGGCAGCGCGGCGGCGTCCACGGCGCGGTCGTTGGGCTCGCGCTCCTCGCCGTCGTTGGGCTGGCGGTACTTCACCTCCAGCGTGTACGCCCCGCCCGTGCCCTTGCGCGCGGGCGACACCACCAGCCAGCGCTCCTTCTCCACGTAGAGGTTCGGAAGGCGCTCTCCCTTGCCCTCGCCCTCGCTGTTCACGCCCACCAGCCGGTTGCGGTCCTGGTCGTAGACGTCCAGCTTCACGTCCCCGCCCGGCAGGCCCGTCACCGTCACGTCCGCGATGCGCGGGGTGCCCGGCGCCAGCCGGTACCAGTCCTCGTCCAGCTTGTTGGGCTCCGCCGCCAGACCGCCCGTCACCACGCTGTCACGCGTGACGGCCAGCGCCTGGTCGGGCCGCTCGTTGGGCTCCTTCTCCGTGAGGGCAGAGGGGCCCGTCTCCTCCACGCCCGCGTCCGGCGCCTCCTCCGGCACGTCCTTCTTGCAGGAGGCCACCCCCAGCAGCCCCAGCCCCAGGACACAGACCCAGCCCCAACGTCGCATCACGTCTTCCTCCTCGGTCGGTCCGCCTTGTCGGCCTGGGCGTGTCCGGGTGTCAAGCACCCCCAACCCCCGGCGGGCCGCTTTCATCCGCGCCCCCGGACGTCACCTGCACAACGCCAAGTCCGGTGGTGACGGAAGGTGCACACCCGGACTGGAGCGACGGGGCAGGGACGATCCAAGATGCGCCCCATGCGACGCCTGTCCCTGGCCTGCCTGCTGCTCGTGTCTCCGTCCGTCCTCGCCGCCGCGCCCGCCGCGCCCGGCTATGCCCAGGCGGAGGCCTGGCTGGAGAAGGAGGCGCGCCCGGACCACTACGTGCCCCTCAACCTCCTGGACGGCCGGGACACCACCGTCTGGTGCGCGGAAGGGGAGAAGCCGTCCCACGTCTTCATCGGCTTCAAGGAGCCCGTCACCCTGGACGAGGTGCGCGTCTACACGGGCGACGGCACGTCCCGCGACGCCTTCAAGGCCAACGGCCGCGTGCGCAAGTTCACCCTCACCAGCGTGGACGCGTCCCGCAGCGTCACCGTGCAGGACAAGCGTGGCCTTCAGGCCGTGCCCCTGTCCCAGCCGCTGTTCGGCGCGCGCTTCATCCTGGAGGTGGCGGACCGCTTCCCCGGTACCAAGGAGGACAGCCCGGTGTGCCTCACCGACCTCGTCCTCTACTCGGGAGGAAAGCCCCTCAACGGCCCCGCGCTCGCGACCCGGTACAAGTACGATGCGCGTGTGGCCCCGCTCGTGGGCACCTGGTTCGGCGGCCATGAAGGCGCCCCGGAGCGCTTCCTGTCCTTCTTCGTGGACGGGACCTGGCGCTTCTCGCTGGAGCCCCTGGAGACGCCCGAGCCCACCACCGTCGTCAGCGGCACCTACACGGTGTCCGGCAACAAGGTGACGTTGGACATCCCGAAGAAGGGCAAGGTGACGGCCCGCTTCGAGCGGACCCCCGCCGGCGAGGGGCCGAAGGCGGCCGCCGCGCTGTCGCTGGACGGGACGCTCCCCGAGGAGTGGGGAAGCGCCTTCCGCGGCCAGCCTTGAGCACAACCGGGCGCCTGGAAGAACCGGGCGCCCACCGAGCTTGGAGCCTGGGGCCTAGATGGCCGCCTTGGCCTTCCGCTTCGCGTCGAAGTTGCGGAAGAAGGTGACGATCTCCTGCTCGGCGGCCTTGACGTCCGTGGCGTCCGCGAACTCCGATTCCAGGAAGATGCCGCCGCAGGACTCGCAGGTGTCGTAGTGCAGGGGGTGACTCCGGTCCCCACCGTCGATGCGCACGAAGTCCACCTGGCAGTCCGGGCACTGCCCTGTCAGGGCCTCCGCGTCGACCTTGCCCCCGAGTTGCTCCAGACCGGGCAGGTTGTTGTGAAGGAGGATGCGGCGCAGGTCCGAAACATCGGTCCACAGGCCTCCGCAATCTCCACACTTCCGCAACGTCTCGTCGTGATCTCCTTCGAGATCAGTCATCTCGACGCTGCAACCGGGGCAATTCATGGGGCGGCTCGTTCTCCTGAAAGGGGGAGCCCAGAGTGCTCCCCAGTGAATGGAGAATGATAGGTCGCCCAAAAATTGGGATGCAACCCGTGCGGCGGCTTCTGTTGGCAACGTGCCTTCAGCCGGCCCCCAGGACTCAGGCCCGCTCCTTCACCCGGCGGATGTCCGCCCCCAGGCCCCGCAGTTTGCGCTCCAGCCGCTCGTACCCGCGGTCCAGGTGGTAGACGCGGCTGACCTCGGTCTGCCCGTCTGCCCGCAGGCCGGCCAGGATGAGCGACGCGCTGGCGCGCAGGTCGGTGGCCATCACCGGCGCCCCGCTGAGCCCCTTCACGCCCTTCACCACCGCCGTGTGCCCCTGGATGGTGATGTCCGCGCCCAGCCGGTGCAGCTCCGGCACGTGCATGAAGCGGTTCTCGAAGATGTTCTCGGAGATGACGGACGTGCCGTGGCTCACCGTCATCAGCGCCATCAACTGCGCCTGCATGTCCGTGGGGAAGCCCGGGTGCTCCGTGGTGGTGATGTTCACCGACTTGAGCGACCTGGGCGCCTTGCAGCGCAGGCCCCCGCCCTCCACGGTGATGGTGCAGCCCGCCTCGCGCAGCTTGTCGATGACCGCGTCCAGGTGCTCCGGGCGCGCGTGCTTCACCAGCACGTTGCCCCCGCTGATGGCCGCCGCCACCAGCAGCGTGCCCGCCTCGATGCGGTCCGGGAGGATGGCGTGCTCCACCGGGTTCAGGCACTCCACGCCCTCGATGGTGATGACGGACGTGCCCGCCCCCTCCACCTTCGCGCCCATCTTGTTGAGGACCCGCGCCAGCTCCTCTACCTCCGGCTCGCGCGCGCAGTTCTCCATCACGGTGCGGCCCTTCGCGAGCACCGCCGCCATCATCACGTTCTCCGTGCCGGTGACGGTGATGACGTCGAAGTTGACCATGCCGCCCTTGAGCTGCTTCGCCCGGGCCTCCACGTAGCCTTCGGTCAGGTGGATGTCCGCGCCCAGCGCCTTCAGGCCCTTGAGGTGCTGGTCGATGGGACGCGCGCCAATGGCGCACCCGCCCGGCATGGACACGCGCGCCCGGCCGTAGCGCGCCACGAGCGGCCCCAGCACCAGGACGCTGGCGCGCATGGTCTTCACCAGGTCGTAGGGGGCCTCCGGGGTGATGTCCCCCGCGATGCTGATTTCACAGGTGTCCGCCTTCCTGCCGGTGAGCCGCTCGGCCTCGCAGCCCATCGTGCGGAGCACCTCCAGCATCGTGGCCACGTCCGCCAGGTCCGGCACGTTGCGGAAGGTGGTGGTGCCGTCCGCGAGCAGCGCGGAGGCCAGGATGGGCAGCGCCGCGTTCTTCGCGCCGGAGACCTCCACCTCGCCGTGCAGCGCGGTGCCACCCTTCATGACGATCTTGTCCATGTCTTTTACGTACCTTCTTTGCGTGCGGCTGCCGGGCCGCGCGTCCCGTGGCCGTCAGGCCGCGGGCTGTGTCCCGAACGCCATGCGTTCACGCCGCTCCAGGTCCTTCTCCACGCGCGCGTCCGAGTAACCCGCGGCCCGCAGGAGCTCCAGGACGGCGCTGCCCTGGGTCTCACCCATCTCCAATGCAAGCAGTCCGCCAGGCTCCAGCACCCGGCGGGCGCCCTGAATCACCCGCCGCAGCGCCACCAGCCCGTCCGGCCCGCCGTCCAGCGCCAGGCGGGGCTCGCGCCGCACCTCGGCGGACAGCCCGGCGATGTCGCCGGAATCGATGTACGGCGGATTCGACACCACCACCCGGAACGTCGCGTCCGGGGGCAGGGGCGAGAACAGGTCGCCCTCCAGCACGCTCACGCGCTCGGCCACGCCCAGGGCCTGCGCGTTCTCACGGGCCAGCGCGCACGCGTCCTTGGACAGGTCCGTGGCCAGCACCGTCGCCTGGGGCCGCTCCGCCGCCACGCTGATGGCGATGCAGCCGGAGCCCGTGCACACGTCCAGGACGCGGGAAGGCGCGTCCTTGGGCACCGAGTGCAGCACCGCCTCCACCAGCAGCTCCGTCTCCGGTCGGGGGATGAGCACGCGCGCGTCCACCTTGAACGGGCGGTTGTAGAACTCCTTCGTGCCCGTCAGGTAGTTCGTGGGCTCGCCCGCCATCCGGCGCTCGATGAGCGCCTTGAAGGCGGACAGCTCGTCCTTGGACAGCGGCCGGTCCAGGTCCACGTACAGGCGCACCCGGCCCGTCTTGAGCACGTGCGCCAGGAGGATTTCCGTCGTGAGCCGGGGCGCGTCCACCCCGCGCTTCTCGAAGTGCCCCGTCGTCCAGGTGAGGAGCCGACGGATGGTCCAGACGTCGCTCATGCTTCGCTGGCGGGACGCCCGCCGCCTGTCTGCGCCTTGAGGGCTTCGGCCTGGTAGTGGGTGCGGCAGGCGGTGATCACCTCGTCCACGTTGCCCACCATGATGGCCGGCAGGTTGTGCACGGTGAGCCCGATGCGGTGGTCGGTGAGCCGGTCCTGCGGGAAGTTGTAGGTGCGGATCTTCTCGCTGCGGTCGCCCGTGCCCACCTGGCCGCGGCGCATGGAGTCGCGCTCGTTGCGGATGCGCTCCTGCTCCATGTCGTAGAGCTTCGCGCGCAGCATGCGCAGGGCCATGGCGCGGTTCTTCCCCTGGCTCTTCTCCTGCTGGCACTTCACCACGATGCCGGACGGCTTGTGGATGAGGCGCACCGCGGAGTCCGTGGTGTTGACGCTCTGGCCACCGGCGCCCGTGGAGCGCATCACCTGCATCTCGATGTCCGCGGGGTTGATCTGCACGTCCACGTCCTCCGCCTCCGGCATCACCGACACGGTGATGGTGGAGGTGTGGATGCGCCCCTGCGTCTCCGTGGCCGGCACGCGCTGCACGCGGTGGACGCCGGACTCGTACTTGAGCTGGCTGAACACGGCGTCCCCGGAGAGCGTCACCGTGGCGTCCTTCACGCCGCCGGCGTTGCCCGCGCTCATGTCCAGGATGTCCGCCTTCCAGCCCTTGCGGTCCGCGTAGCGCAGGTACATCTGCATGACCTCTTCGGCGAAGAGGGCCGCCTCGTCGCCGCCCGCGCCCGCGCGGATCTCCAGGATGACGTTCTTCTCGTCATTGGGATCCTTGGGCAGCAGGAGGATCTTCAGCGCGGCTTCCTGCTCCTCGCGCTGCTCCTTGAGGCCCGGCAGGGACTCCTTGGCGTAGGCCTTCTCGTCGGGGTCGGAGCTGGACAGCCACGACTCCACCTCCGACAGGTCCGCCAGCACCTTGCGGTAGCCGCGGAAGGTCTCGACGAGCTTCTCCAGCCCGGCGCGCTCCTTGGACACCTTCTGGAGCTTCGCCGTGTCGGCGAGGATATCGGGGTTCGACAGGTCGGCCGTGAGCCGCTCGAAGCGGCGCTCGACCTCTTCCAATTTGTCAATCATGCGTGGTTCCCGGGGCGTCTTGCCCCGTTGGGCGCCCCGTGGCAAGGGCCGAGGGCGTCAAGGAAAACCTTGGCCGTATGGGCAGCGGCATGTAAGAACGGCCCCCGTCGCCGCCCGGTGCGGCTTGAATCACGCTCAACACGGAGTCCTTCCACATGGCCGCACAGAAGGGGAATCGTTCCAAGAAGAAGCTGAAGAACCGCGCCAAGACCCGGAAGGCGCAGCTGAAGCGCCGCCGCACGCGCTTCAAGCGCGGCCAGCGCAACAACAAGTAGTCCCGAAAGCTACTGCCCCCCTCTCACACTGGAGGAGGGGGGCGGCTGGCTCCCTGCTCCCTCTGCGTCCAATGCGGGGAGCATCCGCTCCAGCCCCGGCGTCTCCTGCGACGCGGTGCGCAGCAGCGTCATCACCCCATCGGCCTCGGCACCCGTGACGGGCACCGGCTGGACGGGGAACTCGGGGTAGCGGTCGGTCCTGAGGGGCAGCACGTCACTGGAGACATAACCCGTGGAGTCGAAGCGCGCCCGCCACAGGACGCTGCGCTTGTCCCGGGGGTTCCAGTTCCCGCCGAACACGAAGTTGCCCAGCGAGTAGACCACCGGCCTGCCCTGGTACAGCTCCATGGACTGGAGCACGTGCGGGTGGCTGCCCAGCACCCCCGCCGCCCCCGCGTCGATGGCCGCGTGCGCCAGGCGCACCTGATACGGCTCCGGGGTGGTGTTGCCCTCGATGCCCCAGTGGAAGAAGGGGAGCACCAGGTCCGCCTGGGCCTTCGCCGCCGCGATGTCCTCGCGCAGCATCCGCTCCATCACCTCCACGTCGGAGAAGTGCCCCGCCACGCCCGGCGTGGTGTCCGTGGCGTAGACCTCCCGGGGTTCGATGTTGCGCGTGCCCAGGAAGAAGTAGCCCAGGAACGCGACCTTCAGGTCCCCCACGGTGAGGACGGCCGGGCGGCGCGCCTCCGCCAGGTTCCGGCCGGCGCCGAAGTAGGGGATGCGCGCGGCCTCCAGGGAGGTGAGGGTGTCCAGGAGCCCCTGCGCGCCGTAGTCCATCATGTGGTTGTTGGCCAGGCTCACCACGCCCACGCGGCCCGCGGTGAGCACGTTCACCAGCTCCGGCCGAGCGCGGAAGTTGAAGTTCTTGGGCAGCTTCACCGTGCTGTCCGTGTACGGGCACTCCAGGTTCACGACGAACAGGTCGCCGGAGTCCACGATGGGCATCACCTCGCGGAAGCCGTACGCGAACATCTCCTCGCGCGTCTTCCCCTTGGCCACCTGATCATCGAAGTACTCCTCGTAGTGGTAGCCCACCGTCACGTCGCCGCCCACCACCAGCGTCACCGGGCGGGCGAGGGCTGGAGGGGCCGGCTGGCCAGCGGGATGTCCGGTATCGGACCCGGCCGGCGGGGCAGGGGCGGCCTCGGGCGGCGGGGCTTCCGTGGCGGCGCCAGGCTCCAGCCCCGGGGGAGGGGAGGCGGGCGTCACGGGGCGGGGGTGACAGGCGGAAAGCGACAGCAGGAGCAGCAGGGCGGCGTGGCGCATGGGCAAGGGGAAACTCTACCTTGCACGGGGAAACGCGCGACGCGTAGATTGCCGCGCGCTCATGGCCCGGGAAAAGGACAACATCGCTCTGTCCGACGAGCACAACACCCGCGGCATCGAGCTGGCGGACCGGGGCTGGCTGGACGAGGCCATCAAGGAGTTCAAGAAGGCCATCGACCTGGACCCCACGTCGGCGCACGCGCACGACAACCTGGCCACGGTCTACGCGGAGAAGAAGCAGTTCCGCGAGGCGCTGGGCGAGTACCTCACCGCGCTCAAGCTGGAGCCGGAGAGCGCCACCGCGCACTACAACCTGGCCTGCTTCCTCTCCACCCACGCCAGCGAGATGGCCGTGGAGGAGTACAAGGAAGCCATCGAGCTGGATCCGGAGTACCCGGACGCCCACCTCAACCTGGGGCTCACCTACGCGGACCAGGGCCGGGTGGAGGAGGCGATGCGGGAGCTGCAGGCCGCCATCGAGCTGGACCCGCAGGACGCCTTCCCCCGGCACGAGCTGGCGGCGCTGATGATGGATGAGGGGGACTACCGCTCCTCCATCACCCAGCTGAAGGAAGTGGTGCGGCTGGAGCCGGACAACTTCGAGGCGCAGCTGGACCTGGGCATCTGCTACGCCCAGAAGGGCTTCTACGCGGAAGCAGAGCGCGCCTACGAGCGCGCCCGGGCGCTCAACGCGGAAGACCTCCTGCTCAACTACAACCTGGCGGCGCTGTACGCGCTGTGGGGCCGTCCGAAGGACGCCGTCCAGTACCTGCAGAAGGCGCTGGCGGCGGACCGGCAGAAGGTCCTGGGGTGGCTGTCCGCGGACCCCATGTTCGACGTGCTCAAGGGCGATCCGGACTTCGAAGCCCTCTTCTGAGGGAATCACACATGGAATGGGTTTTCCTGGGGCTGGCGCTGCTGCTGGTCGTCGCGAACGGTTTCTTCGTGGCGACGGAGTTCGCCATCGTGAAGATCCGCGCCACGCGCCTGCAGTCCCTGGTGGACGAGGGCACGCCCGGCGCGGCCACGGCCCTGAAGATGGTGACCGAACTGGACGCGTACCTGTCCGCCACGCAGTTCGGCATCACGCTCGCGTCGCTGGGCCTGGGCTGGCTGGGTGAGCCCGCGTTCGAACACCTGCTGCACCCGGTGGTGGAGAAGGTGCTGCCGGAGGCGCTGGCGGCGAAGTACGGCTCCACCGCGGCGGGCATCATCGGCTTCAGCATCATCACGTTCCTGCACATCGTGATGGGGGAGCTGGCGCCCAAGAGCGTCGCCATCCAGCGCGCGGAGCAGACGACGCTCGCGGTGGCGCTGCCCATGCGCGCGTTCTACTTCCTCTTCTACCCGGCCATCCGGCTGCTCAACTGGCTGGCGGGGCTGGTGCTCAAGGCCTTCGGCCTGCACTCGGCCAGCGAGACGCACGAGGCGACGAACGAGGACGAGCTGCGCGTCATCCTGCACAGCTCCGCGCAGGCCGGCGCCATCACCACGGCGCGGGCGGAGCTGTTGGAGCGCGCGCTGGAGATGGCGCAGAAGACGGCGCGGCAGGTGATGGTGCCCCGCAACCAGATGCGCTACCTGGACGTGGAGGAGGCGCTGGACAGGAACGTCATCGACGCGCGGGCGTCCGGGCACACGTGGCTGCCGGTGTGCCGGGGCAACCTCGATGAGGTCGAGGGCGTGGTGAACGTGAAGGACCTGTTCTTCCTCCTGTCGCGCGGCGAGCTGCGCAGCCTGTCGCAGGTGCAGCGCCCGGTGCTCTTCATCCCGGAGAACGCGACGCTGGAGCAGCTCTTGACGGAGTTCCGCCGCCGGCGCCGGCAGATCGCCATGGTGGTGGACGAGCACGGCGGCACGTCCGGGCTGGTCACCATCGCGGACGTGGTGGCGGAGGTGGTGGGCGACGTGGCGGAGCTGGGCCGGCGCGTGGAGGAGGTGCGGGCGCTGCCGGGGGGCCGCTTCGAATTGCCCGGCACCGCGCAGCTGGACGACCTGGAGGCCCAGCTGGATGTCACCTTCGACCTGAGCGACGACGAAAAGGGCGAGGTGACGACCATCGCCGGCTACCTGATGACGAAGCTGGGCCGGGTGCCGGAGAAGGGCGACAGCCTCAAGCTCGACATGTGGCGCATCCTCGTGGAGGAGGTGGACGGCCCCCGCGTGGTGCGCGTCACGGTGGAGCCACAGTCGCGCCCCACGGCGGTGCCCAAGGACGGCAGCCGCTCTCCGGAGCCGCCCGTGCCCTCCGGCGAGACGGGGTGAATCGCTAGCTCTTGGTGGGCTTCACGGCCTTCTTCTTCGCGCCGCCCTGGATGGCCGCCGGCTTCACCTTGGCGTTCGGCCGGTCCACCTTGAGCAGCTCCAGGTTCGTCTCCCCGTCCGTGGTCAGCTTCACGATGCCCACGTCCGGCGCGAACCACATGAAGCTCTCCATGGAGCGGCCCTCCGCGCCGGGGCGGCTGGCGCGGGCCGTGGTGACGTTCTTGATTTTGAGCGCCTTGAAGGTGCCCGCCGCGACGGTGATCTCCTCCTCGCCCACCACCGTGGCCTCCTTGTCGAAGGTCGTGGCGATGATGGGGCGCAGGCCGCCCTTCCTGGCCGGCGGCTGGAGCTTCACCGACAGGCTGTTCTTCCAGGTGCCCCCAGGGACCATCACGGACGGCGCCGGCACGGCCGCGCCCTCCGCGTTCACCACTTGAACGTCCATGCCGGACGCGGACAGGAGCGTGCCCTCCAGGCCGCCCAGGCCCGTGCGGACGCCTTCGGAGTCACAGGTCAGGTCCGTCTGCCCGCTGCGCCCCTTGAGGCTCACCGCCAGCGTGGCCTTCACCGTCCCGTCCGGGTTGGGGGCGACGTCCTTCGTCGCCAGCACCAGCTCCGACGAGCGGCCCGCCCGGTAGGTCAGCGACAGGCCTTCCTCCATGGGAAACCAGGGGTTCGGACAGGGGGCCGGCGCCGCCGCCGCGACCATGTCAGACCGGGGTGCTACCTGGGACGTCGGGGACGCGCCCACGAGGAGCGACATGGCAAGCAAGGGCTGAAACGTAGGACGCCTCCAGAAAGATCAACAGGAAGGTAGGGTGGGTCGGCTGCTTTGCAAGGGTGACGCAGGGTCGCTCACCTACCGGCCTGTAGCACTAGACATAGGGTCATGCGTGGCATGGTCACGCTTGATCCGCGGTGGGGTGCGTTGGTACTCCTGCCGAACGCTGCGGAGCCGATTTTCCGGCCTCGCGCGCGTTTTCACGCCGCCTCACCGTCGGCCGTAGGGAGCACGCTGGCATGCGAATCAAGCGCCTGGACATCACCGGCTTCAAGTCGTTCATGGAGCGGAGCGTCTTCTCCTTCGACGAGGGCGTCACGGGCGTCGTCGGCCCCAATGGGTGTGGCAAATCCAACGTCGTGGACGCCATCCGCTGGGTGATGGGCGAGCAGAGCGCGAAGAACCTGCGCGGCCGCGGCATGGAAGACGTCATCTTCAACGGCTCGGAGAACAAGCCGCCCCTGTCCATGGCGGAGGTGTCGCTCACCTTCCTCGTGGACGACACGGACACGCTGGCGCCCCAGTACCAGGGCTTCAGTGAGATCACCGTGACGCGGCGCCTGTTCCGCAACGGCGACTCCGAGTACCTCATCAACAAGACCCTCTGCCGCCTGCTGGACATCACCGAGCTGTTCCTCGGCACGGGCGTGGGCACCAAGGCCTACTCCATCATCGAGCAGGGCCGCGTGGGCCTCATCGTCTCCAGCAAGCCGGAGGACCGCCGGCACCTCCTGGAGGAGGCCGCGGGCGTCACCAAGTACAAGGCCCGCCGCAAGGCCGCCGAGCGCAAGATGGAGGCCACCGAGGCCAACCTCCTGCGTGTCAACGACATCACCGGCGAGCTGGAGAAGCGGCTGGACACGCTGTCGCGCCAGGCGAAGAAGGCGGAGAAGTACCGCAAGCTCAAGGCGCGCATGCGGGAGATTGATCTGCACTCCACCAGCCACCGCTCGCTGGAGCTGATGGCGGAGAAGCGCGTGCTCCAGTCTCGCCTGGAGAACCTGGGCGGCGAGGAGCGCGAGGGCCTGGACAAGGTGAAGGAGCTGGAGGAGGTCATCACCCGGCGCCGCGCGGAATTGGACGCGGAAGGGGCGGCGCTCCAGCAGTACGCCGGCGAGGTGCACGCGCTGGAGAGCGCCCTGCAGCGTGAGGCGCAGGAGCTGTCCTACGGCCGCCGCGACTTCGAGGAGACCGGCACGCGCGTGGAGTCCGCGCAGGCGGAGCTGGACGCGCTGCTCGCGCGGCAGGCCGAGGTCGTGCGGACCATGACGGCCCGCGAGGCGGAGCTGTCGGGCATCGCCGGCTCGTACAAGGAAGACGAAGTGGCCATGGCGGTGGCCCTGGAGGAGCAGCGCCGCGTCTCCGTGCTCCAGACGGAAATCTCCCTGCGCCTGGAGCAGGAGCGGGCGGGGCTGGTCGCCGTGGCCACGCGCCTGGCGAACCACGAGAGCAACCTGGTCAACCTCGCGCGCCAGCGCACGGACCTGGAGGCCCGCCGCGCGAAGCTGGGCGGTGAGCTGGAGGCCCTGCGCGCCCAGGAGCAGGAGCTGGACTCCGTGCGCACCCAGGCGGCGAAGCACGTGGAGGACACGCGCCACCTGGCCTCCGAGCTGGCCGAGCGCCGGGGCCATGAAGAGGAGGCCCTCACCCGCACGCGCGAGGCCTTCACGGAGAACGAGGTCCAGGTCATCGCGCTGCGCGAGGAGCTGAGCGACAAGCGCAGCCGCCTGTCCTCCCTGGAGGACATCCAGAAGAACTACGACGGCTTCGACCGGGGCGTGCGCGCCGTCATGGTGCGCGCGGCGGAGGCGGCCCGCGAGCAGGGCATCTTCGGCCTGGTGGCGGACGTCCTCACGGTCCCCTCCGCTCGCTACGAGCGCGCGGTGGAGGCCGCCCTGGGTGAGCGGCTCCAGCACGTCATCGTGGACAGCCGCGAGAAGGGCGTGGAGCTGGTGGAGTACCTGAAGGGCCACGCCGAAGGGCGCGGCACCTTCCTGCCGGTGCCCTCTGGCGAGCAGGCCCGGGCCTACGTGGAGCCGGACCTCTCACGCCCGGGCGTCCTGGCGCACGCGCTGAAGGAAGTGTCCTGCGAGCCCGCGCTGGAGCCCGTGCTCAAGCTGCTCCTGGGCGACGTGGTCATCGTCCAGGACCTGGTCGCCGCGCGCGAGTACGCGGAGAGCACCCCCGTGCCGTGCACGTTGGTCACGCTGGAGGGCGAGGTCTTCCGCACGGACGGCTCCATCACCGGCGGCGAGCGCGAGGGCGCGGCCGTGGGCGCGCTCCAGAAGAAGCGCGAAATCGCGGAGCTGGCGGCCGAAGTGGCCCGGGTGGAGGAGCGCTACAACGAGATCCTGACCCGCCACTACACGCTCCAGAAGCAGATGGGGCAGGCGGAGGCCGTCCTCAAGGGCCTGGGCAAGGAGCAGCACGCGGAGGAGGTCAACCTGGCCAGCCAGGAGAAGGACCTCCACAAGGCGAGCGAGGACCTGGCCCGGGTGCGCGAGCGGCTGCGCTCGCTGGAGGGCGAGGAGGGCCAGTTGTCGCAGAGCCACACCGCGCTCGCCAACGAGGAGGAGTCCAGCCGCGGCGAGGTGGCTCACGGCCAGGCGGACCGCGAGGCGCGCGAGGAGCGCGTGCGCCAGTACGCCGGGGAGCTGGAGGGGCTGCGCCAGCGCGCGGACATGGCGTCCTCGGACCTGATGGGCCTGCGCGTGAAGGTGGCCGCCGGCAGCGAGCGCGGCGAGTCCGCCCGCAAGGAGCTGGAGAGCCTGGTGGCGCAGCGCCGGGACATGGAGGCGCGCGTCAGCCGCCTGCAGGCCACGGTGACGGACGGCCGCACCAAGGTGGAGCAGCTGCAGGGCCGGCTCGCGGAGCTGGAGTCCACCAAGGAGCAGCGGGCGGAGGAGCACCGCGTGGCCGCGGAGGCCCTGGAGTCCCGCCGCACCGCGCACACCACCGCCACCACCGAGGTGCGCGAGCAGGACACCGCCTTCCGCGAGCTGCGCGGCCGGCTGGACGAGCTCATGCAGGGCCTGTCGCAGATCACCCTGCGCGAGAAGGAGATTGGCCTGGAGCTGGAGCACCTGGCCGCCGGCATCCGCGAGCGCTACCAGTTGGAGCTGTCCGCGGAGCTGCACAACTACCACCTGCTGGCGCCGCTCTCGCCGGAAGTGGAGAGCGAGCTCAAGGACCTGCGCGCGCAGGTGGAGAAGATGGGGGAGATCAACCTCACCGCCATCGACGAGCACGAAGAGCTGTCCAAGCGCTTCGAGTTCCTCTCCACCCAGCGTCAGGACCTCCAGGCGTCCATCAGCCAGCTGAAGGAAGCCATCGTCCGCATCGACGCGACGAGCCGCGAGCGCTTCAAGCAGACCTTCGACGTGGTGAACGACAAGTTCCAGGCCATCTTCCCGCGCCTGTTCGGCGGTGGCCGGGCCAGCCTCATCCTCACGCAGGAGGGCCCCAACGGTGAGCCGGGCGTCGAAATCGTCGCCCAGCCGCCGGGCAAGAAGCTCCAGAGCGTCAACCTGCTCTCCGGTGGTGAGAAGGCACTCACCGCCGTGGCGCTCATCTTCGGCATCTTCCTCATCAAGCCCACCCCCTTCTGCCTCCTGGACGAGGTCGACGCCCCGTTGGATGAGGGCAACGTGGGCCGCTACAACGACATGGTGAAGGAGATGAGCCGCCAGTCGCAGTTCATCCTCATCACCCACAACAAGCGCACCATGGAGATCGCCGACACGCTCTACGGCGTCACCATGGAGGAGCCCGGCATCTCCAAGCTCGTCAGCGTGAAGATGCGCGAGGCCTCCGCGCACAACGACGACAAGGTCCCCGCAGCGTCGTAGGGCGCGCGGCAGGGCAGGGCTTCAGACTCGAAAAGAAGACGGGCGCCCCGGGATGTTCCCCGGAGCGCCCGTTGTCATTTCAGCGGCTCGAAGGCGAAGGACTACTTCTTCTTCGCCGGCGCGTAGCTCTTCTTCGGGCAGGCGCCCTGGTCCGCGGCCAGACGCTGCTGGGCGGCGGAGAGGTCCTTCTGGGTGTTGGCCAGGGCCTCCTGGCTGGCGGTCTCCACCGGGGCCCAGTCTTCCTTCTGGGCCTTGAGCTCCTGCACCAGCGTCAGGGTCGTCTGGTCCACCGTCTCCTGCGCCTTGAGCGCGTCCACCCACTTGGTGGCGGAGTCCACCAGCGCCTGGCACTTGGAGGACAGCTCGTCGAAGAGCTTGTAGTCCTTCGTCTTGGTGTACTTCTGCACGACGGCGTCATACGTGTCCGCCGCGTTGGTGCGCGCGCCGAAGGCGATGGCGGACGCGGCGGCCGTCTGGGTGCGCGCCAGCTCCAGCTGGAAGAAGCGCAGCTCCGGCGGCATGCTCGCGGCGGCCTCCACCGGGGCCTGCGAGTTGAAGAACACGAAGCGGAACGGGAACTTCAGCTCGCCCGTCGTCGTCGCGGGCATGGCGGCGATCTTCGCCTGCATGCAGGACGCCAGCTGGTCGCCTTCCGTGCTGCCGGAGGGCTTGAAGACGACCTCCGTCGGGTTGGGCTGGCCCTTCACGATGTGGATGTCGGCGCTCAGCACCGGCGGCGTGGACGCCTTGAAGCCGGCGTAGCAGTCACACCAGCTCTTCTGCGCCAGGCGCACCGTGCCGGAGAAGTCCGAGCCCTCGTTGATGCCCATGGTGACGGACGGGTTGTTGGCGGTGGCGTGGTCGTACTCGTACGAGGCCTCCACCGGCTTCGCGTCCGCCGCCAGCGCCGCGGGCTTCACGTGCGTGTCCAGCACCTGCTGGATGCAGCCAATGCCGGCCGGCGTGAGGTTGTCACTGGTGACGGCGTGCGTGACGCCCTGGGCGTTGACGGTGGACTTCACCGTCACCTTGGTGCTGGCCGCCGCGCCGCGGTTGGCCGGATCCACCAGGCACTCCAGCACGTCCGGACGGACGCTCAGGAGCGCGCCCACGAGGACACCCTCGTTGGCGGGGGAGGGCAGGGTCCGCTCGTGCGGGAAGCAGGTCGCCAGGTCGAACGGGGGCTGGTTGGTGATGCGCAGCCGCTCTTCCTTGGTCATCTGCTTCTGACCTTCGGTGGCTTCGGTCTTCTGCTGGCCGGCACAGGCGGCGGTGAGGATGACGGAGGCGACGGCGAGACGCTTCAGCATGGTGAGGCTTTCTCCCGGTTGGGGTGGTTGGGACTGCGGTCGGGCGCTCACTTCTCCAGGCCCTCGGCGTTCTTGAGGTCCTTGAGGCGGAGCCCGTTCTTCTTCAACAGGCGGTAGAGGCTCTGCATGGACAGGCCGGTGCGCTGCTCCGCGGCCTTCATGTCGAAGGCCACCTCGCGCATTACCTCCGCGAAGTACAGCCGCTCGAAGTCCGCGAGCACCCGGTCCTTCGCTTCGTGGTACGGCATGCCGGTGACGATGGCGGCCACGTTGGTGGCGGGCTCCGTGCCTTCCGTGCGCTTGGGCGCGTGCGCCAGGAAGTCCAGCCAGCTGGTGTTGCCCGTCTCCTGCATCAGCGCGCCGCGCTCCAGCACGTTGCGCAATTCGCGCACGTTGCCCGGCCAGTCGTAGCCCTCGAAGAGGGCCAGCGTCTGCGGCGTCAGCTCCAGCGCGGCCTTCATGCCGCGCGACAGGGCCTGCGACAGCGTGGGGATGTCGTCGCGGCGGGTGCGCAGGGGCGGCAGCCTCACGCGCGCCACCGCGAGCCGGAAGTAGAGGTCCGCGCGGAAGCGGCCCTGGCGCACGTCCTCCTCCAGGTTGCGGTGCGTGGAGGCGATGACGCGCACGTCCACCGCCACCGGCTGCCCGTCCAGCGACGGCACCTCGCGCGTCTCCAGCACGCGCAACAGCTTGCCCTGCACGGACATGGGCAGCTCGCCCACCTCGTCCAGGAAGAGGGTGCCGCCGCGCGCCGCCTCGAAGATGCCGCGCGCGCCCTTGTCCTCGTTCTCCCCGGCGCGCAGCCCGCCGAACAGCTCGCGCTCCGCCTTCTCCTCGGAGATGAGGTTGCAGTCCACGACCTTGAAGGCGCCGTGGCGGCGCAGCGAGTGCTGGTGCACCGCCCGCGCGGCCAGCTCCTTGCCCGTGCCCGTCTCGCCCTCGACGAGCAGGTTCATGTCCTCGCGCGCGATGCGGCGCAGCTCCGTGAAGACCCAGCGCATCTTCTCCGAGCTGCCCACGAGCTGCCCGAAGGACTCCGCGCCAGCGACCTCCACCTCCGTCGCGCGGGCGGCCACCTTCACCGCGAGCTTCGTCTTGCCCAGCTCCACCTTGTCGCCGCTGGTGACGAAGGCCTGGAGGATGCGGCGCCCGTCGAGGAACGTGCCGTTGCGGCTGCCGGTGTCGCGCAGGAGCAGCCCCTGCGGCAGCCGCTCCACCTCCAGGTGACGGCGGCTCACCGTCGGGTCGCTCAGCACCAGGTCGCCCTCGGCGTCGGAGCCCACGCGCACCAGCGCGTCCCGCGTGGTGACCTTCTTGCCCTTGTCAGGACCGCCCACCACCTCGACCGTCCACTCGTGAAGGGGGACGCGAGTGGCCTGTGCCTCGCGCTCCGCGTGGACGGTTTCGGTGACATCCGGTCTGTCAATCATGGTCACGAACCCCTGGTCGCAACGGGGCGTGGGGGGCAAAAACACCCCTCGTCGCCCTGAATCCCGCCTCTTTAGGGGGGACTGCACACAGGGGGCAAGTGGAACAAGTAGACGCGGAAACGTCCGTTGAAGATGAAGACAGAAGGGGCCCGGCCGCCCCAACCGGGGACGTCGGGCCTGCCTCCTGGATTTCCCCTCGCCTCAGTACTTCGCGGGTGCGTCGCTCGCGGGGAACGACTCCTTGGACTGCTCGTCCACTTCGTCGTCGCCGGGGCTGCCGCCGGAGCGCACGCTCGCGTTGGTGGGGCCCTTCACCTCGCGCGTCGGCACCTCCGCGTTCGCCCTGCGCTTCGTGCCCTTGGACTCCGCGCCCGAGGTGGCCGCACGGCCCGTGCCGGCCTGCGCGTTCACCATGCGCGTGCCCAGCAGGTTCTTGGCGCGCTCGGCCAGGTTGCGCTGCTCGTCCTGCCAGTCGCGGAAGAGCTGCGCCAGCTCCTGATCCCCCGCGGCCTCCGCGTCGCGCAGGTACTGCGCGCTCACCGACGCGCCCTTGAGCAGGTGGTAGAGCGTGCTGATGAGGTCGTGGTGCTCATCCCGGGTCCCCGTGACTTCCTGTCCGCCCGCCATGCTGTTCCTCCCGTGAAAGGGGGTGAATGCCTTGACGGAGAAGGTAGGCACGGAGGACGCGGGTGGCGTCCGGGCACGGGGCCCGGCCGCCTGGCTGCTCAAGCGTGGAGCATGGGGTCCAGCTTGCCCTCGCGGTCGAGCGCGGCCATGTCGGAGTAGCCGCCCACGTGCGTGTCGCCGATGAAGATCTGCGGCACGGTGCGCTGGCCGCCGCTCATCTCCACCAGCTTCGTGCGGGCGTCGTCGTCTCCGGTGACGTCCACCTCTTCGTAGGCCACGCCCTTGCGCTTGAGCAGGTCCTTCGCGCGTACGCAAAAGCCACAGTAGGTCGTCGTGTAGATCTTCACGGGCTTCATGGAATTCCTCCGGGTCTCTTGATGCCAAACCTAAGGGGCCGTTGCGCGCGTGGCCACGATCTTCCCTCGCGCCTGGTCCCTTGAAAACACGACGGCCCCCGGAACCCTGGTGGGCGCCGGAGGCCGTCAAATCCCGTCCCCTGATGCGGCGGGGAAGGGTGGGGCGACTACATGCCCATGCCGCCCATACCGCCCATGCCACCCATGCCGCCCATGCCACCGCCGGCGGCGCCCTTGTCGTCGTCCGCCTTCGGGCGCTCGGCGACCATGGCCTCCGTGGTGAGCATCAGCGAGGCGACCGACGCGGCGTTCTGCAGCGCGGTGCGGCTCACCTTGGCCGGGTCGATGACGCCCGCGGCCAGCAGGTCCTCGTAGGTGCCCGTGGCGGCGTTGAAGCCGAAGGGACCCGTGCCCTCCTTGACCTTGTTCACCACCACGCTGCCCTCCAGGCCGCCGTTGCCGACGATCTGACGCAGCGGCTCCTCGACGGAGCGACGGATGATGTCCACGCCGGACTTCTCACCGTCGGCGACCTTCAGGGTCTCCAGGGCCTTGAGGCAGCGGATGTAGGCCACGCCGCCGCCGGGGACGACGCCCTCTTCCACGGCCGCGCGGGTCGCGTTGAGCGCGTCCTCCACGCGGGCCTTCTTCTCCTTCATCTCCGTCTCGGTCGCGGCGCCCACGTTGATGACGGCCACGCCGCCCACGAGCTTCGCGAGGCGCTCCTGGAGCTTCTCACGGTCGTAGTCGCTGGAGGTCTCCTCGACCTGGGCGCGGATCTGCTTCACGCGCGCCTCGATCTCCGACTGGCTGCCCGCGCCGTCGACGACCGTGGTGTTGTCCTTGTCGATGGTGACGCGCTTCGCGCGGCCCAGGTCCTGGAGCGTCAGCGTGTCCAGCTTGATGCCCAGGTCCTCGGCGATCATCCGGCCGCCGGTGAGGACCGCGATGTCCTCCAGCATGGCCTTGCGGCGGTCGCCGAAGCCCGGCGCCTTCACCGCCGCCACGTTCAGCACGCCGCGGATCTTGTTCACCACCAGGGTGGCCAGGGCCTCGCCCTCGACCTCCTCGGCGATGATCAGCAGAGGCTTACCGGCGCGCGCCACCTGCTCCAGGATGGGGAGCAGGTCCTTCATCGACGAGATCTTCTTCTCGTGGATGAGGATGAGGGGGTCGTTCAGCACGACCTCCATGCGCTCCGGATCCGTCACGAAGTACGGGGACAGGTAGCCGCGGTCGAACTGCATGCCCTCGACGACGTCCAGGGTGGTGTCCAGGCCCTTGGCCTCTTCCACCGTGATGACGCCCTCCTTGCCGACCTTCTCCATCGCGTCCGCGATGATCTGGCCGATGGTGGTGTCACCGTTCGCGGAGATGGTGCCAACCTGGGCGATCTCCTTGTTGCCCTTGGTCGGCTTCGCCAGCGTCTTCAGCTCGGCGATGATGGCGGCGACGGCCTTGTCGATGCCGCGCTTGATGTCCATCGGGTTGTGGCCCGCGGCGACCAGCTTCGCGCCCTCGCGGAAGATGGCCTGCGCCAGCACGGTGGCCGTGGTGGTGCCGTCACCCGCGACGTCAGACGTCTTGGAGGCGACCTCCTTGACCATCTGGGCGCCCATGTTCTCGAACTTGTTCTCCAGTTCGATTTCCTTCGCCACCGTCACGCCGTCCTTCGTGATGGTGGGGGAGCCGAAGCTCTTCTCGATGACGACGTTGCGGCCCTTGGGCCCCAGGGTCACCTTGACCGCGTCGGCCAGGATGTTCACGCCGCGCAGGATGGCGTCACGCGCGCGCACTTCGAAAATGATGTCCTTCGCCATGGTCTGAATCCTCTAGAAGTTGTGAGTGGGAAGACGAACGGCGGGCTTCACTTCTCGATGATGCCCAGCACGTCCTCTTCGCGGAGGATCAGGTGATCCTCGCCGTCCAGCTTGATCTCCGTGCCCGCGTACTTGGAGAAGAGGATGGTGTCGCCGGCCTTGATGTCCATGGCGCGCACCTTGCCGTCCTCCAGCACCTTGCCGTTGCCGACGGCGATCACCTTGCCCTCGAGCGGCTTCTCCTTCGCCGTGTCGGGGATGAAGAGGCCGCCCTTGGTCTTGTTCTCCTCGGCGACGCGCTTGATGATGAGCCGATCCTGCAGGGGACGAATCTTCATGGCTTGCTCCTGTGAATCGCGGCGGCCGGAGGCGGACGGAAGGTCCGGACCGGGATGCCGCAGGGGTGATTGAAAAGGTCCTGTGGGCCCCGGCGTTGGCACTCGCACCCGCTGAGTGCTAACGCCCAGGCGCGGCGGATAATAACCAGGGACTTCACCTCGTCAAGCGACGTCGGGGCATCTGTCTGGATGCCGCTAAACTCCCGTCCTGATTGGGCTTTTCCGAAAAAGATTCCCGCTTGTCACACCTGCCCGCAAGGCCGTGCCGGGTGTCCGGACGTTGGCACTCGCCCCGGATGAGTGCCAGCGTAAGTGCCTGATAAGACTTGGGTCCGTTTTGCTAACGCCGTGCGACATGGCTAGGCTTGTCGGAAGCGTGTCCTGGTAGGTCCGGGCGCCGGCCCGGGGGCCTTCCAGGCTTCAAACCGGGAGGTGTGCTCGATGAGCGGACTGGTGACGTCCTCTTCCTCGCTGAAGGAGTTCTTCCGGGAGCTCCTGCTGGAGGTCGCGGCCCGGCAGCGGGTGGCGCTGGGCGAGTCCACCGAGTTCTATCTGGTGAACCTGCTGGCGGAGTTCGCGGCCACGGACAAGCTGTTCAGCCGTGACGCGGAGGGCCGGCGGGACCACGAACCGCTGGCGGAGCTGTACCACCGCGCGCTGCAGCAGGAGCGTGAGGAGCGCATCCGCACGCTGCGGCGGCTGGGCGACGTGTCGCTCTACAAGGTCGGCTTCTTCTCCGGCGCGCTGCAGCAGGGGATGGTGGGCCCGGACTACTACATCCAGATGGGCGGCGCGGCCTACGGACAGGTCGCGGAGCTGGTGCCCGCGGGCGGCTTCACCGGCGTGTACCGCGAGCTGTGCGACAAGTTCCGTTCGCTCGCGGAGGTGCTGGAGGAGATCAGCGCGCGGGGCCTGGTGAGCGCGGGGCCCGCGGGCGCGCTGCGCGTCTACGAGTCCTGGGTGCGCACGGGCAACGACAAGCTGGAGCGCGTGCTGGTGGACGCGGGGTGGATCCCGCGCAAGGGGCCGCTTGCCAACTGACGCTGGGGACTTCCCGCTCGTGGGGCGCCTCCAGGCCCACCTGGAGGCCATCTACGGCTTCCGGTGCGAGGCCCGCGCGGAGGCCTTCGTGGTGGTGGACGCGGAGGTCGCCGCGCTCCTGGGCGGCACCGGGCGCGCGCCGGAGGAGCTGCTGGTGCTGGAGGCCCGGGGCGGCCTGGAGGTGGCGCTCTACCTGGACCCGTCCCTGCGCGAGCGCATGGAACGCTACGCGGGCAGCCCCCTCGCTTCCGTGCTGGAGGGCGACCTGGACGGCTACTGCCAGGTGACCGAAGGCGTCAGCCACTTCCTCTACGTCGCGCACACGGCGCACTACGAGCGCACGGTGTCGCTCTTGGAGCTGGAGGCCCAGGCGGAGGTGGACAAGTTCGTCGTGTGCCTCATGCACCGCTGGGGTGAAGGCGTGGCCGGGTGGGCGCGGGAGCTGTTGGGGCGCCTCTTCGACCGCGTGGCCTACCAGCCCCTGCTGTCCGTGGAGGAGCGCTGGCGCTACGAGGAGGCGAACCGGCTGTCCCGGCGCTTCTGCGCGCGGCTCATGGGGCACGTCCTGAGCCGGCGGTTGGACCGGCTCCTCGGCGACCTGCGTTATGCCTACCGGCTGGGAGCGGAGGCCAAGCTGCGCCACTTCGCGCACGGTGGTTGAGGGCCCCGGCCGCCGCCTGCATCGGGTAGGGTGGAGGCATGCCGCGCGAGGCGTCCTCAGGAGGCATTGTCATCCGCTTCCAGGACGGGGCCTGGGAAGTCGCCGTCATCCGTCCGCACGGGCGTCACCTGTGGGCGCTGCCCAAGGGCCACGTGGATCCCGGCGAGACGCCGGAGCAGACCGCGCAGCGCGAGGTGCGGGAGGAGACGGGGCTCTCCGTGGCGCTGCTCGCGCCCCTGGGGGAGATCCGCTACGTCTACCAGTTCCGGGGACAGCGCATCTTCAAGCGCGTCCACTTCTTCCTCTTCCGCTACGAGGCGGGGGAGCTGGGGCCGCTGCCGGGGCCGCGCGTGGAGGTGGACGAGGTGCGCTGGATGCCGCTCGAGGGGCTGATTCCGGCGCTGGGTTACAAGGGTGAGAAGGCCGTCGCCGGCCGGGCGCTGCGGTGGATGCGCGCCCAGGGCCTGGCGCCCGGAGCTCCTCCCCCCGTGGAGGGGAAGGAGCCGGGGTAGGGCGGAACGCTACTTCTTGGCTTCTTCGCCCACGTACTTGCCGGACAGCGCCTCGCGCACGTCGCGGTCGAACTTCACGCGCTGGGTGGCGACCTCGCGCAGGGCGAGCACGGGCGGCTTGTTCTTCGAGGTCTCGATGATGGGCCGGGCGCCGGCCATCAGCTGGCGCGCGCGCTTGGCGCCCAGGAGCACCAGCGCGAACCGGTTGTCCACGTAGGGAAGGCAGTCTTCAACGGTAACGCGGGCCATGGAACATCCTTCTTGGCTCTGATTTGAAGCCGGTGGAAGCCTCTCAACCTAAAGAGCGGGTTCGGATCAGTCAAGGAAGGATGGCGGGCCGGAAGCTCCGCCGGGCGTCCAGCCGGGCACCGCCTCCCCGCCCGCCCTCCACCCTCCGCCGTGTGCTCGGCAGCCGACCCTCCCACACGCGAGGTGTTGGCTGCCGTACGCTCCATTCTCAACTTCCGGAATTTGAGAGCGAAGGCCTCAACGGATCAAAACGGGTGCGTTTTTACGCGTAGGGAATGGGACGCCAGGGTGGGTCCAAATCGCCCCGTCGCCGGCCGGTTTCCGGGGTGGCGGGTTCGCGGGAGGAGGTTCCTCATGAGCGCAGGAGCGTCGTCTGGCGCCGGCCGTGTCCGGTGGGTTGCGGAGGGTTGGCCGTGGTGAGTGGGCCGGTGCTCGTCACGGGGCCCACGGGCAACGTGGGGCGCGCGGTGGTGCGCGCGCTCCTGGCCGAAGGGGTGGCGGTGCGCGCGGCGGTGAAGTCGCCGGAGCACACGGTGTCGCTGCTCAAGGAGATGGACGGGGACGTGATGCCGATGCCGCTGGACTTCCTGCGGCCGGAGACGTTCCTCCCCGCGCTGGAGGGCGTGCGGGGCGTGTTCCTGATGCATCCGCCGGCCATCGCCCACACGGAAGGGACGCTCAACGCGTTCATCGACGCGGCCGCCACGCAGGGCGTGAAGCAGGTGGTGTTCCTGTCCATGGCGGGCGCGGAGACGCGCGCATGGGCGCCGCACCACGCGGTGGAGGCGCACCTGATGCGCTCCAACATCGGGTGGACGCTGCTGCGCCCGGCGTTCTTCGCGCAGAACCTGGGGGACGCGTACCGCGAGGACATCCGCCAGGACGGCCGGCTCTACATGCCCGCGGGCCACGGCAAGGTGGCCTTCGTGGACGTGCGCGACGTGGGCGAAGTGGCGGCGCGGGCGCTCCTGGACACGTCGCTGCGCAACCGCGCCTTCACGCTCACCGGCCTGGAGGCCGTGACGTTCGAGGAGGTCGCGTCCGTGCTGTCGGAGGTGCTGGGCCGGCCCATCCGTTACGTGCCCGCGTCGGTGCCCGGCTACGTGCGCCACCTGCACCAGCGCCGGCTGTCATGGGGCCAATTGGGCATGCAGACGCTGATGCACGTGGGGCTTCGCTTCGGGAAGGCGGAGCAGGTGGACCCCACGCTCACCAACCTGCTGGGCCGTCCCACGCGCACGGTGCGCCAGTACATCGAGGACCACGCGCCGCTCTGGCGCTGACGAGGCTCCGGCGTGCTCAGGCGTACCAGAGCGCCCACGCGATGAGCACGACCTGGAGTGGCAGCCGCGCCCAGAGCAGGGACCGGGGAATCTTCCGGAACTGCTCCGGGTGCTGGGCCATGTAGATGTTCGCGGGGAACACCGCCACGAACAGCGCGACGAGTCCCCAGGCCGCGAGCCGCGTGGTGGCGGGCACCAGCAGGAAGATGCCCAGCAGCACCTCCGCCACGCCGCTCAGCAGCACCAGCTCCCGGGGGCGGGGCAGGTACGGCGGCATGATGCGCATGTACATGCGGGGCTTGAGGAAGTGGTTCACCCCCGCGGCGACCATGAACAGCGCGAGCACGTACTGCAGGATGGTTTTCACGTCCATGGGCGGTGGGGGCTCCTCGCGCGGCATCGAACCCCGCGCGAGGCGCCTGAGTCCACGCCTACTTTCCGGCGAACGCCTCCGCGACGATGGCGCGCGCCTCCTGGACGATGGTGTCCAGGTGCGCCTGGTCGCGGAAGCTCTCCGCGTAGATTTTGTACACATCCTCCGTGCCGGACGGACGCGCGGCGAACCAGCCGTTCTCCGTCGTCACCTTGAGGCCGCCCAGGTCCGCGTTGTTGCCCGGCGCGCGCGTGAGGCGCTGGAGGATGGGCTCGCCCGCGAGCGTCGTGGCCTTCACCGCCTCCGGCGACAGCTTCTTCAGCGCGGCCTTCTGCGCGGACGTGGCCGGCTGGTCGATGCGCGTGTACAGCGGCGCGCCGAACTTCTTCGCCAGCTCCTGGTAGTGCTCGCCGGGGTCCTTGCCGGTGCGCGCCAGGATTTCCGCCGCGAGCAGGTCCAGGATGATGCCGTCCTTGTCCGTGGTCCACACGGTGCCGTCCTTGCGCAGGAAGGACGCGCCCGCGCTCTCCTCGCCGCCGAAGCCCAGCGAGCCGTCCAGCAGTCCGTCCACGAACCACTTGAAGCCCACCGGCACCTCCACCACGCGGCGGCCCAGGTCCTTGCCCACGCGGTCGATGAGGCTGCTGCTCACCAGCGTCTTGCCCACCGCCGCGTCCGCCTTCCAGCCCGGCCGGTTGCGGAAGAGGTAGTTGATGGCGACCGACAGGTAGTGGTTCGGGTTCATCAACCCCATGCTGCGGGTGACGATGCCGTGGCGGTCGGAGTCCGTGTCGTTGCCGAACGCGAGCGCGTACTGGTCCTTGAGCTTCACCAGGTTCGCCATCGCGTACGGCGACGAGCAGTCCATGCGGATCTTCCCGTCATGGTCCGCGGGCATGAAGCCGAAGGTGGGGTCCACGGTGGGGTTCACCACCGTGAGGTCCAGGCCGTACTTCTGTGCGAGCGGCGCCCAGTACTCCAGATTGGAGCCGCCCAGCGGATCCGCGCCCAGCTTCAGCTTCGCGCCCCGGATGACGTCCAGGTCCACCACGTTCGCCAGGTCCGCCACGTACGGGGTGATGAAGTCGTACGCCTTCACCGAGGCGCTCGCGCGAGCCCGCTCGTAGGGGACGCGCTGCACGCCCTTGTTGCCCGCGGCCATCAGTTCGTTGGCGCGCTTCTCCACCAGCGAGGTGACGTTCGTGTCGGCGGGGCCTCCGTTGGGCGGGTTGTACTTGATGCCGCCGTCCTCCGGCGGGTTGTGGGACGGGGTGATGACGATGCCGTCCGCGAGCCCGCTCGTGCGGCCCCGGTTGTACGTGAGGATGGCGTGGGAGATGACCGGCGTGGGCGTGGCGCCGTCCGTGTAGCGGACCTCCACGCCGTGGGCGGCCAGCACCTCCAGCGTGGTGCGCTGGGCGGGCTCGGAGAGGGCGTGCGTGTCCATGCCCAGGAAGAGCGGGCCGTCATGGCCCTGCTGCTTGCGGTACTCGCACAGGGCCTGCGCCACCGCGAGGATGTGCGCCTCGTTGAAGCTGCGGCGCGCGGCGCTCCCCCGGTGACCGGAGGTGCCGAAGGCCACGCGCTGCTCGGCCACGGACGCGTCGGGCGTGTCGTCGTAGTACTGCGCGCGCAGCTTCTCGGGGTTGATCAGCAGGTCGCGCGAAAGGGGCTTGCCAGCGGAAGGGTGGGCCATGACGGGGCAACCCTAGCCGCGCGCGCATTCAGAGGGGAGCCGAAGTCACAGGCCCTGTCGCGCGCCTCACCCGTCTTGACGCGCTCCGTCCAGTAGCGGGCGGGGCGCGGGCGGTCGGGACGGGGGCGCGTGTCCGGAAGCCGTCAGCGCGCCACGGCGACGGAGGCCGCGGGCGGGGCGGCCTCGGGCGCGGGGGGCTCGTCCTCCTGGGGCTGGGCGGCGTGCTCCGGCAGGAACATCAGCAGCACCAGCGCGGGGATGGCCGCCGCGGCGGTGAAGGCGAAGAACGTGGGCCAGCCCATCCACGTGGCCAGGAAGCCGGACATGGAGCCGATGAGCCGGTTGGCGATGGTGCCCAGCGCGGACAAGAGCGCGTACTGCGTGGCGCTGAAGCTCTTGTGGCACAGCGACATGATGAAGGCCGCGAACGCCGTCACGCCCAGGCCCGTGCACACGTTGTCCACCGCGATGGCGCCCGCGAGCATCAGGTCGTTCTTGCCCACCAGCGCCAGCGCCATGAAGGCCAGGTTGGTGAGGCCCTGCGCGGCGCCGAAGATGAACAGCGCGCGGCGCATGCTGAGCTTCACCATCAGCACGCCGCCCAGCAGGCCGCCGCTGATGGTGGCCACCATGCCCAGCGTCTTGCTGAGCGTGCCAATCTCCGTGTTGGAGAACCCCAGCTCGATGTAGAAGGGCGTCACCATGCTGGCGGCGATGCCATCCCCCAGCTTGTAGAGCACCAGGAACGCCAGCACCCCCAGCGCGTACTTGCGGCGGAAGTAGTCCACGAAGGGCCGCACGACGGCATCCGCCAGGTTGCGCGGAGGCCGCACGCTCTGGGGCTCCGGGGCCAGCAGCGTGGCCACCACGCCCACGCCCATGAGCAGGCCCATCACGTAGTACGTCTGGGACCAGCCCAGGTGATCCGACAGGATGAACGCGAGCCCGCCCGCCACGAGCATGCCCAGCCGGTAGCCGGTGACGTACATCGAGTTGCCCAGCCCGCGCTCCTCCATGGGGAGGATGTCCGTGCGCCACGCGTCCGCGACGATATCCTGGCTGGCGGACAGGAACGTCACCACCACCGCCATGCACGCCATGGCCAGCGGGGCGTCCTTCGGGTTCACCAGGCCCATGGCGGCGATGGCGCCCATGAGCAGCACCTGCGTGAGCAGCATCCAGCCGCGCCGCCGGCCCAGGAAGGGCAGGGTGTAGCGGTCCATCAGCGGCGCCCACAGCACCTTGAAGGTGTAGGGCAGCGCCACCAGGCTGAAGATGCCAATCGTCTTGAGATTGACCCCCTCGTTCTTCATCCACGCGGACAGCGTGACGCCGGTCAGCCACAGGGGGAGGCCGGACGCGAAGCCGACGGCGATCAGGAGCCAGATACGCCGGCTCTTCAAGACGGTGAGAAGCGAGGAGTTGGGCATGGGGGCGCGGGAAACCGCCGCCAGCATAGAGAATCCACCCCGCGCGTCACCTTCCAACGGCCAGGGACTGTCCGCCCGGCTGCTGTCCGGCCCTGAGCCCGGGCGGCCTCTTCAGGGCTTCGGGTCCAGCGCGGACACGTCCGGACAGGTGCGGCGGTCGCCCTCGGTGGGGGTGATGAAGTCCCAGTTGCGCTGCATGAACGTGATTCGCGTCCGGGTGTCCCAGCACTCCGTGTACTGCGCGCCCTTCGCGTCCCCGTCCAGGATGTTGAGCACCAGCACGCCCCGGCCATCCGGCGTCCAGCGCGCCAGGATGTCCAGCGTCTCCAGGAGCCCGCCGGGAATCAGGTCCGTGCTCGGCAACCGGAACGCCATCTCCCCCAGGCCCTCGGGCGTCTGACGCGACGCATAGCGGGTGTTGGGAGTCGTGGCGCCCGCGCCGGTGAAGAGCAGCTCCACGCGCGTGGGCAGCGCCTTCGTCTGGTAGTCGATGTCCAGCCGGTCCACGGTGTTCGCGTCCCCCGTGTCCATGCCGTGCGCGCGGGCCGCCTTGAGGTCCAGCGCGAGCGTACCGGTCCCCTTGCGGATGCCGCCGTCCGCCTTGAAGGTGCCGGGCAGGTAGGTCCACCACGCGTCCTCGCCACCGCCCCGGGGGCGGAATTGGAGGAGGTACTCGAAGGAGGCGTCCTGGCGCTCCATCACGAAGCGCAGCTCGTGGCCCGGGTGATCGTCGGAGGGGAAGGGGCCCCAGATGCGCCGGTCGGTTTCGCGCGTGGTGGGCGGGGCGTTTCGGAACAGCTCCAGCAGGGCGAGCAGGCTGTCCACGCTGGTGTTGAACCGCGTGCCCTCTTGGTAGGCCTGGAGGGCGAGCTCCGACGTGCCGCCCAGCACCAGCGACGCGCTCAGCCGCTGATTGCGCGTGCCCAGGCCCTGGCCGGAGCGGGCGCTGTCCGGCAGCTTCGCGGCCAGGTCCTCGCGCTGGGGCAGGGCGTTCTGGAACTCCAGGTCGTCGTTGGAGAAGTCGCCGCCGCACGCGACCGCGAGGAGGCAGCAGAGGGCCAGGGCTGGGGTTCGCATCACGTGCTCCCTCATGGCTCGTACGTGAGGAGCGCGGCCAGCTCCCAGAACCCCAGGGAGCGCTGCGCGTCGACGGTGTATTGGAGGTACTGCAGGCGGCTGCGCGCGGTGAGGTTCAACTTCCGCGTGAGCTGGAAGCGCGCGCCCGTCGCCAGGCCCGGCGACACCATGGCGAAGCGTTGATCCGGGAACGCCGTGTCGTCGAACTTGCGGCCCATGATGAGGTACGCGACGCGCACGCCCACGAAGGGAGCGAAGCGGCCCACGGGCCACTCTGCGGTGAGGCTGGTGCCCACGTTCACCACGGAGTAGCGGTACGCCGGGCCCGCCAGCGTGGGCAGTGACAGCACGCCATTCGTGCCGCCCACCGCCGCGTCGAAGCCCCAGACCCAGTCGCGGCGGAAGTAGTCGTGCAGCTCGGCCTCCGCGCCGAAGAGGGGCACGGAGAGGAAGAGGGACTGGCGCGTCTGGGCGTCGAAGAAGGATTGGAAGCCGCCGGTGAGGCCGAAAGTCCACCACGCGCCCTTGTCCAGCATCGCCCCCTTCACGGGGTCGTCGGAGAAGGGCGCGTCCTTGAAGCGCGGCTCCTGCAGGATGGTCGTGCGTCCGCGAGCGACCTCCACCTCGCCGATGCGCAGCCGGTCGCTGAGCCGGCGCTTCACGCGGTAGGTGCCGGGGGCCAGGGCCACGCGGCGCTCGGTATCCGCGGCCTTGTCCAGCTCCGCGACCACGAGGCCGCCCGGATCCACGAAGTAGTAGGAGCCCGCGGGGGCGTTGCCGGGGACGACCAGGCCTTCGGCGCTCGCGCGCAGGTCGGTGAGGACCAGGTCGCCGTTGCCCGCGAGGTCGTAGCTGAACGTGGGGTGCTGGGGGCCCGCGCTGCTGTCGGCCGTGTCCGCGACCGTGCGGGCGTAGGCGTGTGAATACGCCTCGAAGAGCGTCACGCGTCCGTCGCCACTGCGGTCCGCGTCTCCCAGGAGGCCGCTGGCCAGGTGATGGGAGAAGTAGCTGCCGCCCAGCGTATCCGACTCCTGCGAGTCCTCGTCCGCGGCGCTGGAGGTGAGGATGACGACACCCCGGGCATCGCGTGCCGCGCCGGACTCCACGTCGAAGGCCGGGGCCTTGCGAGCCCCCTTGGTGCGGGTGAGCGCACCGGAGCGGCAGGAGTCGAGGATGGCGATGCGGATGTCCACGGGCGCGTCCGCCAGCCGGCGCTTGAGCGCATCGAAGGCGAGCCGCGAATCACCCAGCCGCAGCGCGCCATCCTTCGCGTGACCGGAGTAGTAGACGAACAGCGCGGTGCGCTCGCCGCGAGCCTGGGCCGCGCGGGCCCGTTGCTCCAGCTCCGACAGCGCGCCGAGGAAGTCCTTCGCGTCGTCATCCAGGAGGAGCTTCGCGTCGGCCGGAGACACGCCGCCCAGCCGCGTGAGCAGGTCGTGCATCTTGCGCGCATCGTCGCGCGCGTAGCTCAAGGGCCGCGTGTCCGCGCCGCCCGTGTCATTGCCCGCGATGAGCGCGAAGCGGTGCAGTGTGTCCGCCTGCGCGGTGCTGGAGGCCAGGACCAGCGCGGGAATCGACGCCCGCATCGCCGCGGCCCACGAACGCCCGAGCCCTGACGCGCGAGCAGGCACTGTGCACGCCGACGAGGCGCTCCACGGCGCACGCCACGCCCCTGGAGCGAGGAGTCGCGTGAACGCGGCCCGTACCCAGGCCGCAACGGGAGCGAGCACCTGTTTCACAGGGCCGTCGCTCATGGCTTCAGCAAGATCCACTGCGTCTGCGCACCCGCCACGTCCAGCGGGGCCATGCGTGTGACATCTCGGCCCGCGGCGACGAAGGCCTTCCGGGCCGCGTCACTCAGTGCGTCCATGGACACGGGCGCGTCCGTCAGCACCAGCACCACGCGCTCCGCACCCGCGCCGGTGAACTCCACGCTCTCCGGCAGCCAGCGCTGCCCCGCGCTCGGCTCTACCGAGAGGCTGTCCCCGGACTCCGGATACAGCGGCGTCACCTCGCCCTGCGCATCCACCGACAGCGCCGCCACGTAGCGGTACGCGTCCGCCGTGTAGCCCAGCCGCACGCGCTCACCGGGTTGCAACGCCTCCGGCGCCTCCGTGCTCGCCACCCGCTGCGGCTCCGCGCCTCCACCGATTCGCAGCTCCGCGCCCGCGCCGCCCTTGATGCGGTTGCCCGTGACGGGCGGTTGGATGGGATCCGTCCTCCCGCCGGTCTCCAGCAGCGGACGCGCCAGCACCAGCACCACCACGGACGCCGCCACCGCCATCAGCGGCCGGACCCACTGCGAGCGCGTCGCCTGCTCTTTCGAGGCCTGCCTCGCGCGGGCCCGCTCCACGCCGGCCTCGAAGCTTTCGAAGGGCACCTCCGCCTCGAACGCGGCCTGCGCGTCCGCGAAGGACCTCAGCGCCGCGCCACACGCCTCGCACGCCTTCGCATGCGCCTGGACGCGTTGGGCCTCCGGGGCGGGCAGTTCGCCGGCGTGCAGGCGGCGCAATGTCCAACTCGACTCGTGCGCGCTCATCGGACGCTCAGCTCCTCTCCACCCAGCTCCGCGAAGTGCTCCAGCCGCTTGCGCACCGTGGGCACCGAACGCCCCAGCACCGCGGCCACCTCTTCCAGCGTCATCCCGTCCACGTGGTAGTGGATCGCCGCAGCCTGCGTCTCCGCGTCCACCCGGGCCAATAGCTTGCGCACCAGGTCGCGCGTCTCCATCTCCTCCGCGCCGCCATGGCCCTCCGAGCGGGCCGCCTCGTCCCTCGCGAACCACTTCCGCCACGCCGCCCCTTCCGAGCGCAGCTGGTTGAGGCAGTGGTGCGTGGCGATCTTCATCAGCCACGTCAGCGGAGATGCCTCCGCCCGGAACGACTCCCCGTGCACGAGCGCTCGGGCGAAGACGTCATGCATCGCGTCCTCCGCCCGGCTTGCGTCCTTCAGCAGGTAGCGGCAGCGCTCACGCACGCTGCCGCCATACTTCACATACAAATCGCGCAGGACGGCCCGCCGGTCCTCGTTGGGACGGGGAGGCACCACCTTCAGGGCCAGCGGGGTCGGTCCGGTCACGCGCGGCGCAAGCCTACCGCGACCCGGCTCACAGCGACGAGTACACCGCCGCCGTGAACTCGCCGCAGGCCTCTGCTTCCTCGCCGTAGCCCAGGCGCGGCATGAAACTGACGCGGAAGTAGGTGCTGAGGAAGTTCTTGTCCCAGCACTCGTTCAGCGTGGCCGCGTCTTCCAGGTTGCCCCCCGTCACCCGGATGTCCGAGCGGCCGGCCCCCGTCGCTGTCCAGCGGCTCTTGATGGACAGCTTCTCCATCATGACGGGCAGCGCCTCACCCGCGGCGATGTCATCGAACGTCGCGAACTCGAACTCGCCGCCCGCCGTCGCGGACGCCTTGTAGTGGTACGTCCCGTCCACGCGCTTGTTGGGGTCCTTGTCGTCACGCACCTGGTGGAAGTCCGCGTCCACCGTGGCCTCCGCGGAGGCGCTCGGGCGCGAGTAGCGGATCTCCACCGTGCCCACGTTGTCGTCGGCATCCGGCAGGGTGTGCGCCGCGTCCCAGTCGATGAACAGCTCGCCGGAGCCGTAGCCCTTCACGCGCTCGCCGTCCGCGTCCACCGCCACCTGCTGCGTGCCGGACAGCACCGCGCGGAAGGCGCTGTCCTCCTCGCCCTTCGCCTTACCCTCCAGCACCCAGGAGAACGACGCCTCCCCCGACTTCGTCACCGTCAGCCGCCACGTGGTGGGGCTCAGCGCGTCCGTGCTCGGGCCCCACACCGCCTTGTTCTCCTCCAACGTCGTCGGCGGATACTTGGAGATCTGCTCGATGAGGTTGAGCACCCACAGCGTGCCGCCGTTCACCGCCACCGTGGCGTTCACCGTCGCCTGGTAGTACTCCGCCTTCTGTCCCTGTCCGTACTGCGCGGAGGGGCCGGCCGCCGTCAGGCCCTGGCCGTTCGCCTTCGGCGCCTTCACTTGCGTCATCTCCTTGGAGGGCAGGCCGTCACGGAACGTGTCCGCGTCATTGCTCTGGGCGTCGTTGCAGCCCACGAACAGCAGGGAGGCACACAGCAAGCTCTTGCGCAGCATGGTCGGGCGTCCTTTCAGGGCCCGTCTTGTGCGGGCCGTGCGGCAGTGAATTCGCCCCTATGGACACAGGCCGGCCGCAAAATAGAAAAAGCGCTCGCTAGGAGTGGAAAAGCACAGTGAAACCAGGAGCTTGGCGTCTGGCTGCCTGCTCTCCGGGCGCCCGCGGCCGCCTGCCTGACGGTTGAAATGGGGCATCCCTACCTTTCGCCCATGGAAAAACGACACCCGAACCATCCCGGGGAGATGGGTACGGACGCCACGCTGGCCGAGCGGGAGCGTGCGCCGGACGAGATCAACGCCCGCGCCAGAGCCGTCGGTCTACTGCATGAGGCCGGGGTGCCGTTCGTAGTGGGTGGGGCGTATGCCTACGCCACCTATACCGGCATCTACCGCGACACGAAGGACCTGGACCTGTTCCCGCGCAAGCAGGACGCCATCCGCGCCCTGGACGTGCTGGAGAAGGATGGTTGGCGCACGGAACGGCCGGACGAGGTCTGGCTCTACAAGGCGTACAAGGGTGACTACTTCGTCGACTTCATCTTCTCCTCCGGCAACGGCGTGGCGACGGTGGACGACGAGTGGTTCACCAACGCCAGGAAGGCCACCATCTTCGGCTACGAGTGCCTCATCGCGCCGGCCGAGGAGATGATCTGGTCCAAGGCCTTCGTCACCGAGCGCGAGCGCTATGACGGCGCGGACATCAACCACCTCATCCTCAAGGCGGGGCGGGAGATGGACTGGGACCGCATCCTCCGGCGCTTCGACCGCTACTGGGAGGTGCTGCTCAGCCACCTGATGATGTTCCGCTTCGCGTATCCCAGCGAGCGCGACATCGTGCCCAACTACGTGATGACGGAGTTGATGAGCCGCACGCTCCAGACGGTGCGCGACGGCAGCTGGGACGAGAAGCTGTGCCGGGGCAACCTGGTGTCCAAGGTGAACTATCACGTGGACATCCACCACTGGGGCTTTGGGGACGGCAGGGCGTGGGACGAACAGGACAGACCCGAGGAGGGAGCCCGTGGCGCGAGATCCGAGCTCGAAGATTCGACTGGCAGCGGTCGGTGACCTGCACTGCCGGGAGGACCAGCACGGGCGCTTCCGTCAGCTCGTCAAACAGGTGAACGCCTCGGCGGACCTGCTGCTCTTGTGCGGGGATTTGACGGATCGCGGGATGATTGAAGAGGGCAAGGTCCTGGCCGAGGAGCTCTCGGCCTTGCGCGTCCCGTGCGCCGCGGTGCTGGGCAATCACGACTACGAGCACGGGCAGGTGAAGGACATCTGCACGGAGCTCTCCAAGGTCGGCGTGCACATCCTCGATGGTGACCACTTCATCTTCGAGAAGGTGCTGGGCGTCGCGGGGGTGAAGGGCTTCGGAGGCGGCTTCGGCAACGCGACGTTGCAGGCGTTCGGCGAAGGACAGACGAAGTCCTTCGTGCAGGAGGCCGTCACCGAGTCGCTCAAGCTGGAGGCCGCGCTCAGTCACCTGGACACGCCCAAGAAGGTTGTGATCATGCACTACGCCCCCATCCCGGAGACGCTGGAGGGGGAGAACATCGAGATTCGTCCCTTCCTGGGGACGAGCCGTCTGTCGATGCCCATCGACCATTACGGCGCGGCCTACGTCTTCCACGGCCACGCGCACCACGGCGCGCTCGAGGGCAAGACGAAGAGCGGCATCCCGGTGTTCAACGTCGCCATGCCGCTGCTCACCAAGTTCACACCCGAGCAGCGCTTCGCCTTGATGGAGGTGTAGCGCCGCCTCAGGGTGCGGGAGTTCCGCCGTCCGAAGCTTCGGGCGGCGCCTCCTGGAGGTCCGAGGCGCGCGTGGGCAGGTCCGCCACCGCGCCCATGGACACCTCCACCAGGTCCGGCCCGGAGCCCCGTGCGTAGAGCCGGTCCTCCGTGTCTGGCACGGCGTCGCCCAGCCACAGCCGCGCCAGTTCGCGCCCGTCCGCGTCGCGCAGCACGACGCCCCGGGACGTGTCGCTGATGCCGTAGCGCTCCCAGCGCTTCACCTTCGCTTCGCCGAACGCGGCGGCCTTCAGCGCCTCCAGCCGGCCCAGGAGCTTCACCACGCGGAAGCGCAGGGCGCGGCCACCGCCGGGACCCTCCACCTGCCATGCGTCGCTGTTGCCCGCGCCGCGCGTCACCACCACGGGGGCGGCCTTGCCTCCGGGGAGGAACTCCATGCGCCGCACGTCGTCGCGCGGGAAGGACAGCACACGCCGGTCCTTCAACTCCTGCACACCCACGTCCAGCGTCGTCAGCGCGCGGGCTTCTACCTCCGCCAGCGTGGACCGCGAACCCTGTTCCCGCAGTGCATGAACGACGGTCGCGCCGTCGCGAGTCACCTGCGCCAGCCTGACGCGGATGGGCTCACCGGAGGCAGGCACGAAGCGCACGTCCACGACGGGCGTGTCCAGGCCCAGTGCCTTCCGGTTTGCGGCGGTGTCCTGCGGGAAGGACAGGGCCTGATGGGCCTCGAACGCCTTGAGCAGGTCCGTCAGCCGGCTGACGTTCGCGCGGGTGGGCTCCGGCTTCTCCATCCGCCACGACTTGCCGTCCGCTTCGCGCGTCAGCACGTACGCGTGGTCCTTCGCTTTGACTTCGATGGACTGGAGCGACGCGAGGTCCAGCGGCCCCAGGAACTCCTTGGCGCGCAGCTCGAACGGGCCCTTGTCCAGCGAGTACCGCACGGCCCCGTCGGCCGCGTACACGGTCGCGTCGCCTTCACGGCGCACGTAGACGGAGCCATCGAACGGGTTCTCATCTCCACCGGCCAGCGTCACGGTGCGCTGGCGGGATGGATTCTCCGCGCCTTCACCGTGGGCATCCGGCAGGAAGGCCCGCGCCGTCACGGTGAACGTCGGAGACGTGAGTCCATACTTCTTCAGGTCCGCGTCCGTCGGCGTGGCATTCACGGTGGCCTTGAACTTCGCCGAGGTGAGCTGCTGCACCAGGGCCTCCACCGCGTATGGATCCGCCTTCGCCTCCACGGGAGACACAAGCCGCCAGCCCTCCGGCGTCCGCTCCAGCTCCGTGGTGGCGCCGCGCGCCTTCACCGTCAGGTGCGTGAAGACGGGCGCCGGATCCGGAGCCGCGCCACGGGTTGGCTCGGCGGGCTCCGTCGCGAAGAGCTTCGGCGGAGCGGGGGGCTTCTCCGCGTCGCGCGAACACCCCACGGTCAAGAGCCCCAGCATCACGATGGTGGAAGTCCTCACCGGTTCCTCCGCGACAACCAGACCGCGAGTCCCACGCCCAGCAGCGACAGGGGCAGCAGGTCGGTGGATACGAAGCGCAGGGTCCGCATCTGGTCCTCACCGAGCTCCAGGGTGGACGTCTCACGGTCGGGAGGACGCAGGGTGACCTTCTCCGCCTGATGGGACGCCCAGCCCAGGGCGTTCATCACCAGGTTGCGGTTGGCCTCGTAGCCCCAGTTCGGATCCAGCAGCAGCTCCGAATCGCCCACGGCCACCAGCCGCGCCTCGTCGTAGCGCTTGTGCTCCGCCGCGCGCGTGTCCCGGGAGGCGGCGGCCACCAGCGTGAGCTGCCCCATCTTCTCGCCGCTGGACGGGGTGGTGTCCTCCAGGGGCCGCGACTCCACCCACGCATAGGGGGAGCTCAGCAGCACGGGCTCCACCGTCACGCCGGGCAGCAGGAAGCCCTCGCGGACGAGCGTGAAGCTGCGCGGCGTGGGCAGCTGGATGTTGAAGCCGCGCTCCTGCAACGGACGCGTGATGGGGTGCTTGCCGTAGAAGTTCGACACGAGGACGAACGGGTTGCCCGAGTTGAACTGCGGGTCCGCCGCCACGCCTTCGTCCACCTGCACGCCGTAGTCCGCGAGGAACAGGCCCAGCCCGTCCTCCGTGTTCGCGTCGGTGAAGTAGAGCAGCCGGCCGCCTTCGCCCAGGTAGGTGCGCAGCGCCGCGACCTCCGGTGCCGTGTATGCCTGCTTCGCCCCAGCGATGATCAACAGGCCCGCGTCGCGAGGCACCTCCTTCCGGCCCAGGAGGTTGAGCGGTTCGGGGCGGTAGCCCTCGCGCAGCAGCTGGCGCCGCAGCTCCGTCAGCCCTTCACCGGAGGCCTCCAGCGACCACTCGCCGTGTCCTTCAAGGACGTAGACCTTCTGCGCGCCCGTCGCGCTCAGCTGGAGCAGGGCGTTGGTCAGCTCCTGTTCGGCGGGGACGGGCAGGGTGGTGTGGGGCGCGGCATCGCCCTCGCCGCGGGAGACGATGACCAGCGTCTGCCCGTCCTTGAGCTGGTACTTCGCGGCCAGGGTCGGCTCGCGGCGCGGATCCACGAAGACGTAGTCGAAGGACTCCGGTGCCGCCTCGTGGTAGCGCCGGAACAGCTCCTCCAGCTCGCCATAGGACGGATGCGTGGGCGGGATGAGCGCCAGCGCGTGGGCCTTCTCCTTCAACCCCGCCAGCGTCTGCACCGTCTGCGGCGCGAGCGAGAAGATGCGCTCCTGCGTCAAATCCCAGCGCCGGTTCTTGCGGAACGCGAGCACGTTGAGCGCCACCAGCACGCCCAGCACCACCAGCGTGGTGAGCACGGAGGACGCGAGGAACCGCCCCGTGCGGCGGGTGCCCGAGCGCCCCAGCTCCTGCCGGTGCGTGACGACGTAGGCCGCGAGCATCGCCGCGCCCAGCACCGCCTTGCCCGCGGCGAGCGCCACGCTGCCGGAGGTGAGGAACAGCGTGAAGGGGCTGGACGCGAGCAGCAGCAGGCCAAAGGCCCCCAGCACCCGGGTGACGTGGGTCGCTCTCATGTTCATGCGTAGCGCTGCGCTTCCACCGCGCGGTGGGTGAGCAGCAGTGAGAACAGGATGACGGACGCGAAGAACACCAGCGCCTGCACCTCCAGGACGCCCTGGATCATCCCGTGCAACTGCGTGTCGAAGGACAGATAGGACAGGAACGAGCGCAGCGGCTCCGCGGTGGACTGGGCCACGCTGCGCAGGAGCATCCACGGCAGCAGCACGGTGAAGGTGAGGAACGCGGCCATCATCTGGCTCTCCGTCAGCGCGGAGATGAACAGCCCCACCGCCATGCACGTCGCGCCCCACAGCAGCACCGCGCCGTAGCCCAGCAGCACCGTGGGCCACTCCAGCGCGGAGCCTGACGGGCCCGTGCCCACCACCGACAGCAGCACCGGGAACACCAGCGTCAGCCCCAGCGTGACGAAGATGAGGCCCAGGCCGCCCAGGTACTTGCCCAGCACGATGTCCACCGGACGCACCGGCGTCGTGAGCAGCAGCGCGAACGTCTTCTGGCGCTTCTCCTCCGCGAACAGCCGCATGGACAGGAAGGGCGCGACGAAGAGCGTGAGGATCAACACCACGCCCCACAGCTGCACCACCACGCCGTCCGTGAGGTTGCGGTAGACGATGGAGTCCGGCGGCAGCTTGCTCCAGCCGTGCTCGCGCGCCAGGGCCTGCACCTGCTGGAACTGCTCCAGCAGGCTGACGAAGAAGAACGACGAGAGCGCCGCCATCGCCGTGAACACGGCGTAGGCCCACGGGGTGGTGAAGGCGACGGCCAGCTCCTTGCGGGCAATGGCCAGGGCGGTGCGCATGCGCTTGAGGGTCCTGTTCAGGCGGCGGTCAGCTTGATGAAGACTTCTTCCAACGACGCGTGCTCGGCCTGGCCATGGGCCTTCGCCAACTGGTCGATGGCGTCATGGGCCACCACGCGGCCCTGGTGGAGGATGAGCACCTTCTCGCACGTCACCGTGACCTCCGGGAGGATGTGCGTGGACAACAGCACCGTGTGCCTGCCCTTGAGGCTCCGGATCAACGCGCGCAGGTCCGCGCGCTGCGCGGGGTCCAGGCCTTCGGTGGGCTCATCCAGGATGAGCACCGGCGGCGAACCGATGAGCGCCTGCGCGATGCCCACGCGCTGCTGGTAGCCCTTGGACAGGTTCTGGAGCACGCGGCCCATCACGTCGTCCACGCCCGTGAGCCCCGCCACCCGCGCCACCTCCGCCTTCACCGCGCGGCCGGGCACCTGCTTGAGCGCCGCGACGAACGCCAGGTAACCGTGCACCGTCAGCTCCGGGTACAGCGGCGGTGTCTCCGGCAGGTAGCCGATGCGCCGTTTGACCTCCATGGGGTGCGTGGACACGTCGAAGCCCGCCACCTTCGCGCTGCCCTCGGAGGGGGGCAGGAAGCCGGTGAGGATCTTCATCGTGGTGGACTTGCCCGCGCCGTTGGGGCCGAGGAAGCCCAAGAGCTCGCCCTCACCGACCGTGAAGGACAGGTCCTCGATGGCCACGCGATCGCGGTAGCGCCGGGTGAGGTTGCGCACCTCGATGATGGGCTTCTCGGTGATTGGCATGCGCGGGGGCGAACTCTACACTGCCCTGGAAGCGAGGCGTGGATGCCAATCGTGGTGCAGAAGTACGGCGGCTCATCGGTCGCTGACGCGGAGAAGCTCGGCAAGGTCGCGCGGCGCGTGAAGCAGAAGCGGGACGCCGGCTATCAGGTGGTCGTGGTCGTGAGCGCCATGGGCGACACCACGGATGACCTGCTGTCGCTGGCCAAGAGCGTGTCCCAGGACCCGCCCCGGCGCGAACTGGACATGCTCCTCACCTGCGGCGAGCGCATCTCCATGGCGCTCCTGTCCATGGCGCTCCAGGAGCAGGGCGTGCCGGCCATCAGCTTCACCGGCAGCCAGAGCGGCATCATCACCAACGACGCGCACGCCCAGGCGCGCATCGTGGAGGTGCGGCCCTACCGCATCCAGGACGAGCTGGCGCACGGCAAGGTCGTCATCGTCGCGGGCTACCAGGGCGTCTCCTACAAGAAGGAGGTGACGACGCTGGGGCGCGGCGGCTCCGATACGACCGCTGTCGCGCTGGCGGCGGCGCTGGACGCGGAAGCGTGTGAAATCTACTCCGACGTGGACGGCGTCTTCAGCGCGGATCCACGCGTGGTGCCGGACGCGCGCAAGCTGGAGTCCTTGAGCTACGACGAGATGCAGGAGCTGGCGAGCGCCGGCGCCAAGGTGCTCAACGCCCAGGCCGTGGAGTGGGCGAAGGCGCGCGGCATCACCATCCTCGCGCGCACCGCGCACGGGCAGGGGACCGGCACCAGCGTGCAGGAACTCGCCGTGCCCACCGACAGCCGCGTGAAGGGCGTGACGGCGGACGCGGAGATGGCCGTGCTCGTCGCCCACGCCAGCGTGCCCCTCCAGGAGCTGCTGGAGTTCCTGGACGCGCGCGCCGTCCGAGGCCGCACGCTCGCCCATGACGGACTGCCGGGGGCGCCGGGGCGCACGTACCTCGCGGTGCCGCTCGCGGACATCCACGGTCCGGAGGCGCTCCAGCGCGAGCTGGCCACGCGCTTTGGCGCGGGCGTGGACTGGCAGGACGGCTGGGGCACGGTCACCTGTGTGGGCGTGGGCCTCAACGCGGACTGGGTGCCGCTGCGCAAGGCCCTCTCCGCCGCGGAAGCCCTGTCCGCCCGGGTTCATGCGGTGAGCACCTCGCCACTTCAGGTGACCCTCCTGGTGGACAAGACGCATCTGAAGACCCTCACGGCCCGGTTGCACCGCGAACTGCTCGGTAGCTGACACGCTCCGAGCCCCCGCAACCTCCATTGATCCGAGGACTTGCGGGCTGTCCCTGGGGACGAGTCGACATCCTCTGTCGAACTTCCTTTCCCAATGGGGGCAGGGCGCTTCCCTCTGAGAAGTCGATGCCTACCCTCCTCCTCTGAATACCTTGGAGGGTCGGGCATGGCTCAAGGGCGTCGCTGGATGGGACTGGGGGTGGTGCTGGCGCTCCTGGTGACCGGGGCCTCGGGGTGCAAGGACTCCGGTCCGGCACCCGGCACGCCTCCCCCTGGCGACCGCCATGATGATCCGCCGCTGAGCAACGACGACGCGGGCGTCATCGGTCCGGACGGCGGCATCGTCGTTCCCGAATATGACGCGGGCACGCCGGAAGAGGAGCCGGACGCGGGCACGCTGCCTGACGGTGGCAGCGCGCTGCCCGAGCGCGACCCGGACGCCGTCCACAAGGAGAACCAGAGGAAGGGCACCAACGGCTGGCGCATCGACAAGAACGCCAACAGCCGGGAGATTGAAGGCTACCCCCTCAAGGCCACCCTGACGCAGGGCGAGTCGCTGCGCGTGGCGGTGTCCCTGTCCGAGGAGCGCAAGTTCAGCTGGTTCGTCTACCGCCTGGGCTACTACGGCGGCGTGGGTGCCCGCGAGGTCGCGCGCGGCGGCCCGGTGCAGGGCACGCGGCAGGCGGACTGTCCGGCGGATCCGACGACGGGCGTCATCGCCTGTTCCTGGTCCCCCACGCTGGAGATCCCCATCGGCGAGGACTGGGTGCGCGGCGTGTACGTGGTGAAGCTCGTGAGAGACGATCGGCCGTCGCGCTACGTGCCCTTCTTCGTGCGGGACGCCAACCCGCGCGCGGAGGTCGCGGTGCTCATGCCCACCTCGAACTGGGCGGCGTACAACACCTGGGGCGGCACCAGCCTCTACGATGATCAGAAGGGCGTGATGAAGGCGCACGGCGTCTCGCGCGCCTTCCAGTCCTCCTACGACCGGCCCTACTACCGGGGCCAGGGCTCGGGGCACCTGATGCTGGACGACCTGAGCCTGGTGACGTGGCTGGAGTCGCAGGACCTGGACGTGGGCTACTTCACCGACGAGGACATGGACGAAAGCTACGACTTCCTGCGTGGCGCGAAGGTGTTCCTGATGTCCGGCCACGACGAGTACTGGTCGTCCAAGCAGCGCGACCATGCGGACCGCGCGCTGTCGGAGGGGCGGTCCATCATCAACCTGGGCGCGAACAACGCGTACTGGCAGGTGCGGATGGAGCCCTCCGCGGACGGCCGCCCGCGCCGTGTTGTCACCTGCTACAAGGGCGCGCCCCAGGATCCGTACAAGGACCAGCGCAGGACGGTGAAGTTCCGCGACCTGCCCGCACCCCGTCCGGAGAACGCGCTGCTGGGCGTGCAGTTCGCCGCGCGCTGGCACCAGTGGCCCTTCCCGACCGTCATCACCAACCCTGAGCACTGGGCCTTCAACGGCACGGGCTTCAAGGCCGGTGACACTCTGTGGATGGCGAACGGCTACGAGGTGGATCAGCTGGTGTCCAATGGCCGCCAGCCCGCCGGCGTGGAGGTGCTCGCGGAGTCCCCCTCGCTGTCGCTCCAGGGCGGCTTCGGCTTCGCGCACATGGTGGTGCGCAAGCAGGGGGACGCGTACGTCTTCTCCTCGGGCGGCATCGACTTCGTGCACAAGCTGGCCGGGGTGGCGGACCGCGTGGCGGATCCGCGCGCGGGCCGCATCGTGGCCAACGTGCTCTACAAGGCGCTGGGCCGGAAGCTGCCGGGCGACCTGGTGAAGTTCCAGCCCCCGGCGGCGCCAACGCCCATGGGGCCGTTCGCCGCCTCCGTGACGACGGTGGCGGGACAGCCCGGCAAGCGCTGCCACGCGGGCGCGAAGGTGGGGCCTGACGAACTGGGTGCGCCGCTCGCCGTCGCCGTGCTGCCGGATGGCGGCTGGGCGGCGGCGGACTCGCTGGGCAACACGGTGAAGCGCGTGTCTCCGGACGGGAAGATCCGCACGGTGCTCACCGGCCTCAACGGCCCCATGGGCATCGCCTCGGACGCGCTGGGCAACCTCTACGTGTCCGACACCGAGAACGCGGTCATCCGTCGCATCTCCCCGGAGGGCAAGGCGGAGGTGTTCGCGGGCACCACGTGGGGCTATCAGGATGGCCCCGCGCTGTCGGCGGCCTTCAACCAGCCCGCGGGCCTGTCGTTCACGCCGGACGGCACGGCGCTGCTCGTGGCGGACTTGAACAACAGCGTCATCCGCCGCATCGACATGGTGACGCCCGGCAACCCGGTGACGACGCTCCAGGGCGACTGGCTCTACCGTCCCTCCGCGGTGGTCCAGACGGTGGACGGCACCACCTACGTCGTGGAGAGCGGCATGGCGCGCGTGGTGCGCGTGCGCGACGGCGTCACCACCGTGGTGGCGGGCTCCACGCCCGGCTTCCGCGACGGGGATCCGAAGGAGGGCCAGATGCTGCCGTACCTGGGCCTGGCGCTGCTGCTGGACGGCTCGCTCGCCATCTCCGACCCCGGCAACTACCGCGTGCGCCGGCTGACCTTCAACGCGTCCGGCGAGCCGGAGAAGCTGACCACGCTCGCGGGCAGTGGCCGCTATGGCGCGGACGACGGCACGGGCAGGGAGGCCCAGCTGGTGCTGCCCGCCGGGCTCGCGGTGGGGCCGGATGGCACCCTCTACGTGGCGGACGCGGGCAACTCGCTGGTGCGCGCCATCCAGCGCTGATCACCGGCCCGGGTTGCGCATGCCACCCATGGGCGGCGGCGCGTCCATCTCCTGCCGCGTGCGCCGCCGGTCCGGGGTGTCGCGCGGCAGCTCCACGAAGGTGCACATCTCGCAGAGGCGGCTGTAGATGCGCTCACCCACGCGCTCGCGAAGAAGCTCCGCGTCCTTCATGGCGGAGCGGGCGTCGTCCGTGGTGCGGTAGCCCGAAGGCGCGCTGCTCCGCGCGCCCTTGCGCTCCGGCTCCAGCGAGTAGTTCGTGGCGAAGAGCGTCGTGCGCCCCGCGTTGTAGCGCCGGGCGATCAGCTCATCGAGCGTCTCCATCTCGAAGGGACTGCCGCGCCCCTTGCCCAGCTCGTCGATGGCGAGCACCTCCACCTCCGACAGGGGCCCGATGATCTCCCCGCCGCTCTTGCCGTCCTGGAAGCCGCGCCGGATGGTCGCGTAGAGGAGGGAGATTTCGACGTAGCGGGACTTCACGCCCAGCTCCAGCACCAGGTGCCCGAGCGTCGCGGCGAGGAGGTGCGTCTTGCCCGTGCCCACCGGCCCGCTCAGCACGAAGCCCTTGTTCGTTGCGCCCTTCACGTACTGATTGGCGAAGTGCATCGCCACGCCGCGGCCGCGGTCCTGCGACTCGTTGAAGGGCCGGTAGTTGTCGAACGACGCGTGCGCCATGACGCCCGGCATCTGCACGTCGTTGTAGAGCGCCACGCGCGTGCGCCGGAGCGTGCACACGCACGGCTCCAGGACGTCATACGTCCGGGGGCCCACCTTGGCGCTGAAGGTGCCTTCCTTCTGCACCAGCCTGTGCCCGCGTCCACCGCACATCGGGCAGTCCGCCGAGCACGGACACACCCGCGCGGTCGCGAGCTCTCCGCGCCGCTCGATGAGGTACGTCCGCCCGCCGCACTGCCCACACGCCTCGCCGTTCGCCTTGGCAGCCATCGCGCCCAGCCATAACACCGTCCCCCCTGGCCGTCAGCCTGCTGAACCTTCGTTCAGGCGTGCGGAAGGGGGACAACCCTTCAGGTTTCCTTCATGTCCAGCCGCCGTCTGACGGCCGCCTGGAGCCGGAAGCGCCGGGACACACGCCGCGCGCGGGCCGTCATCAGCTGTTGTTCACCGGTGCGCGCATCTCGCCACACCGTGCGTCGCTCCGCGAAGGGCAGGGCGCGCAGCAGCACCAGCAGCGCCCACGCCTCCTGTTGATCCATGGCCGCGGGCTCGCGCGGCACGCACGCGAGCACCGTGTCCAGCAGCCGGTGCACCCGCGGCGCCATCGCGGCTTCGCGCTCCGTCAGCGCCCGCAGCGCCGCGCACAACCGCGCGTGCCGCACCTCTTCCCACGAACGGGCAGGGCGCTTCTTCGAGGAGGCCGGAGGGGCCTCTTCTCCCTGGCCCGCGGACAGGTCGCGGTACTTGCGGATCTCCGTCTCCACCTGACGCCGGCACGCGCGCAGCGAACGCAGCACCGGCTCTCCGGGTCGCGCGTCCCACAGCGCCTTCTCCGCCGAACGCGAGATGCCACGCGCCACGACCTCGAAGGGCACTCCCTCCCGCGCCCACGCGATGACGAGCTCGGTGTCCAGCGCGGACAACATCAGGCCCGCGCCGCGCACCGCGAGGAAGTAGTCCTGCACCAGCTCCTCGAAGCTGGCGCTCTCCGGCAGAAGACTCATGATCCGACAACCACCCCAGGCAGGACGGCCAGACGAACAGCCGCCAGCTTCCCATACCTGTTGGGGCCTTCCGTGCAACCTTCCTGTCGCTGTCTGGAGCGGCGTTGGCGCACAGCGAAATTGAAGTTTTCCCGCTTGCTATCCAACGGACCGGACGTCCCGTCGTCTGAGTTGACCCGCCTTGCGCAAACCGCGCATAGTACGAGTCCCCTCATGGAAATTCCCGAAGATTCCCGGACACTTGCCAAGCAAGCAGGCATCCGTGGACGCCGGTTCCCCGCTCCTAGGAAGACCATGCGCCGCTCGCTACTCGTTTGCCTCGTTCTCCTGACTTCCATGGCTTCGGCCCAGGAGAAGAAAGCACTGCGCGACGCTGACCTGGGCAAGAAGTCCACCACCATCGTGGACAAGTCCCTCGCAGGCGACATCACGCGCCCGAAGGAAGCCCAGCAGGCCGCTCCCGCGCTTCAATATGATCAGTTCCGCCTGGGCGTGGAAGTGCAGGTCGCTTCCAAGCGCCGCGAACAGATCGAATCGCTGAGGAAGATCATCTCGCTGTCTCCTGATCAGAAGGAGGCGCCCAGCCTGTTGTTCCGCCTGGGTGAGCTCTACTGGGAGGAGTCGAAGTTCTTCTTCTTCGAAGCCAACCGGAAGGACGACGAGCTCATCGTCGCCATGAACCGCAACGACGCCGCGGCCCAGCAGAAGGCCAAGGCGGAGAAGGCGGAGTTGATGGCGAAGGTGAAGGAGAACGGCAAGTACGCCGTCGAGCAGTACACGAAGATCGTCCAGGAGTACCCGAAGTTCGAGCGCACGGACGAGGTGCTCTTCTTCCTCGGCCAGTACCTGATGGAGGACGGCCAGGACAAGAAGGCGCTCGTCGCGTTCAAGCGCCTGATTGAGAAGTACCCGCAGTCCAAGTACATCCCGGACGCGTACTTCGCCTTCGGCGAGTACTACTTCAACAACTCCAAGGGCAAGCGCCCGGAGCTGGAGAAGGCGCTCGCCGCGTACAAGAAGGCCGCCGAGTTCCCGGAGAACCAGGTCTACGCCTTCGCCCTCTACAAGCAGGGCTGGTGCTACTTCAACATGGGCGAGTACGAGTCCGCGAAGGACAAGTACAAGACCGTGGTCCTCTACGGTGAGCTGGCGGGCGCCGCCGCCGTGGAGAAGGACGGCAAGTCCAAGGCGAAGGGCTCGCTGGTGCGTGAAGCGCGCGCGGACTACGTGCGCGCCTTCGCCCGCGAGGGTGACGTCACGCAGGCGCGCGCGGACTTCGGCAAGGTCGCCACCAATCCGGAAGACCGCTTCGCGATGATGAAGCAGCTCGCGAACCTGTACTACGGCGACGGCAAGGACCGCGAAGCGGCCATCACCTACAACTCGCTGATCAAGGAGAAGCCGCTGTCGCCGGAGGCTCCTGGCTTCCAGGGCAAGATCGTCGACTGCATCCTGCGCATGGGCAACAAGGAGCGCACCGTGGCCCAGGTGCGCCGGCTCGTGAAGATCATGAAGGACGTCGAGTCCTCCGGCGTCATCAAGGACGACAAGGACAAGAAGGCGCTCGCGGAGGCGAAGGAGCTGTCCGAGCGCACGCTCTCCAACCTCGCCGTCACCTGGCACAACGAGGGCAGGAAGACGCGCAGCGAGGAGACCTTCAAGTACGCGGACGCCGTGTACAGCGACTACCTCACGCTCTTCCCGGAGAACCCCAAGGCGTATGACCTGCGCTTCTTCTGGGCGGAACTCCTCAACGACAGCCTCCAGAACTTCGACAAGGCCGCCGCCAACTACACGCTGGTCGTCCTCCAGGACGCCAAGGTGCTGGAGGCCAAGGACGACAAGGGCAAGCCCAAGCCGGGCAAGCCGGGCAAGTGGCTGACCAACGCCTCCTACAACGCCGTGCTCGCCTACGACGAAGTGGTCAAGGCCGCTGAAGCGCGCGGCGAGGCCAAGTCCGAGTCCGCCGGCACGGACATCCAGAAGAAGATCGCCATCCCCACGCTGAAGAAGTCGCTGCTCGACGCGTGCGAGCGCTACCTCAAGTACGTCCCCAAGGGCGACAAGCGCGTGGAGATCGCCTTCAAGGCGGCGAACATCTACTACCGCCACAACCACTTCGACGAAGCCGTGCTGCGCTTCAGCGAGATCGCGCTCGGTTACCCCGAGTACAAGTTCGAGGACGGGCAGCGCGCGGCTGAAATCGCCGCCAACCTCATCCTCGACTCGTACAACCTGCTGGGCGACTTCGCGAAGGTCAACGAGTGGGCCCGCCGCTTCTACTCCAACGACAAGCTGGCCACCGGCAAGTTCCGCGACGACCTGGCGAAGCTGATCGAGCAGTCGTCGTTCAAGCTGGTCAGCCAGCTGGAGGAGAAGAAGGAGTTCTCCAAGGCGGCCGAGGCGTACCTGAACTTCGTCCACGACTTCCCGCAGACGGAGATCGCGGACCTGGCGCTCTACAACGCGTCCGTCGACTACTACAAGGCGAAGAGCCTGGATAAGGCCATCGAGGTCCGCAAGCGCCTGTTCGCGGAGTACCCCCGGTCCAAGTACGTGCCGGACTCCATCTACGCGAACGCGGAGGCGCTGGAGGCCATCGGTGACTTCGAGGAGGCCGCGGGCACCTACGAGCTCTACGTGCGCGGCTACGAGCGCAACCTGAACGAGAAGGGCGGCTCGCCGGCGGCGAAGGCCAAGGCGAAGAGCAAGGCCAAGGGCAAGGGCAAGCAGGCCTCCAACGACGACGGCCCCGCGAAGCCCGCGGTGGTGCAGAAGTGGGACGAGTCCAAGGCGCAGATCGCCCTGTTCAACGCGGCCACCTACCGCGAGGGCCTGGGCCAGCTGAAGGCCGCGCTCAAGAACCGCGAGCACTACATCGAGCTGTGGCCCAAGTCGAAGGACACGGAGGCCGCCTTCCTGTCCGTCGTGGACCTGCACGTGAAGCAGGGCGCGTACATGAAGGCCATCAAGCTCCTGGAGGAGTACGAGCGCGACAACATGCGCTCCCAGAGCAAGTTCCTCATGGCCGAGGGCCGCATCACCGACATCTACGCGAAGATGAAGAAGACGAACGACGTGCGCCGCATGAACAAGCGCATCTTCGAGTACTTCGATCAGCTGCCCCGCCGTCAGCAGACCGCGCTGGAGAAGCCCGCGCTGGCCGCCGCCGCGCAGGCGAACCTGCTGGCCATCGAGCCGGACTGGAACGAGTTCAAGCGCCTGAAGCTGTACTGGGGCGTGCCGCCGTCGCCGGAGCGCTTCAAGGGCTCGCTGGCCGACAAGGGCCGCGCGCTGGAAGTCGTCCAGAAGAAGTACGTGCAGACCGTGGCCCTGGGCGCCCCGGAGCCGGCCATCTGCGCGCTGCAGCGCATTGGCCTCGCGTATGACCACATGGCGGAGCTCGTCGTGAACGCGCCCATGCCGCGAGGCCTGGACGAGGAGTCGCAGCAGGCCCTGCGCGACGAGTTCAGCAACCAGGCGCAGCCGCTCAAGGACAAGGCCACGGAGGCCTTCTCCGGTGCGGTGGCCAAGAGCCGCGAGCTGGGCGTGTTCAACGACTGCGCCGCGGCGAGCCTGAAGATCCTCCGCACCACCTACGCCCCGGACCGCTACCCGGAGGTGCTGGAGGAGAAGCTCGCGCTGAAGAACAAGGAGCTGGTGCTGGGCGGCGACCTCCTGGCCGCCGTGCAGGACATCCCGCCCCCGGTCACCAAGGTGGAACCGGAGAAGCAGGCCAAGAGCGAGGCGCTCAACGAGGACCTGTCCGCGCTGACGAACGCCCTTCGCCAGCAGACCGAGTCCGAGGTCGCCAAGCCCGCCGCCGCGTCCAAGGACGGCGCCCCCAAGAAGACTGTTGATGATCAGGAGCCGGAGGACTTCCTCTAATGAATCGCCGCATGCACCCGTTCCGCCCCCTCCTGCTGGCCACGCTGGCGCTGACCGCTGTCGGCTGCTCCACCACGCAGACCAACACCCCGGCGCCCGTCGCCAAGCCCGTGGTCGCCACGGGCCCGGTCTCCATCTCCAACCGCGCCATGCTGCTGTTCGATGACGCGACGAAGTCCTTCGACGCGCAGAAGAAGGCCAAGGCCTTCGACTACCCGTCGCTGGAGCGCAAGTTCAAGGCCGCCCTGGAGGCGGACCAGAACCTGGCGGAGGCCGAGTACAACCTGGGCGTCATCGCCGAGCGCATGGGTAAGCCCGACGAGGCCAAGGCCCGCTACGCGTCCGCGCTCACCAAGAAGCCGTCCCTGCGTCAGGCGTCCGACAACCTGGCCATCATGAAGCAGAACGGCGGCGACGTGGCCGGCGCCGTGGCGCTCTACCAGGACGTGCTCACGCGCTACCCGGACGACGCGGGCTCGCGCGCGCGGCTCGCGGAGATCTACCGGCAGAACAACGACCACGACAAGGCGATGGAGCTGTCTCGCGCCGCGCTCATGCGCGACCCGATGAACACCAACGCCCTCAAGGTCATGATCCGCAGCTACCTGGATCGCAAGCAGCTGGCCATGGCGAAGCTCGTCGCGCTGCGCGCGGTGAAGCTGGACGGCACGGATCCGGAGCTGCACCAGGCCGTGGGCCTCATCCTCCTGAAGGAGGGCGACACCGAGGGCGCGCGCCTGCAGTTCAAGAGCGCCCTGGAGGCGAAGGCGGACTACGTGCCGGCGCATGTGGAGCTGGCCCAGCTGGCGCTCAACGCGGAGGACTTCCCCGGCGCGGAGGAGCACCTGCGCCGCATCCTGCAGTCGGACGGCAAGAACGCTGCCGCGCACGTGGACCTGGGCATCGCGCTCAAGGGCCAGGGCCAGTACGACAAGGCCATGCAGGAGTACGACGAGGCGGAGAAGCTCAACCCCGACCTGGGCGCCACGTACCTCAACCGCGGCATCATCCTGCACAAGGTGAAGGACGCTCCCGAGCGCGCGGTGGAGCTCTACAAGAAGTACGTCGCGCTCGCCGGCGGCGAGGTCGCGCTCAATGCCGAAGCGCCTGTCTTCAGCCTCATGCGCGAGGCGGAGAGCATCGTGCAGGCAAAGCGCGAGGCGTCGGCCGCGGAGGCCCAGGCCAAGCAACTGGAGGCGCTCCAGGCCCAGCAGCAGGCCGCGATGAAGGCGGAAGAGGCGAAGCAGAAGGGCCAGACGCCTCCGGGTGGAGCGACGCCCGCGTCCGGCACCGGCACCACCCCGCAGGCCACGCCGGCCTCCGGCACGGGCGCGCAGCAGCCGGCCGCCACCCCGGCGGGTGGCACGCAGACGGCCCCTGCCCAGAAGAATGCAGCCCCGGTGGACTCCGACGAGCCGACGGACGACCTGCTGTGATGTGGGAGACGCCCGCCAGTGGCTTCACGCTGGCGGCGCGGCTCGGGAAGATGCGAACCTTGTGAGCCCCTCGCTTTCCAGGGCGGGGGCCCACCATGCGGAAACACCAGTGGGCCTTGGGAAGGCCCCACGTGGAGGCAGGATGCGGAAGTGGCTGATGCTGTGCATGACGTTGTCGGTGGCCCCGGCCTTCGCCCAGGACGAAGGCGGCAAGAGTGAGGGTGGCGGCGCCAGGATGCAGAAGACGACCAGCGTCGACTTCGAGGACGACACCATCGAGGGTGACCTCACGAAGCCGGACGGCGAGTACGTCGAGGCGCGCAAGACCGTGAAGCACTCCAACCTCATCCGCATCCGCGAAGACTTCGAGGACAAGGTGATGCAGTCCGTGGGCGAGCTGTAATCCCCCCACCACGGATTGAACCGGCGGCGGGAACCTTCCGCCGGCACCGTTGTCCAAGAGCGCCAAAGCCTACCGGGAGCCCTCCATGGCCGTACCCCTGACACTCAAGGTCTTCAAGGGCGACACGTTGGTCGCCTCCAAGGACTACGAGCGCGACATCATCAAGATTGGTCGTCTCTCCTCCGCGCACCTGTGCCTGGAGGACGACAAGGTCAGCCGTATCCACTCCGTCATCGAAGTTGCCGCCGACGGCTCCATGTCCATCATCGACATGGGCAGCGTCGAAGGCACCTACGTCAACGGCAAGCGCGTCAACAAGGGGCAGGTCTCCTTCGGTGACGAGGTCCGCGTGGGTGGCACCACCATCCGCCTGGAGAACCCGGCCGCTGTCGCCGCGGTGAACCTAGCCGCCGCCGTCGCCCAGGCGGACGCGCCCACGGACAAGAACCCGACCGTCGCGCCGGTGGCCCCTGCCGCCGCCATCGCGCAGGCCGTGGCCGCGCCTGTCGCCGTGGCAGCGACGCCCGCGCCCGCCCCGACGCCGGCTCCCGTCGCACTGGACGCCTCCGTCGCGCCCACGCAGAAGAACGCCGTGGCGCCAGCGCGGGCTCCCAAGGCCCCCGTGGCGGACGAGGACGCGCACGAGGAGCAGGAAGCCGCGCCGCGCGTGCGCACCGTGCGCAAGACCAAGTCCAACGGGCCGCAGGGCGTGTCGCTGCGCCTGCTCTGGGGTGACCAGCGCGTGGGCGAGTTCTTCGTGCCCCCCGGCGCGAAGAAGGCCTTCACGGTGGGCAGCGCCAAGGGCGTGGACTTCGTGATGGGCGACGCCAAGCTGGGCGCCCCCACCTTCGAGGTGCTGCGCACCGACGGTCAGTCCTTCACCCTGCGCTTCGCGCGCAAGATGAAGGGCGAGCTCACCCGCAAGGGCGAGACGCTGGACCTGGAAGCGGTGATGGAGTCCGGCAAGGCCTCCCAGGACGGTGACGCCTACGGCCTCACGCTGGAAGCGGACGACTTCGTCTGGGTGGACCTGGGCGGCCTCACGCTGGAGGCGCAGTTCCAGCCGGTGCCCAAGCGCGTCGTCGTGCCGATGGGCGAGAACATCGACTACACGGCGCTCAACATCTTCCTGGTGATGTTCTTCATCGGCACCGCGTTCGTCATCCACTCCATGAACCAGAGTGGGGAAGGGGACGAGTACGCGGATGAGCTCGCGGGCAACGACGCGCGCATCGCGAAGCTGATCATCAAGGCTCCGGAGACCCAGAAGAACAAGTTCCTGGAGAAGCTGAACCAGCAGAAGGAGAAGAAGTCGGGCGAGATGGCCCAGAAGCAGCGCAACGACGAAGGTCAGATGGGCAAGAAGGACGCGCCCAAGACCAACAACCGCGCCGCGCCCAAGGGCGACCCGAACAAGAAGGACGAGGCGCGCGCCCTCACCGCGAAGATCTTCGGCGGTGGCAAGGGCGGCATCTCCACCATCTTCGGCAAGTCGGGCCTGGGCGGCGAGCTCAAGAGCGCCATGGGCAACATGTTCGGCGCCAAGGCGGGAGACGCGGGCGGCTTCGGCGGCATGGGCCTGCGCGGCAGCGGCGGTGGTGGTGGTGGCACCGGTGACAGCATCGGCATCGGCGGCATCGGCACCAAGGGCCGTGGCGGCGGCAGCGGCAGCTACGGCACCGGCGTGGGCACGCTCGGCGGCAAGCAGAGCGTGGACGTGGGCATCACCTCGTCGGATCCGGAAGTGATGGGCTCGCTGGACAAGGAGCTCATCCGCCAGGTCATCCAGCGCAACCGCGGGCAGATCCGCTACTGCTACGAGAGCCTGCTCAACCGCTTCCCCAAGCTGGGCGGCAAGGTCTCCGTGAAGTTCATCATCAGCGCCAACGGCTCGGTGGCCACGTCCAACGTCGCGCAGTCCACGGCGGGCAACTCGGACCTGGAGACCTGCGTGGCTGGCCGCGTGCGCACCTGGAAGTTCCCGGAGCCCAAGGGTGGCGGCTCCGTGATCGTCACCTACCCGTTCATCTTCAAGCAGGCCGGTGACTGACGTAGAATCAACACATCCGTTTCCCGCGCGGGCGGTCCTGGACACGGGGCTGCCCGCTTCTTCACTTCAACCTCCCGCCCCCGCGGGAGGACTGCCCCCCACCAGGCTGCCCTCCATGCAGAAAGTCCTTGCTCCTCTTGCCCTGAGCGCCGCGCTCCTCCTTCCCGCGATGGCGGGCGCCCAGGACACCCCCAGCGCCGGTTCCGCGATGCAGGACCGGCCCGCGGTGACCTTCAACGAGGTCGAGCGCGGTGTGTACTTCGGCGTGTACGGCGGTCCGTCGTGGATCACCAACCCGCCCGCGGACTCCGGCCCGCGGCCCTTCTCCTCTGGCCAGATGGCCCAGGTGGAGCTGGGCGTGGACCTGGGCGAGCGCCTGTCCCTGGGCGTCTTCTTCATGGGCTCCGCCAACCGCGCGGGCGCGGAATACGTCGGCTACTCGCAGGGCGCCGCGTCCGGTGACTTCACCATGCTGGTGCCCGGCGCCGTCCTGCGCGCCCGTCTGGTGGGCTTCGCCGACAGCCAGGAGGTCAAGCGCACCTGGATCTACGCCCGTGCCGGCGTGGGCTACGCGATGTTCTCTCCCAAGAAGCTCCTCCCTGATTCCGACATTCTTGTGTTTGCCGGGCCCGGAGTGGAGTACTACACGCGGCTGCGCCACTTCTCGGTGGGGCTGGAGGTCGTGGGGAACTACCTCGCCTCCAAGGGCGCCTTCGGGTTCGCGGTGGCGCCCAACATTCGCTACGCGTTCTAGCGGGAGATTCACGTGGCTCAGGAGAATGGAAGCGGTGGATCGCGTCCGGGTGGACGCGGTCCGAACGGGGGCGCGCCGGGCCAGGGGCCCCGTCGTGACGGACCGGGAGGCTTCGGCGGTCGTGGCGGTCCTGGCGGTGGCCGGGGTGAAGGGCGCGGCCGGGGTGAAGGCCGTGGCCGTGATCGCGACGCCGGCCCGGTGGGGCCCGGCCAGCGCGTCATCGCCGAGCTGAGCGTCCTGGAGAAGGCGCTCTCCAAGAACGACTTCGGGGCGGAGAAGGGTCCGCTGGAGGCCATCGTCCGCTCGCTGCGGACCATGAACCTCAAGTCGCTGGAGGACCTGGACCTCAACACGCGTGGCCGCCTCATCACCACGCTCCTGCGCGTGCAGCGCCAGTCCAAGCCGGCCCTGCCGGAAGCGGGCGCGGAAGCCGCGGCGCCGGAAGCAGGCGCCACCACCGAAGCCGCGCCCGAGGAGGCTCCGGCCTCCGAGGCTGCTGCTCCGGCCGAGGGTGCCGCGCCGGCTGAAGGGAGCGCGCCCGCCGAGGCCGCCCCCGCGAAGCCGGCCGTGGACCCCGCGAAGGAGAAGTTCGACGGCTGGGTGGACGTGATGTCGCTGGTGGGTCGTGTCTGGCGCGCCGCGGGCGACGCGGACCGTTCCCAGGCGGCCTTCACGCTCAGCGGCCGTGAGCCGACGGCGGAGCCCTCGGCCCCGGCCCGTGAGGAGCGCGCCGAGCGTCCTCCGCGCGGTGACCGTCCGGAGCGCGGCGAGCGCCGGGACCGGGGTGAGCGCGGGGAGCGTCCTCCTCGCGGTGAGCGTCCGGAGCGCGGCGCGGCCGGTGAGCGGCGCGAGCGTCCTGCCCGGGGCGAGCGCCCCGAGCGTGGCGAGCGTCCTCCGCGCGGTGAGCGCCCCGAGCGCGCGCCGATGCCGGAGCTGACGGGCGACTGGAAGGAGCAGGCGACCCAGCTGGAAGGCATGGGCCGCACGCGCGACGCGGCGCGCCTGCACGAGCGCAATAACGGCTTCGCGGATGCCACCCGGCTGTTCGAGGCGGGCGGTGACCTGAAGAGCGCGCTGCGCACGGCGCTGTCCGGCCAGGACAACGACGCGGTCCGCCGCCTCGTGGGCACGCTGCCCCCGGAGCAGATCGGCCCCACGCTGGAGAAGGCCGGCGCGTACGAGCTGCTCATGGAGCACTACGTCGCCAAGGCCGACTTCGAGAACGTCGCCCGCCTCTACGAGCGCGCGCGGCAGTTCGACCAGGCGGGCCTCGCGTACGAGCGCGCGAACAAGCTGACCCTGGCGCGCAAGGCGTACGAGCGCGCCCGGGACCTGGTCAGCGCCAACCGCATCCGGGGCCTGGAGGTGAAGGCCCTGGTGGATCGCGGCGACCGTCTGGGCGCGGCGACCCTGCTGGTGGCCGTGGGCCAGCGGCGCGAGGCGGTGGAGGTGCTGAGCCCCCTGCCTCCTCCGAAGGCGTTCCACTTCATGCAGCGGCTCACCCTGGAGGACGAGGCCAAGGAGCTCGCGAAGCGCGAGCTGGCCCGCGCCGAACAGGAGCAGAAGCCCGCCGGACGCGCCCGGTGGCTGGAGCTGCTGGGTGACATCACCGCCGCCGCGGAGACGTGGACGCAGGCGGGCCGCAAGGACAAGGCGCTGCCCCTCTACGAGAAGCTCGGTGGGGAGCACCTGCCCCGCGCCGCGCAGCTCGCGGAGGAGCTGCAGCAGCGTGACAAGGCCATCGCCCTGTACACGCAGCTCAACGACAGCGCCGGCCTGGAGCGCGCGAAGGCCCTCCCCGAGGCCCCCGCGACGCCCCCCGCGGACAGCCAGCAGGACGCCGCTGACGACGCCGAATCCGCGGCGTCGCCGACGGAAAATGCTTCCTCGGCTGGCGAGCAAGAAAGCCAATAATTCCCGCCGGTTGACGGGTTTTGCATGATTGCCCGGGGGCGCCCGCGGCCGGTACACTCCGGCCGCTGGCGCCCTCGTTTCATTCCCCCTTTGGCCAACGAGCATCATGGAACAGCCTTCCACCCCTGCGCGTCCCACGCTGCGTGTGACCGATGACCGCTCCTTCGTTGAAACCGAAGCGGCCCTGGAGAAGACGGGCCGGGTCGAGGAGCTGATCCGCCTGTACGAGGGGCGCTCGCGGGATGTTCCCACGGAGGAGGCGGCGAGCCTCCTGTGCCGCGCGGCGGAGCTGGCCCACGAGCGTCAGCGCAACGCGCCGCGCGCGGAGGACCTGCTCAAGCGCGCGCTGTTGGTCGCGAAGGACCCGATGCCCGCGCTGCGCGGTCTCAAGCGACTGCATGAGATCCGCCAGGACTCGTCGTCGTTGGTGGACGTGCTGGAGCGGCTGGGCGCCGCGACGCAGGGCGAGGAGAGCGCGGGCCACTACCTGAAGGCCGCGGACCTCTACGAGCAGAAGCTCTTCCGGCGCGACCGCGCGGTGCTGTGCCTGCAGCGCGCGGCGCGGGTGAAGCCGGACCGCGCGACGTTCCGGCGCGTGCGCCAGCTGCTCCTGTCCGAGGAGCGTTTCCAGCCGGCGTTCGAGGCGCTGCAGCGCGAGCGCGCCGCGCTGGGCGACGCGGGCATGGCGGAGGAGTACGCCGCGCTCGCGGAGCGGCTGGTGGACGACCCCACCGAGCACACGCTGGCGCAGCAGGTGCTGGACGTGGCGCGGGAGCTGGATCCGCAGAACGCGCGCGCGGACAAGGCCGCCCGCGCGATGCAGCGCTTCGAGCAGGTGTGGCGCGACAAGGTCCGCATGCTGCGCGGCATGTCGCTGGAGGAGCGCGACCGCAAGAGCGCCGCGCGACTGTCGCTGCTCGTGGCGAAGCTGTTCGCCTGGTACGACCCGGGCTCCGCCAGCAAGGTGAAGGAGGCGTTGGACCGCTGCTTCCTCCTGTGGCCGGGCATGCCGGAAGCGCTCACGCTCATCGAACGGATGGCGGGGCGCGCGGGCGATTACGGACCGGCGCTCGCGCAACTGGAGGCGATGGCGGGCGAGGCGCGCGACCGCACGGCGCAGGTGGACCTGTGGCTGCGCGTGGGCACGGTGAAGCTGGGCCGGATGAACGACGCGGCCGGAGCGCTGGCCGCCTTCGAGAAGGCCGTGGCGGCGGATGCGTCGCGCGCGGACGCGGCAAGCCTGGCGGCGGAGCTGATGCTGGGCCAGGAGCGCTACGCGGACGCGGTGGCCACGCTGGAGCGCTACCTGGGCACGGTGAAGGACCGCTCGCAGCAGGCCAGCCTGCGTCTGCGCCTGGCGGACCTGTGCATGCAGCAGCTGCAGGATGCGGACGCGGCGCGCGCGCACCTGGAGGCGGCGCTCAAGCTGGAGCCCACCAACGCGCTCGCGGCCTTCCAGCTGTCGCGCCTGCTGGCGGAGGACGAGAAGCTGGACGAGGTGCTGCCGCTCCTGGAGCTGGCCATGCTCGCCCCGCGTCCGCGCGCCGAGCGCGTGGCGTTCTGTGAAGCGCTGGCGCTGATGTTCGAGGAGCAGGAGAACGAGCGAGGCGCCTTCGAGGTGCTGGCGCGCGCGCTGGAGCTGGAGCCGGGGCGTCCGCTCCTTCTCAACACGGTGGTGGAGCACGCGGAGAAGGCCAACGCGCAGCCGGCGCTGGCGCACGCGCTCTTGCGCGCGGCGCAGGGGGCGACGCCTCCAGCCGTGGCGGTGGCGCTGTGGCGGCACCTGGCTCAGCTGCTCCAGGGCCCGCTGGCGGACCCCGTGCGGGCGGAAGCGGCATGGCGCGAGGTGCTCGCGCGCGCGCCGGGCGACACCGTGGCGAGCGAGGCGGTGAAGTCGCTGCAGGCGGCCGCGGCGCTGGCGGATGATCCGAAGACGCGGCTGGAGACGGACATCGCCCGGCGCGAGGCTGCGGGTGCCTCGCCCGTGGAGCTGGAGCCGCTCGTGCGTCAGTGGGTGCAGCTGGCACCCGAGGACACGCAGGCGGTGCAGCGGCTCCAGGCGCTGTGCGTGGCGCTGTCGAAGTTCGAGGAGGCGGCGGCGCTGGCGGGGAAGCTGGCGACGCTCTCCGAGACGCAGCTGGAGCGCAACGAGTGGACCGCGCGGCAGGCGAAGCTGTACGCGGAGCGGCTGAACCGCCAGGAGGACGCGGCGGACCTGTTCCTCGCGCTGCTGGCGGAGAACGTGTCCACGGGTGTGGTGGTGGGTGGCCTGGAGCGGCTGGCGGCCGGAGGCGTGCGCACGGCCGCGCTGACCGAGGCCCTGGCGAACCACTACGGCCGCACGGGCGACCACCAGCGGCAGGTGGCGGCGCTCCAGCAGCAGCTGGACTCCACGACGGACGCGCCCACGCGCAAGCGGTTGCTGACGGTGCTGGCCAGCATCCACGAGAAGCAGCTCGCGGACAGCCGCGCGGCGTTCGACACGCGGCTGCGCATGGTGCGCGAGGAGCCGAAGGACGAGGCGGGACGCGCGGAGACGGCGCGCCTGGCGCGCGACCTGTCCGCGCACGCGGAGCTGGGCCGGGTGCTGCGCACGCTCGCCACGGAGTCCGAGGACCCCGTCCTCGCCGTGCAGCTGCTCTCCGAGGCGTCGGTGCTGGCGGAGGAGGGCGGGATGGCGGCGGAGGCCATCACCGCGCTGGAGGCCGCGCTGTCGCGCTCGCCCGAGTCGCCGCAGGTGCTCCAGCGCCTCGTGCGGCTGTACGGGCGCGCGGGCCGCTCCGCGGACGCGGAGACGCTGCTGCGCAAGCGCATCCACGCCACGCGCGGGCCGGAGCGGTTGGAGCTGCTCCTGCGGCTCGTGGACCTGAACGTGGAGCTGGGCCGTCCGCAGCAGGCCGCCGAAGCGCTCCAGTCCGCCATCACGCATGGTGGCGAGGAAGGCCGGCACCTGTCGCGCCTCGCGGAGCTCTACGAGAAGGCCGGCATGCAGCGCGAGCTGGGGGACACCCTGGCGCGGATGATCGGCCTGGCGGAGACGGCCGGTGACGCGGACCACGTGTCGCGGCTGAAGCTGCGCCGCGCGCAGCTGCTGCAGGGCTCGCAGGACGGCAGCGCGGAGGCGGTGCAGAGCTACGCGGACCTGCTGCGGCAGCGTCCGTCGGATCCGGACGCGCTCTCGGCGCTGGAGGCGATGCTGGCCTCGGGCCCGTCGCGCGAGGCGGCGGCGCGCGCGCTGATTCCGGCGTACGAGCGCACGAAGGAACACCGCAAGCTGGTGGCGACGCTGGACGTGCTCTCGGAGGTGGCTCGCGACGACGCCGGGCGGGTGCAGGCGCTGCGTCACGCGGCCCAGGTGCACCTGGCGCACCTGCGGCAGCCGGAGCTGGCGTTCGCGTCGCTCGCGAGGGCGATGCGCCTGGCCCCGGCGGACGCGGGCCTCCGGGCCGCCGCGCGTCAGGCCGCGGAGGACGCGGACGCGCTCGACAGCTTCGCGGAGATCCTCTCCGAGCTGACGGAGGAGGGCGACGTGGGCCCCGCGCGCGCGGCGCTGCTGCGCGAGCTGGCGGAGGTGCAGGAGAAGAAGCTCGACGACCGGCCCGGCGCGGTGAAGGCGCTGCGCGCGCTGTTGGAGCTGGAGCCGGGCAACCTCGACAGCCTGCGGGCGTTGCAGCGGTTGCACCGTGCGGGCGAGGAGTGGGCGGCGCTGGCGGAGGTGCTGGAGAAGCTGGCGGCGGCCATCCAGGAGCCCGCGGATCAGCTCGTGTGCCTGCGTGAGGCCGCGCTGCTGCACGAGGCGAAGCTCACCGACAAGGAGAGCGCGGCGTCCGCGTGGCGCGCCATCGCGGAGCGAGACCCGGCGCAGCGCGAGGCCGCCACGGCGCTGGACCGCCTCTACACGGACCTCAACCGCCCCAAGGACCTGGCGTGGACGCTCACGCTGCGGCGCAACCAGGAGGGCCAGAGCCCGCAGGGGCGTGAGGTGTCCTTCCGCCTGGCGGAGCTGCTGCGCACGGTGCTGGACGACGCCAACGCGGCGCTGGGCCTCTACAAGCGCATCCTCACCGAGGACCCCGGTCACCCGGGCGCGAGGGCCGCGCTGGAGGCCTGGGTGAAGGCGTCCGTGCCCATGAGCGGCGCGGCGCTGGAGGTGCTGGACAAGGTGCTCGCGCAGGTGGGCGACCATGCCCGCCGCGTGGCGCTGCGCGAGACGCGGATGGAGTCCGCGCTCACGGTGGAGAAGATCATCCTCGCCGGGGAGGTCCGCCGCATCTTCGAGCGCGACATGCAGCAGCCGTCGCTCGCGTTCATGGCGGCGGTGAAGGCGTTCGCCAACGACCTGGACCGCGAAGGCGTGCGTCCGGACCTGGAGCGGCTGGCCCGCGACACGGGCAGCCACGAGGTGCTGGCGGAGATCTACGAGAGCACCGCGGTGGAGCTCACCGCGGGAGACCCGGCGACGCTGGACCTGCTGCGCCGCGCGGCGGAGCTGCGTGAGAGCCTGGATCAGCCCGAGGAGGCCACGCGCCTCTGGAAGAACCTGCTGGCGGACGCGCCGCAGGACCGCCAGGCGCTGGAGGCGCTGTCCCAGCTCTACGAGAAGGGCCAGAACGCCAAGAGCCTGTCGGAGGTCTACGCGCGCCAGGCGCAGCTCTCCACCGACCCGGAGGCGCGGCTGGGCCTGCTGCTCAAGGCCGGTGAGGCCTACGCGAGCGCGGGCGAGGACGCGAAGGCCATCGAGGTGCTGCGCTCCGCGCTGGCGAACCGCAAGGTGCCCGAGGGGCTGCTGGCGCTCGACAAGCTGTACGCGAAGACGCGCCACTTCGTGGAGCAGGCGGACGTGTTGGATCAGCTCGCGGAGCTCGCGCCGGACGAGCCCGGGCGCCGCGCGTACCTGCTGCGCCGCGCGCAGCTGCTGGAGAAGGAAGTCGGCCCCACGGAGGCGCTGCCGGTGTACCGCCGGCTGCTGGAGCTGTCGCCGGGCGATGGCCAGGTGGTGGCGGGCCTGGAGCGCCTGCTCGCGCACGACGGCCCCCGCCTGGAGGCGGCGCGGTTGCTGGAGCCCGTCTACCGCGGCCTCAACGACACGCGGAAGCTGGTGGACGTGTTGGAGGTGCTCCTGCCGGGAGTTCCGCCGGAGAAGCGCCTGGAGCGGCTGCAGGAGATCGCCGTCCTGCGCGAGGGCCTGGGCCAGACGTCGCTGGCCTTCGTCGCGCGCCTGCGCGCGTTCAACGAGCTGCCCGCGGAAGCCGGCGTGCGCGACGAGCTGGAGCGGCTCGCGGCGGACTCGGGCTCCTTCGAGGAGGTGGCGGCGGCCTACGAGGATCAGCTGGAGCGCGACCCCGCGGAGCCCCTGGCGGGCGACCTGTGGCGGCGGCTGGCGGCCATCTACGACAACCGCCTGAAGCGCTACGACCTGGCGGTGCGCGCGCTGGAGCAGGTGAGCCGGCGCGACCCGATGAACAAGCCGGTGCTGGAGGCCATCGCCCGCGTGCACCGCCGCACGGGCGCGCACCGGGAGCTGGCGCTCGTCATGCGCCGGCAGGTGGCGGCGGAGACGAGTCCGTCCTCGCAGATCAACCTGCTCTTCGAGCTGGCGCACCTGGCCGAGGAGACGCTGGCGGACAAGTCGCTGGCGGCGCAGACGTACCGCGAGGTGCTGGAGCGCCGGCCGGAGAACGCCAACGCGCTGAAGCTCCTGGGCCGCGTGCTCGCGGACATGGAGCGCTGGGCGGAGCTCGCGCAGCACGTCGAGCGCGAAATCCAGATGGCGGACGCGCGGGACGCGCAGGAAGAGGCGTCCGACCTGCGCGTGCGCCTGGGCCGGCTGAAGGTGTCGCGCCTGGATGATCCGCGCGGCGCGCTGGAGCTGTACCAGGCGGTGCTCGCGCGGCGCGCGGGACACCCGGGCGCGGTGGGCGCGCTGGAGGAGCTGGCGCGTTCGGAGAGCCCGCTGCGAGGCGCGGCGGCGAGCGCCCTGGAGCCCATCTTCGCTTCGGTGGGCAACCACCTGAAGCAGGTGGAGATGCTGGAGTCGCGAGCCTCCGCGGAGGCCGTGCCGCAGGAGCGGGCCGCGCTGCTGCGCCGCATCGCGGAGATCTACGCCACCGCGCTGGAGAACGCGGAGATGGGGTTCCTCTCCGCCACGCGTGCGCTGCGCGAGCTGCCGGAGGATCCGCGCTCGCTGGAGCTGTGCATCCAGCTGGTGGACAAGGCGGAGGCGCCCGAGGAGCTGTGCGCGGTGCTGACCGAGGTGGCCCCCAAGGCCAGCGACGCGGCCCGCGCGGAGCTGTACCGCGCGCTCGCCCGGATGCAGGTGGACCTGGGTGAGCCGACGGAAGCGCTCCAGTCGTGGAAGCGCGTGCTGGAGCTCAAGCCCACGGACACCGAGGCATTGGACGGTACCGCGCGGCTGGTGGCCTCGACGGGCCGTCCCTCGGAGCTGCTGGAGGTGCTGCGCCGTCAGCTCGCGCTGTCGGAGGAGCCGGCGCGCCGCGCGGCGGTGCTCCACCAGATTGGCGCGTTGCAGGAGGAGCAGCTCAAGGATCCGCTGGGCGCGCTGGCCACGTTCCGGCGGCTCCTGGAGCTGCAGCCGGATGACGCGGTCGCGCTCGCGCGCATGGACAGCCTCTGCCAGAAGCAGGAGCGCTGGCCGGAGCTCGCGGACGTCCTCGCGCGGCGCATCGCGCTGATGCCGCCGGAGGAGGGCCTGGAGCTGAAGTTCCGCCTGGGGACGGTGCGCGAGTCCAAGCTGCTCGACAAGGCGGGCGCGCTGTCGCTGTTCGGCGAGGTGCTGTCCATGCAGCCCAATCACCCGGGCGCGGTGGGCCGCATGGAAGCCATCGTGGCGCGCGAGCCGCAGAACCTGCTCGCGGTGGAGACGCTGCTGCGCGCCTTCCGCGCGAGCGGTGACGTCATGCGGCTGGCGCAGCTGATTGAGACGCGCGTGGGCGTGTCGCCGGACGCCATCGAGCGCAAGCAGTTGCTCGGTGAGCTGGCCACGCTGCGCGAGACGCAGGGCGAAAGCGAGCTGGCCTTCCTCGCGCTCTACCGCGGCTTCAAGGAAGACCCGAACGACAGCGAGGTCCGCCGCCGCCTGGAGAACGCCACCGACGTCGCGGGCAGCTACGACGAGCTCGTGGTGCTCTACGAGGAGGCCCTGCCGCGCATCGCCGAGGCCGCCGACGCGGCCCAGGTGTGCCTCAAGCTGGGGCAGGTGCTGGAGACGCGCCTGCGCGACCCGGACCGCGCGGTGTCCTACTTCGAGCGTGCGCGCACGCTGCACGCGTCGGTGCAGCAGAGCTCGCTCGTCGCGTTGGACCGCCTCTACCTGCACCTGGAGGCGTGGCCGGAGCTGGCCGGCGTGCTGGAGGCGCTGGCCACCGGCGCGACCCAGCCGGCGGACAAGATTGGCTTCCTCTTCCGCCTGGGGCAGCTCTACCAGGAGCGGATGGACAGCCCGGACCGCGCCGCGGGGGCTTATGAGGCCATCCTCGCGTTGGATCCGTCGCACCTCGCCTCGGCGCGGCTGTTGGAGGGCATCTACGAGGGCGCGGGCGCGTCCGAGAAGCTCTACGCCATCCTGAAGCTCCAGGCGGACAAGGTCTCCGGCAGCGAGCGGGACCGCGTCCTGGGCAAGATGGCGCAGGTGTCGGCCGAGGGGCTTTCGGACCTGGGCCGCTCCATCGACCTGTACCGCGAGCTGCTGGCGAAGAACCCGCGCAACGAGCAGGTCTTCAACGCGCTGGAGTCGCTGTACGAGCGCGCGGGCCGTCCGCAGGAGCTGCGCGAGATGCTCGAGGGCCGCCTGGCCATTACGCTGGATCCGCGTGAGGTGGTGCGCCTCAACGAGCGCCTGGGCCGCGTGGTGTACCGCCTGCTCAAGCAGCCGGAAGCGGCGGTGCCGTACTTCAAGGCGGCGCTGGACCGCGACGCGCGTCACCGTGGCGTGCTGGACACGCTGCGCGAGCTGTACGACGAGACGGGCCAGCGAGAGGAGCTGGTGGGTATCCTGCGCCGCCTCATCCCGCTGCAGGACAGCAGCGACGGCGTGAAGGCGCTCCGCCTGCGGATGGCGGAGGTGCTCGCGGGCATGGGCCGGCGCGAGGAGTCGCTGGACGCGGCCCGCCGCGCGCTGGAGGTGGAGCCGCACTCTGTCTCCGACCTGGAGCGCGTGTACGCGCTGTCCGTGTCGCTGCGCGCGTGGAACGACGCCGTGCGCGCCCTGGAGCTCAAGGTCCAGGTGCATCTGGTGGCCGAAGAGCGCGACCCGGCCATCGCCGCGTACTTCACGGTCGCGGACCTGTGGGAAGGGCAGGGCGGCAAGCCGGAGCTGTCCGCCGGCGCGCTGGAGAAGGTGCTGGAACTCGACCCCGCCAACCGCACCGCCTACGAGCGCGTGTGCACGCTGTACCGCGCGAACAACGACTGGCGCGCGTACGCCACGGTGATGGACCGCTACATGCCCCACCTCGTCACGGACGAGGAGAAGATGGCGGCGCTGCGGGAGATCGCCCGGGTGCAGGAGGAGCGCCTGGGCCAGAAGGACGTGGCCTTCCTGGCGCTCTGCCGCGCGCTGCAACTGGACGCGGCCGAGGACGCGCTGCGCGAAGAGGTGGAGCGCCTCGCGGACGAGACGGGCAGCCACGAGGAGCTGGCGGCGGTCTACGAGGAGGTCGCGGACGAACTGCCCCGTGGCCCACTCGCGGAGCGCATCTACGCCACGCTCGCGCGCATCCACGACTCGCGGCTGGATGATCCGCAGGCGGCGGAGGCCGCGTTCCGCAAGATCCTGGAGTTCGACCCCACCAACGCCACCGCGCTGGACGGGCTGGCGGCGGTGTTCCAGCGGCGTGGCCGCGACCGCGAGTACGTCGTCGCGCTGGAGCAGAAGCTGGAGGCGGCGGGCTCCATCGAGGCGCGCAAGGGCATCCTCAAGGAGATCGCCCGCGTTTGGGACGAGACGCTGGACGACCCCACGGAGGCGGCCAGCGCCCTGTTGCGCGCGCTGGAGCTGGAGCCGGACCTGGAGACGCTCGGCGTCCTCACGAAGCTCTACCGTCGCGGGAATGCGTTCCGTGACGTGGCCACCACGCTGCTGCGGGCCCGCGACCTCGCGGCGTCCAACGAGGAGCGTGCGCGCATCCAGGTGGAGGTCGCGACCGTCTACGAGCGCGACCTGAAGGACGACGAGTCCGCGGTCTCCGCGTTCCGCATGGCGCTGGAGTTCGACCCCTACAACCGCGAGGCGCTGGAGGCGCTGGAGCGGCTGCACACGCGGTTGGATCAGCCGGCGGACCTGCTCGCCATCTACGAGCGGATGCTGGAGCTGTCGCAGGACTACCGCGAGAAGGTCCGCGTCCTCTTCCGCAGCGCGACCATCTGGGAGGACACGTACCAGAACCCGGCCAACGCCGACGCGTGCGTGGAGGGCGTGCTCTCCATCGACCCGCAGAACGTGTCGGCCATCAAGTCGCTCATCCGGCTGCGCCGCGCGCAGTCCCGGTGGGAGGACCTCCTCCTCGCGTACGAGCGGCAGCTCGCGCTCGCCACCAGCCCGCAGGAGCAGGCGGAGCTGTACGTGGAGATGGGCAACGTCCAGTACCAGAACCTCAAGGCCGTGGACCGCGCGGTGAACAGCTACCACGCGGCGCTCGCCACGGACCCCGAGTCCCGTCAGGCGCTGCACGCCCTGGGCAACCTCTACGAGCGCAGCGGCAACTGGCCCTTCGCGCTGGAGATGCTCCAGAAGGAAGCGCAGGTCGTGGGCAGCGACCCGGCGGCGGTGGAGCTGTGGCATCGCCTGGGGAAGATCAACGAGGACATGCTCTCGGACATGGCGAGCGCGCGGAACGCGTACCAGCAGGCGCTCGCCATCGACCCGGGCCACCTGCCCACCATCCGCGCCCTCAAGGGCATCCAGGAGCAGGAGCAGGACTGGAGCGGCTACGAGCAGACGCTGCTGCAGGAGGCGCAGCAGACGGATGATCCAGCCGCCAAGGGCAAGGCCCTGTTGGACGTCGCGCGCTACCATGCGGAGACGCGCGAGGACCGTGACACGGCCACGCCCTATTGGGAGGAGACGCTCAAGCACATCCCGGACAGCCTGGAGGCGGCGCGCCCGCTGGCGGACGTCTACATCGCGAGAGAGGACTGGTCGTCCGCGGAGCGGATGCTGGACATCGTCACGCGCAAGATGGCGGAGAAGGCCATGGCGGAGAAGGACCCCGCCATCGCGCAGGACCTCTGCCGCCAGCTCTACCGGCTGGGCTACGTGGCGGAGAAGCTGGGCCGCCGCGACAAGGCCCTGTCCTCGTACGAGAAGGCCTATGGCCTGGACGCCACGTACCTGCCCTCGCTCGAGGGCTACGGCAACCTGCTGGTGCAGGCGAAGCGGTACGAGGACGCGCTCAAGGTCTTCCAGACCATCCTCATCCACCACCGCGAGGAGCTGACGGACCTGGAGGTCGTGGAGGTCTACTGGCAGCTGGGTGACGTGCACGCCGCGCTCGGCCAGACGGACCGCGCACAGAACCACTTCGAGAAGGCGCTCGCCATCGACCCGCAGCACGAGCAGACGCTGCGCGCGCTGGTGACGCTGATGGACAAGGCGGGCAACTACGACAAGTCCGCGGAGCTGCGCCAGGAACTCGTCAACAGCCTGGAGGGCGAGGCCAAGGTCAAGGTCTACCTGGAGCTGGGCCGCATCGCGCGCGACGAACTGCACGACCCGTACATGGCCATCGACGCGTTCACCGGCGCCCTCAAGACGCAGCCGGACGCGCCGGAGGTGATGGACGCGCTCTACCGGCTGCTGCGCGAGACGCGTCAGGGCCAGAAGGCCGCGGACGTGCTGGGCCGCATGCTGGCGCTGCCCGCGCTCGCCCTGGAGCCGCACAAGGCCAAGCGCGTGTGGTTCGCTCTCGGGGAGATCCGCCGGGACGAGCTGAAGGACGTGGAGGGCGCGACGCAGGCCTTCAACGCCGCGCTCGACCTGGACCACCGCTTCGTGGAGGCCTTCAGCGCGCTGGAGGCGATGCTCGGCGGCGCGCGTCAGTGGAAGGTGCTGGAGGAGAACTACACCCGCATGCTCGCGCGTCTGCCCAAGACGCCGGACACGCACCCCGCGCGCATGACGCTGTGGCGCGCGCTGGGCGACCTGTACCTCCAGGTGCTCAAGCATCCGGAAGGCGCGGTGGCCGCCTACGGCGTCGCGGCGAAGGGCCTGCCGGACGACGCCTCCATCCAGGAGATGTTCGCGGAGGTCGCGGGCCAGATGCCGGGCCGCGAGGAAGAGGCCATCGTGGCGCTGCGCCGCGCGCTGCCGAACACGGAGAACCCGCGCAAGGTGGTGGGCAACCTGGTGCGGCTGTCCGCGGTGCGCAAGGACTACGACGCCGCGTGGCTCGCCGCGCAGGCGGTGTCGGGCCTCTTGGGTGAGGCGGGCGAGGACGAGCAGGAGATCCTCACCAAGCTGGGGCCCTACGCGAAGAAGAAGGAACTGGCGCAGCGTCCGCTGACGGACCGGCTGTGGCAGACCGCGCTCTTCCACCCGAAGGTGCGCGGGCCGCTGTCGGAGCTGCTGGGCCTGCTCTTCGAGAAGGCGGGACACCTGTACTCGGTGCCCTTCCCGCAGTACCAGCTGGTGCCGAAGCGCCACCGCATCGACGTGGCGGCGGCGCAGGAGTACCACGTCAACCACTACCGCTACGTCGCGCGGCTCTTCGGCATGGAGGCGGTGGAGCTGTACTCGCCCTTCCTCGTGGCCACGCGTGAGCGGCTGGCGAAGCGCTCCAACGAACCAGCTCCCGAGCCGCTCGTGAACGTGGATCTGCTCCAGACGCATCCAGCGTGTGTGCGTGTGGGCGGCAAGTACTTCGCGGAGCAGGGGCAGAAGGAGGTGTATTACCTCCTGGGTCGTACCCTGGCCCTGGCCCGTCCGGAGCTGGCGTTCAGCCAGCGCGTCGCGCCCGAGCGGCTGGAGGCCGTGGTGCAGGCCGCGCTCAGCCTGGTGGTGGGCAACGTGCGCTACACGGTGGATCCGCGGCTGGTGGACGTGGAGCGGCAGCTGCTCCAGAAGAGCCTGAGCGAGCCGGACCGGGCCGCCCTGGCGAAGGTGGCGAGGGCCTACCTGCCCACGGCGACGCCGCAGGATGTGCGCACGTGGCTGGAGGGCGCGGAACTCACCGCGTCGCGCGCGGGCCTCTTCGCCGCGGGCGAGCTGGAGCCCGTGCGCCGCATGGTGCAGGGCGAGACGGGGTCCTCCTTCCGCGTCGCCCCGCGCACCAAGCTGCGGGAGTTGCTGGTGTTCGCGACCTCCGAGGACCTGCACGAGCTGCGTGTGGCCGTTGGCACACACGTCGAGGTCCAGGTGCGAAAGTAAGGCCCTCAGACCGCAACGAGGGTTCATGCGTTGAAAGCAGGCGGGCGTTCAAGGCAGGTGTCCTTGATCTCCGCCGGTGGCCACTTCTACGATTCGGACGGGATTTCGCCCGTCATTTCTGAGGCTTACGGGAACGATGCGTTTCGTCTGCGACAGCTGCCGCGCGCAGTACATGATCAGCGACGACAAGATTGGCCCCAAGGGGGTCAAGCTTCGTTGCAAGAAGTGCGGTCACACCATCCTGGTGAGGCCCGCCGGTGCATCGGCGGCGAAGGAGGGCGGGGCGGAGGCCTCCGCGTCTACCGAGACCAAGAGCAGCGCGGATGCGAACGCGCCCCGCATCGTGGAGTCGTCCGGCACGGGGCTGCCCGCCTCGCTGGGCACGCCGCCGGAGGGCGGCCTCTTCACGGACGTGGAAGAGGATGAGATCGGCGCGGTCTTCGACCAGGTCCTGAGCACGGGCTCGCAGAAGCTCAAGGCCGCGGAAGCGGAAGCGGAGGCCAAGGCCGCGAAGGCGGAGGCCGTGCGCAAGCTCGCCGAGGCCGAATCCGCCGAGCCGACCGCGGAGGAGAAGGCCGCCGCCGCGTCGCACGAGTGGTACGTCGCCATCGACGAGAAGCAGGTGGGCCCCTGGACGGTGGAGAAGGTGAAGGACGCCTGGGACCGTGGCGAGGTGGGCCCGGACAACCTCTGCTGGCGCTCGGGCTTCAGCGACTGGATTCCCCTGTCGGAGACGGCGGAGCTGGCGTCGGTGCTGGCGCCGCGCCCGGCCAAGCCGGTCATCGTCGCGCCCGCGCCAGTGTCCACGTCGTCGCCCACGCTTCCCGCCGGTCCGGTGGAGTCCGCCTTCAGCGCGGGCGCCTCCCGTCCGGGCGCGGGTGGCAACTCGGCGGTGGCCGAGGAGCCGGTGGGCTGGAAGCCCTCTGCCGCGAGCGTGCTGGCCTCGCTGGTGAAGGAGGAGAACGACGCCCTCAGCAAGCCGCCGCCGCGTCCGGCGCCGTCGCTGGAGCGCGAGCCGTTGTCACAGTCGCGCCTCCTGGACGTGCCCATGCCGCCGCCGGAGCCGGTGTCCTCCCCGGCGATGCCCGGCGCCATGATGGCCGCCGCGCCCCAGGCCTACGCGCCGCCGCAGCCGCAGGGCTATGCGCCGCAGCCGCCGGTGCAGCAGCAGTACGCGCCGCAACAGCCCGCGGCCTATGCGCCGCAGCAGCCCCAGATGCCGTACGGGCAGCAGCCGCAGGGCTACCCGCCTCCGGGGTATCCGGCGGCCTATCCGCCGCCCGCGGCGGCACCGGCGGGCGGCAAGGGCCGCACGGGGATGATGGTCGCGGTGACGGCGGGTGTGCTGGTGATGGCGGGTGCAGCGGTCGTCTTCGTCGCGCGCGGCAATTCGTCCGAGCGTCCCGCGGAGCAGCCGGTCCAGGTCGCGGCCGCGCCGACTCCCAAGGCGGAGATGCCGCCCATGCCGCCGCCTCCCGCTGCGGTGCAGACGCCTCCTCCGGCGGCGGTGCAGCCCGCGGCGACGCCGACCCCTCCTGCCGGAACGCCTGCGGAAGGCACGGCGGCGACCGCTGCCGCGGGGACGCCTTCCGCCGCTGGCACTCCGGCCGCGCCCGCCGTGGCGGCGGCTCCGGCCGCCACGCCGACGCCTCCTCCGCCCACGGCGGAGGTGAAGCCTGCCTCCACGACGCCCAACATGGGGACGGCGGTGGCGCGCGTGGATTCGCGCAACCATCGCAAGTCGGGCTCCAGCGGCAGCCGAGGCTCCTCGCGGGATGAGGACGAGGGCGACGCGATCACCGTGTCGAAGCCTTCCGCTGCGTCGTCGTCTTCGTCATCGAGCTCCGGTGGCGGGGATGACGACTTCGACGAGCTGTTCGGCACGAAGAAGACGACGGCCGCGAAGCCCGCGAGCAAGCCGACGGCGACGGCGTACATCCCGCCCGAGCCGGGAGGCGGCACGCTGGATCGCCTGCAGCAGTCGGACATCATGCAGGTGGTGCTGAACAACAAGCCGGCCATCGTGAAGTGCGTGAACGAGCAGAAGCAGAAGGACCCGTCGCTCAGCGGCAAGCTGGTGATGCGCTGGACGGTCCAGACGAGCGGCAAGACGACCGGGGTGTCGTGCCGCACGGACGAGTTCCGCTCGAGCCACATGGCCACGTGCATCACGGGCCTTATCAAGAGCTGGTCGTTCCCGAAGCACCAGAAGCAGGGCGAGCCCATCGACTTCCCGTTCACGTTCTGAAATCCAGCAGCGACATCGCCGTCATGTATGACGGCGATGTCGCTGTGACGTGCGTCAGGATTGTGCGCTTTCGTGAACAGTGAATTTCCTCGGGTGGGAGCCGTGGAAAGGTCGGTCGACACTCGTTGACACGTCTGGAGCGAGAGGACTAAAGCCGCTCGACTTCAAACCCGGTGTCTGGAGTCAGGTGGCCGGAGACACCGGGCGACGTAACCCATCCAGGAGGATGTTCCGAATGCAGCTGCGCAAGATGATGGTGATGCTCGCCGCTTTGAGCTCGATGAGCCTGGCCCTGACGGCCTGTGGCGATGACGCGACGACGATTGATTCCTGTACGTCGGACACCGACTGCTCCTCCGGTTTCTGCAACACGGCCGCCAGCGTGTGCATGGAGACCTGCGAGAGCGCCGCTGACTGCCCGGACAGCGAGAAGGAATGCGCCGTGCTGGCCGGTTCGTCCAAGACGGAGAAGGTCTGCCAGTGCAAGACCAACCAGCTGTGCAACGATGGCGACTCCACGGACCTGGTCTGCGGCGCCGTGTCCAAGCGCTGCGAGGAGCCCGGCTCCACCCCCGCGGGCTGCACCAAGGACACTGACTGCGGCGCCGGCAACACCTGCAACACCGCCACGGGCGTGTGCAGCCCGGCCGCGACGACCTGCACCGGTACGGGCCAGTCGACCTGCTCGTACGGCAGCTACTGCAGCACGAACACCTGCGCCCAGGTCCCCGCTCCTACGTGCCCCAATCTCCAGGGCAAGCCGGCCGCGAGCTTCGACCCGGCCACGGGAACCGGCAACATCATCTACAGCGTGACGAAGGAGATCTTCGGTACGGCTTGCGGCGACGATGCGTCGGCGCAGACGGTGAAGGCTCGCGTGTCCTTCTACTCCAAGAACGCGGACCTTCCCGCGACCAAGGAAGGCCTCAACGGGTTCTTCTACGTCCGCACGACCGGTGGCGAGCAGAACGGTGTGCCGCTGAGCAACGGCTACCAGCGGTCGGCGGATGCCCGGAGCGCGTCTCTGTCGGTGAACCTCTGCACGGACGTGAAGGACAGCCAGATCGTGCTCGGCTTCTACTTCACCAACGGCAACGGCTTCTGCGCGACGCTGACGAAGTAGGCAATAAGCCGTCGTCGATACTGGGCCCCTGAGCGTGTCCAGAAGGCCCTGTTCCCTAGCTAAGGGGCAGGGCCTTTTTCATTGCGGACTCCGTTCAAAGGCGCTGCCGAGAGTTTGAATTTATTCGGATGCCACGCGTTTTACGTGTGGGAGTTCGAGACGCTTCCCAACATCTGGAAAGAAGGAAGACCATGTCCAAAGTTCCGTTCCGCGTTCTTGCCCTGTGCCTGGCTGTGAGCGGTCCTGCGATTGCTGCTGAACAGACCGATGTCAAGCTTACTTGTCCGGCGGGAACGAAGCAGTTTGGGGGCCGCGAGACCATGACGGATCGCGGAGTGTTCTGCGTGAAGAACAAGACGGAGGCCAGTGTGCCTGTCGCGCATGGGCCGTACGTCAGCTTCCACCCGAACGGCCAGAAGAAGGTTGTTGGCCAGCACAAGGATGGGGCCCAGGCAGGACTGTGGACGTTCTTCGATGAGAACGGCGTCAAGACAGAAGAGATTGAGTTCTCCGGCGGGAACTATCACGGCCGTCGCACGCACTTCTTCGCCAATGGACAGAAGCAGGCCGAAGATCACTGGGCCAAGGGAACGCAGAACGGTGTGGCCGTGGCCTTTGCCGAGAACGGGCAGAAGGTCGCTGAACGCCAGTACCTCAATGGGCAGCTTGTGAGCGAGCAGCGGTACGAGGCCTCGCCCTCGAAGTAGCCTCATTGTCAAGGACGACTTCCTGCTTCATCCAGGAGGCCGTCGAGGGGCTTTCCCTCTGCTTCCGGTCCGGTTAGGAACGCAGGTGTGAAGGCCCCCTCCCTCGTTCCAGTCCTCTCCGCAGTCCCTGTCTGCACAGTGCCGCAGATGGGACTGCGTGAGCTTGAGCGCATCCGGCTCATCCTGAGAGGTGGCTCCGTCATCGACTGGCGGCGCATGCACTTCCAGAGGCGGGATGAGGTAGACCGATTCCTGCGGCTCTGCCAACTGGACGTATCGCGGCCCTACGACGATGCCTGGGCCCGGACGGTGCTCGCCGATGCGGTGGAGTACCTGCGGAAGACTTTCGACTACCGGGTCGCGGACGCCGTGGCCCAGCCGGAAGAAATCCACGACCTCTTTCTCTTCGCATCGGGGGCCAAGGGGCTTGCCCGCTACCGGCGGATCGCCTGCATCGTGCTGAAGGTCATGCACGTCATCCAGCACATCGAAGGGCGGGATCTGCTCTTCCGCCTGGCCGCCTCCGAAGCCGAGCTCGCTGAGATGGTCACGGAGAAGGTGCTGGGCGTCGCCCGTGAGATGCAGGAGATGGGCTTGCCCATCGTGGAGTTCGCTCACTCCATCAAGACGCGGGACTCCCTGGTCACGAAGCTGATCGCGAAGAAGGAGACCGTGGCGGCGCAGGTGTATGACCGTACGCGGTTTCGTGTCATCACCCGCAAGCGGGAGGACCTGTTGCCGGTCCTCTACTTCCTGACGCAGCGCCTGTTCCCCTTCAACTTCGTCGTCCCGGGGCAGACGGAGAACTCGCTGCTACCGTTCAAGGGGCTCCTGGAGGAGAACCCCCACTTCGAGCAGTTCATCCCGCAGCTCCACCTGGACCGGGACTTCGAGGACCGCGAGGACCGGATGGGGAACGCCTTCTCGGGGGATTCCTACCGGGTCCTCAACTTCGTCGTGGACCTTCCACTCCGGATGGATCCCTATCTTCCTCCACCTGAGAGTGATACCCGCCCCCGGAAGGGACGGGTCACCTTTGCGCTCGTTGAGTTCCAGATCGCGGACGAAGAAACAGCTCGCCGTAACGAACTCGGCGACAACGCTCATGAGAGCTACAAGCGAAGGCAGAAGCGCCGTGTCCTCAACCGCTTGAGTCGAGGGCTCGTTGTTCCCAAGCGTCAAGGGTGAGCAACTTCACGGAGATGAATGGTTTCGGCATCCCGTGTCACTCGCGCTTCGAGAAGCGCGAGTGTTCATGGTGGGCGTCAGTCGTTCAGCCTGAACGTGTATACGTTTGCTGACGACGAATCCTCTTCGACAAAGGAAATGAACGGGGTGCCCGCTGGGCTCAGTGCCAGTGATGGCGATGTGGCGGGAGTGCTTGTTCCGGTCAAGGCGGTAAGCGGCGCGCTGACGGGATGCCATTGATTGGAAGTCCATCGGCTGATGAAGATGCCTCTTTCCGATGCGGCGATCCCGCTCCATGCAAGCGTATGGGGGACTCCTTTTGCCATGCTCATGACGGGCGTGATGTTGCCTGTCGTGGAAGTGCTGACGAGTGATGGAGTAGTCCATGCGTTGCCTTCCCAGCGCGCCCAATAGACCTGTCCATCGGACGTCGGCTGAGCGGAAGGAGACTCGACCCATGCAACCCAGGGGCGTCCGTTGCCATCGATGGATAGTGTCGGTGTCCATGCCAACGACCCCAAGAGCCGACCGCCTAGGGGCAACCCGTCATTCTCAACGACGGCGATTTCTCGAGTGCCATCACCTGCGCCGCTGTAGTTGAAAATGCTGTAAGCTGAGAAGATTTGAGTTCCTGAAATCAAGGCAGTGGGATCGTACGTTCGGGTGTATCCGCTTGGGATCGGCAATGTCGAAAGCGACCAGGAGGAAGCTCCCCCCGTGAGCCGATAGTGCCTGACCAAGCCTTCGCCCTCATTACTGTAATTGGCATACAGGCTTAGCGTCCCTGTTTCCTCAAGGCCCAGGGTCGGCAAACGGAGGGAATCCGAGCCGGCATAATAGGGGAGGACGATAGACGGCAGTGCCTCCCATGAGGCGCCATTCCATGCCCTGGAGAAGATGCTGTTGATTTTACCATCCCCCGAGGCTTCATGCCATGCGACAACGGGGCGGTTCGACTTGTTGATGATCAGCGTAGGGTGACCCGCGTCGGTTCCTGCCGCACCCAATCCATTCAGTGCGCCCCCCAGGCGGGTCCATTCGGCTCCTGTCCAGCGAGCCACATAGACGTTGCGGGCGACGCCATCACTTTCCGTCCAGGCAATGACGGGCTGGTTTTCAAGGTCAAGCTTCAGAACGACTTCCTTGGCGGGCGTCGCCCCGCTCACCGCGCTGAGGGCACCACCCAATGGCAGCCACGTTGGCACTGTGAAGGACCAAGTGGGGGCACTCACCAAGCTGTTTCCAGCCAAATCTGTGATGACATTGACTGCAGCCGCGAACTCGACCTGTACTGTGCTGGGCGCTGCCAGGGGGGTCGCTGGCGTCAGCGTCAGCGCCTTCCCATCGGCAGACAATGCTGAGGACTTGGAAATGGCTACTCCCGCTCCCGTCTTGAGCCCGACCGCCTCCTCCGTCACTGATAGCGGGTTCATGGGCTCACTGAAGGTGACCTGGATGGAGTCGTGGACGCCCACGGTCGCCGCGTCCTTGGCCGGCAGGAAGGACGCCACGGTGGGCGCGGTCCGGTCCACGATGACCGTGCGTGCCGCGCTGGTGAAGACCGCTCCGCCGCGGGTCGCGCGGATGGACAGTTGGTACGTGCCCTCCGCCTCCGAGGTGGTGTCCCAGGTGAACGAATAGGGGCTCCCCGTGGGCTTCACGAGCACCGTGGTGTCCTTCAGGATCTCCACCTGCTCCGCCGCGCCTCCTTCCACCGTGAACTGCAGGAGCAGGGGGCCTCGCGTGTACGCCTTGCCGGGCGTGGGCACGACCCAGTTCACCACCAGGTCCCCGGGCTTTCCGACCGTCACCGTCAGCGTGGCCTGCTTCGTGACCGAGCCGCTCTTGCCCTGGAGCGTCAGCGTGTAGGCCCCAGGCACCGTGCCCGCTCCCACGCGGATGCTCAGGGTCGCACGCGTTTCGCCCTTGGGCAGGGTGAACGGCTGAAGCTCGATGCCCGCGGGCGGGGACACGAGGCTCCAGGTGACCGCGCCTCCCGTGGTGTCAGCCCAGGCGAGCCGGACGTCGCAGTCCAGGGTTCCTCCCGGGAGGACCTGCTCCTGGGTGGGAGTCGCCGTGAAGGTGAAGTCCGCGTCGGGGTCCGTCTGCGGGTCCTCTTTGGGCGGGTCATCCAGCGGGGGAACGTCGATGCATGCGGGGCTCAGGCCGATGCAACTCAACAGCAACAGGTGTTTCAGGTTGGGCATGGGGGCGCGTTCTGCAAGGTCGGAACCGGCCGGTCCCGAGGAAGAACAGTGCCACGCCCGTCCGGGGAACGGGACAGGCGTCCAGATGCGGAGGCGCCGGAAACACGCCTGCCCGCAGCCCTCGGGTTTCGGGTGGGGACACGCAGGTGGGGGCTCCTGGAGGAGAACCCCCACTTCGAGCAAGTCATCCCTCAGCTCCACCTGGACCGGGACTTCGAGGACCGCGAGGACCGGATGGGGAACGCCTTCTCTGGGGATTCCTACCGGGTCCTCAACTTCGTCGTGGACCTTCCACTCCGGATGGATCCCTACCTTCCTCCGCCTGAGAGTGACACCCGCCCCCGGAAGGGACGGGTCACCTTCGCGCTCGTTGAGTTCCAGATCGCGGACAAGAAACAGCTCGCCGTAATGAACTCGGTGACAACGCTCATGAGAACTACAAGCGGCGACAAAAGAGACGCGTCCTCAATCGCTTGAGCCGAGGGCTCGTGGTGCCCGAGCGACAGGGTTGAGCCCATCATCAAGAGCCTGGCCCTGCGTGATGTCAGTAGTTGAGCCTGAAGACGTGCACATTGGCGGACGTCGCATCTGCCTCAGTCCAGGCAACGAGTGGCTGCCCATTGGCGTCCATTGAGACGGAAGGGCCAAAGGCAGGGGTGCCACTGGCCGTCAAGGCGTTGAGAGGCATTCCCACGGGCTTCCATGCGGAATCAACCCAACGGCTGACGAGAATGCTGCGTTCAGACGCTGTAACACCGCTCCAGGCAAGGACATGTGGAGTGCCTGCGCCAAGTGCGAGGCTGGGCGAATTGTTCCCCGTGGAACCGTTGCTGACGAGTGTGGGGGTGCTCCAGCTACTTCCTTCCCACCGCGCCCAATAAAGCATGCCATCCGTTTCTGCCTGGGCTGGGGATTGTATCCATGACACCCATGGGCGCTGCGTCGCATCCACTGCGACCGAAAGCGCTCGTACGTCTGTTCCAAGCGTTGTTCCCCCGAGGAGAGACGCGTCGTTGGCGAGAACGGCCACACCTCGGCGTGAGGCTGTGTCGTCGTAGGCCGAATAGGCAGTGAAGATGCTCGTGCCGGATGCGGCTACTGAGATGACGTCCGCATTGAAATGGTCAGCGGGTTGGCCAGGGTTCAGGTCGATCCATGCCGAGCCTGATGATGGAAGCTTGAACCCACGGACCTTCGAGTTGTTTCCATCGTGCTGGGTGGCATGGAAGACAAGATCCGCATTGGCCCCGACGACGAGCCGCGCCTGTATGGCGTATTCTTGCGAGCTGGAAAGCAGCGGAATGGATGGCAATGAAGTCCAGGTGCTTCCTGTCCACCGACGCGCGAAAACGTCTCGGCCCTCGCCATTGCCAGTGGCCTCATCCCAGACGACGACGGGGCGGTTGGATGCGTCGATTGACAGGTCGGGCCTCGCTGCATCTGTTCCAAGCGCAGTCAGACCGCTCAGCGGCGCACCCAACATGTCCCAGGCCGTACCGGACCACCTGGCAACGTAGATGTTCCGGGTCGAGCCATCGGGTTCCGACCAGGCAATGACAGGCCGACCCTCGCGGTCCACCTTCAAGACGACATCTTCGGCCGACGTTCTGCCTGCCACTGCGCTGATGGCTCCACCGAGAGGCAGCCAGGAGGGAACCGTGAACTTCCAGGTAGGAGCGGTCTGCACTCCGTTTCCTGCTAGATCCGTGGTGTTGCTCACAAGCGGCGTGAGATCGACAGAGAGGGTATCCGGAGCAGCCAGGGGATCGTTCGGAGTGACAGTCAGAACCTGTCCGTCCGCGGAGAGCGACACCGATTTGGGAATGGCGACACCCGCGCCCGTCTTGAGCCCGACCGCCGCCTCCGTCACCGAGAGCGGATTCATGGGCTCACTGAAGGTGACCCGGATGGAGTCGTGGACGCCCACGGTCGCCGCGTCCTTGGCCGGAAGGAAGGACGCCACAGTGGGCGCCGTCCGGTCCACGATGACCGTCCTTGGCGCACTGGTGAAGACCGCTCCTCCGCGGGTCGCGCGGATGGACAGTTGGTACGTGCCCTCCGCCTCTGAGGTGGTGTCCCAGGTGAACGAATAGGGGCTCCCCGTGGGCTTCACGAGCACCGTGGCGTCCTTCAGGATCTCCACCTGCTCCGCCGCGCCTCCTTCCACCGTGAACTGCAGGAGCAGGGGGCCTCGCGTGTACGCCTTGCCGGGCGTGGGCACGACCCAGTTCACCACCAGGTCACCGGGCTTTCCGACCGTCACCGTCAGCGTGGCCTGCTTCGTGACCGAGCCGCTCTTGCCCTGGAGCGTCAGCGTGTAGGCCCCGGGCGCCGTGCCCGCTCCCACGCGAATGCTCAGGGTCGCTCGCGTCTCTCCCTTGGGCAGGGTGAACGGCTGAAGCTCGACGCCCGCAGGCGGGGACACGAGGCTCCAGGTGACCGCGCCTCCCGTGGATTCGGTCCAGGCGAGCCGGACGTCGCAGTCCAGGGTTCCTCCCGGGAGGACCTGCTCCTGGGCAGGAGTCGCCGTGAAGGTGAAGTCCACGTCGGGGTCCGTCCGTGGGTCCTCCTTGGGCGGGTCATCCAGCGGGGGAACGTCGATGCATGCGGGGCTCAGGCCGATGCAACTCAACAGCAACAGGTGTTTCAGGTTGGGCATGGGGGCGCGTTCTGCAAGGTCGGGACCGGTCGGTCCCGAGCGAGAACACTGCCATGCCCGTCCGCGGAGCAGGACAGGCGTCCGGCCCCGGAAACACGCCTGCCCGCCGCCCCCCGGACTTCGGGTGGGGACGCGCGGGCAGGTGAGGGACTCCAGAAGGCCGCGAGCTACTTCTTCTTGCGGTTCTTCTTCTTGTTCTCCTTCTCCTTCTTGCGCCGCTCCTTGATGGCGTCGCGGTCGTCCGGCTTGCTCACGGCCGGGGGCGCGTAGCCCATCAGGCGGGCCTTGGCCATCGCGGCCTGGCCCATGGGCGGCGTGTAGCCCGGGGCGATCTGCGGCAGCTGCATGGGCATGCCCCCCATGCCTCCGCCCATCGCGGACATGGCCTTCTCCAGCGCCTTCGGGTCCTTCCCGAACATGCTGCCCAGGTCCATGTTCTTCATCTGGCCCAGCTGCCCCAGCTGCTTGAAGCCGGGGATGCGGCCCAAGAGGCCCGGGTTCTGGCCGATGGTGCCCATCACCTGCTGCATCATCCCGAACTTCTGCAGCAGCTCGCGCACCTCCTCCGGCTTGCGGCCACTGCCCTTGGAGATGCGGTTGATGCGGCTGGCGTTGATGAGGTCCGGACGCAGGCGCTCCTTCTGCGTCATCGAGTCGTACATCGCCTCGATCTTCGTGAGCTCCTTCTCGTCCGGGTTCAGGTGCTCGGTGAGGTCGCCGAAGAGGGGGAACTTCTCCAGCAGGTCCTTCAGCGGGCCCATCTTGCGGACCATGCGGATCTGCTCGACGAAGTCCTTCATCGAGAACTGGCCGGAGAGCAGCTTGCGCGCGTCGTCCTCGGCCTTCTTCTCGTCGACAACCTTCTCGAAGTCCTTCATCAGGCCGACGATGTCGCCGAAGCCCAGGATGCGGCCCGCGAGGCCCTCCGGACGGAACTCCTCCAGCTTGTCCATCGACTCGCCCATGCCGAGGAACTTGATGGGCTTGCCTGTCACTTCCTTGATGGACAGCGCCGCGCCGCCGCGCGCGTCACCGTCCAGCTTCGTCAGGATGAAGCCGTCCAGCGTCAGGCGCCGGTCGAACTCGGCCGCCGTGCGCACCGAGTCCTGGCCGATCATCGCGTCGCACACCAGCAGGATGGTGTCCGGCTGCACGTTGGACTTGATGGACTCCAGCTCCGTCATCAGCGTCTCGTCGATGGCGAGCCGGCCCGCCGTGTCGATGAGCACCACGTCGCACTTCTGCTCGCGCGCGGCCGCGTAGCCCCGCTTCGCCAGCTCGGGCGGCTGCACGCCGGGCTCGTGGTAGACGGGGACCTTCAGCCGCTCGCCCAGGACCTTGAGCTGATCCACGGCGGCCGGGCGGTAGATGTCCGCCGCGACCAGCAACGGCTTGCGCCCCTCCGCGAGGAGCCGGCTGGCGAGCTTGCCCGTGGTCGTCGTCTTACCGGAGCCCTGGAGGCCCACCATCATGATGCCGGACAGCTGGCCCTTGGGCTTCAGGTGGAGGCTCGTGTCCACCGGGCCCATCAGGGCCTCCAGCTCGTCGTGGCAGATCTTGATGAAGTGGTCCATCGCGCTGACCTTGCGCTTCTGGCCCCCCGCATCCGTGACGGCTGTCTGCACCACCTCGCCCACGGCCTTCTCGCGGACGCGGGCAACGAACTTCTTCACCACGTCGAAGGCGACGTCGGCCTCCAGCAGGGAGACGCGGATGTCTCGCAGCGACTCGTCCACCAGCTCGGGGGTGAGTTCGCTCTTGCCGGCGAGGCGGTTCTTGGCGGCCCGGAAGCCCTTGGTGACGGTCTCAAGCATGGGGGGCGCTTTATAACAGCGTCCCGCCGGATGCGACGGTCACGGAAGCCCCGGTCGTCCAGCAGTGGAGGAATCGAGGGGCTTTCCCCACCACCCGGGATGCCACCACCCCGGGAGCCCCACCCCGGAAGGCCCTTCTGGCCCCTCCCGGGCTCAGTCCGGCGCCGTCCAGGCCCTGGAATCGGCTCCGGGCTCGGGCAGTCCGTCCGGGCTCCCGAGCGCCGTGCACAGCGCCTTCAGCACCACCCGCGACTTGAGGAGCATCTCCTCCAGCTCGGCGGCCGGGTCCGAGAGCGCCACGATGGCTCCGCCCGCGCCGATGCTCACCTCTCCGGGCCGGACCACCGCCGTGCGGATGACGATGTTCAGGTCCGCCGCGCCGGTGGCGGAGAAGTACCCGATGGTGCCCGAGTACACCCCCCGGGCCTCCCCCTCCAGGCGGTCGATGAGCTCCAGGGTGCGCTCCTTGGGGGCCCCCGTCATGGAGCCTCCCGGGAAGGCGGCGCGCACCGCGTCCACGGCGGTGAGCCCCTGGCGCAGGTGGCCCCGGATGGTGCTCACCAGTTGGTGCACCGTGGCATACGACTCCACGTGCATGAGCCGGGGGACGTGGACCGAGCCCACCTCGCACACGCGCCCGAGGTCGTTGCGCACGAGGTCCACGATCATCAGGTTCTCCGCCCGGTCCTTCTCCTGGGAGCCCAGCTGTTGGCGCAGGCGTTCGTCCTCGGCTGGCGTGGAGCCGCGGCGCAGGGTGCCCTTGATGGGCTTCGACTCGACCCAACGTTCGGCGTCCACGCGCAGGAAGCGTTCGGGGGAGGAGCAGGCGATGCCCAGGGGGCCCATGCGGAGGTACGCGGCGTAGGGCGCGGGGTTCAGCCTGCGCAGGTTCCGGTACAGGTCCAGGGGCTCGACGTGCGTCCGGGCGAGGAGCTTGTTGGTGAGGCAGACCTCGTAGGTCTCGCCTTCGTGGAGCTGTTCCAGGCAGCGCTGGATGTCGGCCAGGTAGGTCTCACGGTCCCTGGCGAGGCGGACCGGGAAGGGGGCTCCGGAGCGGGGCTCGAGGGGGGGCAGAGGGGGCAGGGCGCGCAGGCTGGATTCCGTGGCGTCGAACCAGGCCTGGACCTCGGCCGCCTCGTGTTCGGGGGCGAGCGCGACGAGATACACCGTGTCCTCGATGTGGTCCCAGGCCAGCAGCCGGTCCGCCAGGATGAGGCTGGCATCTGGATCCGGTGAGGCATGCGAGGTGGTCGCGCCGCAGTCGTGCTTCAGCTCGTAGCCGAGGTGGCCCACGTAACCGCCCTGGAAGTCGAAGGGCAGCCCGGACGGGGCCACTCGCAGCCGCGTCAGCTCCTGCTGGAGGAACTCGAACAGCTCCGTGGAGTGCTCCTCTGCTCCCTGACTCCGGCGCACGGTGAGCCGGCGTGGGTTCACCTGGTAGTGGATGACGGCGCTGTGTGGGCCGGTTGCGTCCCCCATGAAGGAGAAGCGTGACAGGCCTGCCTCGACGCGGCTGCTGTCCAACCAGAAGGCGTAGTCCCTGCCTCCGAGGAGCGCGACGAAGGCCTGCTCCGGGTCGGCTTCGAGGTGCAGCTTCCGGTGATGGACTTGGAAGGTTCCAGGCGGAGGGAGGGGCGTTCTCTCCTGGGTCGTTTCAGGGCGGCGACTGGGACGGGGGGCTTGGTGCTCGCGGCTCAGGCGGATGAAGTTGGCGAGGAGCTGGCGGCCGTGGGTGGTGGCGATGGACTCTGGATGGAACTGGACGCCCCAGCGGGGGAGGGAGGCGTGGCGCAGGGCCATGAGGACGCCGTCGGGGGCCCAGGCGGTCTCCACCAGGTCCTCGGGCAGTGGCCGGGCGAGGCAGAGCGAGTGGTAGCGCACCACCTGGAAGTCCTGCGGAAGGCCCTGGAAGAGGTCCGTTCCCGTGTGGCGCACGGGGCTCAGCCGTCCGTGCATGACCTCCGGTGCGTGCTGGATCCGTGCGCCGTGGACGTGGCCCAGGCCCTGATGCCCCAGGCATACGCCGAGGATGGGGACGTCAGCCTCGATGAGTGCATCGCGGCAGACGCCGAAGTCCGCCGGGTGGTCGGGACGCCCGGGGCCCGGGGAGATGACGATGTTGTCGAACGCGAGCCCGCGCAGCTCCCGCCACGACCGCTCGTCGTTGCGCACGACGAGGGGCTCTGTCCCTCCGACCTCCGCCAGCAGCTGGAAGAGGTTGAACGTGAACGAGTCGTGGTTGTCGATGATGAGCGTCCGCAGCCGCACGGCGCGCACCTTACCCTTCGGCGGCCTCGTGGGAGGTGCGACTCTGGGTCGGTTCGAGCACGGCTGGCGGGCGCCCGTACCTGGCGGCCCAAGGATGCAAGTTCCGTAACAGCTCGCTGGACCCTGTCGTGACGTGAGCCGAGCGCATGCTCCTTGTGAGCCTCGTCTATCGCTCCTGCCCGCGCGAAGGCATCAACGACAGACGAATGACTGCGAGCAGCAAGGACCTTCCTCCTGGTCGTAGGCATCGTGCGCGGCCTCGACGTGTGGGAGGCCCTCGTCCCACCGTCCCGTGCAGACAGCGGCCTGAACACTCCGTGCGGTGTTTCGGCGAGCCATGAAAACGCCCGGCGAAAGGGGGGCAGCATGCTGCCTGGCGCCGAACCGCGCGAGGTATGGAGCCTTCCGCTCCGGTCAATGTGACTGGAACCACTTTGCCGGGGAGACCGCGTGCCGCCCGGGACCCAGCGACCACACCCTCATCGCAGGCCGAGTTCCCGAAGCAGCTCCTCCGCGAGTCTTTCGGCTTGCGCGAGGTCGTCCATTACCTCGAGCCCCAACGGCCCCGCGGGGGGCTCGGCGACCGCCGTCGCCAGGTCGGGTGGCTCGGCGGACCTCGCCGCGTTCCCCCCATTGGACGAGGCTGGCTCCGTCTTCGTGCGGAGCTGCTCGGTGATGTGCTCGGCCAGTAGACGAGAGGTCGGATAGCTGTAGAGGGTCGCAGTAGTGAGCTTCGCACTCAGCCGGGTGTTGAGCTGCTCGCGAAGACGGATGAGCATGAGGCTGTCGAGGCCAAGGTTCTGGAAGTTGGTCGCGGGGTCGATGGCGTCGGCGGTACGCTCACCCAGGAGTTCGGCGAGGGTTTGCTGGACTTGGAGCAGGGCACCCGTGGCGCGAGGCTCGTCCTGCACGGCCGCGGGCCGCACCGCCTGGGGCTCAACGGCCGGCGCGGGCTTTTCGACAAAGAGCCGTCGGCCAAGGTCTCCGGGAGACAGGACCTCGAACTCATGTGTTGTGAGCCCTGCCTGCTCAAGCGCTCCAGCCGACAGCTCTGTGAGCCCGGCAGCCAGGGCGCGGGCCATGAGTTCCCAGGCCTGGGCCAACGCCATCCTCGGTATGCGCTCGACATTCCCGCCACGCCGCGTGCTCGCCGCCATTCCGGCGTCGAGCGGTGCCCAGGCGAGGGCGAGCGTGGGGATTCCCGCCGCCACGAGATGCTCCGCGGCCACCCCGAGTGCTGCATTGGCGGCCGCGTACGCGAACTGTCCGGGCGCTCCAAGCACTCCCGCGAGCGAGCCTGCGAGCACAATCCGCCTTGGTGCGAGCGTGGCGACCGCGTCCAACAGCGCACTCGCGGCGTGGACCTTGGGCCGCAGCACCCGTGACAGATCCGCCTCGGAGATGTTCGCCAGCGTGGCATCCTTGATCACTCCGGCGAGGTGGTAGAGGGTTCCAAGGCGATGCCCCCGTGCCGTGACCTCGCGGTGGAGTGCCTCCCACGTCGCGGGCTCGGCCACATCGCCCAGCAGCACCGTGACCGAGATGCCGGTCCGCCTCCACGCGGCGAGCGTGGCGTCCACGGCCGCTCCGGGCGCGGACCGGCCGACAAGCACCAGCTCGCGCACACCGCGCTGGACCAGGTGCACGGCGAGTTGCCAGCCCACGCCTCCGAAGCCGCCCGTGATGACCGCTGCATGGCCAGGCTCCTCCAAGGCCTGTGCTTGTACGGGAGGGAGAGGAAGCGGCGCGAGGCGCTGCCGTAGCCATCCCTCACGGCCGAGTCGCAGCTCATCTCCCGCGGCCGCGGTGGCCAGTGCGGCCGAGAGCCCGGACGGCGCGGCCGTCGTGCCGATGTCGACAAGACCCAGCCTGGCGCCCTTCGCGAACTCGAGGTAGGCCGCACGCGCCGCTCCCCACAGGGCGCGAGCCGTGAGCGCCGAGGCAGACGCTACGCCCGCCCCCGTTCCATAGGCCCCCCGGGTCACCAGCACGATGGGCCGTCCAGCCGTCATCGGCTCCTCAAGCCCGAGCAGCCAGCGGCGCAGTTCACTCAGCGCGGACACCACGGGCAGCTCTTCCTGGACCAGAACGATGCCCGCCACGTCGGCCCGCAGCCGCGCCGCATCCGCTGGCGTGACGAGCAGCTCGGTGGTGACAGTCGTGTCCTGGGTCAGCGCCGCCTTGAGTTCGGCGAGGCGCGGGCCCGCGCCTCCCAGCGCCGCCAGTGCCCAGCGCCGGGGTGCTGTCTCCTTGCCCTCCACGCGGACCCAGAGCGGAGCATGGCAGAGCCCCGTGAGCGCGACCGGTTCCGTGGGCGCCGAGGGGACCGGGGCGACGCTATCCGTCTCGGTCTGCCGGGGCCGCGCGGGCAGCCAGTACGCCTGGCGTTGGAACGCATAGGTGGGAACGCTGATGCGTTTGGGCGAAGGCCCTTCGAACAAGCCCTTCCAGTCGAGGTCGAGGCCGAGGGCGTGGAGGGAGGCGGCGGCGGAGCAGAAGGCGCGCTCAGGGTCGGAGGAGTCGAGGGAGGGGATGCAGGAGAGGCCCTTGGAGGCGGAGCGCAGCAGGCCTGTGAGGACGGGCCTGGGGCCAATCTCGAGGAAGTGGGTGAACTTCTTGGCGACGAGGGCCTCGAGGCCCTGGCGGAAGAGGACGGGCTGGCGCAGGTGGCGTGCCCAGTAGTCGGGGACGAAGAGGGAGGGGGTGGCGAGGGCGCCAGTGAGGTTGGAGGCGAGGGGAAGGGAAGGGGAGTGGTGCGGGAGGCGGGAGGCAGCGGAGGAGAGGGCGGCCATGGCGGGAAGCATGGCGGCGGAGTGGAAGGCGTGGGAGACGTGAAGCGGGCGGAAGGAGAGGTCCGCGGACTCAAGCAGAGGCAGGAGGCGTTCGATGTCGGGGAGGGGCCCGGACAGGACGCAGGCCTCGGGGCCGTTGTCGGCCGCGAGCTCGAGGGAGGGAAAGGAGGAGAGGAAGGGGGCGAGGCGGGAGGGGCTGGCGAGGACGGAGAGCATGGAGCCGCCGGGAGGCAGCGAGGCCATGGCGCGGGAGCGGGCGAGCACCAGGAGGTAGGCGTCGTGAAGGGAGAGGACGCCGGCGAGGTGGGCGGCGAGGTACTCGCCAATGGAGTGGCCGATGAGGGCGGAGGGGGAGACGCCGAGGCTGAGCCAGAGGCGGCTCAGGGCGTACTGGAAGGCGAAGAGGGAGGGCTGGGCCAGGCCCGTGTCGCGCAGGGCGGCGTCAGGGGAGTCGAAGACGAGGGAGGTGAGGGATTGGCCACCGGTGGAGTCGCGGTGCAGGGCGGCCAGCTCGTCGAAGGCGGAGCGGAAGGAGGCGAAGCGCTGGTAGAGGGCGCGGCCCATGCCGGCGTACTGGGCACCCTGGCCACTCAAGGCGAAGGCGAGGCGGGGGCGGCCGGAGGAGGGGGCGCTGCCGCGCAGGACGGAGGAGGAGAGGCGGCCGGAGGCGAGGTCGAGCAGGCCCTGGGCGAGCTGCTGGGAGGTGCGGCCCACGACGGCGCCGCGCTCGCGGAAGAGGGCGCGGCCGGTGCAGGTGCTGTAGGCCCAGTCGCGAGGGCAAGCGGAGCCGGAGGCGAGGGCCGAGGCATGGCGCTGGGCCAGGTCCTTGAGCGCCGCGTCGTTCTTGGCCGACAGCGCGATGCACACCGGCTCGTCCGTGCTCGCTTGCTCCGCGGGCTGGGCCTCCACGGGCCAATCGGCGAGCACCACGTGTGCATTGGTCCCTCCAGCGCCCAATGAGCCGATCAGCGCATGCCGGCGACCGTTCCTCGGCTCCCAGTGCAGCGGCTGGGTGTTGACCAGGAAAGGGGTCTGGCCGAATGCGATATGGGAATTGGGCCGCTCGTAACCCGCAGTGGGGGGCACCTGGCCATGCCTCAGTGCCAGCACGGTCTTCAGCAGCGAGGCCATGCCGGCTGCGGTGTCGAGGTGTCCGACGTTCGATTTGACCGAACCGATGGCAACGCTTCCCGGCGCGGTGGCTTGATCCACCGAGAAGGCCTGGGTGAGCGCCGCCACCTCGATGGGATCACCCAGGCCGGTGCCGGTGCCGTGGGCCTCGACGAAGCCGATTTCCCGAGCGGAAATGCCCGCGTCGGAGAGCGCACCGCGAATGGTCTCCTTTTGACCGTCGATGCTGGGCGCCGTGTAGCTCACCTTGCGCGCGCCGTCGTTGTTGATCGCCGTGCCACGAATGACCGCGAGGATGCGATCGCCATCCGCCTGGGCGTCGCTCAACCGGCGCAGCATCAGCACTCCGACGCCGTTGCCTCCGACGATGCCATCGGCCTTTTGATCAAATGGCCGGCAGACGCCATGCGCCGAGAAGATGCTCCCGGCGGTGTGGACATAGCCCGCCATGCGTGGCGCATGCAGGGCGGCGGCGCCGACCAGGGCGGCATCACACTCCCGCTTGCGCAGACTCTCGACCCCGAAGTGGAGGGCGACCAGCGCCGAGGAGCACGCGGTGTGGACCGTGAGGCTGGGCCCGGTGAGGTTCAGGCGATACGACAGCTGGGTCGGCAGGTAATCCCGCTCGTTGAGCACCTTGATTTGAATCTGATCCAAGTGCTCCAGGGCCTCGGCCTGATGCTGAACGTTGGTCCGGAAATAGGTGTTCATCGTCTTGCCGGAATACAGGCTCATGCCAGACGTGGCGAACACACCCACGCGCATTCCCGCGGCCCGACCCGCGTGGCCCGCATCCTCCAGGGCTTCCCAGGCACATTCGAAGAACAGCCGGAACTGCGGATCCATGACCTCGGCTTCGCGCCTGCTGAAGCCGAAGAACGAGGCATCGAAGAGATGCGTGTCCTCGACGAACGCGGACCGGGGCACGTAGTCCTCGCGGGAGGCCAGTCCCTCGGGAACCCCGTCGGCGAGCAACTCGTCTCGGGTGAAGGTCCGGATCGCGTGGCGTCCTTCCAGGAGATTCCGCCAGAAGGCGTCCAGGTCGGGCCCGCCAGGCAGGCGGGCGGATAGTCCGATGATGGCGACGTCGCGGGTGCTGTCGAAGGTCATGTCTCGCCTCGCGTGGAGGTTGCTTAAAGGAAGGGATTGCTCACGCTGGGCACGGAGTCTCCAGCCGATGCCGCCGCATGCGCGAACAAGGCCTCCACCGTGTGCTTCACGTTGCGCGGATCCCGGATGAAGAAATGGTGGCCAGGCAGCATTCGCACCTGGAAGGGGCCCCGAGTGAAGGCCTGCCAGGATCTGAGATGGCCAATCGCGACCGTTGGATCGTCGATTCCACCCAGCGCCAGCAAGGGCACCGCGAGCCGCAGCGAGGTTCTGGGGGGGACGGGCCAATGACAGCCCTGGGCGATGCAGAAGTCGGCCCGGGTCCGTTGCACGAGGGCGTCGGCCAGATGGGACTCGGCCAGGAGTTCAGCGGGTATCTCGCCAAAGACACGCAGCGCGCTCAGCACACCCGCGTCATCCAGGGTGCGGAGATCCTGCTCATAGGGTGGGACATGGGGCGCACGCCGCGCCGAGACGGCGAGCGCGGCGAGCGCGAAGGCGCGACGCGCGACCGCCTCTCGGGCGACGTGGTGGGCGAGCGCGGCACCCATGCTGTGGCCGTAGAGCATCACCGGGCGCCCATGTGCGGCTTGAGCGATGGCCGTCACCAGGGGCTCCGTCACCGCGGCGAGCTCCTCGACGAGCGCCTCACCAATCCTGCCCTCACGGCCAGGCAGTTGCACCGTCAGGGTCTCGGCCCGCTCACCGACGTGAGCGGGCCAGTCACGAAACGCGGACGCCGCGCCGCCCGCGTAGTGAAACAGCACCAGCAGCCTGGGGCCCCGTGTTGGCGCGCGGTGATGGTTCAGGAGCCACTTCCCAGGCATGGTCTTAGCTCTCGGTCGAGGTGAGCCGGCTCGCCAGGTACGCCGTCAGCTTGGCCACCGTGGGATACTGGAAGAGGTCCACCACGGTCGGCTCGACGCCAAAGGCCTCGCGGATACGCCCCTGCATGTTGGGCAGCAGCAGGGAGTGCGCCCCCAGGTCGAACACGTTGGCGTCGTGTGTCAGCTCCTCCGTGTCCACCTTGAGCACGTCGCACCAGAGCGTCGCCAGCTGTTCGGCCATGGCTGTCGGGTCCGTGGCGGGTGCCACCGAAGCCTGGGCCTGCTGTTCAGCCATGGCGGAGAGCCGGCTCGCGAGGTAGGCCGTCAGCTTGGCCACCGTGGGATACTGGAAGAGGTCCACCACGGTCGGCTCGACGCCGAAGGCCTCCCGGATGCGCTCCTGCATGTTGGGCAGCAGCAGGGAGTGCGCCCCCAGGTCGAACACGTTGGCGTCGTGCGCCAGTTCCTCCGTGTCCACCTTGAGCACGTCGCACCAGAGCGCCGCCAGCTGTTCGGCGATGGCGGCAGGGGCCGTGGCGGTACGCGCGGCGAGCGCCTCCACTCCGGCCGCCTTGGCTGGGGCGGCGGTGCTGGAGCGCGGCCGCACGGTAAGCTCGATGCCGAACGCATCACCCAGGGCGTGGATCGCGCGCGGCTCCGCGCTGGTGCGTGCGGTCAGACACGTGAGGGGCTCGGGGGACATGTCGAGTTCCACCCGCATGCGCGGCCGGGTGGCATCGAGTCCGATGAACAGGGTGTCCTGGGCCTGGCTCAGGGCGCTGTCCAGCAACTGCAGCGCGGCGTCGGGCGAGAACACCACGAAGCCTCGCTCGCGGGTAAGCTCCTTGTTCGCGTAGCCGCGGCTGAGGCCCGTCTCGTCCCACATCGACCATGCGAGCGTACACACCCGGGTTCCCTTGCCATTCCAGGAGCCCGCGAGCGCTTCCTGGAAGCGGTTGGCCGCCGCGTAGGTGGCGAGCCCCGGTCCGCCGAAGTAGCCATTGACCGACGAGAACAGGGCCACCCAGGGGATGCCCAGGGCCTCTGCCGCCTCGACGACCTCGCGACTGCCGCTGACCTTGGCGATCATTCCGCCGAGGGCCTTGTCCCACTCGAGCTGCTCCAGGGTCTGTTCGAAGAAACCGCCAGCGAGGTGGAAGACGCCATCGGGGGTTCCCCCCAAGGATTCACTGGCGCGCGCGAGCGCCCCCCTCAGTCCGTCGCTGTCGGAGACATCGCCCGCGCCGTAGGTGACCGCGCCGAGCTGGCGCAGTCCGGTCAACGCCGCCGCACTGGCCGGATCCAGCGCGCGCTCGGCACGGCGCCCGAGGATGGCGACGCGGGCCCCGAACGCGGTCACGAGGTAGCGCACCAGCGCGCGGCCAATGCCACCCAGTCCGCCGATGACGACATAACGCTTGCCCTGGCGCAGGGTGCCGCCCTGTTCCTGCAGGCGGACCGGCGCCAACCGGCTGACCCGCCGGAGCCCACGGCGGTAGGCGCACTCGACCTCGCCGCTCGGGTCGGTGAGCTCGCCGAGGACCACCTCGGCGAACGCCTCGAGCGAGTCGATGTCCACGGCGCGCACGTCGGCCCGCGTCTCCTCGCGCACGACCCGCAGGAGCGCGCCGAACATCGCCGCCTTGGGGTCGCCGAGGAGCTCGCCCGTGCCGACACGCGCGGCCCCGTGGGTCACGGCCAGCAGTCGCGGATGATTCTTGCCGAAGCGCCGGGCCAGCGGCGGCAGCAAGGCGAGGAGGGCCTCGGTGGCGTCGAAAGACGCCTCGGTTCCGGACTTGCCCGCCAGGGGCCAGGCATAGATGAGCGGCGCGCCGGCCGCCGTATCGGCGAGGTGCTCGACCAGCCGCGCGGCATCCTCGGCATCGCCCGGAAGCACGGTGAGCCGATCCCCGCCGTTGAGCGCGAAGCCCGTCCCTGGCTCGACCACGAGGACCCGACGCTGTCCCGTGGCCAGCGCCGCCGTCAGCCGCTTGCCCGGCTCACCTGCGGGCGCGAACACCACCACGGTGTCGGGGAGGGCTCGCACGGGAGTGAGTCCGTGCGGCACCCAGTTCCGGCGGTACACGCTGCCGTTGAGTACCTCCTCCCGGGGGAGGGCGAACAGGTTGTTGGCCGCCGCCGTGTTCTTACGACCCCGCTGCCAGGCGGGCACCAGGAGGCCCTTCTCAAGCCGGGACTTGAGCACGTCCTTCTGGATCTTCCCGATGGAGGTCCGCGGCATCTCCTCGGGAGCCACCTCCACGATCACCGAGGGCGAGATGCCAAAGGTGCGGGCGAGCTGGATGCGCAGGTCCGACAGCAGCGCCTCGCGCGCCTCGCCGGTCTTCTCGGTATGGAGGAACAGGGCGAGCTGGTCGGTGATATCGCCCGCCTCGCGCACGGCGATGGCCGCCGTGTGGGCGGGCACGACGTCAGGGTTCGTCTCCACCATGCGCTCGATTTCGGTGGGGGCGATGTTGAGCCCGTTGACGATGAGGACGTCCTTGCGCCGGCCCACGATGTGCAGACCCTGGTCGATGATGACGCCCAGGTCGCCGGTGTCGAACCAGCCATCACCGGGGAAGGACTCCCGATTGGCCTCGGGGTTGTTCAGGTAGCCCTCGAAGATGCTGACCCCGCGGATCTGCAGCCGTCCGCGCGCCCCCTCGCCCATCACGTGTCCATCGTCATCGGCGATGCGGACGGTGATGCCATGGATGGGCCGGCCGACCGATACGGACGCGGTTCGGGTCGAGATGCCCCGGAAGTCGTGCTCGAAGGTCACGCCCGAGCACGTCTCGGACATGCCCCAGGCGGGACGCATGGCATCTGCTCGCAGGCCGTGGGGGGCCAGCAGCTCCATGAACTCCCGCGCCTGCTCGGCGACAATCGCCTCGCCGCCATTGAGGATGAACCAGAGCGCGGACAGGTCCCAGCGCTTCGTGCGGACCTCCTTGGCGCGCGTGTTGAGCAGGCTGTAGCCGAAGTTCGGCGCCCAGGTCACGGTGACCTGGTACTGGCTACACCAGTCCATCCAGATGAGCGGGTATTTGAGCACCAGGTTGGTTTCCGCCTGAAGCTGCGAACAGCCGCACACCACGTCGCGCAGGTGGAACATGACCAGGCCGCCCACGTGATCCAGCGGCAGCCAGTTGAGGGACACTTCTTCGCGGCGAAAGCCGTTGGTGAGGATCGTCGCGCGCGAGCGGCTGATCAGCCGGCGGTGCGTCTGGGGCACGATCTTGGGTTCGGCCGTGCTGCCGGAGGTGAGCAGCAGCAGCGCAGGAGCATCCGGCGGACGGACCACGGGATGGGTGAGGGGGGCGGCCCTCCGGAGGCTGTCCAGGGACAGCACGCTCCGCCCGGTGAGCCCACCGGCACGCAGCAACTCGGCGACCTGTCCGGCGCGGTCCTCCCGGGTGATGAGCGCCGCGGACGGCAGCCGCGCCATGGTCAAGCGCACCTTCTCGCTGGCCGGCTCTCCCGCGGACAGCAGCACCGGTACGGCGAGCGGCACCGGGACCAGTCCGGCCAGCACCGCGCCCCAGAACGCGGGAACGAAGTCATCGGGACTTGCCAACTGCATGATGAGCTCGCTGCCGGGGGGGAGGTTCGCGCTCACCAGTCCGCCCGCGATCCGACGGGCCTCGGCGAGCAGCTCGGGGTAGGAAGAGAAGCGCTCACCCGCCGAGGTGAGGAAGCGGACCCCGTACTCCGGCGAGATGCGCGCCGCCCGCTCCAGCACCTCGGCCAGCGTCGTGGGCGTGTCGGGCGAGTCGGGCAGCTCAGGCCCCTGGAGAAGTGCCTGCCGCGTGCTGACCTGCGTCGGGCCTTCGGCGAGGGGCATGGGCGCCTTGAGCGGCACTGCCTCGGACACCAGTTCCGCCGTTGGATCCAGGGCGAGCAACCGCTCGCGCAGGGTCGCGAACGCCTTCTCGTCGAGCAGCGGCGTGCGCTGGAGTCGAGCCAGATCCAGCTGGCCGCCACCATCGCGCGGCAGCCGGGTGAGCGGGACGACGGCTACGAGCTCCCGCGCGGAAACCCCCTGTCTGTCCGCGAGAGCGCGCGCGCCCTCCAGCGTCACCGGCCCGGTCGCGACGACATACGCGACGAGACTGTGTCCTCCAGACTCCTGTCGCGGCAGGACGGCACACTCCCGCACCTGGGGATCCGTGAGCAGCGCCGCGGACAACCGGGCGGCGATCCCATCCACATTCAAGGCATGCTTGTCGGCAAATCGAGACTGGTTCATGGGTGGCGGTCTCCTGGCTCAACGAGACACAGCGGGCAGGGCCACGGGCGGCTTCAACGCCGCGAGGATGGTCGCGACCGTGGACTGGACGTTGTCTCGGATGAAGAAATGACTTCCTGGGAATGTCTTGAGATCAAAACCAATGCTGCTCTGGCGCGACCAGGCGCTCACCTGGTCTGGCGGAGCGACATGGTCATCCACGCCGGCCAGGCCCGTCATGGGCACGGGGAGCGGTGGCTCCTCGGTCATGCAATAGGAGTAGTCGAGCGCAAGATCGGAGCGGACGATGGGCAGCACGATGTCGAGCAGTTGGGGGTGGGCGAGAATCTCCTCGACCAAGCCATTGAAGCTCCTGAGCTCGGCGATGAACTGCTCACGGGGCAGCTCGTGGATGGCTCCGACGTTGCTGACGAGTTCTGGGCCGATGTGACCCGAGGCGAAGAAGTGGCGGGGCAGGGGCTGGCCCAGACGGCGCATCCGGCGCATCGCCTCGAAGGAGAGGATCGCGCCGAAGCTGTGGCCGAACAAGCCATCGATGGGGCCCGGGAGGGTGGCCAGCGCGGACGTGATGCCCTCGACGGCCGCGTCGAAACGGGTCAGCAAAGGCTCGCGAATGCGATTCTCGCGGCCAGGCAGCTGGACCGCGATCAACGCCACGTCCTCCGGCAGGTGGGCCTGCCAGGGCGCGTACAGCGAGGCCCCACTCCCTGCCGGGGGAACGGCGACCAGCGTGAGGCGTGGACACGCCGGCCTCCGGAGGGGACGCAGCCAGGAACTCAAAGGGGGCAGCTCGGCCATCGTGGACTTTCCGTGCACGGAGGAGGCGGAACGCTTCACGCCATGTGGGGGAAGGCTTGTCCCAGGTTGTTCTCGCGCCTGATGCGGTTGTGCCCGTAGCGGTCCTCGCCACTCACCAGCACACAGCCATAGTTCGCCGCGTCCAGATCGAAATCCCCACCGTGCGCGCGGAACTTGCGCTCGTACGGATAGACGCGCACGTCCGTGGATGTGTAGCGGCTGGTGATGGCGAAGCGGGTCTTGCGCTGGGTCGAGTTGGGATACGACGCATGCACGCACTTGGCCGTGAAGATGACACACTCGCCCGCTTGCATTTCCATGGCAAGCGCTTGGCTCTCATCGGGCATCCACTTGGGGTCGACCTTGAACTCCTGGAAGTCATAGCCGAAGAAGTCGCTCTTCGCCTCGATCGAGCGGTACGCGTCGGTGCGCCCCTGGGTCACGGCCTTGGACTCGTCGTAATAGACCTTGTTGTGACTGCCGGGCAGGAACTTCATGCACCCGTTCTCGCGTGTGGCCTCCGTGAAGACTGTCCAGACGGTGATGTCCAGATGGTCGTCGGCCCGTCCCTCCAGGGGCTCGAGCATCGGCACGCCAGTCGCGTAGCGGTAGTTTGCCACCTGATGCCACTCGGTCCCTACCGCACCGGGAAACTTCGGGAAGAACTCGGTGCGCCAGCCCAGGAGGTTCATGCCCAGGATGCCGCGGACGCGACGAACGATGCCCGGGTGCCCGATATGCTGCGACAGCTCGGGGATGTCGAAGTGCCGATCGTAGTTGACGTCGTTTTTGTGCAGCATGTTCGTCCGGTCCGCGTTGCGCATCCGGATGGTGTGCAGCAGCTCGCGAGCCACCTCGGGCTCGTAGAGCTTGAAGGGACCGATCACCCCATCCCGCTTGAAGCGGGTGATTTCCTCTGGGGTCAACAGCGTGTCAGAAGCGGTGTTCATGGGGTTGCCTCTAAAGACGCGGCCTTTTGAGGGACGCGGTTGGACAGGTACGACGCGATCTCTTGATCAATGAATTCCGCATCACGGCCGACGCCGCCCAACAGGGAGGAGTCGAAGTGGTACTGCCACTTGAGACCGAGGAAATAGAGACCAGGCGAGTTGGACACGCCCCGCTGGTGCGCGGGCGCGCCCTGCTCGGTGAAGACCGGGACCTGGACCCAGGGGTAGTGGGGCCGGTAGCCCGTGGCCCAGACGATCGCGCCGAAGCGGTGCCGGGTGCCGTCGGCGAAGTGGACCTCGTTGCCCTCCACGGCCATCACCCGGGACTGAAGCTTGATGCCGTGCTCGGCGGCGAGCCGCTCCGGCGAGGTGCCGATGACCTCGTCAGGCTGCTGCTTCATGCGGCTGCCCAGTCGCGAGTCGGCGGTGACCCGAGGGAGGCCGAGGAGATGGGACCACCAGAAGAGATCCCGCCCGAAGATGCGGCGCCGCAGCCACGCCGTGCGACCCAATGCCAGATGGACCTGGTGGACCCGCGCCAGGTCCTGGGCGATGCCCGCCCCGGAATTGCCGCAGCCGACCACCAGGACGTCCTGGCTCCCGGGAATCTGCTGGGGATTGCGGTAATTCTTGCTGTGCATCTGGACCACCCGCTCATCCACGCCGCGCGCCGCGTCTGGGATACGGGGCTCATGGTACGGACCGGTGGCGATTACCACCGCAAGGGCTTCGAAGACTCCTTGATTGGTCTCGATCCGGTAGACGTCTCCCTCCCGGCGCAAGCTGCTCACGTTGTGCTGGGTGCGGACGGGAATGGAGAACTTCTGTGCGTAGCGGGCCAGGTAGTCAGCCACCTGATCCTTGGTGGGGAAGGACCACGCAGGCCCTTCGAAGTCCTGACCGGGCAGATTGTTGTACGGGCACGGGGTGATGAGCTGCAGCGACTCCCAGCGATTGCGCCACATGTGGCCGACTTCCGAACCACTGTCGAGGATGATGTATCGCTGGCCGCGTCGTGACAGGTAATAGCCCAGGGCCAGACCGCTCTGGCCTCCGCCAATGATCACGACGTCTGTGCGATGCGTGGAATGTGCTTGGGTGAAAGAAGTCATCTCAGTGCGTCTGCTCGCCAGGTGTTGGTTGTTCTTCAGGGTTGCTGCTGAGGGATGCCCGCATCTAACAAGTTGAGCCGCATGCGCTTGTCCGGCTGTAGGGACGTTCGCCCCGGCACTCGAGGAATGTGGCCCTCGACGAAAACAGGTGCGGGTCTTCTTGCCGGAGGTTCTCGAGGACGACCTGCACGTCAAACCAGTCCATGCCGCGCATGCGCGATCTGATTCAGACGAGGGGATGCCTCGGTGTTTATTTGTCTCGGAGTGCCGCGCCTAGCCGCTTGGCCAACGTGGCGACGTGAGGCTCGCCTAGAATTGAATAGTGGTTGCCGGCAATGCGGTGATGCTTGAGGCTGGAGGTCAATCGCTTCCAGGGAGCGACCCGCTCGCGCTCCTCGGAATCGGCCGCGTCCAGAAGCAAGACGGGGGCTCGCACGGGGGTCGGGGCATACGCATCCATGGCCGCGCTGTGGCGGACGAATACGCGGTACAGGCGCTCGAGTTGCTCGGCTGTGACGTCCTGGGCAATGGCATTCTTGGCCTTGGCCCGCTCAAGCACCGCGGTCAACCGGGCGGCATCATCAAGGTGCTCGAGTCCACTCAGGTCGAGGTCGCAAACACGGCTGCTGGTCGCCAGCAAATCCCGCATGAACCACGCCAGGAGTCCGAGGCCGTCCAGCATGGTTTTGCGGCCTGGCACAACGCTGTCAATGAGTGCGAGCAGTTCGACTTCATCTCCCTGCTCCTCGAACACCCGAGCCATCTCCAGCGCGACCAATCCACCCATGGACCAGCCGCCTAGCAGATAAGGCCCTCGGGGTTGGATTCCGCGCATCGCGTCCACATAGATGCTGGCCATCTCCTGCAAGCTGTCGAGCGGCGTCTGCTCACCGACGAAGCCGCGCGCTTGCAGTCCATACACCGGACGCTTCGGCGAGATGGACGCGACCAGGGCGCGGTAGCAGAAGACGTTTCCACCGACGGGGTGCACCAGGAAGAGGGGGCGTTCGGAGCCCTGCTTGCGCAGCGGCACCACGGGCGACCAGGCCGGAGCGTTTGACACGGCCGCCGCGCCGGAGACGTGCGCCGGGTCCGCGCCCTCCAGCGCCGCTTGATGGAGCCGCTCCGCTTGATGGGCCAGCGTTGGTCCCTCGAGCAGACTGGACAAGGGCAGCTCACGGCCCAGCTTCGCATTCACCCGCGCCAGGAGGCGGACGGCCGCGAAGGAATGGCCGCCCAGTTCGGCGAAGAAGTCGTCGTGGATTCCGATGTCGTCGACGGCGAGGACCTCGCGCCAGATCTCCGCGAGGGTGTGCTGGAGCGGCGTCTGCGGCGCGACCCTCTTGGCTCGGCGAGCGACGCCGAGCACAGCGTCGGGGGTGGGCAGGGCCTGGCGATCGATCTTGCCATTGGAGGTCAAGGGCAGCTCGGACAGCAGGACGAACTGGCCCGGGACCATGTAGGCCGGCAACTGGGTCGCGAGGTGCTTGCGCAGGGCCTCGGTGTCTACGGCGGCGGGTGTGTCTCCGGGCTCCGTGTCCTGGCCCACGACGTAGGCGACCAGACGCCGCTCTCCACGGCTGGGACCGTAGGCGGAGACCACGCAGGCCTTGACCCGCGGGTGCTTTTCCAGACTGGCCTCGATTTCGCCCAGCTCGACGCGATACCCCTGAACCTTCACCTGGTGGTCCGCGCGCCCGAGGAACTCAATGTTGCCATCCGACAGGTAGCGGCCGAGATCTCCAGTGCGGTACATCCGCTCGCCGGTCACAGGGTGATGAATGAAGCGATCCCGGGTCTTGTCCGGATCCGACAAGTAACCTTGGGCCAGGCCGATGCCGGCGATGTAGAGCTCGCCCTGGACCCACGTCGGCCGTGGACGCAAGGCGGCGTCGAGCACGTGAAAGCGCTGATTGTCCAAGGGGCGTCCATAGGGAATGCTCTGCCAGGACGGATCCACGCGATCGATGGGGTGGATGATCGACCAGATCGACGCCTCGGTCGCACCGCCCAGGCTGGCCACCTGACATCGCTCCGTCCGGGCTTGGATTCGGCCAGGCAGTGACACCGGAATCCAATCGCCGCTGAGCATGACGACCCGAAGGCTCTCGAGGGGCGCGGCGTGCTCCTGCTCCTCCCGATCCACCAGCAGCTGCATCAGCTGGGGAACCGAGTTCCAGATCGTCACCCGGTGCTCGTGGATGAGCCGGGCCCAGTGCGCGGGCTCGCGGGCCTGCGCGGCATCCGGAATCACCACGCTGCCGCCAGCGGCGAGCAGTCCGAAAACATCATAGACCGAGAGGTCGAAGCTCAGCGACGACACCGCCAGCACCCGATCCTCGGGCCCGACGTTGAAGCGCCGGTTGATGTCGAGGACCGTGTTGACCGCACCGCGATGGTCGATCATCACTCCCTTGGGCACCCCGGTCGAGCCCGAGGTGAAGATGACATAGGCGAGATCGGACGCGGTCTGGGTGAAGGGTAGCGGCGTGGCGTCACCCGTCTCGGATTCACGCGCGACCACGAGGCGTGGCAAGTCTTCAGGCCATGCCACCGTGGACTCGAGTGCTTGCTGCGTGAGGATCAGGGCCGCGCGGCCATGCTGCATGAGCGTGTGCAGACGCTCTGTGGGGAGGGAGGGATCAACGGGCAGGTACGCGGCGCCCGCGTGGAGGACTCCCAGCACCGCCACGAGCTGCTCCCAGCCCTTGTCCATGCTGATGGCCACGAGCTGGTTCGGGCCCACGCCGTGGGCGCGGATGCGGTGGGCCAGCCGGTTGGCGCGCTCACTGAGCTCGCCGTAGGAGATGACCCGCTCACCCGCGATGATCGCGGGGTGTTGGGGACGCTGGACCGCTTGTGTCGCGAAGAGCTCGTGGAGCATCTCGCGGGCCTGGGGCTTGTCCGAGGCATTGGCCCGCGTGCGAGCGTCGAACTCGGAAGGACGAAGCTCGACGGGCCTGACCTCATCCCAGCCACGGCCCTTGGCGAGCTTGGCCAGCAGGTCGGTGAAGATCGCGAACATGGACGCGGTCAGGCCGGGCGGGAAGATTCCCTTGCGCACATCCCAGTGGAAGCGCAGGCCCGCGCGGGACTCCATCACCTGATGGTCAATCCACACATGGGGGGTTTGCAGCCGGTTGCTCACCACCGTGAAGAAGAGCGCGTCCGACTCGACCTCCGCGGCGGACATATGGAGGCTGCTGGCCAGGACCACGGGCATGGACGACGCCACGCTCGAGCCCCGCTGCCGCGCCAGCTCGCGAACGACCTGGATGCCGCTGACCTGCGCGTGCTCCATGTCGCTCCACAGCCGTGTCTGCAGAGCGCGCACCCGCTTCTCGAAGGGCAGGGGCTCGCGGTTGTCGACCTCGAGGAGGATGGTGGTGCTGAAGTTGCCGACCACTTCTTGAATCCGCGGATGCCAGGACGGCCGGTTCTGATAGAGCAGATTCAGCGTGAAGTGCGGGCTCTCGCAAAACTCCGTGATGGCTTCGGCATAGACGGCCGTCACCAGCGCCGCCGGCGTCAGGCCCGCGGCACGCGCCCGCCGCTTGAGGGCATCCCAGGCGGCCCGGGGCAGTAGACCCTCATGCCGCATGAACGCCGTTCCTTCGTCCCGCGCTTCCTTGTCCTGGGCGCTGTTGGCCCGGGGAAGGCTCGGCGCCAGAGGCAGCGTGGCCAGGCGATCGCGCCAATAGGTCTCGGCGCGCTTGAAGGCCGCGGTCGCGCGCGTCTCGCTCAACGTGTTCACGTAGTCGCGGTAGTCGAAGCCGACAGGCGGAAGGTCGGCGTTGACGTCGCGGTACATCTGGTCGAGGTCGCGGATGAAGATCCGGCCGCTCTGCAGATCGCCGAGCAGGAGAGGAAAGCCCAGGTGGATGCGGTAGCGCCGGGCGTCCAGCCGATGCACGCGCAAGGCGAGAGTAGGCCAGGTGTCGGGCGACAAGCCTCGGGATGCGACTTCGATCTCGGTCCGTCGCAGCGTGGCCGAGCGCTCCTCCTCCCCCAGGGCACGCAAATCCACGCAGTCGATGCGGAACGGGGGCGTCTGGGACAGCACCTGCTGGAGGCCATCCTTCCGGATGACCGCGCGCAGCATGGGGTGCCGCTCGATGACCTTCTGAAAGGCGCGCTCGAAGCGGTCGACGTCGAGATCCAGGATCTCGTGCTCAAGATAGGCCACGCCCGGCAGGCCGCCACCGGACAGCGAATCGGACTGGCCCAGCCAGTAGGCCTGCTGCAGTTCAGTGAGATCGAAGGGCTCGTGGCGATGGGTGGGGTCGGGCCGGATGGCGACCGCCCCCACCTCGTCCGGCGCCGACGCCGATTCGCTCTTGGACTGCTTGTCGGCGATCACCCGCGCCAGTTGCCGGATGGTCGGGGCGTCGAAGAGCACGCCGAGGGACAAGTCCACGCCGAAGCACTCGCGGATGCGCGCGACCATCCGGACGGCCGACAGCGAATGGCCCCCCAGCGTGAAGAAGTCTTGATCCGCGCTCACGGTGGGAACGCCCAGGAGCTCCAGCCAGATGTCGGTCAGGGTGGATACCTCGCCCTGGGCCGTCGTCTGGCCCAAGCCTGTCGAACTGGCGCGTTCCGTTTCCTGGGCGGGGGCCGCGCGGCCCGCGTCCTCACGACCGTGCTCCAAGAGGTCGAGCACTCCACCGGAGCGATACCGGCCGAGCGCTCCAGTGCGATAGACGACGCCCGGGCCGAAGGGGTTGGGCATGACCTGCTCGCCCACCGCCACGCCAGTCACGCCAACGAGGATCTCCCCCACATGCCCCTCGGGTGCTGGTCGGCCGCGGACATCGACGACATAGACCTCACCCGAGACCGTCGCGCCGTGGGGGGCCACCGTGTCGGCAAGGAGCGCGGAGAGCGTGTCGCGGAGGCCCTCCGGCGCGCGACGGGGCGTGGCATGGGCCTGGAGGAAGGCCACCTCCGCTGCCGCGTCGCGCAGGGGCAGGTCGTGGACCTGCGCGTTGGCATCGCGCACGAGCGCGCGGAGCATGACGACGAACTGGTTCGCCAGCGTCTCGAGCGTGCCCCGGTCGAACAGCTGGCTGTTGTAATCCCATGAGATGACGACCTCGCCGTTCACCTCCATGATGTTCGGCATCAGGTCGTAGTCGACATATCGCGGGCGGAACTCGAGCTGCTCGACAGCAAGCCCTTCGAGCCGCGGAAGGTCGACCCGGTCCCAGTTGAAGGCCACCGAGAAGAACGGGGCGCGGCCGGACCCGGTGCTCGACATCGCCTTGGCCACGAGCGCGCTGAAGGGATAGCTCTGGTGGTCGTAGGCATCCAGCAGCGTGGCGCGCAGGCGGTCGAGGTACGTGGCCACGCTGTCGCCCAGCTCGAGCCGGCTCACGATCGGATACACGTTGGACAGATAGCCGATCATGGTCTGGCTTCCCTCGCGACCACGGCCACCGAACGGTACGCCCACGACCACCTGGTCCTGCCGGGCAACGCGATGCAAGAACGCGGCGAACGCGCCGAGGACGACCATGAAGTAGGTGCTGCGAATCTCCTGGGCGAAGCCCTTGAGTCGCGTGAAGAACGCGGCCTCCAGCGTGAGCGTCACCCGGTCGCCGTCATATGTCTTGATCGGGGGCCGACGGCGGTCGGTGGGCAGCTCCAGCACGGGCAGCTTCGTGCCGATCACCTGGAGCCAGTATGCCTCCTCGCGGGCATAGTCAGCCTCCTGGTGCTGGGCGAGTCTCCAGTGCACGTGCTCGGCGAAGCTCGGGGCCGGAGGCAGCTTGGCGGCCTTGCTCGCATCCGCATAGAGCGCGGCGAGCTCCGTCAGGAGGATGCCGACCGAGACCCCGTCGCAGACCAGGTGATGGCTGGTGAGCACGAGCACGTGCTCGGTCTCGGTGAGCTTGACCACCGCCAGCCGCACGAGCGACTCGTCAAGTTCGAAGGGCCGCTCGGCCTCGTCCGCCAGACACGCCTCCAACTGCCGCGCACGAGGCTCGGAGTCCAGGGCGGACAGATTGATGATCGGGACCTCACTCACGCCTCGGGCCAGCACGGACTGGCTCTCGCCATCGTCGGCGAACACGATGCGCAGCGCTTCATGACGGGCGATGACGGCCGCGTAGGCGCGTTGCATCGCCGCGACATCGAACGGACCGGTCAGGCGCAGTACGATGGTCTGCGCATAGGCCATCAGGCCATCCGCGCCCATGCGCGCGAGGAACCAGAGCATGCGCTGGTCCCCCGTGAGGGGGAGGCGAAGCGCGATTCGCTTCCCTTCGTCTTCGTCCGCGCTGCTCGCGGGGACGGCGGTCTCAGAGGCCGGGGCCGAGCTCGGACGGCCCGCGGAGCTCCTCGCGCTGGGCATGACGATGGGCGCCGTCGATGTGTACGTGAGGCTGCTGGGAAGCGCCTTCTTGGTGGGCTTTCGGTAGCGGTCCTTGAGCTCCCCGAGAAAGCGCAGGTGGCTGCGCACATAGTCGTGCTCGACGCCGAAGTCGATGAAGCAGGCGAGCTCGTCCACCCCCGCCGCGACGAGCTGATCGACCACGGCGGCCGTGCTCTCCACGGTTCCGATGAGCGCGTTGCCCGACGCATAGCGGTTGTAGGCCGCGTTGAGCAGGAACGCGCGGTCCTCGGGGGTCAGGGTGTCGAAGTCCGCGGTGAGGCCCTGCTCGCGCACCATCTGCTGGAACAGGCCGAGGGACGAGGCGAGATAGCGGCCAAAAGGCGCTCGGGCCTGCTCGCGCACCTCGTTCAGCTCCGCGCCCACCAGCGTGTGCAGCAGCACGGTGACGTGGCCCCGGTTCGGATCCAGGCCGACCTCCGTGCGGGCCTGCCGGTACGCCTGGATGTTGTCCGCGATGTCGGAGATCTTCTGGCCGATGAGGTTGGTGAGCACGCCGAGGCCGAGCCGGCCCGCCATGGACCAGGTCTCGCGATTGCCGAGCGTGGTGAGCCACAGGGGCAGCGAGGCGCGGGTGGGGCGAGGGAAGATACGGACGGGGACATCCTGCCCGTTGGGGCCGGAGAACGGCACTGCGCTGGCGCGCCAGAGGTGCTGGAGCGCGCCGAGGCGCTCGACCATCACCTCTCGCTTGCGCTCCCAGCTCTCCGGGTCGAGCACGAAGTCGTTGGCGTGCCAGCCGGAGGCCAGCGCGATCCCCACGCGGCCCTGGCTGAGGTTGTCGAGTACCGCCCACTCCTCGGCGACGCGGATGGGATGCTGAAGGGGGATGAGCACGCTCGCGCGCAGATCGACCCGCTTCGTCCTTTGTGAGAGCGCCGCCGTGACCACGGAGGGGTTGGGCGAGAAACCGCCGAACGAGTGGAAGTGCCGCTCGGGCAACCACACGGCCTGGAAGCCGTTTTCATCGGCGAACTGGGCCCCGTCGAGCAGGAGTCTGTACTTGTCCGACTGGGCGTCCTCGGCGAGGTCGCCAAAGTAGTAGAGGGAGAAATCGATGGTGGAGCCGTCGGAGCGGCGAGCGGTGTAGCTGTCGTCGACGATGGGCGCGGGCATCGCGCGCGGCGGAGGCTTCGTCCGCGATGGCTCGGGGGCGCGTGCGGCCGGGCTGCCCTCATCCTGGCGCATGGCCCGGCCGAGGAGCGAAGCGCGGCCCGCGTCTCGCGGCGACGGGACCGCGGGGGCGACCGGGCTGGCCGTGGTCTTCGCGCCCGACGAGGCGTGTCCGGCCGAGCCGGAGTCCGGACGCCCCGAGCCTCCGCCGGGTCCTTCCCGGCCGGGCCAGAACCCGCCGGCCTTCAGCTCGCTCACACTCTCATGGACGGCCTGGATGATGACATCCATGTCCTTGTCGTCATGGGCGGTCGAGATGAAGCAGGTCCGCCCCTCCCACACGTAAACGCCCTTCTCGATGAGGTGGTAGAAGAAGAGGTCGAGCTCGATCGGCTGGTAGACGAAGCTCAGGTTGCCCGACTGCGCGAAGCGGAAGAACGAGCCGAAGTTGACCGCCATGAGCGGCACCTGATTGTTCGTGAAGACCTCGTTCAGGATCTCCATCAACCGGTCGGCGCGCTGGTTGAGAGCTCGCTGCAGCTCGCCGCCCTGGCGCAGCATCTCCGTCAGCGTGGCGTGACATGCCGCCATGGCCAGCGGATGCATGCTGAAGGTGCCGGCGGTGTACGTGGTGTTCTCCTGGGGCGCGCTGTCATCGCCGTAGTTCCAGGCGCCGCCATCGACCCGGTCCATGATCTCGTGCCGGCCGGCGATGACGCCCAGGGGGAGTCCGCCGCCGATGATCTTCCCGTAGGTCACCATGTCGGCCTGGACGCCGAACCACTCCTGTGAGCCGCCGAGGGCGATGCGGAAGCCGACCAGGATCTCATCGAACACGAGGAGGCTTCCCGTCTCGCGGGTGACCTCGCGCAGGGCCTGCAGGAACTCGGTCGGGTGCAGGTCGGGACGGCGGTTCTGGACCGGCTCGACAATCACCGCGGCGAGCTCGTGGCCGAGCGCGCGGATGGTGTCGATGGACCGCGGGTTCGCGTAGGGCAGCACGATGACGTCATCGATCATCCGCTGGGGCGTGCCGAGCGTCATGGGCCGCGCCGTGGCGCCGCCACCGTCGATATCGGGCGTCACCATCGTGGCATCGAAGTGTCCGTGGTAGGCGTTCTGGAAGACCACCACCTTGGAGCGGCCCGTGGCAGCCCGCGCGATGCGCATCGCGGTCATCACCGCTTCGGTGCCCGAGTTCAGGAACAGCACCCGGTCCATGCCCGTCACGGTCGAGATCAAGCGGGCGCACTCACCCGCGAGCTCGCTCGCGGGGCCAATCTGGTAGCCCTTTTCGAGGCGAACGGCGAGGGCCTCGCGCACGAAGTCCGGGTTGTGTCCGAACAGCGTGGCGCCAAAGCCCATGGCGAGGTCCACGTACTCGTTGCCGTCCAGGTCCCGGATTCTCGAGCCCTTGGAGTCCGTGGCGACGATGGGATACGTGAGCTCCTTGGTCTCCAGCCGGAAGCCCGACGAGGACCTTCGGGTGTTGACCAGCTTGCCGCGAGTCGCGGCCGCCAGCTCCTTCGAGCGGCCCGTCTTGCTCGTATAGCGCGCAGTGAAGCGGGCCAGATACTCGGCCTGCTCGGTCGTGAGGCGGCTGGCCGGCGGGCGCGGCGTCATCCCCGGGGCGGCCGCGGGCTTCGTGTTTCCAAACCGGGGCGGCTGGTAGGCGCCGGTTGCCGTGGGCGCGGGCGCACGCGTCGGCGCGGGGGCCGGTGCGAACGTCCTGGCGGGCTTGGGGGCTTCGGGCACGACGGCCTGCTGGGGCGCGGCGGGCGCCGGAGTGCCCATCCGCGGGGCCGGGGGCGCCGGAGCACGGACCGGCTCGGCCGCGGGGATGGCCGGCCCGCTGTGCCTGGCGGCGACGCCGTCCGCCACCGGTGAGGTCGCGACCAGGTGGGCCGCGATCTGGTTCACCGTGAGATGGACCTCGAACAAGTCACGCACGGACATCCGGACCTGCCAGATCTCCGCCAGCTTCTTGAGCGCGGACACCATGACGAACGAGTCGGCGCCCAGCTCGAGAAGCGGCGTGTCCTGGTCGAGGCGGTCGGCCTCCGTGGACAACTGTTCGGCGAACAGCGCACGGACGGCGCGGGCAGTGGCGGCAACGGCGGTCGTGCTGTCCGGAGTGGCTTGGCGGGTCTGCGCGTTGACTTGCATGGTGTCTTTCTTGCTCTCTACGAAGGTCTTGCTGGCCCAGAAGCGAGTGCGCTCAAAGGGGTAGGTGGGCAGGCTCGCCCAGCGCGGCGTCTTCCCCGGGAACAGGCCCTTCCAGTCGAGGTCGAGGCCGAGGGCGTGGAGGGAGGCGGCGGCGGAGCAGAAGGCGCGCTCAGGGTCGGAGGAGTCGAGGGAGGGGATGCAGGAGAGGCCCTTGGAGGCGGAGCGCAGCAGGCCTGTGAGGACGGGCCTGGGGCCAATCTCGAGGAAGTGGGTGAACTTCTTGGCGACGAGGGCCTCGAGGCCCTGGCGGAAGAGGACGGGCTGGCGCAGGTGGCGTGCCCAGTAGTCGGGGACGAAGAGGGAGGGGGTGGCGAGGGCGCCAGTGAGGTTGGAGGCGAGGGGAAGGGAAGGGGAGTGGTGCGGGAGGCGGGAGGCAGCGGAGGAGAGGGCGGCCATGGCGGGAAGCATGGCGGCGGAGTGGAAGGCGTGGGAGACGTGAAGCGGGCGGAAGGAGAGGTCCGCGGACTCAAGCAGAGGCAGGAGGCGTTCGATGTCGGGGAGGGGCCCGGACAGGACGCAGGCCTCGGGGCCGTTGTCGGCCGCGAGCTCGAGGGAGGGAAAGGAGGAGAGGAAGGGGGCGAGGCGGGAGGGGCTGGCGAGGACGGAGAGCATGGAGCCGCCGGGAGGCAGCGAGGCCATGGCGCGGGAGCGGGCGAGCACCAGGAGGTAGGCGTCGTGAAGGGAGAGGACGCCGGCGAGGTGGGCGGCGAGGTACTCGCCAATGGAGTGGCCGATGAGGGCGGAGGGGGAGACGCCGAGGCTGAGCCAGAGGCGGCTCAGGGCGTACTGGAAGGCGAAGAGGGAGGGCTGGGCCAGGCCCGTGTCGCGCAGGGCGGCGTCAGGGGAGTCGAAGACGAGGGAGGTGAGGGATTGGCCACCGGTGGAGTCGCGGTGCAGGGCGGCCAGCTCGTCGAAGGCGGAGCGGAAGGAGGCGAAGCGCTGGTAGAGGGCGCGGCCCATGCCGGCGTACTGGGCACCCTGGCCACTCAAGGCGAAGGCGAGGCGGGGGCGGCCGGAGGAGGGGGCGCTGCCGCGCAGGACGGAGGAGGAGAGGCGGCCGGAGGCGAGGTCGAGCAGGCCCTGGGCGAGCTGCTGGGAGGTGCGGCCCACGACGGCGCCGCGCTCGCGGAAGAGGGCGCGGCCGGTGCAGGTGCTGTAGGCCCAGTCGCGAGGGCAAGCGGAGCCGGAGG
>NZ_RAVX01000005.1:573675-600179 GCF_003611605.1 Corallococcus sp. AB011P
GCGAGGTCGAGCAGGCCCTGGGCGAGCTGCTGGGAGGTGCGGCCCACGACGGCGCCGCGCTCGCGGAAGAGGGCGCGGCCGGTGCAGGTGCTGTAGGCCCAGTCGCGAGGGCAAGCGGAGCCGGAGGTGAGGGCCGAGGCATGGCGCTGGGCCAGGTCCTTGAGCGCCGCATCGTTCTTGGCCGACAGCGCGATGCACACCGGCTCGTCTTCCGCGGGGGCAGCGTCCTCTTCCGGCTCCGCGGGGGCCTGCTCCAGGATGCAGTGGGCGTTGCTGCCGCTGATGCCGAAGGAACTCACCGCGGCGCGCCGGGGCCGCCCCGTGCTCGGCCAGGGAAGGAGACGATCCGCGACCCGGATCGGAACATGCTCCCAGTCGATCTCCCGGTTGGGCGTGGAGAAGTTGAGCTGAGGCGCGATCTCGCCATGCTCCACGGCCAGCGCCGTCTTGATGAATGCCAAGAGGCCCGCGGCGGCTTCCAGGTGGCCGAAGTTGGTCTTCACCGAGCCGACGAACAGCGGGGTGGTGCGGCCGGCATAGGCGGTGGCGATGGCCTCGACCTCGATCGGGTCGCCCAGGCGGGTGCCAGTGCCGTGTGCCTCCAGGTAGTCGATATCGTTCGGGCCGAGCCGCGCCGCCTTCAGGGTGTCTCCGAGGAGCTGATGCTGCGCCTTGCCATTGGGGGCCGTGAGACCATTGCCGCCACCGTTGTGGTTGCTGGCGGAGGCGCGCAGGAGGGCACGGACGCGGCCCTGATGAGCCTTGCCCTCCGGCAGCCGCCGGAGCACGACTGCGGCGACTCCCTCTCCCTGGACGAAGCCGTCGGCGGAGTCATCGAAGGCCCGGCAGACGCCCGTGGGCGACAGCGCGCTGATGCGGCTGCGAAGGATGGGATTGAGGGGGGAGAGGATGAGGTTGACGCCCGCCACGATGGCGATGTCGCTCTCGCCCGTGCGCAGGCTCTGCGCGGCCAGGTGGAGCGCCACCAGTGAGGACGAACAGGACGTGTCAACCTGCAGCGTCGGGCCATTGAAGCCCAGGAGATAGGAGATGCGGCCCGCGCTGACACTGCGACTGGTTCCCAGGCTCGTGTAGGCGGTCAGCAGATCGAGCCGGCGGTCGTCCACGGTGAGCTGGTAATAGTCGTCTGTGCTCATCCCGATGAAGACACCGGTCTTGAGCTGCCTCAGCCGCTCAATGGGAAGGCCCGCGTCCTCGATTGCTTCCCAGACGACCTCCAACAGCAGCCGGTGCTGCGGGTCCATGTCGGCCGCCTCACGGGCCGAGATGCCGAAGAACGCGGGGTCGAATTCGTCGATGCGGTCAAGGTACCCGCCGTACTTCGTGTACGTCTTGGCGGGCCGGTCAGGATTGGGATCGTAGTAGGCTTCCACGTCCCAGCGGCTTTGAGGAGTCTCCCGGATACCGCAGTGACCCGTGCGCAGGGCCTCCCAGAGGCGAGCGGGTGTGTCGATATCGGGGGGCAGTCGACAGCCAATACCCGCGACCGCGATCTCGCAGGGCAGTGGGGCTTGCTGCGCCCGCTCGGGCCGACTGCGCAATCCCTCCAAGAGCGCGCTCAGGACCTCCGAGGAGAGCTTCCTGTCCCGCACCAGGGCCTTGAGAGTGTTCTCAAAGGCATGTCCGTTGGGGGCGCCAGTTTCGACCGATCTATCGATTTTGACTGGACTTTCTGCCATGTCCGGTTTTGAACATGGTAAGCGAACCGTGTCAATAGCTTGTCGTGGGGGGGGGGCCAAGGCTCGCCAGGGTGACGGGTGGCTTGGAAGCGGAGCGTCAAACATTGATTCTATTGTTGTGGATATTGCCGTTAGGGTGAAATGAGGAGGCGGCCAGGTTGGAATGGACTCATCTCCCCAGCTGCTGCACCCGTGCGGGCCGCGCCCCCTCAGGCTGTGTCTGTCCAATCCATCCGCTCGCGCCTCCAAGTGCGCTAGTGTTGATGGAATGACGATTCACTCAGGGAAGTTCGTCTTTCTGGTGCTGCTGCTCATGGGCTGCCGCAGCCCGAGCCCTTCCTCCGACCCCGTGCCTTCAGACCTCGAGCCTGGCTACACTCCAGGCACCGCCGAGGAGTGTCGCCGCTTGCATGCGGCGCTGTTCGAGGACGCGGCGACCATCACCGCATCTCAGCCTCCCGCAAGCTTCGAGGCGCCGCATCTGCCGCTTGAGGCCGGGCTCAACAACCGGCTCCGGGCCTTCCTTGAGCGGCAGTGTTACAAGTTGCCCGGCTGGAGTGGGGAGGACGGTGTCCACCTCACGGGCACACCCACCCAGGGGAGTTCGCACGGCTGGGTGCGTGTCTGGTACTCCCCCGAGGTGAGCGCCTGGCTCCAGCGAGGCCGTCCAGAGAAAGAGGTTCCCGAGCAGGCGATCATCATCAAGGAGACCTTCCGGCCGATTGGCGAGGCCAAGGAGGAGGGCGGCGTGTTCAAGCTGGTGGCCTGGCAGCCGATGATCCGCCGGCCCCAGGACTCGCGCGATGGCTGGTTCTGGAGCGACATCGCCCAGGATGAAGTGCGCCACGGGGTGGTCGCGTGCAGCAGACCTCCGATGGCGTGGACTTCGTCGGAGACGCTTCGCCTCGACAACTGCCGTCCCTTCAACGGCTTCGGCTATCAGGTCTGCCTGCGCTGCCACGCATCGCAGCGTGACTTCACCTTCGCGCAGACCACGCACCTGCCGGCGAGCACCGGCGGCACGCGTGCGCGCACCCAGACGATCTATGACTATCGCCGCGTCTGGCGCGAGGCGGATGCCCAGAATCCCGACAACCACTACGACGACTACAAGAACCAGCCTGCCAGCACCTACATCGCGCCTCATCCGGATCGTGACACGATTCCCCTGGCACTCGGCGGCGCCAATCCGGAATTCGTCGCGCAATACGGCCTTCCGGCCGACGAGAGCGCGCCGTCCGAGGACATCCCGCGCTTCTTCGATCATGTCTTCGCCAAGGCCCCCCAGCAGCAGCCGGACACCTTCCTCACCTCGGATCAATGCTGGAGTTGCCACTCGGGAGTCGGCCACATCGCGCAGGGGTTGGCGGGTGCCGGCTCGTTGCTGGCGCGCGACGGCGAGCTGGCCGAGGGCACACCCCGCTATGCCGATGTCTCGTCCTACGGCGAATGGTCGGTTTCGATGATGGGCCTGGCGGGACGCGATCCCATCTTCCGTGCCCAGCGCGAGTGGGAGGCCCACCACCGGGAGGACTGCGCCGACGACATCACCGACCTCTGCTATAGCTGTCACGGCGCCGCGGGTCAGCGGCAGCTGCGCCTGGACGCGCCTTCACGCAAGTTCGACCACGCCATGGTTTCCGCGCTCGCCGATGCCCCCGACGGCAAATACGGCGCACTCGCGCGCGACGGTGTCTCCTGCTCGGTGTGCCACCAGATGAGTGGCAAGGACCTGGGGACGCCCGCCAGCTACACGGGCAACTGGACGCCGACCGCGCCGGATGACGTGCAGGGGCCGTTCTCCGCTGATGTACGTGCCGATCCGATGAAGCGCGCACTAGGCAAGACGCCGTCGGGGGAGGGCGATCGGAGCCAGGTGGTGAAGAGCTCCGCGCTCTGTGGCTCGTGCCATGTGGTGAAGCTGCCCGTGCGCAAGGTCGGCTCCTGCACCAATGAGCGCTTCTTCTTCGAGCAGGCGACGTTCCTCGAGTGGCGCAACAGCAGCTATCGGGTGAACGACGCGTTCGTCAAGGACGAGGGGCACGCTGGCGCGACGCCGCAACGCTGCCAGGACTGCCATATGCCGAAGAGCTTCGCCGGCAGTCCGCTCAAGAAGAAGATCGCGAGCATCGAGGACACCGACTTCCCGACGGCGAGCATCCCGGGAGCACCTGACGTGCACATGGGAGTGGAGCTCGTGGAGCGCACGCCCTATTCGCGCCACCAGCTCAACGGCATCAACCTGTTCGCGCTCAGCATGTTCGCGCAGGCCCCGCGTGTGTTCGGCCTCGCCGACTACGATTACATGTCCAACCAGCATGGCGAGCCGACGCGCCTGCAGATGAAGACCGCGCTCTTGAGCGGACGCGCCTTCGCCGATGCCTCGGCGGCCGTCGAGATCGGCGTGCCCACGGTGAACGGAGACCACCTCGACTTCACCGTCAAGGTCACCAACAAGGCTGGGCACAAGCTGCCCTCGGGCGTGGCCTTCCGCCGCGCCTTCCTCGAGGTCTCCATCGAGGATGACAGCGGCGGGACGCTGTGGGCCTCGGGCCGGACCAACGGCGCTGGCGCCATCATCGGACATGACGGCGAGGTGCTCGCGAGTGAGCTGGACACCCTCGCGCCCGAGCCCCACCACCAGGTCATCACCCGCGAGGACGAGGTGCAAATCTACGAGGAGCGCATCGCGGATTCCAACGGCAAGCTGACCACGAGCTTCCTGGGGCTCTACCAACCGCTCAAGGACAACCGGCTGTTGCCAACGGGCTGGAAGTCCACCTTCGAGCCCTTGCTGGAGAATGGCAAGCTGCCAGAGGGGCTCGCGCCGCACGGGGTCGACGGCGATCCCGACTACCCCGCCGATGGCTCCGCCGCCTGTGGCTGTGACGTCGTGACCTACCACGTGCCACTCTCCGCCATCTCCCAGCACGCGCGGGTGCGCGCGCGGCTGCACTATCAGGCCATCCCGCCGTATTACCTGCGCGACCGCTTCAGTGTCCCCTTGCCGGACGCGCGGCGCCTCTACCAGATCGCGAGCCACCTCGACACCACGAGCGCGACGAGCGTCATTCCTGGTTGGAAGTTGCCGCTCACGGAGGCCGTCCGCCCGTCGCGTGAGGTGTCTGGGGCGCGGCGGTGATGAGGACACGCGGAATCATCTCGATACAAGACATGGGGTGCCTGAAATGAGTGCGAAGAGATTGACCTCCGAGGACAAGACCCAGATTCATGGGATGCGGGGCGAGCGATTCCAGTCGCTGCTCGAGGGGCTCGAAGCCGAGCGCGACAGCCTGCTGGCCACGATGAGCGAGAACAACCGTCCCTTTCTGGAGAAGGGCATGGAGGCGCGGCGCAAGACGCTCCTCCTGGGGCTGGAGGCCGCGAGGAATTCGCGACTGCGGCTCTTCCAGGCGGATGAGCCCATCGACGTGGGTGCATTGGTCCAGGTGCGCTTCATGGACGAGCGGGAGAACGCCGTGGAGTGGCGGTGGATCACGCCTCCTTCGGAGACGGACAAGCCCTTCGCTTATTCCGGCACCGAGATTGTCTTCAACCGGGGCGGGCTGGGCTCGGGTTCGATGCTCATCGGACGCAAGGCGGGCGCCCGCATGGAGGTGCCGGGCGACAGCTGTTCCGAGCCCGATGTCGAGATCGAGATTCTCGCCGTTCTCTGAGCGTCCGGGGGAGGGCCGGGGGCTGCACTGGAGCCTGGGTTGGACTGGCACTCGGCGCTATCCATCTCCGCGATTTGCACGTAGAGGAAGAGCCCTATGCCTGTCTGTGGACTCGACTTCGGAACCAGCAATTCGGCCCTCGCCCTTCCTGACGGAAGGGTGCTGCCCGTTTCTACCGGTTACAGCGACCCGCGCCTCTACCGCTCCGTCATCTTCTTTCCCGAGGACGAGCGCGACGCGTACACGGGGGCCCCCGCCATCTCGCGCTACCTGGACGACCCCGCGGGCCGCTTCATCCAGTCCGTGAAGTCTTTCCTTCACAGCAGCTCCTTCCGCGCCACGCAGATTCACGAGCGCACCTGGCTCATCGAGGAGCTGGCGGCGCTGTTGTTGCGCCGGGTGCGCGAAGCCGCGGCGCCCCACATGGGCGGGGCTCCCGAGCGTGTCGTGCTCGGCCGCCCCGCGCTCTTCTCCTCGGACCCCGAGGCGGATGCGCTCGCCGAGCAGCGCCTGCGCCGGGCCGCGGAGCTCGCGGGCTTCACCCACGTCCAGTTCCTGATCGAGCCCATCGCCGCCGCGCTCTCCTACGAAGCCCAGCTCACCCAGGACGAGCTGGTGCTGGTGGCCGACTTCGGCGCCGGCACCACGGACCTCACGCTGATGCGGCTGGGGCCCTCGCGACGAGGCCAGCCGGACCGCAAGATGGATGTGATTGGTTCCACCGGTGTGCGCATCGGCGGTGACCGCTTCGACGCGGAGATCATGCGCCACTCGCTGCTGCCGCGTTTTGGCGCGGGCTCGACCTACCGGGTGCGAGGCGTGAGCGACAAGCGGCTGCCCGTGCCCCAGCACGTCATGGCCAAGCTGCTCTCCTGGCATGAAATGTCCTTCATCCGCAAGAAGGCCACCCAGGAGCTGCTGGAGTTGATGCTCGTCTCCAGTGACAAGCCCGACGAGGCGAAGGCGCTGTATGACCTCGTCATGGAGAACCTGGGCTACCGTCTCTTCCGGGCCATCGAGGCCGCCAAGGTGCGGCTGTCGTCCGAGGACGAGACGGTGCTGGAGTTCGACGAGGCGCGCATCCACCTGCGCGAGCGCATCACCCGGGCCGATTTCGAGGCTGCCAGCGAGCCGCTGCTTCAGGAACTGCGCCAGGTGACCGAGGGCCTGCTGGAGCGCTGCGCGGGCGCCGGAGAGGTGGACGCGGTCTTCCTCACGGGCGGCTCCTCGCAGATCCCCGCCGTGCGTCGGCTCTACATTGAACGCTTCGGGGAGGGCCGCGTGCGCACCCGCGATGCCTTCACCTCCGTGGCCGAGGGCCTGGGACGCGCCTCCGCCGCGCTGTGAACAGGCGCGGTTTTTCCGCTATCCTGGAACCGCTCTTGCTGCGTGGCGCCTCTCGCATCTGGTAGGTTCCATGACCGGACACGGCGGGGCACGGAGCTGGAGGTGCCAACAGGACGACGCACGAGTGGCGGAACTGGCAGACGCAGCGGACTTAAAATCCGCTGACTCGTAAGAGTCGTCCGGGTTCGATCCCCGGCTCGTGCACTTCTTCGGTCAGTCGTTACAGGTGATTTAGTGGCTGCCTCCGCCTGTGTCGCACGCTGGCGCAAGGGGCTGGTCAAGGACGCTGACCGCCGCCCTCCGCGTGTCAGGGCTCAGGTAGGCATCGCGCGTCGTCATCTCGATCGTGGAATGGCCCATCAGCTCCTCAATGACCTTCAGCGGTACGCCGCGCATGGCGAGATGACTTCCGTAGCTGTGGCGCAGGTCGTGCCAGCCGATTTGCCCCACTTCACGGATGACGCCTGCCGCTCGGAGAGCATGGCTCAGCGGTGCCGCCATCTTGCCTTTGGTGAGAGGTCGGCCACCCTCCTGGCGGAACACGAAGCGGCCCCGCAGGTGCTGGTGGGGCTTGAGGGCATCCACGGATGCAAGCAATTCGACCGCCCGCTCGTGTCCGCCCTTTGGCAATCCCTCCACCCCGCGCCAGATGATTCGGTCATGGGGCTGATCCGGCTCCGGGTTCCGGAGGACGAGCAGACCGGCCCCTCCCTCAGTATGAAGCTTTGGACGGATGTCAGGTGGCGGGCGTTGGTGACGGCGGCGGTGATGACCGGGGGATTCGCGTTCTCTCGTCGTGATCAACTCATTCAGCGCATGATGTTCGTGAGCCGTCTCCCTGTCCTGCTGACGGGGACATCCTGGCGCAGGAACCCAACATTGCCCGAGGTAGGGCTGAATACCTCCGCTGTCGGGAGAGGGGTGCCGAAATTGAGCCCTCCCGTGACGAGCACCGTGCCGTTGGGTAGCAGCGTCGCCGTGTGGGCATAGCGAGGTTGAGCCATCGAGTCGGCAGTATTCCAGGTGTCCGTGATGGGGTCATACACCTCCGCTGTCGCAAGGTAGGCGCTACCCGCCGTACCTCCTGCAACGAGGAGGATGCCATTGGGCAGCAACGTGGCAGTGTGAAACACCCGGGACTGGATCATGGAGTTGGTCGCGCTCCAAGCTCCCGAAGCCGGGTCGTACACCTCCGCCGTCGCAAGGGGACCATTACCTCCGTCGCCTCCCGCAACGAGCACCGTGCCGGCGGGCAGCAGCGTCGCTGTGTGTTGGGAGCGAGGTTGGGCCAGGGAGCCCGTTCCGCTCCAAGTACCTGAGGCAGGGTCGTATATCTCTGTCGTCGCGGGGGAACCGCTAGGGCCGCCTCCACCCGCGACGAGAACCTTGCCATTGGGCAGCAGCGTGGCTGTGTGCGCCCCGCGAGGCTGGGCCATGGAGCCGGTCGCGCTCCAGGTGCCCAAAGCAGGGTCATACACCTCCGCGGCCGCGAGGGTGCTGGTGACGCTGACTCCCCCCGTGACGAGCACCTTGCCATTGGGCAGCAGCGTCGCCGTGTGGAGCCAGCGGGGCTGAGCCATGGAGCCGGTCGCGCTCCAGGTACCCGAGGCCGGGTCATAGACCTCCGCCGTCGCGAGGGAGAAGCTACCGCCAAATCCTCCTGCGACAAGGACCTTGCCATCGGGCAGCCGCGTCGCCGTGTGGCTCCAGCGGGACTGCGCCAGGGCGCCGGTCGCGCTCCAGGCACCCGAGGCCGGGTCATAGACCTCCGCCGTCGCGGGGCTCCCGAGCAAGTTGGCTCCTCCTGCGACGAGCACCCTGCCGCTGGGCAGCAGCGTCGCCGTGTGCGACTGGCGAGGCTCGGCCATGGAGTCCGTCGAGGTCCATTCTCCTGAGAATAGGCAGACTGGCAGCCCCGTCACCGAAAAACTCCGCGCGACCGCGAGGTTGAAGGCGTTGGTGACGGTGGCGGTGATGGTCGGGGAGGTGCCGGCATTGACACAGGTGGGAGCTGTCCAGGTGACGTGGCTGTTGGAAGCTCCGTTGGTGGGGGGCCCCAGCGAGCCGGTGTTGGCCTCCCAGGAGAAGCAGAGGGCAGAGCCCTCTGGAGCGCTGGCAACCACCTCGCAGGTGATCTCCTGGCCTGCTGTAGCCGTGTCCGAGGATTGCGAGGAGCGGGTGATCACGGGCGGGAGCCCGGCGCTCAAGGTCGGGTCGTACACCTTCGCCGTCGCGAACTCGCCGTCTATCCCAGTTCCCCCCGCGACAAGAACCTTGCCGTTGATCAGCAGCGTCGCCGTGTGAAAAACGCGAGACCCGGCCATGCAGCCAGCCGAACTCCAGGCGCCCGAGGTCGGGTCATACATCTCAGCAAGTGCGAGGCTCGCGCCGAGGTTTTCTCCGCCTGTGACGAGGACCTCACCGCGGGTCAGCAGCGTTGCCCTGGGCAGATTGCGAGGTGACGCCATGGAGCCAGCAGCGCTCCACGTGCCCGAAGCCGGGTCATACTCCTCCGCCGTCGCGAGGCGACTGGCGAAGGAGATTCCTCCCAGGACGAGGAGCTTACCGTTGGGCAGTAGCGTCGCCGCATGTTGGGTGCGGGGGTCAGCCATGGAGTGGGTCGTGCTCCAGGTGCCCGAGTCCGGGTCGTACACCTCCGCCGTCGCGAGCTCGCTACTGGTGGAGTTCTGTCCTCCAGCGACGAGAACCTTGCCATTGGGCAGCAGCGTGGCTGTGTGCGCGCCGCGAGGCTGGGCCATGGAGCCGGTCTCGCTCCAGGTACCTGAGGCCGGGTCATACACCTCCGCCGTCGCGAGGGTGCTGCTGACGCTGAATCCCCCCGTGACGAGCACCTTGCCGTTGGGCAGCAGCGTCGCCGTGTGGTTCGAGCGGGGCTGGGCCATGGAACCGGTCGCGCTCCAGGCACCCGAGGCAGGGTCATAGACCTCCGCCATCGCAAGCTCGCCGTTCTCGTGTCCTCCCGCGACGAGCACCTTGCCACTGGGCAGCAGCGTCGCCGTGTGGAACTCCCGAGGCTGGGTCATGGAGCCGGTCACGCTCCAGGTGCCCGAGGCCGGGTCATACACCTCCACCGTCGTGGAGAGGCCGCTCGAGTTGTCGCCCCCCGCGACGAGAACCCTGCTGTCAGGCAGCAGCGTCGCCGTGTGGCGCCATCGAGGCTCGGCCATGGAACCCGTCGCGGCCCATCCCCCCGAGGGGGTGCAGGCTGGCAGTCCCGTCACTGAAAAAGATCGCGTGGCCGTGAGGTTGAACGCATTGGTGACGGTGACGGCGATGGTTGGAGGGGTGTTGGCACTGACGCAGGAGGGGGCTGTCCAGGTGATGCGGCTGTGAGAGGTGCTGGTGTCCGGCGAGCCCAGCGAGCCGGTGTTGGTGCTCCAGGCGAAGGAGAGGGCAGAGCCCTCTGGATCGCTGGCAGCCACCTCATAGGTGAGAACCTGGCCCGCGGTGGCGGTGTCCGAGGAGCGGTAGGAGCGAACGATGACGGGAGGAAGGTGGTTGACGGGGGGCGTGTTGCGGACACACAGCGCGACAGTGCCGGTGGTCAGTCCGCCGCGCCCATCTGAGACCGAGACCGTCAGGTGGCAGTTGTTGCACGCGCCCGCGGGCAGCAGCGAGGGCGTGAACCGGGCGGAGCTGGAAGACGCGTTGGCCCAGGAGCCGGCGCAGGTCGCGCTCCAGGAGTAGGAGAGGCTCTCTCCATCAGGATCGGAAGCGCCGACGGAGACGGAGGTCGGTTGCCCCACCACGAGCTGCGTGGGGGTGGCACTGAGTGAGGTCACCCGGGGAGAACTGTTGAAGGAGATGGACAACCTCGCATCTCCCTCTGCTCCGCTCGGGGTCACGTTGACGGCGAGGAGGATGCTCGAGGACAGACCGCGAGAGTCCGTCGAGGTGAAAGTGAGGGTTTGAATGCCGGGAGATTCAGGCGCTATCCAGTAGGTGGTGGTCGCGGCGGGAGAGGAGAAGGCGCCCGCGGTGGCGCTCCACGCGTAGGAGAGCGTGTCGTCAGGATTGGGATCGTGCGCCGTGGCCGCCAGCAGGAGGGGGCGGCCCATGGGCACCGAGGTGGCAGACGTCACCAGGGAGTCAATGACTGGCGCCTCATTGTCGAACGGAGGCGGACGATTGACCTGCTGGAGGGTGATGGCGACCAGGGTCGTCTGGCTCGCGGAAATGGTGACGCCGGTGACGGAGCCCTCGAAGCGCAGGGCGCCCGAGGCGTCGAAGGACTGGGCGAGGAAGGAGCGGTCAGGGCCGGCGAGAATGTTGCCGATTGTGCCGCCCCAGACGCCATCCGTAGGGGCCAGGTCCACGGTCACGGAGGGGATGTCCGGGCCGCTCGAGGTGACGGAGACGCGCGAGATATCCGAGGAGAGGGCCTGAGGCACGGCGACGACAAACCGCGCCGAGCCGGTGTCGGACGAGGAGGCGGAGCAGCCCAGCAGCAGCGCCAGCCCGAGCGACAGCACCAGCGAAGTTGAAGCTCTCCTCATGAGGCAGCCTCCGGCGTTCCCAGTCCCTTGGGACGAAGGGCACTCTCAGGGATCGCGGGAGGCACTGCCTATTGCCCCTGCGGACGCAGTTTGAGTCTAGTTGCGCTCGGTGAAGCTGGGGCAATGCAATGGACTTCGGGCACAGGTGGCGGAGGGCTTCGCACCCGGGGACCAGGTCATTGTCCACCGAGGGAACAGCGTCCGAAACGGCGTGTCCGACTCCGGGTGACGCCCTCCGCGACGATGCACAGCTGGGGTTTCGTAGGCCCTCCCGCTGTCGAGGCCCCTGTTCAAAGGGAAGGGGAGGTTCTGCCCACGACGCTGCTCGGGCACGCGGCCGTGCAGCACTGGTTCGGTGGGCAGTGGACGTGGAGGCAAGGATGACGGGTAACCTCACCGGGGCCGATCCCCGGCTCGTGCAAGTGAATTCGCGTCAGGTGTCTGGCTTTCATTCAGGCGGTCAGGGTTCTTCGCCGCTATCCTTGTCACCATGACCGGCCCACGCCCCAAGACCTGTGCGACGTGCGGACGCGTCATCGCCGCGCACGCCGTGTACTACCGCTTCAGTCTGGTGTTGGAAGGGGAGCAGGACCTGCTCGACCCTTCGGATGACCTGGAGGGCAATCCCGCGGAGGCGCTCGCGGCGCTGGTCCGACGGCTGGATGAAGGCTCCGCGGACCCCGGTGAGCTGGAGGCGCAGGTGCACTGGGAGCGCACCGGGGTCGTCTGCTCGGAATGCCGCTCCGTGGCGGTGCGGATGCTCAGCACCCCCACGGATGACACTGGACCGCATTGAGCGTCATTGGATCTTCATCGCGTACTTGCCCAGGTGGTGCTTGAGCACCTCCTGCTGGGCCTTCGCGGCTTCTTCCAACGCGTAGAGCCGGCCAATCTCCAGATGGAAGGGCCCCGCCTCAATCAATTCGTTGAGCCGCTTCATCACTTGCGGATTGGGGATGCCGTCGTAGGCCTTGGTTTCGACTCCCTCCGGGCCCTTGGGCGCCGGCTCCACGCCGTTCGGGTAGGCGATGCGCCCTCCCTTGCGGACATTGCGGAGCAGGGGCTCGGCGGCGTCTCCCCGGGCCAGCACCAGCGCCGCGTCGAAGCCGTCTGGCGCGAATTCCCGGCAGACCTTCTCCAGGTCCTCCTGGTGGCCTTCCGCGACTGCGTCCGCTCCGAGCCTCTTGGCCAATTCAACGCCGTCCTGTCCGGACGCGACCGCCAGCACCTTCGCTCCCAGCCTCTTCGCGAGCTGCACGGCGATGTGTCCGATTCCTCCGCTGGCGCCGAAGATGAGCAGCTTCTGCCCTGACTTGAGCTGGAGGTGCTCCTCCAGGCCCAGGAGCCCGGTGAGTCCGTCCGCGGCGAGCCCCGCCGCCTGCTCCACCTTCAACCCCTTGGGCACCTTCGCCGCCTGGTCCGCCTTCACGGCGACGTACTCCGCGTAGAAGCCTCCCTTGTTGCTCATGAACGCGGAGCCGTAGACCTGGTCGCCGACCTTGAGGTCCTTCACGTTCTTGCCCACCGCGGCGATTTCTCCCGCGCCGTCGGCTCCGGGCACGTAGGGGAATTTCGGGCCGCCTGGGATCATCTCGGCCATCTGGCCCTCGCGCTCCATCCAATCCCAGGCACCGATTCCCGCCGCCGCGACGCGCAGGAGCACTTCGTCGTCGCCACAGGTGGGAACGGAGATGGTCTTGATGCCCAGGACCTCCGGGCCGCCGAAGCGGTCGAGCGCCGCGGCCCTCATCTTTTCGGGAATGGATGCTGGCATGCTGTGACTCCCTCTCGGATTGAAACTTGTCCTCCGAGACGATGCGCATGCTCCTCGTGACGTCCAGCGTCACCGGCCCCACGCAGGCACGGCGGGGGAGGGGACTGCCGCCTTCCACCCCGCCGCGGAATGGACTCAATCCAAGAGCTGCATGAGGTCCGCTCGCGTGAGCGCGGCGCCTCCCGAGGCGCCTCCGAGCGCGGCTTCGAAGAGGGCTCGCTTCTTCTCCTGCAAGAGGAGGATCTTCTCCTCCACCGTCCCCTGGGACACCATCCGGTACACCATCACCGGCCGCTGCTGCCCGATGCGGTGCGCCCGGTCCGCCGCCTGTGCTTCCACTGACGGGTTCCACCACGGATCCACCAGGAAGACGTGGTCCGCCGCCGTGAGGTTGAGCCCCGTCGCTCCCGCCTTCAACGAGATGAGCATCACGGGCGCTCCCTTCTCGTCCTGGAAGGATGCCGCCACCGCGCCCCGGTTCGGTGTGCTTCCGTCCAGGCGGATGAAGCCGATGTCCGCGTCGCTCAGCGCGGGCTCGATGAGGTCCAACATCGACGTCCACTGCGAGAAGACCAGCGCCTTGTGCCCGTCCGCCACCGCCGTGCCGAGCGCCTCCACCAACGCCTGCACCTTGGAGGACGTCCTCGCCTGCTGCCCCGGCACCAGCGCCGGGTGACAGGCCGCCTGCCTCAACCTCAGCAGCGCCTCCAACGCCTTCAGCACGCTGCCGCCCTCCTCGAGCTGCGACACCACCTCCTCGCGCGTCGCGGCGTGGACCGCGTCGTAGATGGCGCGCTCCTGCTCGGAGAGGGTGACGTGCCGCACGGCCTCCGTGCGCGGTGGCAGTTCGGGCGCCACGTCGCGCTTGAGCCTGCGCAGCACGAAGGGCCGGATGCGCGCGCGCAGGGCCTCCGCGGCGCCCTTCTGGTTCTCCGACACCGGCCGGGACCAGCGCTCCTCGAACGCCTTGCGCCCGCCCAGCAGGCCCCGGTTGGTGAAGTGCATCAGGCTCCACAGCTCCTCGAGCCGGTTCTCGATGGGCGTGCCGCTGAGCGCGATGCGGAAGCCCGCGTCCAGCTCGTATGCCGCTCGCGCCACCTGGCTGTCCGGGTTCTTGATGGCCTGCGCTTCGTCCAGCACCACCGTGTCCCACGTCCTCGCCGCGAGGATGGCCGCGTCCAGGCGCAACAGCGCGTACGTGGTGAGCGTCACGTCCGCGGACTCGTCCAACGTGCGCCCCACGCCGTGATAGACAGACACCTTCAGCGACGGGCGGAAGCGCTTCACCTCCGCTTCCCAGTTGGGCAGCACGCTCGTGGGCGCCACCACCAGCGTTCCCCGGCCCAGCGTGCAGATGGTCTGCAGCGTCTTGCCCAGACCCATGTCGTCCGCCAGCACGCCTCCCAGGCCCGCCTGCCTCAGGAAGGTGAGCCAGCTCACGCCCTGCAACTGGTACGGGCGCAGCGTCGCGGTGAGGTCCTTCGGAAGCTGGGGCTCGGGGAGCTTCTCGAAGCCCTGCACCAGGGGCGCGAGCCGCTCCATGACGGGCGGGGCGGGGTGCTCCAAGGCCTCGCACAGGCCAGTGAGCTGGGGGATGGCGTGGTTCGCGAGCCGGCCGTCCCGCTCGCGCGCGGCCAGCAGGTCCGTCACTCGCTGGCCGTGGGCCTTCAGCCAGCCCGTGGGCAGGGGCGCCCAGCCTCCGCCCTCCAGCGGCACCAGCCCCAGGCCTTCCTCCCAGGCCCGCATCACCGCTCCCGCGTCCACGGTGCGCTTCTCTCCGGGGCCCAGGCCCTCCACCTGGAAGTCGAGCGAGAAGCCCACTCGCGGCACACCCGTGTCGGTGGCGGCCGTGTCCAGCGTGAGCATCGGCCTGAGCTTCACGTCCGGGCTGACCACGCCCGCGGCGTTCCCCGTGAGGCCTCCGCGCCACTTGCGCAGCTTGTCCGCGAGCTGCACGGCCTCCTTGCCGTGGACCGTCACGCGCCGGCCCGGCGCCATGTTCAGCTCGTCCCTCAGCTGGTGGATGAGCTTCGTCTCCGTGGGCTCGTCGCGCACCGGCGCGGCGCCCTGGAGGTACACCAGCTTCCCATTGTCGATGCGCGCGGTGGGCGGTGAGCCGTACACCAGCGTGGGCAGCACCGAGAGCCCCGTGTCCAGCTTGTCCAACTCCAGCGAGATGCGCGGCTTGAGCGTCCGGTCGATGGGCGGAAGCCGCCGGCTCTTCACGTCCACCGGCATGCGCCTCGCGAAGTCTGGCAGGACCTTGCTCGTCAGGTCCGCCAGCTGCTCCGGGGCGAAGACGCGCTCCTGGGGCAGGTTCTCCAGCCGCGCGCCGGTGAGGGATAGTTCTCCCAGCCGGCAGAGCGCTCCCGCGCACAGCGCGACGCCGGGGCTCACCAACTCGTTGATGCGCGGATCCTTCTCCACCTTGAGCACGGTCTGCTCGCCCCGGTCCTCGACGGTGACTCGCGGGAGGAGCGGCTCGTTGGAGACGGAGACGAGCGCGCCGTCGAAGAGGACGGTGCGCGCCTTCTCCAGCACGTGCAGCAGGGCGTCCAGCTTGCTCTGCGGCAGCGCTCCCCGGGTGGGCTGCGCGAGCAGCTTGTCCGCGAGCAGATCACACGGATCCACGTGGATGCGCGCGGCCTCCACGGGGCTCTGGAGCACGGACGCGAGGCTCCGGGCCAGCAGCCGCGCGGTGTTGTCCGGCCGGACCACCAGCCGCTCCAACTGGAGGCCTCCGTCCGCGCGCTTGAAGCGGTACACCAGCCGCTCTGTCTTCGGCGTGGCGCCGGGGCGCGGCGCGGCGGCGGCAGGGCCCGGACGGGCAGGAGAGGCCGCCGCCGTGGCCTTCCTTCCTTCCGCCTGGCGCAGGACGATGGCCGCGGCGATGACGTGCTCGCACGGGTCCACCTTCCCCCGGCAGTCGCACTCCCAGATTTCATCCTCGGGGTAGAGGGTCGTGGTGAGCGGGGTGGGGCGGCCGGGGATGCGGACCCGCAGGACGACCTCTTCCTCGTCCACGGACTGCACCGACACGACCCCCGCACGAGACAGGGCCTGTCCGGCGGACCACGTGGCCGGGCCTGACTCCTCCCGGATGGCTTCGAGCAGTTCCGCGAGCGCCGACATACGAGGGGCGATTCCCTAGCCCCGTGCCGCGTCTGGCGCAAGCCACCGGGCGCGTGGCTGTGACACTGAGGGACACACACTGCCGTGCTCCTGTAACCGGCGCCGCTACAGCGGCCACGACACCCGTGTCATCCGCAGCGAGGCCTTCCGAGGAAAGCCCCAAAATCTTGGGATGTGGCGCGGCAGGTGCAGACACACGGACCTGGAACGCGCGTCCGGTGCCTCCCCCTGCATCCGCCTGCCGGGCGCCCGCGTCTCCGTCCGTTGTGAGTGAAGCAGACAGTGTCCCCCACACAGTCGAGGTCCCACACATGCATCTGCAGATGACGAGTCGCCTCCTGGCGGCTGCGTTCCTGAGCCTGGTGGCTGGTTGCCAGGGTGAGCCGACGCAGTCTCCCGAAGGTTCGCAGTCCGCGACGCTCTCCGCCAAGGCGGATTGCGTGCAGCGGTTCGACGGCATCACCACCTGCGCCAAGGGCAACGCGTCCCTGGCCGCTTCCGAGAAGGGCGTGCAGGTCAACGGGCTGAAGGACGCGAAGACGGACGGCGTCTCCAGCACGTTCAACGCCGCCATCAACTGGTCCCAGGAAGCCCAGATTCGCGTGGGCAGCCAGAAGGGCAGCGTCGCCTTGTCCGCGCGTGACGGCGATCAGGTCGTCAGCACGCTGAGCATCACCTCCAGCGCCGACCGCCAGGTGTCCGTGACGCCGGGCTTCACCGGTTCGCCCGCGGGCAACTACCGGATGAACGTGTACCGCGACGGCCGGCTCGTGAACACCATGCAGCAGCCTGCGTCCTTCTCCATCACGTTCTACGACTGGTGGTCCTTCGTGAACTGGTGGAACATGCACTGGCACTTCTTCTCCTACCGCTCCGTCTACGCCCAGGACTCCGGCTTCGACGGTGCCTGCGGCTGGCGCCTGAACTCGCCGGGCACGACGTTCTCCCTCAGGGGGGCGGACGGCAAGGCCATCGTCGGCGACACGGTGGAGTTCATCGAGGAGATTGGCGACGGTGCCTACCCGTACCGCCACTTCTCCGGCATCGACGTGAACGCCAGCGCCACGGACTTCCTCGTCACGGGCGAGTCCTTCGGCCAGGAGAAGTAAGCTGTTCCTCCACCGGGTGGGGGCGCCTCGTTCCCGCCCGGTGGTGTCTGTCCGCCTGTGTCTTCCCATCGAGGAGTCGTGACGATGCGTGTGCCCTGGTCTCTCGCTGGCATCTCCGCCGGAGCGCTGCTCATCGGCGCCGCGTGGGCCACCGTCGTCCGCCGCCCCGAACCCCTGGTGCTGGGCGCGCTTCCCCCCGTCGTCCTGCCTCACGTGGAGCAGGCAGGCGGTGCCACCACGGTGACGGACACCGGCCGCAATGCCTTCGGGCGCGCGCCCATGAACATGCCGCGCTCGCGCTGGCCGGACTTCTACGCGGGCAAGGGCGTCTTTGATCGCGACTGGCGCGACTCGCGCCTGCGTCCCGCCGTGGCGGGGCCCTTCTTCAGCGCCACCGGCTGCATGACCTGCCACGTGAAGGACGGCCGGGGCCAGCCGCCCGCGAGCCCCACGGAGGCGCCCGTCTCGCTGGCGTTCCAGCTGAGCGCGCCCGACGGCGCCAGTCCCCACCCGCTGTACGGCATGCAGCTGGACGCGCACGCCGTGGAGGGCCAGGTCCCTGAAGGCCAAGTGCGCGTCGACTTCGAGGAGACGCGCGGCACCTTCGCCACCGGTGAGCCGTACTCGCTGGTGCGCCCGCGCTACCAGTTCCAGGGGCTGGTGCACGGCCCCCTGGGCGACGGCGCCATGTTCTCCGCCCGCGTGTCACCCGTGAACTTCGGCCTGGGCCTGCTGGAGGCGCTGCCAGAGGCCGACATCGTGGCCCGCGCCGACCCCGAGGACCGCGACCAGGACGGCATCTCCGGCCGGGTCAACCGGGTGCTCGACGTGGAGACGGGCGAGACGCGCCTGGGCCGCTTCGGGTGGAAGGCCAATCAGCCCACGCTGCGCCAGCAGGTGGCGCATGCGCTCGTCGCGGACATGGGCGTCACCACGACGCTCTACCGCCAGGAGCAGGGCCGGGACACCCCGGGTGAACCGGAGGTGTCCCAGGACGACATGGACCTGCTGATGATCTACATGCGCCTCATCGCCGTGCCCAAGCGGCGCGACTGGGAGGCGCCGGAGGTCCAGCGGGGCCATGCCGTCTTCCGCGCCATCGGCTGCGCGGCGTGCCACGTGGACACGCCCCAGGAGACGGGGCCGGTGGAGGGCTTCGACGAGGTGTCCCGGCAGGTCATCTACCCCTACACGGACCTGCTGCTGCACGACCTGGGCGAGGGACTGGCGGACGGGCGCCCGGACGGGCTGGCCACGGGCAGCGAGTGGCGCACGCCGCCGCTGTGGGGCATTGGACTGGTGGAGGCCGTCAACCGGCACACCCGCTTCCTGCACGACGGCCGGGCCCGCTCCCTGGAGGAGGCCGTCCTCTGGCACGGAGGGGAGGCGGCCCCCGCGCAGGCTCGCTACGTGCGGCTGCCCCGGGAGGACCGGTCCGCGCTGCTCGCCTTCCTGAAGTCGCTCTGAGGCACGGACGGGACCCCCTCCCGTCCGGACGGCGGCCAGGAGGACCGTCGCCTGGAGGGGCTTCGGCCTTCGTGGGGGCACGGAACGGTGGACGCCCCGGGCCCTTGGGCTACCCTGCGGGCCCCCTTCATGCAGCCTCAAGCTCCCATTTCCGATGACGCCCTCGACGTCCCGCTCGCGGTCGACCTGGACGGGACGCTGGTGCGCACGGACACGCTGCACGAGAACCTGCTCGTGCTCCTCAAGCACGCGCCGTGGCTGCTGCTGCTGGTGCCGTTGTGGGTGCTCCGGGGCAAGGCCTTCTTCAAGGCGGAGGTGGCCCGCCGGGCTCCGCTGGACGTCACCTCGCTGCCTTACAACGCGGACGTGCTGGCCTTCCTGCGCGAGGAGCACGCCCGGGGGCGGCGGCTCGTCCTCGCCACGGCCGCGGACCGGAGCATCGCCGACGCGGTGGCCGCCCACCTGGGCCTCTTCCACACGGTGGTCGCCAGCGAAGGCGGGGTGAACCTGTCCGGCGCGCGGAAGCTGGAGCGGCTGCGCGAGCTGCTGGGCCGCTTCGACTACGCGGGCAACGACGCGGTGGACCTGCACCTGTGGCGCGAGTGCCGGCAGATCATCGTGGTGCATGCTCCGGCGGGCGTGTTGCGCCAGGTCCAGGGCCTGGGCCGCCCCGTGCACCGTGTCTTCGAGGCCCCTCCTGGCGGGCTGCGCCCCTGGGTGAAGGCGCTGCGGGTGCACCAGTGGGCGAAGAACGCGCTCGTCTTCGTGCCGGTGCTGGCGGCGCACAAGGCCACCCAGGGCGGCATGGCGCCGCGCGCGGTGCTGGCGTTCCTCGCCTTCAGCCTCTGCGCCTCCAGCGTGTACATCATCAACGACCTGCTGGACCTGGCGTCGGACCGGCGGCACCCGTCCAAGTCACTGCGGCCCTTCGCGTCCGGGGCCCTGCCGGTGCGCGCGGGCGTCGTGCTGGCGCCGCTGCTGCTGGTGGCCGCCGCGGCGCTGGCGCTGGCGACGCTGCCCCTGTCGTTCTTTGGGCTGCTGGCCGCGTACTTCGTGCTCACGCTCGCGTATTCGCTGCGCCTCAAGCAGGTGGTGATGCTGGACGTGCTGGTGCTGGCGGGCCTCTACACGGTGCGCATCTTCGGCGGCGCGCTGGCGGTGGGCGTGCCCACGTCGAGCTGGCTGCTCATGTTCAGCACCTTCCTCTTCCTGTCGCTGGCCCTGCTCAAGCGGCTGAGCGAGGTGCGGCGGCTGCGCCAGTCCAACGAGACGTCCGCCCACGGGCGCGGCTACCTGGCGCAGGACCAAGAGCAGCTCGCGAGCCTGGGCGCGGCGTCCGGCCAGGTGTCGGTGCTGGTGCTGGCCCTCTACATCACCAGCAAGGAGGTGACGGCGCTGTATGCCCACCCGGAGCGGCTGTGGCTGCTGTGCCCGGTGATGCTGTACTGGGTGGGGCGCATCTGGCTGCTGGCGCACCGGGGGCTCGTGAACGAGGACCCGCTCGTCTTCGCGCTGAGGGACCGCGTCAGCTACGTCGTGGGCGCGGTCGCCGCGCTGGTGCTGTGGGTGGCGACGTGACGGGAGCATGGCGATGAGCACGTCGGATTCCTGGGGCCGCTTCCCCCGAGTGGAGCAGCGGACGCGCGCGCTGACGTGGCGCTCGGACGCGCTGCCCCAGGTGGATGGGCCCGTGCTGCCGCATGGCCTGGGCCGCAGCTACGGCGATTCGTGTCTCAACGGCGGGGGCACGGTGCTGCTCACCGCGGGCCTGGACCGGCTCATCGACTTCGACCCGACGACGGGCGTGGTGCGCTGCGAATCGGGTGTGTCATTGGACACGCTCTTGCGGCTGGCCGTGCCGCGCGGCTGGTTCCTGCCGGTGACGCCGGGCACGAAGTTCGTCACGGTGGGCGGCGCCATCGCCAACGACGTGCACGGCAAGAACCACCACCGGGCCGGGACGTTCGGCCGGCACGTGCGCAGGTTCGAGCTGGTGCGCTCGGACGGCAGCCGCCGGATGTGCGCGCCCGACGAGAACCCGGACTGGTTCGGCGCGACGATTGGCGGCCTGGGGCTCACGGGGCTCGTCACCTGGGCGGAGGTGCAGCTTGCGCCCATCCGCAATCCCTTCGTGGTGCAGGAGACCGTCCCGTTCGAGAACCTGGACGGCTTCATGCGCGTGTCCGCGGAGTCCGAGGCCGACCACGACTTCACCATGTCGTGGGTGGACTGCCTGGCGCGCGGGCGCAAGCTGGGGCGCGGCCTGTTCTACCGGGGCAACTTCGCGCCCACGCAGTTCGAGCGGCTGCCCCTGGCGAAGAGCCACCTGTCGCATGGCAGCGGGCTCGCGGTGCCCATCGACCTGCCGGGCTTCTGCCTCAACCGGCTGTCGGTGTCCGCCTTCAACTTCCTGTACTACCACCGGGAGCGGATGAAGCCGTCGCCCCGGCTCGTGCACTACGATCCGTTCTTCTACCCGCTCGACAGCGTGTACGGCTGGAACCGCATCTACGGCCGCCGGGGCTTCCTCCAGTTCCAGTGCGTGGTGCCCCACGCCACCGCGCGCGACGCGCTGAAGGAGCTGCTGGAGCGCAGCGCCCGGGGTGGGCTGCCCAGCTTCCTGTCCGTGCTCAAGACGTTCGGCGACCTGCCTTCGCCCGGGTGGCTGTCCTTCCCGCGCCCCGGCTACACGCTGGCCCTGGACTTCGCCAACCAGGGGGAGAAGACGTGGCGGCTGGTGGAGTCGCTGGACCGCGTGACGCGCGAGGCGGGCGGGGCGGTGTACCCGGCCAAGGACGCGCGCATGAGTCCGGAGAGCTTCGCGGCGTACTTCCCCAAGCGTGAGCAGTTCTCCGCGTACATCGACCCCGCGTTCTCGTCCTCCTTCTGGCGCCGGGTGAACCCGGTGCCGCTGCCCCTGCCCGCGCAGGAAGACCGTCAGGCCGCCCTCCCATGAAGAAAGTCATCGTCCTCGGCGCCACGAGCGCCATTGCCCAGGCCACGGTGCGGCTGCTCGCCGCGCGCGGGGCGTCGCTGTACCTGGTGGGCCGCAACGCCGCGAACCTGGAGGCGGTGGCCCGGGACGCGTCCACGCGCGGCGCGCAGAAGGTGGAGTTCCGCGCGCTGGATTTGAACGACTGCGAAGCGCACGCGAGCCTCGTGGAGCGCGCGTGGCAGGCCCTGGGCGGACTGGATGGGGCCGTGCTGGCGCATGGCGTGCTGGGAGACCAGGCGGAGAGCCAGCGCTCGTGGGCGGCGGCGGAGGTGGTGCTGCGCACGAACTTCCTCTCCGCCGCGTCGCTGCTGACGGAGCTGGCCAACCGCTTCGAGGCGCAGAAGGCCGGCACGCTGGTGGTGATTTCGTCGGTGGCGGGAGACCGGGGCCGGCAGAGCAACTACGTGTACGGCGCGTCCAAGGGCGCGCTGACCGTGTTCCTCCAGGGCCTGCGCAACCGCCTGGCGAAGTCCGGCGTGGCGGTGGTGACGGTGAAGCCCGGCTTCGTGGACACGCCGATGACGGCCCACGTGCCGAAGAACAAGCTCTTCGCGTCGCCGGAGCAGGTGGCGCGTGGCCTGCTGAAGGCCGCGGACGGGCGCAAGAACGAGGTCTACGTGCCCGGCTTCTGGGCGCTCATCATGCTCATCATCCGCAGCATCCCGGAGCCCGTGTTCAAGCGGCTGAAGCTCTAGCTTCGGTCGTCGCCCCTTCCGTGCCTGGGCCGCGGACACGGAAGGGGAGCAGGGTTCAGCTGCCGGTGGCTTCGGCCTGCGTGAGGGACGACAGGGCCCGGCGCAGGTGCTCGACGACGGACCCGAGGTGCGGGTCCTGCATCAGCTCGTGGTGGCCGCCGGGCACGTCGTGCACCTCCAGCCCGCCACGCACCAGGGGCTCCCAGCCGCGGTGACGCGGAATCCCGGCGGCGACGGTGCTGGCGCTCAGCAGCAGGGCGGTGCCGTCGTACGGCTGGGGGACGTACTTCTCATGGGCGAAGAGGTTGGCCCGGAAGACGTTGAAGAGGGCACGCAGCTGGGCGGGGCCGGACTGAGCGTCGAGGATGCGCGCCCGGAGCCCTTCCTTCAGCAGGTGGTCCAGCATCGCGTCGTCGCCCTGTGCCAGCGCTTCGTCCGAAGCGGAGAGCTCCTGGCCGAAGGCGGTAGCGGTGGCGTGGGCAAAGGCGAGCCTCGCGCGGGCCTCGGAGTCGAGCTGCGTGGCCTCCTGGGCGGGCTTCGTCAGGCCGTGGACGTGGGCATCGATGAGGGCGAGCAGCTCCACGGCTTCGCCAGCCTCGCGCAGGCGGCGGGCCATCTCGTAGGCGATGACTCCGCCCAGGGACCAGCCGCCCAGTTGGTAGGGGCCGTGCGGCTGCACCGTGCGGAGGGCTTCGATGTAGAGGCTGGCCATCTCCTCGATGGACTCGGCGACGGGCCGCCCGTCGAGGCCGCGTGACTGGAGGCCGTAGACGGGCAGTGACGGCCCCAGCCTGCGCGCCAGCTCCGAGTAGGCCAGGACGTTGCCGCCGCCAGGGTGGACGAGGAAGAGGGGCCGCTGGCCGGGTTCTCCTCGCTCCAGCGGGACGAGGGGCGTCCAGGTCTGCGAGTCGTCGCGGAGCACCTGGGCGAGCTGCTCGACGGTGGGCTGCTGGAAGAGGACGGAGAGGGGAATCGACTGGCCCAGGTGCTCGCGCACGGCGGCGACCATGCGCACGGCGAGCAGGGAGTGGCCGCCCAACTCGAAGAAGCTGGAGCGGACGCCGACGGAGCGGACACCGAGGACGTCCTCCCAGATGCGGGCGAGCTGCATTTCGAGCGCGTCTCGGGGCGCGACGAAGTCCCGGGCTTCAACAGTGTGGGCATCGGGTTCGGGCAGGGCCTTGCGGTCCACCTTGCCGTTGGAGTTGAGGGGCAGGGCGTCCAGCACCACGACGGTAGACGGCACCATGTACTCGGGCAGCTGCTGCCGGAGGAGGGCCTTGAGTTCCTCGGAGTCGAGCGAGTGGCCTTCGCGAGCGGTGACATAGGCGACGAGGCGCTTGTCGGCGGCCTCACCCTTCGCGACGACGATGGCGTCCTTGAGGCCTGGCGCGCGACGGAGGGCCGCTTCGATTTCGCCCAGCTCGATGCGGAAGCCACGCACCTTCACCTGGAAGTCGATGCGGCCGAGGAAGTCGAGCGTGCCGTCCGCCTTCCAGCGGGCCTTGTCTCCCGTGCGGTAGAGGCGCTCGCCCGGCGTGGAGGCGAAGGGGTGGGGGACGAAGCGTTCCGCGGTCAGCTCGGGGCGGTTCAAGTAGCCCCAGGCCAGGCCCTGGCCGCCGACGTACACCTCACCGGCGACACCCACGGGCACCGGGTGCAGGTGCGCGTCGAGGACGTACACCGTGGAGTTGGAGAGCGGCCGGCCAATGGGGATGGCGCCTTCCATCCGCGTGCCGTGCTGCATGGCGAAGGTGGCGGAGAAGGTGGTGTTCTCCGTGGGGCCATAGCCGTTGAGGAAGGTGGTGCCTTCCGGAATGCGCGCGAGGTGTTCGCGCACACGGGAGGCAGGCAGCACGTCGCCACCGGCGAGGACCTGACGCACGCCCGCGAGCGCTTCGCCCTGGTGCAGGGCCATCTGCTCGAAGAGGGCGGCGGTGAGCCACAGTGACGTCACGCGGTGGTGACGCAGTTGGGCGGCCAGTTCCTCCAGGGAGAGGGAGTGCGGCGGCGCGAGGACGAGCTTCGCGCCGTGCAGCAGTGCACCCCAGATTTCGAGCGTGGACGCGTCGAAGGCAACAGGGGCGGCCTGGAGCCAGATTTCATCCGCCCCGAAGCGCATGAAGGTGCTGCCGAGCACGAGGCGGGTGATTCCCCGGTGAGGCACGCAGACGCCCTTGGGACGGCCGGTGCTGCCGGAGGTGAACATCACGTAGGCGAGGGCATCACCGTCCACGCGGACATCCAGCGCATGCGTGGGCCGCGATGCAATCTGCGCGGACTGGGCGTCCAACCAGACGCGGGTGCCGGTGGCGGGGAGCAACGAAGCGAAGGGCTGGTGCGTGACCACCACGTCCACGTCCGCGTCCTCCAGCAGCATCTCGATGCGCTCCACGGGCGCATTGCGGTCCACGGGGACGAAGGCCGCGCCCACCTTGAGGATGGCGAGGAGCGCGGTCACCAGCTCGAAGGAGCGCTCGACGGCGAGGCCGACGCGTGCACCGGGGGCGATGCCCAGGGCCCACAGGTGATGGGCCAGTTGGTTCGCGCGTGAATCCAGCTGGGCATACGTCAGCAAGTCATCCCCCAGCACGAGGGCGACAGCGTGAGGTGTGCGCTGCGCCTGCCGGGCGAAGTGGACGTGGATGGGAACCTCCATCGGGCTGGTGACGGTGGTGTCGTTCCACTCGACGAGGAGGCGCTGGCGCTCGTCGTTGGAGAGGAGCGGCAGGTGGGCCATGGCCTGCTCGGGCTTCGCGGCCACTGCCTCCAGCAGCGTGCGCAGGTGGGCGGCCATCCGCTCCACGGTGCTCTGCTTGAAGAGGGCGGTGCTGTACTCCAGCGTGCCTCGCAGCCCTTCGGACGTCTCCGTGAAGAAGACGCTCACGTCGAACTTCGACGTCGAGTGGGTGGTCTCCAGCCTTCGCAGCCGGAGGTCCGGCAGCCGCACGTCCTCCGTGGGCACGTTCTGGAGCGCGAGCAGCGTCTGGAAGAGAGGCGTGTGGCTGAGGCTGCGCGTCGGTTGCAGGGCCTCCACCAGTTTCTCGAAGGGCACCTCCTGGTGCTCGTAGGCCTCCAGCACCGTGGCGCGCACCTGCTGGAGCAGCGAGCGGAAGGACTGGCCCTCGTCCACCTTCGCACGCAGGACGAGCGTGTTGACGAAGAAGCCGATGAGCCCCTCCGTCTCCGCGCGCGTGCGGCCGGCGATGGGCGAGCCCACGCTGAGGTCCTGCTGCCCCGTGTAGCGCGCAAGCAGGCCCTGCCAGGCGGCCAACAGCACCATGAAGAGCGAGCCGCCTTCACGGTGAGCCAGTCCGCGCAGGGCTTCCGTCAACTCACGTGACAGGGTGAAGCCGAGGGTTGCACCCGCGGTGCTCCGGACGGCCGGGCGGGGGAAGTCGGTGGGCAGCTCCAGCACGGCTGGAGCGCCGGAGAGCTTCGCTTCCCAGTAGGCCATTTCCTGCCGCAGCGTCTCGCCCGCGAGCGTGCGGCGCTGCCAGTAGGCATAGTCCGCGTACTGCACCGGCAGCGCAGTCAGGGGCGACGGCTGGCTGGCGGAGAAGGCCGCGTAGAGGGCCGAGACTTCCCGCACAAGCACTCCCAGCGACCAGCCGTCAGAGACGATGTGGTGCAGGGTGACGACGAGCACGTGCTCGTGTTCTGCCAGCTTGAAGAGCAGCGTGCGGAGGAGCGGCCCCGTGCGCAGGTCGAAGGGCCGGCGCATCTCCTGTTCCACCTGGCTCCGCGCTTCGAACTCTCGCTGCGCCTCCGGCACGTTCGAGAGGTCCACGAGCCCCAGGGGCAGCTGACTGTCGGAGTGGATGCGCTGGACCGGCTCTCCGTCCACCTGGGTGAAGGTGGTGCGCAGAGCATCGTGTCGGCGCACGACTTCCTGCAGGGCATGCTCCAGCACGCCCGTGCGCAGGTGGCCCTCCAGCCGAACTGCGATGGGCACGTTGTAGAGCGGGCTGCCCGGTTCGAGCTGATCAATGAGCCACAGCCGCTGCTGGGCGAAGGACAACGGCAGCGGACCGTCATGCGAGACGCGGGTGAGCTGAGTAGTGCTCGTGCGGGTCAGCCCCACCAGACGA
>NZ_RAVX01000060.1:0-1851 GCF_003611605.1 Corallococcus sp. AB011P
GGGCCATCTGCTCGAAGAGGGCGGCGGTGAGCCACAGTGACGTCACGCGGTGGTGACGCAGTTGGGCGGCCAGTTCCTCCAGGGAGAGGGAGTGCGGCGGCGCGAGGACGAGCTTCGCGCCGTGCAGGAGCGCGCCCCAGATTTCGAGCGTGGACGCGTCGAAGGCGACGGGTGCGAACTGCAGCCAGACTTCGTCGGCCCCGAAGCGCATGAAGGTGCTGCCGAGCACGAGGCGGGTGATTCCCCGGTGCGGCACGCAGACGCCCTTGGGACGGCCGGTGCTGCCGGAGGTGAACATGACGTAGGCGAGGGCATCACCGTCCACGCGGGCATCCAGCGCATGCGTGGGCCGCGAGGCAATCTGCGCGGACTGGGCATCCAACCAGACGCGGGTGCCGGAGGCGGGGAGCAACGAAGCGAAGGGCTGGTGCGTGACCACCACGTCTACGTCCGCGTCCTCCAGCAGCATCGCGATGCGGTCCACGGGTGCGTTGCGGTCCACGGGGACGAAGGCCGCGCCCACCTTGAGGATGGCAAGGAGAGCGGTCACCAGCTCGAAGGAGCGCTCGACGGCGAGGCCCACTCGCGCACCGGGGGCGATGCCCAGGGCCCGCAGGTGATGGGCCAGCTGGTTCGCGTGCGCGTCCAGCTGTGCATACGTCAGCGTCGCGTCGCCCAGAACCAGGGCCACCGCGTCGGGCGTGCGCTGGGCCTGCCGGGCGAAGTGGGCGTGGACGGGAACCTCCGTCGGGCTGGTGACGGTGGTGTCGTTCCAGTCCACGAGGATGCGCTGGCGCTCCTCGCTGGAGAGGAGCGGCAGGTGGGCCATGGCCTGCTCGGGCTTCGCGGCCACTGCCTCCAGCAGCGTGCGCAGGTGGGCGGCCATCCGCTCCACGGTGCTCTGCTTGAAGAGGGCGGTGCTGTACTCCAGCGTGCCTCGCAGCCCTTCGGACGTCTCCGTGAAGAAGACGCTCACGTCGAACTTCGACGACGAGTGGGTGGTCTCCAGCCTTCGCAGCCGGAGGTCCGGCAGCCGCACGTCCTCCGTGGGCACGTTCTGGAGCGCGAGCAGCGTCTGGAAGAGAGGCGTGTGGCTGAGGCTGCGCGTCGGCTGGAGGACTTCCACCAGCTTCTCGAAGGGCACCTCCTGGTGCTCGTAGGCCTCCAGCACCGTGGCGCGCACCTGCTGGAGCAGCGAGCGGAAGGACTGGTCCGTCTCCACCTTCGCGCGCAGGACGAGCGTGTTGACGAAGAAGCCGATGAGCCCCTCCGTCTCCGCGCGCGTGCGGCCGGCGATGGGCGAGCCCACGCTGAGGTCCTGCTGCCCCGTGTAGCGCGCAAGCAGGCCCTGCCAGCCCGCGAGCAGCACCATGAAGAGCGAGCCGCCTTCACGGTGAGCCAGGTTCCGGAGGGCTTCCGTCAGCTCACGTGACAGGGTGAAGCCGAGGGTTGCGCCCGCGGTGCTCCGGACGGCCGGGCGTGGGAAGTCGGTGGGCAGCTCCAGCACGGCTGGAGCGCCGGAGAGCTTCGCTTCCCAGTAGGCCATTTCCTGCCGCAGCGTCTCGCCCGCGAGCGTCCGACGCTGCCAGTCTGCATAGTCTGCGTACTGCACCGGCAGCGCAGGCAGAGGCGACGGCTGGCTGGCGGAGAAGGCCGCGTAGAGAGCCGAGACTTCCCGCACCAGCACTCCCAGCGACCAGCCGTCGGAGACGATGTGGTGCATCGTGACGACGAGCACGTGCTCGTGTTCTGCCAGCTTGAAGAGCAGCGTGCGGAGGAGCGGCCCCGTGCGCAGGTCGAAGGGCCGGCGCATCTCCTGTTCCACCTGGCTCCGCGCTTCGAACTCTCGCT
>NZ_RAVX01000061.1:0-1818 GCF_003611605.1 Corallococcus sp. AB011P
GGCCCTTCGCGAGGTCGAAGGGCTGCGCGGCGGCTTCACGCGCCAGGCGCCAGGCTTCTTCCGGCGGCGAGCCCGTGAGCTCCTTGCGCTCCAGGGTGAGCACCGGCTCCGGAGACACCACCTGCACAGGGCCGGAGACGTCCTCACGGAAGGAGGTGCGGAGCACTTCGTGGCGGCGCACCACTTCGCGCAGCGCGCGCTCCAGCACGGCCACGTCGAGCGCACCCTCCAGGCGCACCGCCATGGGGACGTTGAAGAGGGAGGTGCCGGGTTGCAACTGCTCAATGAACCAGAGGCGCTGCTGGGCGAAGGACAGGGGCAGGGGACGCGAGCGGTCCTGCACCGGGATGAGGCCGTGGGCGGAGTTGCCCGCGGTGGCCTTCTGCGCGGCCATCTTCTTGAGCAACTCGGCGCGCTTTTCCGGCGAAAGGTTGGCGATCCTCTTCGACAGCTCGTGGCTCATCTCGTGTACTCCGCACTGGGGGCCGCCACTGCGTACGAGCACCACTGGGGGCAGTGGCGCTCGCGGAAACTCGGACGTGTTGCTGGTGCCGGATTGACTCCCTGCGCCGCTCTTCCCGAGGAAGCGCGAGGGTGGGTCAAATTCATATGGGTGAGATTATTCCGCCTACACAGACCCTGTCATGAGGGCGGACAGACACCCACTCGAATGAATTCAGGTATTTGCTGTATTGCTCTGGTTCCCTGAAGCCAGGGAGGGAAGGACGTCAGATGTCCTCCAGAGTGAGACCCGCTCCCAGCGTCTCCTCCCTCTGGCTCCACTCCAACCCCCGGAGTCAGCTCCCGGTGGCCTGCCGGGGCGCGGTACCGGACACCCGCGCGAGCGCCTCCCGCAGGCGCTCGATGATGGAGCCGAGATTCGGGTCCTGCATCAACGCGTGATGGCTGCCGGGCACGTCATGCACCTCCAGCCCGCCACGCACCAGGGGCTCCCAGCCGCGGTGACGCGGGACATCGGGCACGGCGTCGCTGGCGCTCAGCAGCAAGGCGGTGCCGTCGTACGGCTGGGGCGCGTACTTCTCATGGGCGAAGAGGTTGGCCCGGAAGACGTTGAAGAGGGCGCGCAGCTGGGCGGGGCCGGACTGAGCGTCGAGGATGCGCGCCCGGAGCCCTTCCTTCAGCAGGTGGTCCAGCATCGCGTCGTCGTCCTGTGCCAGCGCTTCGTCCGAAGCGGAGAGGTTCTGGCCGAAGGCGGTAGCGGTGGCGTGGGCAAAGGCGAGCCTCGCGCGGGCCTCGGAGTCGAGGTGCGTGGCCTCCTGGGAGGGCTTCGTCAGACCGTGGACGTGGGCATCGATGAGGGCGAGCAGGTCCACGGCTTCGCCAGCCTCGCGCAGGCGGCGGGCCATCTCGTAGGCGATGACTCCGCCGAGAGACCAGCCTCCCAGTTGGTAGGGGCCGTGGGGCTGCACCGTGCGGAGGGCTTCGATGTAGAGGGTGGCCATCTCCTCGATGGACTCGACGACGGGGCGTCCGTCGAGGCCTCGCGACTGGAGGCCGTAGACGGGCAGAGAGGGGCCGAGCCTGCGCGCCAGCTCCGAGTAGGCCAGGACGTTGCCGCCGCCGGGGTGGACGAGGAAGAGGGGCCGCTGGCCGGGTTCTCCGCGCTCCAGCGGGACGAGGGGCGTCCATGTCTGCGAGTCGTCGCGGAGCACCTGGGCGAGCTGCTCGATGGTGGGCTGCTGGAAGAGGACGGAGAGGGGAATCGACTGGCCCAGGTGCTCGCGCACGGCGGCGACCATGCGCACGGCGAGCAGGGAGTGGCCGCCCAACTCGAAGAAGCTGGAGCGGACGCCGACG
>NZ_RAVX01000062.1:0-1515 GCF_003611605.1 Corallococcus sp. AB011P
CCGGGCAGGAGCGAGGGCGCGGGAGTGCCGTGGAGATGGGCTTCGAGGGACGCCGTGAGAGCGTCGAGCACGTTGCGCTCCTGCTTGCGGAGGGTCATCACGGCCGTGAGGATACGCTCGACGAAGCGGCTGCCGTCGTCGCTCTGGGTGCCAAAGCTCGTCTTTCGCCAGATGACGGCATGGCGCAGGTCCCTCTCGGCAAGGTTGTTGGTGGGCTCGACGCCTTTGGTATAGACGAACGTCCAGAGGGCATCCTTGAGCTTGAGGATTTCCCTGGCGGTGCCGGCCACCTTCTTCGGGCACACGTCTGCGGCCTCCGCCAGGAGTCGCTCCACCTCTCGCATCAGCGGTCGCATCTTGCGCTGGAAGGTGGCGCGCGACAGCAGCCCATCGCGTGCCAGGTGCCACCATTCGAAGAGGACGAAGACTTCGGCCAGCAGCAGCGCTCCCAGCCGTTTCGCCTCCCCGCCGCGCTCGACGAAGCCCTCGAACTCGCGCACCAGATGCGCCCAGCAGACCTGCCTCCTGAGGACGTGCACCCAGTTGTAGGCACACCACCTGTCAGAGATGAGCGTTCCTTGAAAGCCCTTGCCCAGCATCGTCTGGGCGACGTCCTTGCCGCGACTCTTGATGATGAGGAAGACGGCCACTGTCGTGGTGCTGGCCACCCACAGCCAGGCCCTGGCATGCTTTTGCCACCACCCGGTTTCATCCTGATGCACGGCCGGCTGCGCCCGCACATACGCGCGGGCCTCGTCTACCGGCGCCGCCAGAGCGCTGCTCACCGCCTGCTCGAGGTTGCTGACGCTGCCGAGCGCCAGCTCCACGCCCAGCACGTCTTCCAGCAACTCCTGCACCCGCCGCTTGGACAGGCGGAAGCGCCCGGTGCAAAGGGCGATGAAGCTTGTCAGGCGCGGACCGAAGTTGCCCTCGGGCACTCCCGCCGGCAGCGGTGCGCAGCGCCAGGCATCGCAGCGGGCGCACCAGCCCGCGTGCAACTCGTACTGCTTCACCTCGGGCACGATGCGCGGCAACTCCACCACCTGGTGGATTTGTGCGGGAGGCGTGCTCTCCAGTCGCAACAGGGGCCCGGTGCAGCCCGTGCAACGCTCCGGTGCGGGCACCGCCACCACCTGCGTCACCTTGTCCGGCGGCAGCAGCTCGCGCTTGCGGCCCTTGTGTCCGGGCTGGCCTCCGGGCTTGCGCCCCGTCGGCTCCGACTTGCTGGGCGGCGTACCGGGTGGGTCCGAGGACGGAGGCTTCGAGGAATTACGCGAGGTGCTCCGCAACTGCGCCTCCAACTCCGCGATGCGCGCCTCCTGCTGCGCGATGCGCGCCTCCTGCTGCTCGATTCGCGAGAGCGCCGCGCTCAGCAGTCGCTCCAGTTCCGCGATACGCGCATCTCTCGGGTCGGGCGTGGCCACGTCCCAGTATTTCTAATCACCCCCAGCCCACGTCGAGTGTGGTGAGGCCCACCGTTCGCTGCCTCACTGCCCCCCCAGGCGAGCACCACCC
>NZ_RAVX01000063.1:0-1416 GCF_003611605.1 Corallococcus sp. AB011P
TACTACCCGGTCACTTGAATCCAGGTGGCGGGCGTGATCTACGGTCGGGATGACACCCGCGCAGCTCAAGAAGCTGGACGAGGCGCTGGGCGCCTACCTTGAGGAGATGGTCGCCGGCATGGGGCGACTGGAGAGACGGCGCGCCATGGAGGCCTACGTGACGGGCCTGCTGCTGGATGGGGAGCGCAAGAGCATCGAGCCGATGGCGGCCCGGCTGGTGGAGGACGCCGGGGAGGTCGAGGCAATGCGCCAGCGATTGCAGCAGTGCGTCTCGCAAGGGACGTGGAGCGACGAGGCGCTGAGGGAGCGACTGGCGCGGAAGCTGGAAGCGCGGCTGCCGGAGGTGGAAGCGCTGGTGGTAGACGACACGGGCTTTCCGAAGAAGGGGAAGCACTCGGTGGGAGTCGCCCGACAGTACTCGGGCACGCTGGGGCGCACGGACAACTGCCAGGTGGCCGTCAGCCTGCATTTGGCTGGGGCTCGTGGCAGCGGGTGTATCGGCATGCGGCTGTACCTGCCCGAGGAGTGGGTGACGGACGCGGCCCGACGCAAGGCGGCGGGTGTCCCCGAGGCGGTGGGGGCCTCGCGCAAATGGGAATTGGCGCTGGCGCAGTTGGACGACGCGTTGAAGTGGGGCGTGCGCAAGCACGTCGTCCTGGCGGATGCGGGGTATGGAAACTGCCGGGAGTTTCGAGAAGGCCTCACGGCTCGCGGCCTGCCCTACCTCGTCGCGGTGCCAGGGCAGCACAAGGTGTGGCCTCCGGGGGCCACGCCGCACCTGCCGGTGAAGAAGGCGGGCGCGTACGGACGCCCCCGGACTCGCTTCGTCGACGACAGCGGCGTACAGCCCTGGACGATTGAAGAATTGGCGCGCCAGTTACCCGAGGAGGAGTACCGCCGTATCAGCTGGCGCGAGGGCAGCCGCGGCACGCAGTCTTCCACCTTCGCCGCGGTGCGAATCCAGGTCGCTGAAGGCCATGTCGTGCGCAAGGCGCCCGGCGCTCCCGAATGGCTCTTGTGCGAGTGGCCGCCGGGCGAGGCCGCGCCAACGAAGTACTACCTCTCGTCTCTGCCGGAAGACACGCCTCTCAAACGCCTCGTCACCCTGGCGAAGCTGCGATGGCGCGTGGAGCGTGACTACCAGGAGATGAAGGGCGAAGTCGGCCTGGACCACTTCGAGGGCCGCACCTGGAGAGGCTTTCACCACCACGCCACCCTATGCATGGTGGCCCATGGCTTCCTCGCGCTCCGTCGAGCGCTTTTCCCCCCGGAGGCGGATTCCCTGGACGCTGCCCCAGGTGCGCCGACGGCTTCAGCATCTACTGCTGCGCCGCCTCGGCCATTGTCCAATGTGCCTCCGCAGACTCGGCGCTCGCGCTCCTCCTCGAGGGCCGTCACGCATCTGATCAAGTAGTA
>NZ_RAVX01000064.1:0-1263 GCF_003611605.1 Corallococcus sp. AB011P
TGAGCGTCACCCGCTTCGGTGGACAGGTTGACTACGCTGCCTGCCTCGAAACCTCAGCCAGTCGCTCGTACTCGGCTGGACTCGCATAGCCAAGTGAGGAGTGACGGCGCCTGCGGTTGTAGAACACCTCCATGTACTCGAACAACGCGAGCCTGGCTTCCTGGCGCGTCCGGAAGCTGCGGGTGTGGACGAGTTCCATCTTCACGCTGCTGAAGAAGCTCTCCACGACGGCGTTGTCCCAGCAATTGCCCTTGCGACTCATCGAGCAGGTGATGCCACGCTTCGCCAGTCGTGCCTGGTAGTCCTCACTCGCGTACTGGCTGCCACGGTCAGAGTGGTACAGCACAGGGGCCTGACGCCCAGCGAGCGCCATGTCGAGCGCGGCGAGGACCAGGTGGCGGTCGATGCGCTCCGCGATGCTCCAGCCCACGACGCGGCGACTAAAGAGGTCCAACACCACGGCCAGGTAGAGCCAGCCTTCGGCGGTCCAGACATAGGTGATGTCTCCTGCCCAGGTGTGGTTGGGCCCAGGAGGCTGGAAGTCCCGCGCTACGACGTTGGGCGCGACTGGATGGGCGTGCTTGCTGTCGGTGGTCCGCACGAAGGGGCGCCTTCTGCGGGCTGCAAGCCCCTGCTGTCGCATGAGGCGGGCCACCCGCTTCTTGGCGACGTGGCGGCCCCGCGCGCGCAGCTCCGCATGCACACGCGGACTCCCATAGGTGCCGCGGCTCTCCTGGTGGATGGCCGCCACCTCCTGGGTGAGTGCGCGGTCGCTCTTCTTGCGCTGCGACTCGGGTCTCTTCGCCCAGGCGTAGTAGCCGGAGCGCGAGACGCCCAGCTGGCGGCACAGAAATGCCACGGACAGGGAGGCCTTCTCCGCGTGGATGAAGCGGAACTTCACTTCATCTCCTTCGCGAAGAAGGCCGCCGCGTTTTTTAACAGCTCCTTCTCCATCTCCAACTGGCGCACGCGCTTGCGCAACTGCGAGAGCTCCAACCGCTCCTCGCTGGTGAGCGCGCCCGGCTTGCCCTTGCCCCGGTCCGTCCTCGCTTGCTCCACCCACTTGCGGAAGGCCGTCTCAGTCAGGTCCAAGTCCCGCGCCACCTCCGTGACGGACTTGCCTTCGTCCAGCACCAGCTTCACCGCTCCAGCCCTGAACTCTGGGCTGAAACTACGCCGCTGCCGCCGCTGCCTCTTCTCGCTTTCCGACATCCCACACCCTTCCATCACATCGGGGGTGTCCACGGAAGCGGGGGACTCTCA
>NZ_RAVX01000065.1:0-1233 GCF_003611605.1 Corallococcus sp. AB011P
TGGGGGAATAACCTCCCCCGTGTGAGGTGGATGTGAAGAAGCAGCAGAAGCAGGACAGGACGTCGGAGCGCGGTCGGTTTTCGGCGAAGCGCAAGAAGGAGGCGGTGCTCCGGTTGCTCAAGGGCGAGGAACTCGACGCCCTGTCGCGGGAGCTGGGCGTCACGGCGGCCTTGCTGAGTGAGTGGCGGGAGAAGTTCCTGGCTGGGGCCGAAGCGAACCTCAAGAGCCGCGAGCCGGAAGCGGCGGACGACGAGGTGCTGCGGCTCAAGGCCATGGTGGGCGAGCTGATGATGAAGAACGAGCTGCTCTCGGAGAAGGCCCGACTGCTGGAGGGCAACGCGCCGGGTTTTCCCTGGAGGAAGTCGAGAGGATGAGCGCCCGGCTCTCGCCTTCCAGCGGCAAGCGGTACGGCCTGGCGCTCGTGACGGCCACCTGGGGCGTGCCTCGCGCCACGGTGTACCGACACCGCGCCCGCCGTCAGTCCACGGATGGGCCGACGGCGCGGCGCGGCCCCAAGACGGCGCTGACGGACGAGGCGCTGCGGGAGGCCATCCGCGGCATTCTGGCGGCCTCGCCCTTCCTGGGCGAAGGGCACCGAAAGGTGTGGGCACGGCTGCGCGCGCAGCACGTACGCACCTCGAAGGCCCGCTGCCTGCGGCTGATGCGCGAGGCGGGGCTCCTGGCGCCGGGCCGTGCTCGCCGGGTGCTGGGGCCACGCCACCACGACGGCACGATTACCACCGACAGGCCCGACGTCATGTGGGGCACCGACGCCACCTGCACGGTGACGGCGCTGGAGGGCCAGGCCACCGTCTTCATCGCCATCGACCACGCCACTGCCGAGTGTGTCGGCATCCACGCGGCCAAGGTAGGCACCCGTTTCGAAGCCCTCGAGCCCATTCGCCAGGGCGTCAAGGCTCGCTTCGGTGGGTATGGCCGAGGCGTGGCCTCGGGGCTGTCCATCCGCCACGACAACGGCAGCCAGTACACCTCCGACGTCTTCCAGAGCGAGCTGCGCTTCCTGGGCGCCCAGTCCAGCCCATCCTTCGTCCGCAGCCCCGAGGGCAACGGCTGCGCCGAGCGCTTCATCCGCACCCTCAAGGAGCAACTGCTCTGGGTACGCACCTTCTCCACCGTGGAGGCACTCCGACAGGCGCTGCTGGAGTGGGCCCACCGGTACAACGAGCACTGGCTGCTGGAGCGCCACCATTTCCGCTCGCCGAGTCAGGCCCG
>NZ_RAVX01000066.1:0-1221 GCF_003611605.1 Corallococcus sp. AB011P
GCGGTGCGCTCAACCCGTCAACGCAACACCTGGTGCAGTTTGGCGGCGGGAGTTTCGAACCCCAGGGTCTTTCTCGGACGCTGGTTCAATCTGAGGGCCACTGCGTCTAGTTCTCGCTGAGAGAGAGTTGAAACGTCCGTTCCATCTGGGAAGTACTGCCGAAGGAGCCGGTTCGTGTTCTCGTTCGTTCCGCGCTGCCAAGGCTTCCGTGGCTCGCAGAAGTAGATGGAGAAGTCAGTCGCCATCGCGAGTTCCCGGTGCTTTGCGAGTTCCGTTCCGCGGTCCCACGTCAGGGAGCGTCGGAGTGTTCGGGGCAGCTTGCGTGCCGCGACGGTCAGGGCCCGGACGACGTTGGCGCTGTCCTTCCCGGCGACCTTCACGAGCATCGTGAAGCGCGAGTGCCGCTCGACGAGCGTGGCGATGTGGCTGTTGTTCGCGCCGGCCAGCAGGTCGCCTTCCCAATGTCCGGGTACCGCCCTGTCCTCCGCCTCCGCTGGGCGCTCCCGAATCGAGACGGCGTCCTTGATTTGACCGCGTCGCTGACCGGCCGTGGTCGCCAGCTTCGAGCGCCGCATCGTCCGGCGCGAGCGTAGGTGCTTGACGAGCTCCCTCTTCAGCACGCCGCGAGCCTGAATGAAGAGGCTCTTGTAAATCGTCTCGTGGGAAATCCGCATCAATGGCTCCTCAGGGAACACTCGCGGGAGCGCTCCGGCGATTTGCGCGGGCGACCAGTCTTCCTGGAGCTTCTTGGCGACGAACTGCCGCAGCTTTGAGTTCCCTGCCAGGCGGCATGGTTTCGGACGGCGCGCCCGCTTCCACGCGCTGTCATCTGCTGGCGCAGCTCGGTACCCTGAGGCACCGCCATTGCGTGCCACTTCCCGTGTGAGGGTCGACGGCGATCGCCGCAGCGTCCTTGCGATTTGCCGCAGGGAGAGGCCACTGGCCAGTCCTCGTGAAATCTCCTCTCGCTCCACCACCGTGAGCGCCAAACGAGAGCGTCGCCGTGCGGGAGGCACGAAGCCTCCATTGGACGAGAGCACGTTGTGCACTGTCCCTGGGACGCGACCGAGTGCCCGGCTGATGTCACTCAGGGACTGCCCAGTCTTCCACTGCCTCCAAATTTCGGCCTTCTGGTCCGCGGAAAAGCCCTGACGTCTTCTCGCCACGCACAGCTCCTCTCGACGGGTAGCGCCTGTTGCGTCGACCCATTGAGTGTGCCGC
>NZ_RAVX01000067.1:0-1075 GCF_003611605.1 Corallococcus sp. AB011P
CCCGGGCCGAGGCCGCGAAGAAGAAGCGGCAAGAGAGAGCCGCCCGCAAGGCCGAGGAGGCCCTGGCGCGGGAGATTCGCCACGCGGTGCCTGCCGAGGAGCGCCACTGCCCGGCGTGCGGCAGCGAAGACTTGAAGCCCCTGGGCCCCGGCCGCACCTCGGTGGTGTACGAGTACGTGCCCGCCCGCTTCGAGAAGCAGGTGCACGTGCAGGAAGTCCTCGCGTGCGCGTGCGGCCGGGGCGTCGTCACCGCCCCGCCCCCGGCCCGGGTGGTGGACCGGGGCGAGTACGGCCCCGGCTTCCTCGCCCACGTGGTGACGTCGAAGTGCGCGGACGCCATGCCTCTGCACCGGCTGGCCCAGCGGGTGGAGCGAAGCGGCGTGCCCATGAGTCGCAGCACCCTGACGGACCTCTTCCACCAGGCCGCCTCGGTGCTGCTGCCTCTGTGCCAGCACCTCTTGCAATGCATTGCGTCCGCGGACGTGGTGTGGGCTGACGAGACGCCGTTGCGCGTGCTGGACGTGAAGAAGACGCGGCTGGGCTACCTCTGGACCTTTCTCACCCAGAATGAGGCGGGGCAGTGGCTCATCGGCTACCGCTTCAGCCTCGGCCGGGCCAGTAAGACACCGAAGGAAGTCCTGGGCGGCACCTCGGGCGCCCTCGTGGTGGACGCGTACACCGGCTACAACGCGGTGACGCTGCCCCAGGGCCGGGTGCGCGTCGGGTGCTGGGCCCATTGCAGGCGCCGCTTCTTCGACGCGCTGGCCACCGCCCCCGAAGCACGTGAGGCGCTGGATTTCATCCTCGCCCTCTACCGCGTGGAAGCCCTGGCCCGCGACGCGGGCGTCGTGCGCACGGACGCCCACCGCGAGCTGCGTCAGCAGCAGAGTCTCCCCGTCCTCACGGCGCTGCGCGCGTGGATGGAAGCGCAGGCGCCGCGCCACCTGCCTAAGGGGCCGCTGGGCCAGGCCATTTCCTACGCGCTGAAGCAGTGGGACGCCCTGACGCGATTCGTCTCCGACGCGCGCCTGCCCCTCGACAACAACCGCTCGGAATCGGCGCTGCGCAAGGCGGC
>NZ_RAVX01000068.1:0-987 GCF_003611605.1 Corallococcus sp. AB011P
CGACAGCGAATAGGTGCGCTGGTGCCAGGAGACGAGGTTCATCAACGCGCGGTGGTGGACGGCGACGCCCTTGGGACGGCCGGTGCTGCCGGAGGTGTAGATGACGTAGGCCAGGTCCTCCGGGCCCGCCGGCGTCACCGGCAGCGGCGCGGACTCCATGGTGGAGTCCGTCTCCAACGAGAGGACGCGCGAAGAGAGGGAGGGCAGCGAGTCCCGCAGGTGCTGCTGGGTGAGGAGGACGGAAGCGCCGCAATCCTCCAGCATGAAGGCCAGACGCTCCGGCGGGACACCGGGAGAGATGGGGACGTAAGCGGCGCCCACCTTGAGGGTGGCGAGCAGGCCCACCACCAGCTCCGGGGAACGCTCCGCGAGGACGGCGACGCGGCTACCCCGAGTGACACCGGCCGCATGCAGTTGGACGGCCAGTCCGTGAGCCCAGGCATTGAGGGCTGAGTAGGTGACGCTTCTCTCACCCATGCGCACGGCGACGGCGTCAGGCGTGTGTCGGGCGTGCTCGGCAAAGACGTGGTGGATGCAGGTGTCGCGAGGGAAGGAGACGTCCGTCTCATTCCATTCGACGAGGAGCTGCTTCCGCTCCTCCGCCGTCATCACCTCCAGCGTGGACACGCGGGCATCCGGCTGGGAGGCGAGGGAGGAGAGGAGGACGCCGAAGTGGCCCATGAGGCGCTGGACGGTGGCGGCGTCGAAGAGGTCGGAGCTGTACTCGAGGAAGCCGGTGAGGCCCTGGGGCACCTCGAAGAGGGTGAGGGCCAAATCGAAGCGGGAGGAGTTGCCCTCCAGGGGAATGGGCTGGAAGGCCATGCCCGGCACGCGCAGCGCCTCCGCGGGCGCGTTCTGCAGGACGAGCATCACCTGGAAGAGAGGGCTGCGGCTCAAGTCGCGCGAGGGCTGGAGGACTTCCACCAGCTTCTCGAAGGGGACGTGCTGGTGCTCGTAGGCGGCGAGGGTGGTGGCCTTCACCTGGGC
>NZ_RAVX01000069.1:0-944 GCF_003611605.1 Corallococcus sp. AB011P
TGAAGTTGCCCCGGTTCCGCAGAGCGTTCCGCGCTTTCGCCCTCAAGCGGCAGCGCGGTGCTTCTTCTCGTAACCAGCGGGTGACTCGTAGTCGAGCGCGGAGTGGCGCCTGCGCGGGTTATACCAGCCTTCGATGAAGCGGAAGACGGCCATCCGCGCCTGGGCGTGAGACGTGAAACGGCGGCGTGCGAGCAGTTCGCACTCGAGTGTGGCGAAGAAGCTTTCACACATCGCGTTGTCGTACGCGTCGCCGACGCTGCCCATGGAGGGGCGCACGCCGGCTTCCTTGCACCGAAGCCCGAAGCCAATCGAGGTGTACTGCGTCCCTTGGTCGCTGTGGTGCACGACGCTCTGGGGCTGACGCTGCCCCACAGCCATGTCGAGTGCCTGCACGACGAGCTCCGTCTTGAGGTGGCCAGCCATGGCCCAGCCGACCACTTTGCGGCTCCATGCGTCGAGCACGACGGCGAGGTAGAGGAAGCCGGCGTGCGTCGGGATGTACGTGATGTCCGCAACCCAGAGCTGGTCGGGTCCAGGGGCCACGAATTTGCGGTCGACCAGGTCGGGCGCAGGGCGTGCGCGCTCGTCGCGCGTCGTGGTGACACACCACTTGCGGCGACTGACGCCCTCGAGGCGCGCTGCCCGCATGAGACGGGCAACACGCTTGCGGCCGATGTGCACGCCCTCCGCCGCGAGCTCGGCGTGGATGCGCGGCACGCCGTAGGTGCCGTCGCTCATCGCGTGGATGGCGCGAATGCGCTCGCTGAGGCCCGCGTCCGCGACCGCGCGCTTCGAGGGCAGGCGCGTCCGCCACGCGTGGTAGCCGCTCTCGGACACCTCCAGGACACGGCAGAGCGTCGTGATGCCGTGGACGGCCTGGTTCGCCTTCACGAGTCGGTACGCCGCTTGGGCGTCGCCACGGACTCCTGCGCGAACCAGGCCGC
>NZ_RAVX01000006.1:0-243397 GCF_003611605.1 Corallococcus sp. AB011P
CGGAAGTTAAGCCCTCCAGAGCCGATGGTACTCCGCGGGAAACCGCGTGGGAGAGTAGGTCGCTGCCGGATTCTTTTTGAAAGCCCCTGACGCCGAAAGGCGCCAGGGGCTTTGTCTTTGCGGGCTTGTGTCACGGGCCGCCGCACCTGGCTTGAGCGCTGATACGTGCTCGCCGGGGCTCCTGCTGCCTCCGCTCCTGGAGCGATTTCGCCCGGCGTGCGCGGAGTCCTGCGCTCGCGGTAGGCGATGCCGGGGCGACGCGGGAAGGCGGGTGGGTCAGTTTTGGGGTGAGAAGACGCCAAGCTCTCGGATTCGTTGGGGAATCGCGTCGTCGTGGATGTTTGACCGCCGTTCCCACTGGATCTAGAGTCACTGCTCCCCCCGGTTTGCGCACCGCCTGCCGCGGTCCGTACTCGCCGGCGCCGGGCAGCCCCGCGAGATGAAGAAGCCGACCTTCTTTGGGAAGTACCTGCTCCTCGAGCGCGTCAACGTCGGCGGTATGGCCGAGGTCTTCATCGCGAAGGCTTTTGGCGTCGAAGGCTTCGAGCGCATCCTGGCCATCAAGAAGATCCTTCCGACGATGGCGGAGGATGACGAGTTCATCACGATGTTCATCGACGAGGCGCGGATCAGCGTTCAGCTGAACCACGCCAACATCGTGCACATCCACGAGCTCGGGAAGCACGAGGACACGTACTTCATCGCCATGGAGTACGTGGCGGGCCGTGACGTCCGCACGCTCCTGGAACGCTATCGTCGCCGCAAGGAGATCATGCCCACCGCACAGGCGGTGTTCATCGTCTCCAAGATGTGTGAGGGCCTGGACTACGCGCACCGCAAGAAGGACGCGCGCGGCCAGGACCTGCACATCATCCACCGCGACGTGTCTCCGCAGAACATCCTCGTCTCGTACGAAGGCGAGGTGAAGATCATCGACTTTGGCATCGCCAAGGCCGCCAACCGTTCGCAGAAGACGCAGGCCGGCATCCTCAAGGGGAAGTTCGGCTACATGAGCCCGGAGCAGGTCCGGGGCATGCCCATCGACCGGCGCAGCGACATCTTCGCGGTCGGCGTGCTGCTCTACGAAATGCTCACGGGCGAGAAGCTCTTCGTGGGCGAGTCCGACTTCTCCACGCTGGAGAAGGTGCGCAACGCGGACATCCCGTTGCCGCGCGAGTTCAACCCGAACATCTCCGCGGGTCTGGAGAAGGTCGTCCTCAAGGCGCTCGCGCGCGAGCCCGAGGACCGCTACCAGTGGGCTTCGGACCTCCAGGAGGACCTGATGCGCTTCCTCCTCGCGGGGGACGCCATCTACTCGTCGAAGCACCTGTCCGGTTTCATGAAGGAGGCCTTCGCCGAGGACATGCTCCGCGAGGCGGAGAAGATGGAGCGCTACGCCTCCGTCGAGCGCCCGGATCAGATCGAGCACTCGGGTGTGACGCTACCTCCTCCGGTGGCAGCGCCCCCCCGTGCGACCGCGCAAAAGAGGTCGCCGGCGCCGTCGGCCACCGGTTCTCCCGTGGGCCGCGCCTCCACTGCGCCCGCACAGCCCGCGCCTGGCTACATCCCGCCGCCCAGCGCTGAAGAGCTGGCGGAGATGGACGGCGCCGCGGACAAGACGCAGATCGTCGACTCCACGCACACGTTCCGCGCCCCGGAGACGCGGATCGCGGACAGCAGCGTCGTTGTGGACGACAGCATCACCGGCCGCTCGGAGAATCCCATCGACCGGGCCGGGCACCACACGAGCGCCTCTCCCTACGCTCAGGACGAAGGAAGAGGCGGCAAGGGCAAGAGCGGCCCCAAGTCCCAGGTCATCATCGGGGACGAGGGCGGAGAGGCCTACGCGGGCGCGACCATGATTGGTCCGGCTCCGACGGCGCCGCCTTCGCGCTCCCGCGGTGGCTCGGCGGCCCCGGTGCTGGATCCCGAGGAAGAGGAGACCACGGGCAACATCACCCTCCCGGTGGGCTCCCGCCACAATGGCCTGCGCGCCCAGGCGGCCGAGGAGGACCCGGAAGGCGCCTACGACGACCAGGGCGACGAGTACGAGGGCGACGGTCAGGACGACTACGGCGACGAAGGGCAGGACGGCGAAGAGCCGCCCTACGACGACGAGGCCGACGGTCCGGCGACCATCCCCCAGAAGGCTTCCAAGATGGCGAAGCCGGCCCCGGCCGCCAAGGTCGAGAAGGCCAAGGCGCCCGCTGGACCGAAGAAGCCTCTGCCCAAGCCCGCCATCATCGGCATGGCCGCGGGCGCGGCCCTGCTCCTCCTGGTCGCGGTGATCTTCGTGGTCCGTGGTTCGTCCACGGGCTCCGTGAACTTCGTCGCGCCGGTGGGCGCCACCGTCCTCGTGGACGGTGAGCCCGTGAACGCCAACCAGGTCATCGAGCTGTCCGCGGGCATCCACAGCGTGACCGCCTCGGCGCCGGGCTATCAGCCCGTGACGCAGCAGATCGAGGTCACCGCGGGTCAGGCGGCGGCCCCCATCCTCCTCAGCCTGAGGTCGGATGCGCCGACTCCGAAGCCTCAGGAACCCAAGCCCCCGGAGCCTCCGCCCACGGCGCCGCCGGTGGTGGTGGACAACACGCCTCCGCCCACGACGCCGGAGACGCCCCCGGAGAAGCCCGTCGAGCCTCCCGCTCCGACGACGTTCACCGCCCTGTTCGAAGGACAGGAGGGCGCGGAGATCTCCGTCGACGGCAAGTCCCTGGGCAAGCTGCCCGGCGCGAAGCTCGGCGACCTGGAGATGGGCAAGAAGTACACGTTCACGGCGAAGCGCTCGGGCTTCAAGCCGTTCTCTGGCGACTTCACGTCTAGCGGGAACACCGAGGTTCGTGTCGCCGTGGACATGGTGGAGGAAGCACCGCCGCCCGAGCCGAAGCCGAAGCCCACGCCTCCAGAGCCGAAGCCCAAGCCCCCGCCCGTGGCCGTGGCACCGACCCCGAAGCCTCCTCCGGAGCCCAAGCCGAAGCCCGCTGCTGCCGCGATGGGCAAGTTCGCCTGCAGTACGTCGCCGGCGGGCGCTCAAATCTGGGTGGATGGGAAGAACACGGGTCGCGTGAGCCCCGTACCGCTGGGCAATCCGCTGCAGCTGCCGGTGGGCAAGCGGAAGGTCGTCTTCAAGCTCAATGGCAAGTCGACCAAGCCCCAGGTCGTGGTCATCGATACGGAGAACGTGGCCAAGCTCATCAACGTCCCGGTGAATTGAACGGACGCACTGCGCCATGGGGCATCTTGTGCCCCTGGCGATTGTTGAGCCGGGATGTCAGGGGGCAGGCTATGACGCCTCGCCCACGACGCTCCTTACGTTGAGGTGATGTGTTCATGAGCATGACGTCCACTCGAGGCAAGCCCGACGCTGGCCCCGCGCAGCAGCCTTTCACCTATCCCCTTCGCCAGGAGTTCGTGGAGCCCGACTGGCGGCGCATCCCGGGCTACAAGGACGTCACCGCGGCGGAGTGGGAGAGCTCGGTGTGGCAGCGCAAGCACACCGTGAAGAACCTGCGCGAGCTGCGGGCGACGCTCGGGGCGCTGCTGCCGGACGACCTGGCCGCGAGCATGGAGTTGGACCAGAAGGAGCGGGCGACGATGTCCATCCTCGTCCCGCCCCAGATGCTCAACACCATGAACCTGGAGGACCTGTGGAACGACCCGGTCCGCAAGTACATGTTGCCGGCGCTCGCCGACCGCCGCACGGACTGGCCGAACCACCCGCGCGCCAGCCGTGACAGCCTCCACGAGGCGGACATGTGGGTCGTCGAGGGTTTGACGCACCGCTATCCGACGAAGGTGCTGGCGGAGATGCTGCCCACGTGCCCGCAGTACTGCGGCCACTGCACGCGCATGGACCTGGTGGGCAACGACGTCCCGCAGGTGTCCAAGCACAAGTTCGCGACGGGGCAGAAGGAGCGCTACGAGCAGATGCTGGACTACCTGCGCCGCACGCCCACCGTGCGCGACGTGGTGGTGTCCGGCGGCGACATCGCGAACCTGCCCATCCAGGCGCTGGAGCCGTTCGTCAGCGCGCTGATGGACATCCCGAACATCCGCGACATCCGGCTGGCGTCCAAGGGCCTCATGGCGCTGCCGCAGCACTTCCTCCAGGACAGCGTCCTGGCCGGTCTGGACCGCCTGGCGAAGAAGGCCGTGGAGCGCGGCGTGGACCTGGCGCTGCACACGCACGTGAACCACGCGCAGCAGCTCACGCCGCTGGTGGGCAAGGCGGTGCGCAAGCTGCTCGACATGGGCTTCCGCGACGTGCGCAACCAGGGCGTGCTCTTGCGCGGCGTGAACGACAGCCCGAAGGCGCTGCTGGACCTGTGCTTCACGCTGCTCGACCACGCGAAGATCCTGCCGTACTACTTCTACATGTGCGACATGATCCCCAACAGCGAGCACTGGCGGCTGTCGGTGGCGCAGGCACAGAAGCTCCAGCACGATATCATGGGCTACATGCCGGGCTTCGCCACGCCGCGCATTGTCTGCGACGTGCCGTTCGTGGGGAAGCGGTGGATCCACCAGGTGGCGGAGTACGACCGCGAGCGCGGCATCTCCTACTGGACCAAGAACTACCGCACGAGCGTGGAAGCGAACGACGCCGACGCCCTTGATCGGAAGTACGAGTACTACGATCCCATCGACACGCTGCCGGAGTCCGGCCAGGCGTGGTGGCAGGATCAGCCCAAGGCGGCGTGATGGATTCCTCCGCGGGCGCCACGGCGCCCCTGTCGTCCCCCCGTCCCTCGCTCAGTGCCGAGGGGCGGGCCCGGTTGTTTCCCTCCGCGACCGACGCGGAGTGGACGGACTGGCGCTGGCAGCAGCGTCACTCGGTGCGGAACCTGGAGCAGCTGGAGCGCTACGTGCGCCTGACCCCGGAGGAGCGCGCTGGGGTGCAGGAGACGTCCTCGCTGTTCCGGATGGGCATCAGCCCCTACTACCTGTCTCTCATCGACCCGGAGCACGCGTTGTGTCCGGTGCGCATGCAGTCCATTCCGGTGCGCGCGGAGGCCCGGGTGCGGCCCGGCGAGCTGGAGGATCCGCTCGGCGAGGACAAGACGCGCCCCGAGGAGTGCATCGTCCACAAGTATCCGGACCGGGTGCTGTTCCTGGCCCTGGATACGTGCTCGGTCTACTGCCGCCACTGCACGCGGCGGCGCATCACCAAGGGCGGTGAGGCGGAGCTCACCAAGGACCAGATGCGCCGGGGCATCGACTACGTGCGCAACCACCCCGAGGTGCGCGACGTGCTCATCTCCGGCGGAGACCCGTTCCTGCTGAGCGAGGAGCGGCTGGAGTCGCTGCTCGCGCCGCTGAGCGAGATTCCGCACGTGGAGATGATCCGCATCGGGACGCGGGTGCCGGTGGTGCTGCCCATGCGCGTCACGGACTCGCTGGCGCGCCTGCTGCGCCGCTACGCGCCCGTCTACGTCATCACCCACTTCAACCACCCCAAGGAAGTGACGCCGGAAGCGCGTGAGGCGTGCGAGCGGCTGGTGGACCATGGCGTGCCGGTGGAGAACCAGGCGGTGCTGATGCGGCAGCTCAACTCGGATGCGCGCATCATCAAGGAGCTGTCGCACGTGCTTCTGCGCAGCCGCGTGCGCCCGTACTACCTGCACCAGATGGACGTCGCGGAGGGCTGCGAGCACCTGCGCACGCCCATCGCCAAGGGGCTGGAGATCCTCCAGCAGCTTCGCGGACACACCAGCGGGCTCGCGGTGCCGCACCTCGCGGTGGACCTGCCGGGTGGGGGAGGGAAGGTCACCCTCCAGCCCGACTACGTCATCGATCGCGGCGAGCGGGAGACCCTGTTCCGCAACTACAAGGGGCAGACGTACGCGTACCCGGAGCCGGAGGAGACCGACTGCTCCTGCCCGTACGACGACGTGTGGCAGGCGCGGTCGCGGGAGTGGGGCTTCCGAGGTCGCTGACGGCCCCGGAGGATGCCGGGCGCCGTGGGGCTACTTGCGGCGCTTGGAGGACTTCCGGCTCATGCCCTTCGTCGTGCCGGCGGTGTCGCCAATCTCCACGGTTGGCGCACCCGCTGAGCTGTCCAGGCTGCCGTCGACGTCGACGGAGGGCTCCGCGCCGTCCGCGGACTCCAGCTCCACGGGGTCCGAGTCGCTGAAGCCCTGCTGGATGTGGACCTCGCCGTCGCCCTTGCGCTTCTTCGCCTCGGCTTCCTTCTCTGCCTTGGCCTTGTCGTCGAGCCGCTTGGCCTCGTTGGCGACGCGCTGGTTGTCCTCGGGCGTCATCCGGGCCGTGAAGGTGGCGAACTCCTTCGCGGAGACGCCGTGCTTCTCCATGACCTTGGCGCCTTCCTTCTGCTGGGCGCGGATGGACTGGCCTCGCTCGGCGTTGCTCATCTCCGACGGCTTCCGGTTGCCGAACTCCTCGTTCACCTTCGCTTGAGCCGCGGCCTCATCGCGCTGGATGGCCGCCACCTTCTCCGGCGTCAGGCCTTCCTCCTCCGCGAGGGCAGGGGTCGCCAGCAGGAGCGACGAGGCAGCGAGCATCAACGAGAGACGGGTGGTCATGGGGAGGCTCCTCAATCCGACCCATCATAGGCACGGAGTCAGAGCCAGCGCATGGCCGCTTCTTCAGGGCGACTGACACCGCGTGCAGCCGTCGTTCGCGCCCGCGCACTGCTCGCGGGCCCTGGCGCATCGCGGCGGGAGGTCGTCCCGGTCCGCCTGCTGCTCCACGAGGCCGCAGAGCTGTTCCGCCGTGGCGCACGTCCGCGTGGAGACGTCGCACTGCTCGGCGCAGGTCAGGTCGTCACCCTGCTCGCGGGCGCGGAGCTCGTCGAGGCGGGCCTCGATGCCGTCGATGGCCGCGTCGTCGTCCCCGGCCACCCGCGTGTCCACGTGCTTCGCGCAGCCTGCCAGCGCGATTGCCGCGATGAGGAGGGCCAGCCATGACCGGGTCGCTCGCATGGTCCCACCCATACGCGCCCGCTCGTGGCCGCGTCCAGTCAGCGGCGTTCGGGGGAGCGCATGCGGCGCTCGGGGCGGGGCTCCGGTTCCGGGGGACGGCTCCAGTAGAGCCAGGCCGTCAGGGCCAGGAGCGCGGCCACGGCCAGTCTCCGCAGCCATTCCTCCCGCGCCCGTCTGGGTGAGTCCGCGTCGGCCTGGGCGGCCTTGTCCAGCGCGGCTTCCACTTCGGGCCCCAGTGCATGCATCCGCCGGCACAGCCAGGCCACGGGCGCGAGCGGCACCGGCACGGGCGCGGTGTCCTTCTCCACTGCCATGGCCAGCATCCGCTCCCAGGCGGTGGCTTCCTCCGGGCTCTCCGGGGACCTCGCGGGCTGGCCCAGTTGATGGGCCAGGGCCACCGCCGAACGGAGCAGCAGCACCGAGAAGGCGTCGCTCGAAATCCCGTACCAGGTCGCGCACTCTCCCTGGGGGCGGCGCTCCACGAGCCGGCGGACCAGCACGGCGGCCGTGCGGGGCTCCAGCGCGCGGAGGGCCTCGGAGAGGGCCTTGGGGGACAGGCGGGCGACGTCGGGGACGGAGGCAGTCACTGGACTCCATTCTGCGGCATCCGCCTGGGGTTTTCGCGGGCTCCTACCAGGGACAGGTCCTGGCTTCCGGCCGATTTCTTGAGGCGGATCGCTCCGCCCCTAGACTGTTGGACCATGTTGCAACGTGTGGCACTACTGCTGCTCCTGCTCGCGTCGTCGCGGGCGTTCGCCGTGGAGACGATGCGCATTGCCATGGACGACCCCGGCGACGAGGTCCGCGTGAGCGGCCGGGGCCTGGGCTTCGGCCCCGATGCCGAGGACGGCACCTTTGTCGCCATCACGGCGGGACAGGCCACCGTGCGCCGCCGCAACGGCAAGCTGGAGGTCAACGGGGCTCCGTTCATCGGGGACGCCATCCGCTTCCGTGGCGGACTGGAGGCCACCGACGCGGGCGGCCCCGGCAACGAACCCCTGAAGGCGGGCAGCGCGCAGGTTCGCGGCGACGTCGTCGTGCGCCTCTTCAAGAACAGCCTCCAGCTCATCAACGTCATCCCCCTGGAGGACTACCTCGCGGCGGTGCTCGGCAGCGAGATGCCCGTGTCCTTCCCCCTGGAGGCCCTCAAGGCCCAGGCCGTGGCCGCGCGGACGTACGCGCTGCAGAAGAAGCTGGACGCGTATGGCGCCGCCTTCCACATGGGCAGCAGCGTGCTCCACCAGGTGTACGGCGGCGTCAACCGCGAGGACGCCAAGACGCGCGCCGCCGTGGAGGCCACCCGGGGCGAGGTGCTCACATACGACCTGGCCCCCATCGAGGCGTACTTCCATGCCTCCTGCGGCGGGCGCACCGAGTCCGGTCAGGACGCACTCCAGCGGAACCTGCCGTACCTGCAGCCCGTTGACTGCCCCTGCGGCAAGCTGCCCGCCAGCCGCTGGACCGCGACCCTCTCCGAGGCGGAGCTGCGCGGCGCGCTGAAGGCCCCTCCGGGCGGCATGCGCGTCACCGGCCGCACGCCCACGCACCGGGTGACCCGCGTGACGCTGGCGGAGGGCACCGTGGTGGACGGCGTGCAGTTCCGCCGCAAGCTGGGCTACACGCGCCTCAAGAGCCTGGACTTCGACGTGGAAGCCTCCGGCAAGAACTACGTGTTCACCGGACGTGGCTTCGGCCACGGGGCGGGGCTGTGCCAGTGGGGCGCCAAGGCCCTCGCCGACCAGGGCAAGCCGTACCGGGAAATCCTTTCCCACTACTACCCGGGCGCCGAGTTCCAGCAGCTCTACTGACGCCCTCGCCGGTTCCGTGAGGGCGCGGGGGCTGCTACAAGCGCCAACCCCGTGTCGTCCCTCCTCTCCGACTACGATTTCGAGCTCCCCGAGGCGCAGATCGCCCAGGCCCCGCTGCCCAACAGGGACGCGTCGCGCCTGATGGTCGTCAGCCGCGCCACCGGCGCCTGGAGCCACCAGCACTTCACCGGCCTCGCGGACCTGCTGCGTGAAGGCGACCTGCTCGTCCTCAACGACGCGCGCGTCATCCCCGCGCGCCTGTTGGGCCAGAAGAGCGGCACAGGCGGCCGCGTGGAGCTGCTGGTCGTCCGCCCCGCCGCCACGGCCACGCTCACCTCCGCCGCGCTCGGGGGCGCGCCTGAATCGCTCGAGTGGGTCTGCCTGGGCCAGGCGTCCAAGGGGCTCAAGCCCGGCCAGTCCGTCACCTTCGCCGGGGGCCTGTCCGCCGAAGTCCTGGAGGCCCTGGGGGGAGGGGAGTACCGGGTGCGCTTCCACGCGGCGCCGGGCGCCTCGCTCGCCAGCCTCCTGGACGCGGCGGGCCGGCTGCCCCTGCCTCCGTACATCACCCGCGAGCCCGAGGCCGCGGACGCCGAGCGCTACCAGACCGTGTACGCCCGCGCGTCCGGCGCCGTGGCCGCGCCCACCGCCGGCCTGCACTTCACCGAGGACGTCTTCGCGAAGCTCGCGGCGAAGGGCGTGCAGCGCGCGGAGGTGACGCTCGACGTGGGGCCCGGCACCTTCCTCCCTGTGCGTGAGGAGGTGCTGGACAAGCACCACATGCACCCGGAGCGCTTCACCGTGCCGGAGGCCACCGCCGCCGCCGTGAACGCCGCGAAGGCGGAGGGGCGCCGCGTGGTCGCCGTGGGCACCACCGTGGTGCGCACGCTGGAGTCCGCCACCGACCCCGACACGGGCCGGCTGCGCAGTGGCCCGGGCGAGACGGCGATGTTCATCCGGCCCGGCTATGTCTTCCGCCAGGTGGACGTGCTCCTCACGAACTTCCACCTGCCGCGCTCCACGCTGGTGATGCTGGTGAGCGCGCTCCTGGGCCGCGAGCGCACGCTCGCCGCGTACCAGGAGGCCGTGCGCGCGGGCTACCGGTTCTTCAGTTACGGCGATGCCATGTTGGTGAAGGAGTGAGTGCCGTGGTCGACGAGCAGCGCAAGGAGAAGGGCGATACCCGCGTGCCCCCGGGGCTGGTGCGCTTCGAGCTGTTGCACGAGGACGCCAGCGGCACCAAGGCGCGCCGCGGCCGGCTGAACACGCCGCATGGCCCCATCGAGACGCCCATCTTCATGCCCGTGGGCACCGTGGGCAGCGTCAAGGGCGTGGGTCCGGACGACCTGAAGACCCTGGATGCGCAGATCATCCTGGGCAACACCTACCACCTGATGCTGCGCCCCACGGACGCGCTCGTCGGGGAGATGGGCGGCCTGCACCGCTTCATCTCCTGGGACCGGCCCATGCTCACCGACAGCGGCGGCTTCCAGGTGTTCAGCCTGTCGGAGAAGCGGAAGATCACCGAGGAGGGCGCCGCCTTCCAGTCGCACCTGGACGGCTCCCGGCACTTCCTGACGCCGGAGCGCTCCATCGAAATCCAGGAGACGCTGGGCGCGGACGTCATCATGGCGTTCGACGAGTGCCCTCCGTCCACCGAGGACCGCGCCTACCTGGAGAAGTCCCTGGCTCGCACCACGCGCTGGCTGCACCGATGCGTGAAGGCGTGGGGCCGCGAGCGCTCGTCGCTGTTCGGCATCGTACAGGGCGGCCTCCATGACGACCTGCGCAAGCGCCACGCGGAGGAGGTGTGCGCGGTGGACCTGCCCGGCTACGCGCTGGGCGGCTACTCCGTGGGCGAGGCGCCGGAAGCCATGCACGCGGGCGTGGCCTACTCGGCGCCGCTCTTGCCCCGGGACAAGCCGCGCTACCTGATGGGCGTGGGCACGCCGCTGGACCTGGTGACGTGCGTGGAGCACGGCGTGGACATGTTCGACTGCGTGCTGCCCACACGGTGCGCTCGCAACGGCCTGCTCTTCACCTCGGAGGGCAAGCTGGTCATCCGCAACGCGGCCTACGCCAAGGACCCCCGTCCGGTGGACCCGGCGTGCTCCTGCTACACCTGCCGCACGTTCAGCCGGTCCTACCTGCGGCACCTGTTCGCGGCGGGAGAAATCCTGGCGATGCGGCTCAACACGCTGCACAACCTCCACTACTTCCTGGACCTGATGGCCCAGGTGCGCCGGGCCATCGCGGAGGACCGCTTCGCCGCGTTCGCCCGGGACTTCCGGGCCAAGGCCGTGGCGCAGGAGGCCGAACGCAAAAGCGGTCGGTGAGCGGGCAACGGGTTTGCCGTGCTTCCGGCGTTCACTTGCTCACATGGGGCGCCCTTGCTAAGAGGCCACCCTTTCGGATGTTTTGACCCCACCCGTACGCCGGGTCGGGGCCGCGTTTCCGAGTCCTTCCTTCCAAACGACGAGGCAGTACGTGGCTGACAGTTTCCTGATTCTCGCGCAGGCCGGGGCCGGTGGTTCTCCCCTGGGGACCTTCGGCTTCCTCGCCGTTCTGGTGGCCATCATGTACTTCGTGATGATCCGTCCCCAGCAGAAGCAGCTCAAGGAGCACCGCAATCTGCTCGCGGGGCTGAAGAAGGGGGATGACGTCGTGACGTCCGGCGGCATCCTCGGACGCATCCACCAGGTGGACGACTCCACCGTGACGCTGGAGATCGCCAGCGGAGTGCGCGTGCGCGTGCTCAAGACGGCTGTCAGTGCGAAGGGAACCGTTCCGGTGGCGGGCGCCCCGGCGGCTGCCCCCGCTGAGAAGAAGGAGGAGAAGTAATGGACCGCGGCTGGTGGTGGAAGTTCGGAATGATCGTCGCGGTGACGCTGGGGACGATCTGGTTCCTCGTCCCGACGTACTACTCGCTGGTGGTCCTGGACCGCAACGAGCGCAACAACATCGCCGTGCTGGAGCAGCGGCTGCCCGCGTGGGCGCCCCCCGCCAAGTACCGCCTCAACCTGGGGCTGGACCTGCAGGGCGGCATCCACATGGTGATGCGGGTGGACACCAAGACGGCCCTGCAGAAGCGCACCGAGCGCCGCGGGACGCAGATCGCCACCTACGTCAACGACAAGAAGCTGGGTGAGGTGACGGCGGACACGGACCCGGAGCGGCTGCAGCTGGTGCTGACCGCGAAGGACCCGGCGACCATGGACGCCATCCAGAAGGAGGTCCTGGCCACCTTCACCGACTTCACCGTGGAGTCCCGCAACGGCGGCACGCTGGTGCTCAAGCCGGACGAGGGCCAGGTGAACCGCTTCCGCGACGAGGCCGTGGACCAGGCGATGCTCGTCATCCGCCGCCGCATCGACAAGTGGGGCGTGGCGGAAGTGGACGTGCGCAAGCTGGGCACGGACTCCATCCAGATCTCGCTGCCCGGCCGCAGCAACCCGGAGCAGGCCAAGGAGCTGGTGGGCACCACCGCGCAGCTGGAGTTCCGGATGGTGGACGACACCAACCCGCAGGTGTTCGCGCAGATGTACCAGCAGCACCCGCCCCCGGCGGAGAGCAACATCACCCTGGTGGAGGACGAGGGCTTCCCGCAGCTGTCCTCGCCCAACCGCGAGGCGCTGCTGGCGTACGCGAAGGACAAGACGCCGGAAGGCCGCGACGTCGTCACCGAGTGCGTGGCGAGCCCGGTGAAGAAGAACGACTGCATCGCGTACCGCAGCTACCTGCTGGACAAGAACGTTCCGCTCACGGGTGAGAGCCTGGCGGGCGCGGACGCGTCCGTCAGCCAGATGAACGAGCCGGAGGTGAACATCGCGTTCGACCCGGCCGGTTCGCGCGAGTTCGAGAAGCTGACCGAGGCCGCCGTGGGCCGCCGGATGGCCATCGTGCTGGACGACAACGTGCACACCGCGCCGCGCATCAACGAGAAGATCGGCGGCGGCCGCGCGCGCATCACCATGGGCCGCGCCAGCGGGCGCAGCTTCGAGGAGTGGCTGGGCGAGGCGCAGACGCTGGCGCTGGTGCTCAAGGCCGGCGCGCTGCCCGCGCCGGTGACGGTGGGCGAAATCCGTCAGGTGGGCGCGACGCTGGGTGACGAGCTCATCAAGAAGGGCAGCCTGGCCGCGCTGGTGGGCCTGGCGCTGGTCGTCGTCTTCATGGCGGTCTACTACCGCAAGTCCGGCCTCATCGCGGACGTGGCGCTCCTGCTCAACGGCCTGCTCATCCTGGCAGGGCTCGCGTTCTTCAACGCCACGCTGACCTTGCCGGGCATCGCGGGCTTCGTGCTCACGCTGGGCATCGCGGTGGACGCGAACGTGCTCATCAACGAGCGCATCCGTGAGGAGCTGTCCCACGGCAAGTCCGCGCGCGCGGCGGTGGACCAGGGCTACGACCGCGCCTTCTGGACCATCTTCGACGCGCACGTGACGACGCTCATCGCGGGCTTCATCCTGTTCTTCACGGGAACGGGTCCGGTCCGCGGCTTCGCCACCACGCTCATCGTGGGCCTGCTGGCGTCGCTGTTCACGTCCATCGTCGTGACGCGCGTCATCACGACCTACTTCGTCCACGGCCGCAACGCGCAGTCGGTGTCCGTCTAACGGGCCTCCAGCGCCTTCGGGAAATCCGCCATGCAGATTCTCAAGCACAAGACGAACATCGACTTCATCAGCAAGCGCAAGCCGGCGCTCTTCATCTCCACCCTCATCAACCTGGCCATCATCGTCGGCATCGCCGCGGTGGGGTTCAACTTCGGCGTGGACTTCGCCGGCGGCACGGTGGTGGAGCTGAAGTACAACACACCCACCACGGCCCAGCAGGTCCGTGAGAAGGCCCAGGCCGGCGGTCTGCACGACGTCAGCGTCCAGGGCGTGGGCGCGGCCGAGGAGAACTCCTTCCTCCTGCGCATGGGCGGCGTCACGCAGCTCACGGAGGAGAACGCCGAGCACGCGAAGACGGCCATCCAGGGCCTGGGCGAGACGCGCAGCGTCTACGCCGACATGGCCAACGGCATCGTGAACTTCCGCTCCGCGCAGCCCATGTCCGCGGACGCGGTGAAGAAGGCCGTCGAGGCGGCGGGCATCGGCGTGCAGGAGGTGCGTGACCTGGGCGCGAACCAGGGCGGCAACGGCTACGACTACCAGGTCGTCGCGAGCGGCATGGCGGACAAGGTGTTCGCCGCGCTGAGCGCGGGCTCCGACAAGCCCGACTTCGAGCAGCGCCGCGTGGACTACGTGGGGCCGCAGGTGGGCAAGCAGCTGCGCAACCGCGGCATCATGGCGCTGGTGTACTCGATGGTCGCCATCCTCATCTACGTGGCGTTCCGCTTCGACTTCAAGTTCGGCCCGGGCGCGCTGCTCGCCATGCTCCACGACGTCATCATGGTGGCGGGCTACTACCTGGTGAGCCAGCGCGAGTTCAACCTCACGTCCATCGCCGCGCTGCTCACCATCGTGGGCTACTCGGTGAACGACACCATCGTCATCTACGACCGCATCCGCGAGGACATGGTGAAGTACAAGGGCAAGCCGCTGCCGGAGATCATCAACATCGCCGTCAACGACACGCTGGGCCGCACCATCCTCACCTCCGGCGTGACGGCGCTGTCACTCATCGGTCTGCTCATCTTCGGCGTGGGCGAAATCTTCGACTTCGCCATGGCGATGCTGGTGGGCATCCTCGTGGGCACGTACTCGTCCGTGTACATCGCCAGCCCGCTGGTCATCTGGCTGGACGAGCGCGCGCACGCCCGCGAGGGTCACGGCGGCGGCGCCAAGCAGGAGCCGAAGACGGCCTGAGTTGTTGGCTGGCCTTGAAGTGACGAGGGCCCTCCTTCCCATGTGGAAGCGAGGGCCCTTCGCTTTTCTAGAAGCGCGCGCCCAGCGTCAGCGACGCGTCCATCAGGCCTCCGCCGTTGTCGTCCGTCGAGGTGACGTTCGCGAAGTCCTGGTCGATGAGCAGGCGGTAGGTGCCTCGCACGCCGGCGGTGAGGCCTCCGGTGTTGAACTCCAGGCCCACCGCGAGCGGCACCTCCTCCATCAAGTCGCTGTTGTAGAGCCCCGCGCCCGCGCCGCGCACGTCCACGTAGGACAGGCCCAGGCCCACGCCCGCGAAGGGGCGCACCGCGGTGAGGAAGGGCGGCGACACCTTCACCAGCGCGCTGCCGCCGTTGCGCACCAGCGAGGGCGCGTCGAAGAGGCGGCTGTCACTCACCTTGTTCTGCGAGCCCTCGTAGCCGACTTCAAAGCCGAGGAAGGTGGTGGGCTGGAGGTTGAGCGTCAGGCCCCACAGCGGGCCGGTGCTGGCCAGGTCGCCCAGGTCGCCCGTGTAGTCGCCAATGCCGCCGCGCAGGAAGACGTTCACGTCTCCCTGCTTCTTCTGCGCGAGCGCGGGCCCCGCGCACAACACGACGGCCATCAGGGCCCCGCCCTGGAGAAACCTGCGAAGCATGCGGACCTCCCTGTCCACGGGTGTGCACTCAAGCTGGGCACCGCGTACCCGCCGTGCAGGTTGAGAGCAGGAAGGCAGCCGAGCGCGTGTCTGAACAGGCGTGCAGGAGGGTGGTGTGAGTGGGCGGGTTGGACTGCCTTGGTCGGACGTCTGAGGTACTGTCCTTCACCATGCGGTGGTTGCTTCCAGATGTCGTCGAGCAGGAGGTGGGTTCGCTCGCGGGTGAGCTGTCGCTGCACCCGTTGGCGGCGAGGGTGTTGCTCCACCGTGGCTACCGCACGCCGGAGGCGGCGTCGGCCTTCCTGTCGGACCGGCTGGCGGACCTGCCGGACCCGTTCCGGATGAAGGGCATGGGCCCCGCGGTGGAGCGCGTGCTGCGCGCGGTGCGGCTCAAGGAGAAGGTGACGCTCTACGGGGACTACGACGTGGACGGCGTGTCCTCCACGTCGCTCATGTACCTGTTCCTCAAGGAGCTGGGCGCCACTCCCGCCACGTACATCCCGCACCGGCTGGACGAGGGCTACGGCCTCAACCTGGGCGCGGTGGAGCGCATCGCGCAGGACGGCACGCGCCTCTTGGTGACGCTGGACTGCGGCATCACCTCCGTGGCGGAGATTGCCCGCGCGAAGGAGCTGGGCCTGGAGGTCGTGGTGGTGGATCACCACACGGTGCCGCCCACGTTGCCGCCCGCCACCGCGGTGCTCAACCCGCACCAGCCCGGCTGCGAGTACCCCACCAAGGTGCTGTGCGCCGCGGGTGTGGCCTTCAACCTCTGCATGGGGCTGCGCAAGCGGCTGCGCGACGACGGCTTCTTCGCCACGCGCAAGGAGCCCAACCTCAAGGCGCTGATGGACCTGGTGGCGCTGGCCACCGTGGCGGACGTGGTGCCGCTCACGGGCGCCAACCGCATCCTCGTGGCGCATGGCCTCCAGGAGCTGTCCCAGGGCCGCCGCCCCGGCATCCGCGCGCTGAAGGAGGTGGCCGGCCTGGAGCCGGACGCCACCGTCACCGCGGGGCAGGTGGGCTTCCGCCTGGGGCCCCGCATCAACGCCGCGGGCCGCCTGCATGACGCGTCGCTGGGCCTGCAGCTGCTCTGCGCGGACTCCGTGGAGACGGCGCGCTCGCTGGCGCAGGTGTTGGATCGCGCGAACGCGGAGCGGCAGGGCATCGAGAGCGGCATCCTCACGCAGGCGCTGGCGCAGGCGGAGGAGCACAAGGACTCGCGCGGGCTGGTGCTCTACGACGAGGGCTGGCACCCGGGCGTCATCGGCATCGTCGCGTCGCGCGTGGTGGAGCGCTACCACCGGCCCACGGTGATGGTGGGCGTGAAGGACGGGGTGGGGAAGGGCTCGGCGCGCAGCATCGAGGCGTTCCACCTGTACGACGCGCTCACCGGGTGCTCGGACCTGCTCATGCGCTACGGCGGGCACAAGCACGCCGCGGGCCTCACCATCGACGCGAAGCAGCTGCCCGCCTTCCGCGAGGCCTTCGCGAGGATTGCCCTCCAGCGCCTGACTCCGGAGGACATGATTCCGCGCTGCCGCGTGGACGCGGTGGTGAACCCGGCCGACCTGGACGCGACGGCGGTGGAGTCGCTGCAGAAGCTGGGGCCCTTCGGTCAGGGCAACCCGGAGCCGGTGCTGGTGCTGCGCGGCCAGCAGGCCCGGCCTCGCGTGCTGCCCGCGAAGTCCGGGGCGCCCGGCGCGGGGCACCTGAAGCTGGCGCTCGTGGATGCCCCGGAGCTGGATGCCATTGGCTTCGGCATGGCGGACCGCGTGTCGCTGGTGGAGGGGCCGGTGGACCTGGCCTTCCAGGCCGGCTTCGATACCTTCCGCGGCCAGCGCAAGCTGTCCCTGCGCCTCAAGGACGTGCGTCAGGCCGCCTGACGCTGTCCCAAGGCTTGGGCCCGCGCTACGCGAGCCCCCAGCGCACCCGGCCCGGCGACATCAGCGCGCCGGCCCGCGCCAGCTCGTTGAGGCGGAAGCGCTCCGCCTGACGCTCGAAGGCGGTGCGGCAGCCCTCCGAGCAGAAGAAGTACCGGCGCTTCTTGTACTCCGACGAGGGATGGCCCTCCGGGGCCTCCAGGTGCCTGCCGCACACCGGATCCCAGTGCCTGCTGCTGCCCTGCCCGTGTTCTTGTTCGCCGTTCATCTTCCACCTCCAGCCCGACGCCCCCGACTCCCCGAACTGGCGCGAATGTAAGCAGGGGGCATGCCAGTGGTCCATCTCCTTGGAAGACCAAGCAAGGGGACGTGTCCGGGACGCGGAGGAGGGGAAAAAGTTCAGCCCCCGCCGCCGCTTCCCGGGTGGGAAGGGCGCGGGGGCCGAAGGGACGAACCGGAGCGGGGCTTCAGAAGCCGACGCCGGCGCTGCCACCCAGGAAGAAGTCGTTGGCGTAGCCGCGCCGCAGGCCCGTGGCCTCAATGCGGAACATGAATCGCGCACTGCGGCCAGGGCGGCCACGGATACCCAAGCCGTACTGGAGGACGGGCTTGAGGCCGTTCACCTTGGTCTCGTCCTCACCCACGGTGATGCTGGTGTTCTGGTAGGCGAGTCCGCCGCCAGCCTGAACGAAGAATCCGAAGTCCGACTCTCCGAAGCGGAACACCCAAGCAGGCGCGAGCGTGAAGTAGTGAAGCCGCGTGTCCCCCTTGATGAAATCGGTGCCGTCACTGAGGCTGCCGTATATCCAGCGCAGGTCGGCAATGAAGCCTTGCCTCCACGTCTCATTCTCTGTCTTGAGCGCGCGGCCGAACTCATACGTGGCGCGTACGCCCAGGGCTGGCCGGTTGTCGGAGAAGTCGCCTCGGGCGCTGTCCACCATCAACAGGCCCCCGACCAGTTCCACCGCGACGCCCAGGCTGGGGTCGTCCAGGCGGGCCATGCTCTCGAAGCCATCGTCGTTCTCGCGCTCGGAGGCCTCGCGGAACTCGTCCGTTTCGTCCACCAGCCTGCGGCGGCGATCGTAGGCGTCGTCGTCGTCCTTCTGGGCCTTCTCCTGGGCGCGTTCGGCTTCCTGCTCCGGATAGGCGTAGGGGTCGTCGTCATCCGCGCTCTGGGCGAACGCGACAGGGGTGAAGAGCAGGCTGCCGGCGAGGCAGGCCTTGAGCCAGGTGTTCAAGGGAGCGGGCCTCACTGGAAGATGTTGGGGCAGGTGGTGCCGCCCGCGGCGCTGGCCGGGCAGAGGCTGGGGCCGATGAGGAGCTCGCGCGGGATCTGCAGGTGGTCCATGAACTCGTTGCAGACGGCCTTGCGCAGCTCCAGGTCGGAGATGTGCGAGATGATGGCCATGGCGGGGACGGCCAGCGAGAACAGGGTCTGATCCCCGAGCACCTGCTGGGTGTACTGGTAGATGCCCGGCTTCGCGGGGTCCGTGTCGTAGTACGCGGAGACGATGTCGCGCTGCAGCTGGGCCTCCTGGCCGGTGGAGCGGCCCGCCTGGTAGAGCGCGGTCGCCAGCAGCGTGCCCACCTGGTACTCGGCGCCGTCGCTGGTGAAGCTGGCCACGTCCTGATCCCGCACGCGGAGGTACAAGGTCGCGCTCATGCAGCGGTCCCCGCGCGACAGGTCGCGCGCGTCCGTCACCCCGGCGAAGGGGCCGCCGTCGAAGGAGGTCGCCATGAAGCGGGGGTCACACCCGCTGACGCTGCGGCAGGTGGCGCCGTAGGCGTGGTAGTCCGCCAGGCCCTCGTCGAAGACCTTGAGCACGTTGGCGCCCTGGCTGGGCGCCTCCGAGGACCAGTGGGACAGCGCCACGGGCAGGGACTGGCCGGCGTACGCCAGGCGGTTGAACACCAGGTGCGAATATTCGTGCGCCATCACCGCCGCGTTGAGGGGCAGGGGCGCGCGCTGGATCTGATCGAACGGCAGCACCATGAAGGACTGGAGCACCGGGTAGAAGATGGCGTTGTCGCGCGCCGGCTCCTTGCTCGACTGCGCCTGGATGAACTCCGGGAAGTAGTAGAGCGTCGGCGCGGGCTCGAAGGACGCGACCTTCACGTTGGCGACGGTGCGGAAGTACTCGTTGGCGCGCTCGAGGTTGTAATACGAGGTCACCATGTTCCAGGAGTGGAAGTCCGCGGGCCAGAGGACGTCCTCGCCCGTCTTCTCGTCCTTCTGGGTGATGTAGCTGGCCTTCACGTCGTAGCCGGTATTCTTGAGCAGCACTTCCGCGACCGTGTCCGCCGTGGCGTTCTGGAGCGCGGGGTCGTCCACGTCGATGACGATGCGCGCGCCGCCCTGGAGGTCACCGACGGTGCCCTTCAGGCCGACGACGTCCTCGATGGTGGTGAGTTCGACCTGCGTGGGGACGTACTGGCCATTGCTGGAGCGGGACAGGACGGAGACCTTGACGGGGGCCTCGCTGTCCGGAGCGCAGCCCGCGGCCAGGGTCAGCCCGACGGCGGCGGTGATGACTGTTCGGAGCATGACGCCCGTTCTACTCCGGACCGCTCAGAACGTGTATTCCCCTCCGAGTGTGAGCAGTCCGGAGGTCTCCGGAGGCAGGTCCTCCGGCACGTCCCGCTGGAGGGCCACGGAGGCCCACAGCCGCACCGCGTCGCCCGGGCGCACCGTCCACCGGGTGGCCACCACGTGGGCCACGCCCTCACCCGGCACGTACCGGATGAAGGCGTAGGACAGCTGGCCCCGGAGGGCAGGGGTGATGCGCCAGGAGAGGGACGGCTTCACGTCCCAGCGGACCGGAGCGGAGGGGAAGCCGGTGGTGGCGTTGACCTCGCCCAGGCGCCGCGCCACGGCCGCGCCCAGGTCGCGCAGCTGGCGGCGGCGCAGACCCGCCAGGGCCCTGCGCGCGGCCACGCGGCCTTCCAACTGGGCCTCCAGCGTCTCCGTCTCCGCGTCGGTGAACTGGCCCGCGGTGAGCGGATCCTCGCTGTAGAAGGCGTAGCCCCCGCGCAGCCCCAGCTCCCACTGTCCCTTCCAGAGGAGCCGCGCGCCCAGCGTGGGCCGGGCCGACCAGAGGATGTCCTCCTGGGCGTAGCGCTCCGTGGCGGCGCCGTCGGAGACGGTGAGCAGCTGTCGGCGCAGTGGATTGCGGCTGACGCCCACGCCCGCGTCCAGGCCGTACTCCCAGGTGCCGAAGCCCGCCGAGTCCCAGGCCGCGCCCAGCTGCACCGCCTGGCTTCCTTGGCCCGTCCGGGCGGTGAGGCCGGGGACGTTGAGGCGGGGGCGCTCCTGGGTCAGCTCCGTGTCCGAGGCCTTGGACAGGCCCAGGCTGACTGCGCCGGACAGGAGCCAGTGCTCGCCCGCGAGGTGGTCCATGCCCACGGAGAGCTGATGGGGGGCCGCGGTGCCGGACTCCGGACGCACGCCGGTGTAGCCCAGCGTGAGGAAGGTCGCTTCCCCCACGCCCACGTCACCCAGCAGCCTCCACAAGGCATAGCCGTGGCCGCCGCTCGCCTCGAGCGTGACGGAGCTGTCCGCTGCTTCCGCCCTGGCCGTGCGCGCCCCCAACAGCGCCAGCAGCACCAGGCCGGCGCACGTGGACGCGCGCGTGGGCACGCCTCCGGGCCGGCGGCGGGTTTCCAGGTCCCCCTGCATGGAGGCTTCAACACCGGATCCGATTCCGGGTTGCGGGGACGTGCGCGCCTGCCTGCTCATGCGCCTGTCTTCCGAGGGAGATGGCGGTGAAAACACGAGGGCGCTCGGGCCATGGATTCCTTGACGCGTCGTTTCCACGATCCGCTATGGTGCCCGGCCTTCCTTCCCGAACCAAACGCAGGCGGTCTCCATGGCGGTCCCGTTCATTTCCGAGGTCAAGCGTACCCATACGTGCGGTCAGCTCACGGCCGCGAACGTTGGCGAAGAAGTGGTCCTCTTCGGCTGGGTGCACAACCGCCGCGACCACGGCGGCGCGGTGTTCATCGACCTGCGGGACCGCGAAGGGCTTACCCAGGTGGTGTTCGAGCCGGACAGCAAGGAGGCCCATGAGACGGCCGGCCACCTGCGCCTGGAGTACTGCGTCGGCATCAAGGGCAAGGTGCTGTCGCGCGGCAAGAACGTGAACCCGAAGATGAAGACGGGCGAGATCGAGGTGAAGGCCTCGGACCTGACCATCTTCAACCGCTCGGAGCCCACGCCGTTCCTCATCGAGGACAACGTGGAGACGTCCGAGGAGAAGCGCCTGGCGCACCGCTACCTGGACCTGCGCCGCGGGCCGCTCCAGAAGACGCTGATGACGCGCTCGAAGATGAACACGCTCGCGCGTTCGTACATGGCGGGCAACGGCTTCCTGGAGCTGGAGACGCCCTTCATGGGCAAGTACACGCCGGGCGGCGCTCGTAACTTCCTGGTCCCCAGCCGCCTGAACCCGGGCAAGTTCTACGCGCTGGCGGAGAGCCCGCAGCTGTACAAGCAGCTGTTCATGGTCGCGGGCTTCGACCGGTACTTCCAGATCGTGAAGTGCTTCCGCGACGAAGACCTGCGTGTGGACCGGCAGCCGGAGTTCACGCAGATCGACGTGGAGATGAGCTTCGTCACCCAGGACGACATCTTCACCATCATCGAGGGGCTGCTGAAGAAGCTGTGGGGCGAGGTGCTGGGCATCGACATCCCGACGCCCTTCATGCGCATGGACTTCTACGAGTCCATGGCGAAGTACGGCAACGACAAGCCGGACCTGCGCTTCGGGCTGGAGCACGTGGTGCTCACGGACCTCATCCGCGAGCACGGCGCCGCGGGCGGCGTGCCCATGATGTGGGACGCGGTGCAGGACAAGGGCATCGTCAAGGCGATGGTCGTCCCGGCGGAGAAGGCGCTGTCCCGCGCGGAGAGCGACAAGCTGGAGGACTTCGCGAAGCAGGCGGGCGCCAAGGGTCTGGCGCGCGCGAAGGTGGGCGAGGGCGGTGAGTGGACCCAGTCCCCGCTGTCCAAGACGATTACGCCGGCGCTGCGGCAGGCCATCAACCAGGCCGTGAACGCGAAGACGGGCGACCTCATCCTGTTCCAGTTCGGCCGCGAGTCGCTGGTGCACACGGTGATGGCGAACCTGCGCGTGCACGTGGCGAAGAAGCTGGGCCTCATCCCCGAGTACGGCAGCGGCGGCCAGTGGAAGTTCCTCTGGGTGGTGAACCCGCCCCTCTTCGAGTACGACGAGGAGACGAACACCTGGGCGGCGGCGCACCACGCCTTCACCCGTCCGCACGACGAGGACGTGCAGTACCTGGGGACCGACCCCGGCCGCGTGAAGTGCCACCGCTACGACGTGGTGCTCAACGGCTTCGAGATCGGCGGCGGCTCCATCCGCCTGCATGACCCGAAGGTGCAGAGCGAGGTGTTCAAGGCGCTGGGCATCCAGGAGGAGGAGGCGCGCGTGAAGTTCGGCTTCCTGCTGGACGCGCTCAAGTTCGGCGCGCCCCCGCACGGCGGCATCGCGCTGGGCATGGACCGCCTGGTGATGCTGCTCACCGGCGCGGAGTCGCTGCGCGACGTGATTCCGTTCCCCAAGACGAAGACGGGCACGGACACGATGACGGGCGCCCCCGGCGACGTGGACGAGAAGCAGCTGCGCGAGCTGCACGTGCGCTCGGTGCCGCTGCCGCAGAAGTAGTCAGTCACGTCCCGCCGGGAGGAGGACACTCCCGGCGCGCTGCTTTCGTTGCTCGCCGCACCTCGGGTCCTTCGAACGGCCTGGGGGAGTGGCTGGAAGCCGACGGACAGCCCCTCGGAACGGCTGGACATCCTGGTGGCCGTGGCCATTGGAGACCCGTGGCGTGCGAGGGAGCGGGCGCGATGCGGGGACGGGCGTTCGGGGCGTGGGTGCTGGCGTGGGCCCTGCTGTGCGCGGGGCCGGCCTTCGCTGCCGAGACGAAGATGCCCCCCGGCCTCACCGGTGGCTGGGGCGGGATGCGCGGGTTTCTCTACGAACTGGGCGTGGGGATCCAGATCCGTTACGTGACGGAGCTCGCCTTCAACGCGCGCGGCGGCAAGGGACACGCGCTGCGGCAGGCAGGCCAGCTCAACGTGGGGCTGGGCCTGGACCTGGAGAAGCTGGCCGGGCTCAAGGGCGGCACCTTCCAGTTCACGTTCACGCACCGCAACGGCAACAACCTGAACGCGGACATGGAGCTGGGGAACCTCCAGCTGGTGCAGGAGGTGTACGGGCGCGGCAACGTGGGGCGCCTCACGCAGCTCTGGTGGGATCAGCTCTTCTGGGGCGAGCGGGTGCACCTGAAGCTGGGGCGCATGACGGTGGGCGAGGACAGCGCGGACTTCCCCTGCGACTTCCAGAACCTGTCCTTCTGCGGCGCGCAGCCCGGCAACATCGTGGGCAACTACTGGTTCAACTGGCCGGTGAGCCAGTGGGCCACCCGGCTGCGCGTGGACCTGGCGAAGGTGGCGTACGTGCAGCTGGCCGCGTACGAGATGAACCCTCGCAACCTGGAGGAGGCCTTCTACCTGGGGCGCTTCAACGGGGCGACGGGCGTGATGCTGCCGCTGGAGCTGGGCTGGAACCCGAAGTTCCACGGTGACCGGCTGGAGGGGCTCTACAAGGTGGGCGTCTGGTACGACACGTCCAACGCGCCCGACGTGTTGCTGGACGGCGTGGAGCGCGAAGGGCGCTACGGCATCTACTTCGTCGCGCGCCAGCAGCTCACGCACGTGGCGGGCTCGGAGAACGAGGCGCAGGGCCTCAACGTCTTCGTCCGCCTGACGCACACGGACCTGGACACCTCCACGCTGGACGGCCAGTACACGCTGGGCCTGGGCTACACGGGCGTGTTCGGCCGGGCGGATGACGACGTGGGCTTCGCGCTGGGCGCCACGCACTCCAACGGGCGCTACGTCACCGCGCAGCGGCAAAAGCAGGCGCAGGACCCCGGCACGCCGATCCCTCGCACGGAGTACCTGGGCGAGCTGTACTACAGCCTCCATGCGACGCCGTGGCTCGTGCTGCGGCCCAACTTCCAATACATCCGCCCCGGCGGTGACGAGGACGCGCGCAACATCATCGTCCTGGGCCTCAAGGGCGCGCTCACCCTGTAGGGCATGTGGGGAGAGGGCCCCCGTTCCGTGCCGCTTCGCGGGTGGCCTAGAGTGGGGCCATGGCCCTGTCACCCTCGTGGGATGCGTGGCTGTCGGAGAACCTGCTGCGGGGCGTGCCTGAGGAGGCGCTGGCCCGGGCACTGGTCGCCGGAGGGGTGGCTCCGGAAGAGGCGCGCTCGGAGGTGGCTCGCGCGCGACGGCACCCGGCGGTGGAGGCCGGTGGCTCGCGCGGGACGCTGGGGGCGGAGGTGGTGTCGCTCCTGGACGTGCGCGCGTCGCTGCATGCGCAGTCCCGCCGGACGGTGGAGCGGCGGCGGGGCGTGTCCTCGGAGGAGTTCCAGGCCCGCTACTACCGCGCGCACCGGCCCGTCGTCCTGGAGGACTTCCTGGAGGGCTGGCCGCTGCTGGAGCGCTGGCGGCCGGAAGCCCTGGCGCGGGACTACGGTGACGTGGAGGTGGAGGTCATGACGGGCCGCGAAGCCCGCGCGGACCATGACATGTCACCGGATGCGTGCCGCACGGTGATGAAGCTTTCGGATTTCCTCCACCGGCTGGAGCACGGCGGGCCGTCCAACGACCTGTACCTCACCGCGCGCAACTTCGCGCTGGAGCGGCCGGAGCTGCGGGGGCTGCTGGAGGACCTGCGGCCGGCCCCGGGCTTCGTGTACCCGAAGCGGCAGCACGGGAGCCTCAAGCTGTGGGTAGGGCCCGCGGGCACGCACACGGCGCTGCACCATGACGTGGACTCGGTGCTGTTCTGCCAGGTCCACGGGCGCAAGCGCTTCTGGTTGGTTCCGTCGTTCGAGACGCCTCGCCTGTACAACCGCGAGCACGTGTGGAGCCCGGTGGACGCGGCGGCGCCGGACCTGGAGCGCTTCCCGGACTTCGCCACCGCGCATGTGCACGAGGTGGTGGTGGGCCCGGGGGAGATGCTCTTCATCCCCGTGGGCTGGTGGCACCAGGTGCTCGCGCTGGACGTGAGCGTGTCGCTGACGTTCCAGTCGCTGGAGGTGCCGGGCGGAAACGCGCGGTGGCACACCTTCGGTTGAGGTGTGCCCACCGCTTCAATGGCTTGCGTCAGCCGTTGAGGTTTTCGTCCTTCGGCGTTTCAGGAAGGGGCGGTGTGGACGGCGGCGGCGTGGGCGGCGGGGTTTCAGACGTCCGCTTCCGGCTGAGCTCCTCCTGCGCGGGGTCAGACGGGGGATTGGGGTTCGGGACGATTCTGTATGAGTTCTCGGGAGGCGTCATGGAGTCCGCTCGGGGTGGATGTGGACGACCCAAAAGGTTCAGCCCGATTCAAGGGGGCTGGCGATGACGTCTTCCCTCCCCCCTGTATGGAGAACGTGGCTCGCGGAGAACCTTGCGCGTGGGGTGCCTTCAGCGCGCCTCGCGGCCCGTCTGGAGGCGGTGGGAATCGCGCCAGAGGTTGTCTGGGAAACGATTCGGGCCGCGGAGACACACCCGGCGGTGATGCGGGCGCGTGAATTCACGACACGTCTGGGATTGCTCGAATCGCTGCTGGGGACGCGGTCGGTGTCGAGACGACAGGCATTGCCCTCGCCGCGCGTGGAGCGGCGGTCCCGGCTGGCTCCAGCGGAATTCTTCAATGAGTATTATCGGCGCAACCGGCCGGTTGTCATTGAAGGCTTGATGGAGGACTGGCCGGCGCGGACGCGGTGGACGCCCGCGTGGATGGCCGAGCGTTTCGGTGACGAGACGGTGGAGGTGATGGCGGGGCGCGACGCCCAGGAGATGCCGGACCTGCACGCGGACCGCCTGCGCCGGGACGTGCCGCTGCGGGAATTGCTGGCACGGTTCGACGGTGCGCCGGCGAACGACATGTATCTGGTGGCTCGAAACAGCCTGCTCTTGCGTGACGCGTTCCGGCCGCTCTTGGAGGACCTGCGTGCGCCAAAGGGCTACATCCATCCGGACCTGCACGGGCCCGACCGCGTGCATCTATGGTTGGGGCCGGCGGGGACGCTGTCCAACCTGCATCATGATCACCTCAACGTCCTGTTCTGCCAGGTATGGGGGCGCAAGCAGGTGTGGCTGGCGCCGTCGTGGGAGACGCCTTGGATGTCCAACGTGCGCGGCTTCTACAGCGCGGTGGACGTGCTGGCGCCGGACCTGGAGCGCTTCCCGGACTTCGCCCGGGTGGCGTTGCACACGGTGGAGGTGGGGCCGGGGGACACGCTCTTCATCCCGGTGGGGTGGTGGCACGCGCTGCGGGCCGTGGAGCCGAGCCTGTCGGTGACGTTCGTGAGCTTCGAAGAGACACCTGGGATGAACACCTGCTGGCGGGAGGGCTGGCTGGGCGCCACGCCTCCGGAGGAGCACCGATGAGAGCTTCGCGCGAAGTGGAGGCGGAGACCTCGCCGCTGACACCCGAGTGGCGGCGGTGGCTGGTGGAGAACCTGGTGCGTGGTGCGTCGCCGAAGGAGTTGGTGGCGTCGCTGGAGAAGGCCGGGGTGGCGGCGGAGCAGGCGCGGCGGGCAGTGGAGGTGGAGCAGCAGGAGCCCTTCGTCGCGGGCGCGCTGCGAGCGGTGGGCATGCAGCGGAAGCTGGAGGGGCTGCTGGACGTATACGCGGAGCTGTTCCAGCAGACGGAAGGACCGCCGCGCGTGGACCGGCATGACGCGCTGACGCCCGCCGCGTTCTTCGAGCGCTACTACTTCGACAACCTGCCCGTCGTGCTGCGCGCGGAATGGAGCGCGCCACTGGAGCCGGAGGCCTGGAGCCCCGCGAAGGTGGCCGCGCTGTTGGGTGAGCGCGAGGCGAGATACGCGTGCTGCGTGCCCCTGTTCGAGGACTCGCGGCTGGAGGTCCTGGCCCGGGGGCTGACGCCGCTTCGGGGCTTCACGGCGGAGGACGCTCGTGCGTGCGAGCCCCGCCTGTGGTGGGAGCCGGCCGGCGCGGAAGTTCCCCTGCGCGCGGCGCGGCGCAACGTGCTGCTGGCGCAGGTGCACGGGGAGCGGCGGCTCCAACTGGTCCCGGCGTTCGAGTTGCGGCGCGTGACGGGGTCTGGCGATGCACCCTTGCGCCTGGACGTGACGCTGTCTCCGGGAGAGTGGCTGCTGCTGCCGGTGGGCTGGTGGTACGGCTTCAGTGCGCCAGACGGCGGCGTCGCAATCTCGTTCGAGGCCTTCGCGCTGCCGGAACCAAATGTGACGTGGGACGCCGACGCGGAGCCCCAGCCTTCGCCGCTGCCTCCTCGCGACTGAGGGACGCGGGCGCTACTGATACAGCAGCACCTTGTCCACCCAGCGCATGTGGGGTTGCTTCTTGTGCCAGTCGAGGCGCTCGGCTCGCAGCGCCTGGGAGGGCTCCTCGCCGGACTGGATGCGCTCGCGCACCGCTCGGAAGAAGGCGCCCGCGTCGTTGGGGATCTCCGCCGTGGCGGCGAAGACGGCCCGCGCTCCGGAGGCGACGAACGCCTGCGGCAGCGATGACGTCTCATGCAGGATGGGCGGAAGGCGGGCCGCGCTGCATGCGCCCAGCACCACCAGGGGCGCGCCGTCCAGATGCCGGCGGCGCAGCTCCTCCGCGGTGAGCGCATAGCGGCCGTCCTGCTGCGGCGACAGCGCGATGACCGTGGCGTCCGACAGCGCGCGGTCCACCACGCCGTGCGCGTGGATGTCGATGTCCGTGGCCTGTTCCATCGCCTCCAGCACGCGCTCGGGCGTGGCCTGCGCGCCCTTGAGCCGCAAGAGCCGCTGCGCTCCCGCCAGGTCCACTTCCGCCGCCGAGGGCAGCCGCGCCAGCTTCAGCGTCAGGGGCGGCTCCACATCCGACACCACGACGTGCAGGGGCGGCTTCGCGGGGGACGTCGCGGGGACGCCCGTGCCGACCCGGTAGCTCCAGGCCAGGTCCGCTGGCAGGAGGCCCGCGCGGCTGTCCAGGGGCGGCGCGGCCAGCACCGCCACGCGGGGACAGTCGCGCAGCAACTCCACCAGCTCGCCGGGCACCAGCCCCGTCAGGTCATCGCGCAGGGGCACCGTGCGCGAGGCGTCATAGTGGCCCTGCACCTGTCCCCGTGGACCGCGCACCACCGTCACCGTGCGCTCCGCCTCCACCGCCGCCGCCAGCACGCAGTCCTCCGGCACGGGCACCTGGAGGCTTTCGGCCACCACGGCCATGGCCTCCTGGAAGGCCCCGGCGTGGCCCGCGCTCACCGCGAGCGTCTGGAAGGCCACTGCCCTGGCGTCGCGCGCATCCGCGTTCACCCGCAGGAGCGGCTCCGCCTCCGCGATGGTCTGCCGCAGCACCCGCTGGCCCTCGCGCCAGTCTCGGTCCACCGCGAAGCGTCCCCGGATGAGCGTGGCCAGCACGCGCCGCCCCGCGTTCTCCCGGAGTGGACTCACGCGTGCCAGCTCCGCCATCAGGAGCGCTTCGTCGGACGGACGGGGCGCCAGCCGCGCCAGGTCCGCGAGGATCCACGCGCCCTGGAGCCCGGGCGTCTGTCCGCACGCCAGCGACGCCTCCAGCTCCTGCCGAGCCTCCTGGGGACGGAAGCGCATCAGCGCCAGCGAGGCCAGGTTGCGGTGCGCCAGGGTGCGCGCCACGCAGTCGTCGGGCTGACGGGCCAGGGACTCGGTGAGATAGGCGCGCGAGAGCGCCACCCGCACCTGGAAGCGCGTCGCGTTGGCCAGCATCACCAGCGCCGCGCCCTCGCGTTCCCATTCGCCCAGCGCGGCGGCCTCCTGCCACGCGGCCCTCGCGGACTCCTCACCCTCCACCAGCCGGTTCGACGCGGTCGCGCGGCTGCTCAACCGGATGAGCAGGTCCACGCAGCGCAAGGGCAGCTTCTTCGCGCGGCACTCGCCCAGCGCCTCCCGCAGCCGGTCCCCGGCCTGCGTCCCCTGTCCCGACAGGTCGTCCAGCCGCGCGGCCTCCTGCTCCACGCGCGAGAGGATCCAGGGATCCGTCTCTCCCACCGTCAGGGCGCGAAGCTCCTCGTGCGTGCGCGCCACGCCCGGCGTGCGCAGCAGCGCGCCCAGCAGCAGGTCCTTCGCCGTGGGCTCCTGGCGCAGCCGCTCGATGAGGCTCGCGGGGTTGGGGTGCGTGTCTTGAACCAGCTTCGCGTACTCGCGCGCGAGCGGCGCCCGGCGCGCGAAGTCCAGCACCGCCCTCCGCCGCACGGTGTTCTCCAGCACGGCGCCTCCGCCGGCCGCGTGGTCCAGCACCCCCGCGAGCGGCAGCAGGGCCTCCACCTGTCCGGAGCTCTCCGAGGTCGCCAGCAGCTCGTAGAACGACTCGCGCGCCAGGCCCGGGAAGCGGGCCGCGGCCTCCACCGGCAGGGGCGCCTGGGGCGAGCGCAGCCGGGCGTGGAAGGCCTCGCGCGTGGCCTTCCATGCGTCCGCCCGGGCCTGGAACCGGGCGCGCAGCGTCCGCGCCTGCTCGCGCGCCTCGTCGCTCCAGCCGGGCTCACCTTTCGCGGCCACCGCTTCGAACGTCGTGGCGGAGAGGAGCGTCAGCCCCAGCTCGCGCGCCATCACGGCGCGGTTCCAGCGCGCCTGCGGGTGCTCGGGCATGGCCTCCAGCGTGGCGTCCAGCAGGGTCAGGGCTTCGTCGGAGTGGCCGCGCAGGATGGCGACGGCGGCCAGGTCACTGTCGCGGTCCAGCGAGGGCGACGCGCGCTTGAGGTACGCGAGCCCCTGCTCCGTGTCGCCATGCAAGAGGTAGCTGACGCCCACGCCGTGCGCGTCGCCGCGCTCCTCCAGGCGGGACAGCGCGCCCAGGGGCACCGGCGGGGCCAGCGCGTCCCGCCGGGGAGGCGCATGGGGGCGGTACACGTCCGAGGCGGGGAGGCTCAGCCGCACCTCCAGGGGACGGTGGGTCGCGTCCGCGAGCCACAGCGCGGGCGTCTCCGGCCCGGCGCCTCGCTGCTTCCAGACGCGCATGGCGACGAAGCCCAGGGCCATACAGAGGGCCAGGGCCACGAGTCCCCAGACGCGCGCTACGCCTGTGCGCCCCGGAAGGCGCGTGCCTCGGGGCGTTTGCCGCATGCCAGCCATCCGGGGCCTCCCGCGTGCCCCCCGCACCGTCTCCGCGGGTCCTGCGGGCTCCAGTCTAGGGCCAATGCCCCCGGGACTGACAAACCCGGGGGCGAGAAGGCGTCCGGCGGTGTACTGCCTACTCCACCTTCAGGGGGGGGCGCGTGGCCTCCACGACGCGGTGGATGGGGTACAGCTCGCCCACCGTGAGGCTGTCGTCCAGGAACTGCCAGCGGCAGAAGCCGTCGTCCGAGTGCGGCTCCAGCAGGTAGGTGATGAGCGTGCCCGTGCGCTGGTCGGTGGGGACCTTGAGGGTGCCGGCGGGGAACTCGCGCTCGGAGCGCTCGGGGGCCACGGTGAGGATGGTCTCGAAGCGCACTGGCTTGGGCTTCTGGCTCAAGGGGACTTCATCCTGGCCGGGCGGCGGCACGTTGGCGGCGACGTCCGGGCTGAAGGTCTGCTCGCGGCGGGCGATGCGGTAGCTGTCCACCTGGAAGCGCTGCGCCTTGGCCAGCTTCTCGAAGCGGATGCCGTGGCCTTCCAGCCGGGACGCGAGCGACGCGGGCACCAGGTACGCGGACGGCGTGCTCACCGACTGCGTGGGCACGAAGGTGCGGTAGTGCGGCGTCTTGTAGACCTTCTTGCGCTTGCCCGGGTAGCGGCGCGCCTGGATGCTGGCCTCGTCGAAGGAGTTGATGGCGGCGATGTCCTTGCCCAGCACGTAGGCCGGGTAGTCGAACACCAGCGCCCCTTCCGCGTCGCGCTGGGCGACGCCGAAGTTGATGCCCACCCATTCCTTCGCGTCAGGGGACTTGCCGCGCGCGATGATGGCGGCCTCCTCGAAGGAAGTGGCGGTGCGGTAGTCCTTCGCGTAGCGGGCGGCGTCGCGGATGAGCTCCAGCACCCACGCGCGGATGACGGCGCAGCGGCGGGGGAAGTCGATGTAGCTGTAGGTCTCCAGCAGCACGTCCAGCCGGCCCAGCAGGCCCCGGTAATGGCTGCCGAAGCGGGGCAGCGCGGGGTAGGTGTGCCAGCCGGAGGTCGGGTCGCCTTCCTTGAGGAAGTTGCCGTACCAGAAGCTGTCGAAGCCGTGCTTCTTCTTCACGGCGGCGGACACGCGCTCGGCCAGCTCGCGGTTGAAGTCCCGCGACATGTGCATGAGGTCCGCGTTGCCGTGCGGGATGTCGAAGGTGAGATCGAACCCGTGGATGCTGCCGTCGGTGGTGTGGCAGTCCACGAAGAGGTGCGGCCACCACGTCTGGTACAGCTTGGCCATGGCGCGCGTCTCCGGCGCCTCCTGCTTCATGTTGTCGCGGTTGAGGTTCCAGCCCTCGCCCGTGTAGCGCATGCCCACGCCACCGGGCGGGTTCACCTGGCCCTCCAGGTTCTTCAAATCCAACGCGCGGTTGCCCTTGCTGATGCGATCATTGCCGTCCGGGTTGAAGTTGGGGACGAACACGAGGCACAGCCGGTCCAACAGCTTCTTGCCCAGGGACGTGAGCGTGAGGTCGCGCGCGAGCGCCTGGAGGGTCTCCTTGCCCTCCACCTCACCGGCGTGGATGTTGGCCTCCACCATCACGACGATCTTCTTCTGCTTCTGCGCCAGCTCCGGCGTGAAGCAGTTGCGGTCGCTGAGGATGAGCGCCATGAGCGGCTGACCTTCACCGCTCTGGCCAAAGTCCACGCGCTTCGCGAGCTTCGTCTGGGCACAGAGGGCGTCGACGAAGGCAACCACGTCGGCGCTGCGGGACGTTTCCTGGTAGTCGGTGGCTTCCGCGCGGGTGAGCAGCTTGGGAGTGGGCATAGGTGCCGCGCATCCGAGCGCTCCGGCCCTGCCGCGTCAAGCACGCGCGAAGGGGGGCTGCCTTGCCGCGCCGTGGCGGTGTCCCATATGAAACCCCGACGGAAGAGTGCAGTGGAGGGGGCTTCATGACGCGCAGTGATCAGCGGCGAGGGCACGCGTGGGGCGTGCTGTTCCTGGGGCTCGCGGTGGCGTGGGCCACGGGGTGCAAGAAGGAACAGCCCGTTGAGAGCGCGCCGGTGGACGCGGGCGTGGTGGCGGTGGACGCGGGCCTTCCGGACGCGGGGAGTGTGGCGCAAGGAGCAAGGCCGCTGCGCTTCTCGAACGTGGGGCTCCAGCGCGTGGAAGACGGCGACGTGACCGTGACCTACACGCTCACCAACCCGGGCACGGCGCAGGGGCGCGAGAAGGTGTGCCTGATGCTGCTCGACGCGCATGACCTGGCCATCGAGGTCCGGTGGCTGGGGAGCATCACCGTGAAGGGCGGGTTGGAGGACACGTTCGAGGACCAGACGCACGTGGACGACCTGCAGTGGAACCAGGTCCGCTCCTTGAGGCTCTTCACGACGGCGTCCAACGACTACTGCTCCGACACTCCCCTCAAGCCGGCGAGTGAGCCCTTCCGGATGCTCCCGACGGGAGCCCCCGTGCCCGCGGACCTATCGCTGCCGGATCCACCCCCGGAGTCGGCGCCGGAGGACTTCGAGGTGTCCGGCCTCCAGCTGCGCCAGACCGGGACTCCGGCGGGCCCCTCGCTCACCTTCACGGTGAAGAACGTGAGTGACCACCGGGCCTCCGGGTCGGGGTGCCTGCGGGCCTACGCGCAAGAGGGCTCACGCGCTTTGGAAGAGGTCGATGCCGGGGAGTTCGACCTGGCCCCCAAGGCTTCGTCGACCCAGACGGTCGCCGTCACCTTTCATCGCGCCAGACACTGGGAGGAGGCGACGGTGCTGCGCTACTTCGTGGGCCCCCATGGCTGCGTGATGTCGGAAGGGGTAGGCGGTCCGGGTCATCCCGTCACCCTCCCGGTGAAGGCCGGCAGTGAAGAGGTTCAGCATGATGCGGAGTGACTGGCGGGTGCGGACCCTGTGCGCGTGGCTCGTGGGGAGCGCGGCGCTGTGTGGGGCGGGCTGCAAGAAGGAACAGCCGCAGGCGAGCGCGCCGGTGGACGCGGGCGTGGTGGCCATGGCCCAGGCGGGTGTCCTGGAAACGAAGCCGGTGGCGAAGGTGGCGAAGCCGCTGAAGTTCTCCGGGGTGACGCTCAAGCGGAACCCGTACTTCGTGAACGTCACGTACACGCTCACCAACCCCGGGACGGCGCAGGGACGTGGGGAGTCCTGCCTGGCGCTGCTCGACGAGATGGGCTTCGTCACCCATGAGCGGAACCTGGGAAGCATCACCGTGAAGGGCGGCACGGACGACGTCTTCAACGACAACATCTACCTGCCGGAGGAGCACTGGGATTCGGTCCTGACGGTGCTGCTGTACACGGTCAGGGGGAGGCGCTGCGAGGGGGCCGACTTCCAGGAGGCCAGCGAGCCGTTGCGACTGCGTGCCACGGGAGAGCCCGCCTCCGCGGACGCGCCGGCACCGCGACGGCCAGGAATGCTGGAGCCGGGAGAAATGGAGCTGTCCGGCGTCACGCTGTGGCAGGGCGGCGAAGGCGACGAGTACCAACTCCGATACACGCTGAAGAACGTGAGCAGGCGGCGCATCAATGCCCAGGTCTGCGTCCAGGGGTATGGAGAGGACGAGGACGTGAGCGAGGACAGGGCCTCCGTGTTGGCGAACAACCTGAGCATGCGCAGCCTGGCGGCCGGGGCGACGAAGACCTTCACCGAGAGGGTCGAACTCGTGGACAGCCAGCGATGGGACGAGGTGGTTGCGCTGGAGCTGTTCCTCGATGCGCGGGGATGCGAGTCGAAGCCGGAGAAGGCGCCAGTCCGTCTGCGGTTCGACAAGCCCGCGACCGTCCACGCCCCCCTCCTGGGAGGGCCACGGCTGGACGAGCGGGATGCCTTCGACCCTGAAGAAGAGCCGACGGACGAGGACGAGCGCAGCGCCGAACCCGCCGAGGATGAGACGGGGATGGATGAGAGCGACGCCTACGAGCCCGAAGAGGAGTTCCCTCAGGAGCCGACCCCTTCGGATGAAGAGACGGCGGACTGAGGCTGGACCCGGTGCGGGACACGAGCACGCGCTGGGAGGTGTCAGCCCGCATCGAGACCTTCCGCGCCCGGCATCCCGAGAACATAGGTGACGGCGCCCTTGCCCTTCTCACGCACCACGCCCACTTCCCACGTGTAGCCGGGGCGCTGAAGGCTCCGCGTCAGGGCCTTCAGCTCCTCCGGCCGGTGGGCCCGCAGCGTGGACACCAGCCCGTCCCACGCGAGTGCCAGCGGCGCCACCGGCACCGCGTAGGTAAGCAGCAGGCGCAGCGGCGTCAGCGGCCGGATGAGCGGCGTGAAGAGCAGCACCAGCAGTGGCACGAGCAGCGTGCCCAGCACTCCGCCCGGCGTGCGGTGCACGACCTCGAAGGCCGCGAAGGCTTCGCCTCGCCGCTGCGCGTCCTCCAGCACCTCGCGCACCTCCTCCGGCCGGAAGTGGTGCAGGGCGTTGAAGAGCGTGCGCATGCCGCGCAGGTCCTCTGGCACCTGTCGCGCATCCACGGGCCGGGGCAGGTACGTGGCGCCCTCCGCTCGTGCCCGTTCGGTGGCCTCCGCGTTGGGGTACAGGTCCGTGAGCACCGCCCGCGTCTTCAATCCGTGGCGGGCCTCCAGCAGCCGCTGCAGGCGGGGCACGGGCCCCTGGCCGCCGGAGCCCAGGTCCACCAGCGTGTCCGTACCGGACGCCTGGAGCCCCTTCGCGAGCACGTCCGTCGCCGCGTCGAACATGCCCATCCGCGTGGCCACCGTGTGCAGGTAGTCCGTGGACAGGTTGCGCACCGCGCGCGGATACCAGGGCTGATCAATCAGCTCGAACAGGTGCAGGCGGGGCAGCAGGGCGGGGGGCTCGGTGGCGGTGGAGTCCATGCGGGACAAGGTGCCGCCCACGTGGGTGGGATGCACTGACCGCCGGCGCCAGAACGGCTTGCCGCCCGCGCCAGGCGGTCGCTAGCGTCCCTGACCGTGGCGTCCTCCGCTCCTCCTTCGCTCTCCGCGCGCCTGGCACGGCAGGGGCTGCTCGCGGCGGCGAAGCGCGGCGTTCCCGCGGAACGGCTCTGCGAGGAGGTGGGGCTGCGGTGGGCGGACCTGGGCGACCCTGAAGCGCGCATCCCCTATGCCGTGCTGGACGACATCCTGGAGCGGGCCGTGTCGCTCACCGGGGATGACAACCTGGGGCTGCACATGGCGGGCATGGACGTGATGGACGCGGACGACCCCGCGTCGCTCGTCATCCTCACCAGCGCCAACCTCCGCGAGGCCATGGCTCGCGGTTGCCGCTACCAGCGTGTCTGGGGCGACGGCGAGCGCTTCGTCATGGAGGACACGCCGCGTGGTGTGCGAATGCGCTTCACACCCGTGGGCCCCTCGTGGCGGACCGCGCACCGGCACCTGGCGGAGGTGGCGCTGGTGCAGCTGGCCACGGGCGTGCGCGTCTTCACCGGCGCGGACGTGCGGCCCCTGCGCGCGCGCTTCGTCCATGCGGCGCCCTCGGACCTGCGTGAACACGAGGCCCTCTTCGGCTGTCTTCTGGAGTTCAACGCTCCCGCGAACGACCTGGAGTTCTCCGCCGGGGACGCGGACCGGCCCTTCGTCCACGCGGACGCGCTGCTCAACGCCGTGTTCGAACACCATGCGCGCCGCGCCCTGGATCGGCTGCCCGTCGCGGACACCCTGTCGGACCGCGTGCGGGAACAGGTGCGGAGGACGCTGGCGGGAGGCGACTTCTCCTTCGTCGCGGTGGCGAGGGCCCTGCGCGTTCCATCCCGCACGTTGCAGCGCCAGCTGGCGGCGGAGGGCCGCACCTACGCGGGCATCGTGGAGGCGCTGCGGCGCGAGCTCTCCCAGGTCTACCTCCAGCGGCGCATGTCCATCGCGGAGGTGTCCTTCCTGCTGGGGTACGCGGATCCGGCCGCCTTCCATCGCGCCTTCAAGCGCTGGTGGCGCACGTCCCCGGAGTCCTTCCGCAAGGCCCGGGCGGCCGGGGGCTGACAGGCAAGCGGCGCCCCGAGCCCTTCCGGGAGGGAAGCCAGGCCTTCGTTGGGGCGCAGGCGTGCCTACGTTTCACGCCAGAGGGCCGGGACCCTCGGGGAGACGACCATGTGGACACGCCGCTTCAACGGGCTCGTCGTGCTGGGTGTGATTGGAACCGTGAGCTTTACGGCCGGCTGCAATGAGCGCCAACAGCAGGCCGTCAACGAGAACGCCCGTCAGGTCGGCCAGGAGGTAGGCGAGGCCGCCAAGGACGTCCAGCACGGCGCCAGCCGGGCCGCGGAGAGCCTCAGCGAGTCCAGCCGCGAGGCCGCTGACGGATTCCGGGAAGGCGTGGGCGGCTCGGGTAACACGGCCTCCGAGGAGCAGAAGGCCGACGAGCGCAGCGGGGACGGGCCGGACATCGGCCGCAACCCGGGCGTCATCCACGACGGGGAAGGGCCGCTGGAAGAACGCTGAAAGACGCAACGCGCCGGACACGCCGCGGCCCGGCGGTGTGTTTGAATGTGGACCATGGTTGCGGCCCCAGCCCTCCGTGGTCCCTTTCAGTCCCTGCTCCGTGTGTCGTGCCTGTTGCCGTGCTTGCTGACGGTGGCGTGCGTGACGACGACCGAGATGACGCGCGTCCCCACCCTGGAGGAGAAGTGCGACGGCGGGAGCGCCTGGGCCTGCGAGACCTGGGCGAAGCAGCTCCAGGTGGACAACCGGACGGAGGAGGCGGACCGCGCCCTGGGGCTTGCGTGCGCGATGGGCTCCTCGTCCGCCTGCCTGTCACAGGGCAAGGACCGGCTGTCGAGGGGCGACCTGGACGGCGCGGAGCCGCCGCTGCGCAAGGCGTATGACGAGGATTCGGAGGAGGCCACGCTGGCGCTCGCGGACCTCCAGGACGCGCGCGGGGACATGGCGGGTGCGGCGCACTTCCGTTACGAGGCGCTCTCCATCGACAAGTCGACGACGGAGTTCGCGCTGGGTTGGCGCGTCCCGTTCGACGGCGGCATGGGCATGGCGCTGGACGTGAACGTGCAGCCCATGGGGCTCAAGGCGCGGCGGCTGACGCTGGGCGCCAACGTGGGCCTGGGCCCGAACCAGGTGTCGCTGAACGCCACCGTGGGCTACCAGCACTTCGTGACGAACTGGTTCGCGCCCTATGGCCGGGCGCTGGTGGGCCCGTACCTGGATGACTCGTCCTCGCGGCGCACCCCCATCAACCTGGGGGCCGAGCTGGGCATGAAGTTCTTCGCGGGGCCCCTGGGCCACCTGGGCACCGGGTTCGGCACCTCGCTGGACGGCTCCACCTACTACTTCCTCGAAGCCGGCCTGGACTGGGTGCTGACGCTGGCGGTGCTCGCGCACATGTGACGGCTCAGGCCACGCCCAGCTTGGGGCACACGTCGTTGAGCAGGCACTCCGAGCACTTGGGCTTCTTGGCCACGCAGGTGTAGCGGCCGTGCAGCACCACGGCGGGGCCGAAGAAGGTCCAGTCGTCCTTGGGCACCAGCTTCATCAGGTCCGTCTCGATGGCCTCTGGCTTCTCCTGCTTCGTCAGGCCCAGGCGCTGGCTGACGCGGGCCACGTGCGTGTCCACGATGACGCCGGAGGCCTGATTGAAGGCCGTGTTGAGCACGACGTTGGCCGTCTTGCGTGCCACGCCGGGCAGCTCCACCAGGTCCTCCATGCGCGGGGGCACCTCGCCCTGGTGGGCGTCCAGCAGCGCGCGGCTCACGGCCTGCACCGTCTTGGTCTTCTGCTTGAAGAAGCCAGTGGGCTTGAGGTCCTCCTCCAGCTCCGCGGTGTCCGCGTCCGCGAGCGCCTGGGGGCCGTCGTACTTCTTCCACAGCTCGGCGGTGACGCGGTTGACGCGCTCGTCGGTGCACTGCGCGGCCAGGATGGTGGCCACCAGCAGTTCGAAGGGCGTGTTCCAGTTCAGCTCGTACTTCGCGCCGGGGTACTTCTCGCGAAGGCGTTCGAGCACCACGGGGACGAGGGCGGCGGGTTTCATGGGTGGGTCCTCACATCGACCGTTCGGCGAGCGCCGTCAACTCCGCGTCCGTGAGCGGAAGCGGATTGCCCTTCATGCTGCTGGCGGCGCGGGCCTTGGTGACAAGTTCAGGGATGGCCGCGTCGGTGAGGCCCATGTCCCGCAGGCCCCGGATGCGCACGGCGTGGACCAGGTCCTTCACCCAGAGGATGCCGTCCTCTGCGCGGGCGTTGGACTGGCCGGTGAGCAGCACCGCGAGCTCGCGGAAGCGGGGCAGGGCGGGGTGGTCCGGAGCACGGGAGCGCAGCGCCTCCAGGTTCAGCTCCAGCGTGGCTCCGAGCAGCGCGGCGCACAGCGCGCCATGGGCCGCGCCGAGCATCCCGCCCAAAGGCGCCGCGAAGCCATGCACCGCGCCCAGGCCCGCGTTGGCGAGGCACAGGCCGCCAAAGAGGCTGGCGATGGCCAGGTCCTCGCGCTCCGCCGGGCCGGGACCGTGCAGCACCGCCTTGCGCAGGGAGCGCGCGGAACGCTGCATGCCTTCGCGCGCGAGCGCGTCCGTGAGCGGCTGGGCGCGGATGGACAGGAACGGTTCGATGAGCTGGGACAGCGCGTCCAGGCCGCCCGCCGCGAGCACGTCCGCGGGCGCATGCTCCAGCAGGTCCGGATCCACCAGGGCGACGCGGGGGAGCATCATCGGGCTGCGCAGGCTGGCCTTCACGCCGGCCTCCTTCGAGCCCAGCACCGCGTTGCGAGTCACCTCCGAGCCGGTGCCCGCCGTGGTCGGTACGGCCACGAACGGCAGTGACGGCTTCGTCAGGGCCTGTCCCCGGCCAATGACCTCCAGGTAGTCCAGCGGGTCGCCCCCGTTGGCGGCGAGCGCGGCGATGGCCTTGCCCGCGTCGAGCGCGCTGCCACCCCCGATGGCGACCACGGCGTCACAGCCGGAGTCCACGGCGGCGGCGGTGCCTTCGCGCGCGAGTTCGACGGTGGGCTCGCCCGGGACGCGGAAGGAGGCGGAAGGGATGCCCAGCCGTTCGAGCCCCGCGCGAACGGGTTCGGCGCGGGCAGGGTTGGTGCCGGTGACGAGCAGGACCTTCCGCCCGCCGAGTCCTCGCACGAGGTCGGGGACTTCCTGGACGCGGCCCGGGCCGAAGAGGACGCGGGTGGCGGTGGCGAACTCGAAGGGGGCGGTGGGCATGTCACCAGGCCGCGTCGTCGGGGAAGCGGTTGGTGTAGCGGTGGGGGATGCGGGGCTCGGCCATCATGGGGGTGACGGTGTCACGCCACGTGAGGTAGTGGGCGGTCTCCTTGTGCGCGGCGGGGGCGTCCGGGGAGCGGTAGGCCTCCACGAGGACGAAGCGGGTGGGGTCTTCGTTGTCCTGGCAGACATCGAAGCGGGCGATGCCGGGCTCCTTCACGCTCTCGCGGGCGTTGGCGAGGGTGGCCTGGAGGAAGGCGTCGACGTGCTGGGGAAGCACGTGCACGTGGACATGGACGACGAGCAGGCTCGTGGACATGGCGCGCACGGTAGCGCGGGCGTCCCCGAGCGGAAACCGCTAGGGTTCCGGGCCGTTCACTCCCTCAATTTCGGAGCAAGACTGCGCATGGTCTCGGACCTCTTTGACGCGTCCCGCTGGCAGCCGGTGGAAGGCCACAAGTTCAAGGACATCACGTTCCACCGCGCGGTGGATCAGGGCACGGTGCGCATCGCGTTCAACCGGCCGGAGGTGCGCAACGCGTTCCGTCCGAAGACGGTGGACGAGCTGGCCCGGGCGCTGGAGGCCACGCGGTTCATGACGGACGTGGGCGTGGTGCTGCTCACGGGCAACGGGCCGTCGCCGAAGGACGGAGGGTGGGCGTTCTGCTCGGGAGGCGACCAGCGCATCCGCGGCAAGGACGGCTACAAGTACGAGCCCGGCGAGGACGCGGCGGACCCCGCGCGGCTGGGGCGGCTGCACATCCTGGAGGTGCAGCGGCAGATCCGCTTCCTGCCGAAGGTGGTGATGGCGGTGGTGCCGGGCTGGACGGCGGGTGGCGGGCACAGCCTGCATGTCGTGTGCGACCTGACCATCGCGAGCAAGGAACACGGGATGTTCAAGCAGACGGACGCGGACGTGGCCAGCTACGACGCGGGCTACGGCAGCGCGCTGCTGGCGCGGCAGGTGGGGCAGAAGCGGGCGCGCGAAATCTTCTTCCTGGGCCAGGCCTACACGGCGGACGAGGCGTTCCAGATGAACGCCATCAACAAGTCCGTGCCGCACAAGGACCTGGAGAAGGTGGCTCTGGAGTGGGCGGCGGAGATCAACACCAAGAGCCCCACGGCCATCAAGATGCTGAAGTATGCCTTCAACCTCCCGGACGACGGGCTCGTGGGCCAGCAGCTCTTCGCGGGCGAGGCCACGCGTCTGGGATACGGCACGGAAGAGGCACAGGAAGGCCGCGACGCGTTTGTTCAAAAGCGCAAGCGCGACTTCAAGCGGTTCCCCTGGACGTACTGATGCCGCTCAGATGTTGATGCGGGAGCTGACCGTCCGGACATCCAGGCCCAGGGCCGCGAAGTCCGCGGCATGGGCCCGGAGCAGCTCCAGCAGCCGGGGATGCATGTCTTCCTCTTCGTTGGACAGGATGAAGCCGTAGTTCGTCTTGGACAACATCCATGAGATCCACAGCATCTCCGTCGCCGCGTCAGGCGGCGGCGCGACGTCCAGGTCTTCCTCGGTGGACAGCGCGCCGCCCTTGCCCCAGCGCAATCCCAGACACGAGTACAGGACCTCTCCCGCGTCCTCCCACTGGAGGTTGTTCGCCCAGGCGTGCCGGAACGTCGCGAAGAAGATGACGTAGCGGCAGAGGTGCTTCAGCGCCTCCACCTCACCGGGCTGGGGTGTCTCCGTCCGCGTCACCGCGCTCACGGCCTTGGATGCCGGCTCCGTGACCTTCGCGTCCAGGTCCATTCGCTCCGAGCGCACGAACCACGGCGCGTCCTTCCCCGGCACCTTCGCCCGCAGATAGCGGCACACGAACGCTGGCGCGGAGTGCGTGACGAGGTCGTCCGAGAACCTGCGCACCTCCTGCCATTGCGCCTCCACCGCCGCGCCGTGCTCCGCGAAGAACGCGTCGATGTGCTCCCCGAGCAGCTTCCAGAAAAGCTGGCCCGCGTGCGCGTAGCGGTGCCCCTCGCAGACTGGAGCCGCGGGCGCGAAGCCCTTCCAGTCATAGCTGCCCATCAGGTGCTCCAGCCGCTGGTGGATGCCTGCTTCCGTCAGCGCACTGGCCCGCGTGATGTATCCCGTGGGCCCCACCAGGAACCCATTGGCGGCGTGGTTGATCAACACCACTTCGCGCAGGTGCGGCATGAGCAGCCAGCGCAAGGGATTGCGCCGCAGGTTGCGGTGCGCGGCGATGGCGTACTGCTCCACGTTGAAGTGGCACTGCCCCAGGTGATTGCCGAGCTCCACGTCCAGCGTCGCGCTTACCCGCGCCATCCGCTTCGCAGCCTCCCAGTCCGCGCCATCCGCGGGCGTGTACGTCCGCCGCGTCACCGGTGAGCCGGGCGCCGTCGCTCCGGGCTCCCGCATCCCCAGGATGATCCGCTGGGGCATCAGCCTGCCGTCCACCAGCCGGAGGCGGAGATCCACGTCCGGCAGGCAATGCACGCCGTCCTGCTCATAGGCATTCCACGGCAGGTACAGCCGGAAGGCCTGGTCGTCCCCAGGCACCTCCGGGTCGCGGTCCAGGAGGGTGGAGAACATCCCGTTGAGCAGCCGCTCCCCGAACCACGCATCGCTCCTCGAGGAGCCCGGGGACTCGCGCTCCATCCGGACCGTCATCGTCTCCGGGTAGTCCGCCTGGATTCTCGCGAGGCTCGGCGCCTGTCCCAGCCGGATCTGCAGCTGGTGCTGCCGCTTCACCAGTTCGATGGGCGCGACGGCCTTGAGCATCGCCAGGGCTCTGCCGGGCGCATACGCCGTTGGCGGGGTGCCTTCCTCCACCACCAGCAACCGCGCCAGCGGCGTAGACGGGTCGTATTCCCAGTAGGGCAGTCGCAGCGTCCCGAAGTCGTGCTCCCGTCCAACGTGATCGTCCGGTCCGCGCTCCGAACCAATGCGCCTCCAGGTCTCCACCACACGGCCGTCCTGGCGGAACGTGTGCTGCGGCTCGAAGAAGCGCAGCTCCAGGTCCGGCGTGTCTCCTTCACCCGCGTCCGCCGGGTCGTAGCGGATGGTGAATGAACCATCCGCGGCCGTGAAGCCCTCGCCCAGGAAGTCGTCCGGCGTGCCGAAGTCCCGGTCCCACAGCTCGAGCTTGATGTGATGCAGGGGAATGGGACCCTGGGGCCCGTCCTGTTCGAACATCAACCTGCCGGTGACGACGGCGGGGAGGGCCGACGAAGCCCGGCGCGCTCGCGGCGCACGCACCTGCTTGACCAGGTTGCGGCTGACCGCCAGCCGCTCCTTCAGCCCCAGCCCCGCGTACCACCGGGCCAGCTCCTCCGCCTCCAGGAGTGGCGGTTCCACGGCCTTGGATGAGAACCCCAGGGAGGTCAGCAGGCGGCGCCACGCACCAGGCATCAGCTCCGCGCCTCAATGCCTGCCGTGGTCGGAGCCGACCCTCGAACGGTACCGCGGGAACCCCCCTCAGCCGGGGGACAACGGGAAGCGGGCTTCATCTCGCGGGAAGGTAGCATGCCTGCGGCAATCCCATACTCGCGCCCTCGCCCCCGAGGGCAGGCGGCTATTGGATCCGCGGCAGCCAGCTGCCGTCACATGCTCCGCATGAGCGGTGACGCCTCCGCACATTGTCCGCCCCGCTTCCACCGGCGTACCTTGCGCGCCACGTGCTAGTGGAGAATCCATGGGTACCGATTACACGCTAACGATTCGCACGAGCTCGAAGCTCGGCGCGGGAACCAACTCGGCCATCTCCGTGGTCCTGGTGGGCACGAAGGGCGAGAGCCGGCCGTACCTCCTGGACAAGCGCTTCCACAACGACTTCGAGGCCGGCGCGGTGGATGCCTACACCGTCAAGGCCGAGGACCTGGGCGACCTGCTCGTGCTCCGGTTCTCCAACGCTGGCGGTGGCGTCGGGGGCGACTGGCTCCTGGACTCGGTGACCGTCACCACGACGGGGAGGCACTGGTTCTTCCCGTACTACCGCTGGGTCCTGGGCAAGACCACCGCCGACGTCCTCGAGGGCACCGCGCGGCTGCCCCAGCAGGTCCAGCACGAGCGGGAGAAGATGGCCCGGAACGACCTGCTCCTGGCCCGCCAGCGCATGTACCCCTGGCGCCCCGCGGAGGCGACCGCCGGGCTGCCCGGCGCGCTCGACATCACGGAGGCGCGTCCGCTGCCGAAGGACGAGCTCTACCGGGGGCTCGTGGATGGCAGCTACGAGGTCGTCATCGCGAAGACGCTCGCGGCCATCAAGCTGCACATGCCCGTGCTGAGCAAGGCGTGGAACGGGCTCGTGGACATCTTCGACTTCTTCAAGGGCCTTGAGCTGCCCACGCTCGCCCGGCGCTGGCAGGACGACGCCGAGTTCGCCCGGCAGGCCGTGCAGGGCATCAGCCCCGTCCACATCCAGTCCATCACCGCGCTGCCGGAGGGCATGCCCGTGACGGATGACGCGCTGAAGGGGCAGCTGTCGCCGGGCACGACGCTGGAGCAGGCGCTGGCCGGCAAGCGCGTCTTCCTGCTCGACTTCGAGATCCTGGGCGACGTGCCCATGTTCAAGAAGACCAACAAGGAGGGCGTCGAGGAGCGCCGGTGGGCGCCCGCGTCCCGGTGTCTGCTGTACCTGGATGACACGCGGCAGCTGCGGCCCATCGCCATCCAGCTCGGCCGTGACCCGGAGCAGGATCCGGTGTTCACGCCCAATGACAGTGCGCACGACTGGCTGGCCGCGAAGATCTACCTGCGGTGCAGTGAGGGCAACACGCACCAGATGGTGGGCCACGCGCTGCGCACCCACTTCGTGGCGGAGCCGTTCGTCATGGCGACGATGCGCAACCTCCCGGACCCGCACCCGGTCTACAAGCTTCTGCGCCGCCACTTCCGCTACACGCTCGCCATCAACGAGGGCGCGCGAAAGGGCCTGCTCGCGGAAGGCGGCGTGTTCGATGACCTCATCGCCACCGGCGGCCCCGACCAGGGCCATGTGTTCCTGGGCAAGAAGGGGTACCGGACCTGGACGCTCACGGACAACCAGCCGCGCCAGGACATCGAGCGGCGCGGCGTGCTCGACCCCGCGGTGCTCCCGAACTACCCATACCGGGATGACGCGCTGCTGCTGTGGGACGCCCTGGAGGAGTATGTGGGCGGCGTGCTGGGGCACTTCTACAGGTCCGACGAGGACCTGGTGCACGACACCGACATGCAGCGATGGTGGAAGGACCTCACCGAGCACGGCCTGCCCGTGGAGAAGCTCCCGTGCGCGGAGCTGAAGCGCGTGTCCGACCTCACGGACATCCTCACCACGGTGCTCTTCACGGTCAGCGTCCAGCACGCGGCGGTGAACTACCTCCAGTACGAGCACTACGCCTTCGTGCCCAACGCACCGCTGTGCATGCGCCAGCCTCCGCCGCGCCAGAAGGGCGTCCTGGGGGAGAAGGACATCGAAGCGATGATTCCCTCCAAGACGCAGATGCTCTGGCAGGTGGCCGTGGGCCGCGCGCTGTCCAGCTTCGGTGACGACGAGGAGTACCTGCTCCACGAGGACGGCTGGCGCGAGGAGTACTTCCAGGAGCAGGAGCTCCTCGCCATCCGCGACCGTTTCCACTCCCGGCTGCGCGCGCAGAGCGAGGCCGTGAAGGCGCGCAACGCGAAGCTCGCGGTGCCCTACACCGTCCTGCAGGCCGACCGCATCCCCTGCGGCATCACCGTCTAGCGCCGTCAGGAGACACCGCCCGTGCCCAACGCCCTCTCTCGCGGCATCTTCAACCTGTTCTTCGGCGCGAAGCGAAAGCCGTTCGCGTCGCTGCCCGGTCCCCCGCCGGGGATCCTCGGCACGGCTGGGGACTTCCTGGGGGCTTCGCCCTGGGACGTCTGCGCCCGCTATGGCCGCGAGTACGGCGGCGTCACGCTCATCTGGATGGGACCCAATCCCGGACTGGTGCTCAACGATCCGGCGCTCATCGCGGAGGTCTACGAGTCCCCGCGCCGGATGGAGTTCGAGAAGGGGAACATCAGCGAGCAGATCCGCCCCTCCACGACGGACGACACGGCCTTCACTGCGGAGCTGCGTGGCGACTGGGTCCAGAAGCGCGCCCTGGAGCCCGGCGCGCAGCCCTGGGCCACGGAGTGGCTGGCGGACCAGGTGGGCCCCATGCAGGTGGCCATCTCCGAGTCCGTGGACGCGCTGCTCAAGCAGGGGACCATCGATTTCACGCCCGCGCTGCGCAGGCTGACGTTCGACGCGTTCTCGGTGGCTCAGGTGGGGGAGAAGCTGCCGGATCAGGTGTTCGAGGACTTCATGCTGCTCGCGAGGGCGGCGGACGCGCGCATCCAGTCGAAGCTGCCACTGAAGTTCGTGAAGCCGCCGAAGGACTTCGAGGCGGTGAAGGCGCGCTTCTACGGGCACTTCGTGGACCGCATCCGCGAGGCTCGCAAGCGGCAGGACCCGGGTGCCATGGACGTCATGTCCCGCTACCTGCGGGAGACACCGGGCATTGATGACCAGGTGCTGGCCCACATGCTTGGGGGCACCTACTTCGGCGGGGCGTTCTCCTCCAGCGTCACGCTGGTGGGGGCGTTCCACCAACTCAACAAGTATCCCGATGCGGACGCGCGTTTGGCCGCCGAGGCGGCTTCGCTGGTGGCGGATGGGCCGCTGACGTTCCAGAAGGCGGAGTCTGCGAAGTGGGCGGAGGCCGTGGCGTATGAGGCGCTGCGCATCCTGCCGGCGGTCCGGGTGATGACGCGCACGCCGTCGAAGGATGCGCAGCTGGCCGGCGTCACGTTGCCGGCGGGTTCGATGATCATGATCTCGAACCAGCACCTGCACCGCGACCCGGCGCACTGGCCGGACCCGGAAACGTTCAAGCCGGAGCGCTGGCTGGACGGAGGCACGACGCGAGACCCGCTGGGGAGCGGCCACTTCTTCCCCTTCGGGCGGGGGCCGCGCGCGTGCGTAGGCGCGGACTTCGCGATGGTGTTCCTGAAGACGGCACTGACGACGATTGCCTCCCGCGTGAAGGTCCAACTCGATTCGACGGATCCCTTTGAGGAGGGCTTCTTCTTCGGCGTGGTGCTGCCGAAGGGTGTCACCGGGAAGCTCGTCGCTCGGGCGGCTCAGGCGTCACTCAAGGCAAAGGTTGGATGACCTGTACCTGCCCTGGTAGGTTGGTACTCCATGCGCGTCCTCCCTCTTCTCAGGTATGGCCTCTTGCTTGTCCTGATTGCTTCGCCGTCCCTGGCGAGGGAGGTGACAGACAAGCTCACAATTCGGACGCTCAAGGTCCCAGCCCATCCAGCCCAGGAGGCGTCGTCCATCTATGTCTCCTGGCAGGTGGTGACAGCGCTTCGCTTCGAGGCGGAAGTTGATCCCGCCAGGACGAAGTTCCTGGGGTGGGAAGGACGTTTCGAAGCGCCGCTGATCGGCGGCAAGAAGATCATCCTCGAACCGCTGCGTGAACTCGATAGCGGCGAAGCGTTACCCCTGCTGGTGAGACTCGTTGATGGAACAGAGTTCACGTTCCTCGTGAGGGCCAAGAGCCGAGAGGATTGGGGCTGGGTCGACTACCAGGTCAACGTGTTCAAGGACCCCGACAGCTACGATGCGGTCCTCTCCTCGCTTTATGACTCGCTCGGCCGCGAGCGCAAGCTGAGTGAGGAGAATGAGCGCTTCAAGAAGGAAGAGAACTCGGTTGACCACGCCTATGCGACGCTTCTCGCGAATGGACAGGTCAAGAAGACGCCGTTTCGGCGTGCGAAGTTCTGGCGCTCGACGAACGAAGACATGGACGTCGTCGTTGAAGTCTTCTCGGGTCCGGAAAAGGCAGCAGCCGTGATTCACCTGACGAACACCTACCATGGCCAGTCCTGGAGGTTCGACGGGGCCTATCTCACTCGCGACTTCTCCAGGGACACCGCTCGCCCGTTCGCGCTTCGCATGAATCGCTCCGTCCTCGTTTCGGGACAGTCGGGAAGGATCGCCGTCGTTGTCGACAAGAGCGCCTTCGAGGACAAGGACGGGCAGTTGGCCGATCTGGCCCTCCAGATATTCCGGGACGATGGACTCCTCCAGGTGTTCGTCGCGATGGATCACACCCTGCTTCGGCAGTAGAAGTGGCGCTCATGCGCATGCCCAAGGCTCTGTTGCTCGGCTCCGTTCTCCTGCTTGGCGCCCCTTCCGGCTGCACTACGGCTGGCGGTGTAGCGCTGCGTCCGGATGGCACTCCAGGACCGCAGGAGTGCCCGGCGAAGGCGCTCGAAGTCATGCGGTACCTGAGGCTGCGCGTCGGGGATGCCGCGCTGGCGGATCTCGATGCCAACCAGATCGACGCAAGGCGCATCTCCCTCTACGACGGACCCATTGAGAGCATCCTCAAGGACGACATGGGCACCCTTGAGGCGACGACACGCTTGTATGGGCAAGTCTGGACGAGCGGGCCCCAGGTCGTCATTCGCTGGTACGAGGCCCACCCGCCAGATGGCGACAAGGTTCCCATCTGCGCCGTGGCTCGGCTCAGCCGGGATCAAATGCGGAAGCTGCCTGAATCAAAGCCTGGAATGGCGATCCTCGACGGCTCCGTTGCTGCTGCCTACATCGTCGATTCATTTCGCTGACATCTGACCATGGGGCCGCTGGAGCTTTGATCCTGGTTCTGTAGGAGGACCCATGGCCTACAACTCCAATTTCGACGTCGATGCAGTGATGGGCGTCCTTGGAACGATCGGTGAGCGCTTCGAGGCTGGGACTCCCGAGGACGAGGCTCTGAGAATCGCAGCGGTCGCGCTGCTCTACGTCCGCGAGAAAGGGAAGCTGTAGGACTGCCGGGAGTACTTCCGGCAGTTCTTCATCCCCGCCACGGAGTCCATTGTCGTGGTCCAGTCGTGAGGGGTCGAGCAGAGACGCCTCGACCCCCCGTCGGCCAGTTGAGCCGATACGACTCTCGGTGCCTACCGGCTGCTACTGGCCCACGAGCTCGTACGGTTTGAGAGACACCACCGCGTTGCCGCGTGCTCCACTGTAGTTGGTGTAGGTGTGGTTCTTCTCCAGGGTGTAGAACGAATCGACGTAGTCGTCGTCGTTGGTGAACCACTCACCCGGCATGCGATCCACCAGCCCGCTGCCCAGGGCAACCAGGGCGCCGATCTCCGGCTGGCCGATGGCGGTCAGGATCTGGCTCGCGACATTGAACAGGTAGCTCACCAGCGCCTGGTAGCTGGTGTTGTCGTCGTGCTCCATGAGGATGACGTTCGCCGCCGCCCAACGGTAACGCTCCCAGAAGATCAGGACCTGGTTCGGGGAGTAGGTCCTCCCATCCGTGTCCAGATAGGGCATGTCGACGATGTCCAACTGCGGCGCGTCACGGCTGGGGTCGACACCATTGACGATGGCATAGACCTCCGCGTTACCGGAGATCCAGGGCTCCTCGTCGTCGTTCAGGTAGATGCGATCGAGGATCGTCACCGGCGTGTTGGTCGCCGCGGCGGCCGTGTCCAGGACGGGCAGGGGACGTTGCCCGAGGGCCACGAGGTGCTCGCGCATCAGCTTGATGCCGGCGGCCAGGTCCCTGCGCGCGTCGATGTCCACCACCAACACCGGTTGTTCGGGCATGCGGTGCACGTCGAGGCGGTGCACGCGGCCAAGGCCATCGAAGGCCTCGATGAATTGCCACTGGGAGTCATTGCCATCCGGTTCGTAGGCGTAGAGAGGTTCAACGCCTTGCTGCAATGCCGCCAGCATGGACGCGCTGGCCAGACGAAGCTGCAGCAGGCTGTCGAGCTCACGATCGATGCCCTTGAGCCGACGGATGCTCAGGTCCGCTCGCTCCGCCACGCCCGTGACGGAGGACGGGGCCGACACGGTGCTCAGCCACTGCTTCAGATCCACCGCGAGCTGCTCGCCGCTCAATCGGGAAGCGAGAGCCTTTCGCATCACCGTGTCCTGCTTCGCCAGGGTCAGCGCCACCTCGCGCTTGTCGGCGGCCAGCGACACGCTGATGCGCTCGCGCAGCGCCGCTGGCTTCATGGCGGCGGCTCGAGCTTGGGGGACTACGTTCACGCAAATGAACAGCGCGATGACCATCCCTATCCGCTTCATTGGATTCTCCGGTGGGTGAGAGAGGGTGCTGGGCCAGCAGCCGCAGGTGCACGGCAACGCTGACCTGCCATTATTCATCATGGCCTGTATTCATGGATATAGAAGAAAAAGCAGGATTGCGTGAGTCGCTCCCGGTGAGGCCGCCTCTCGTTGCAGGGACCCGGGCCGGATGCGCCCGGTCCCTGCGGCTGGCTCACTTCATCAACGCGACATCGAAGCGAAGCCGTCCACGAACCCGATCGTCGGGGTGTACTGCTCCAGGTGCTCGCGGACCGGGCCGGGCAGGTCGGAATCCAGGGCGCTGGCCGAGTCCTGGACCGTCAACGGCTGACTCGCGACGACCGTCAAGGTGAAAGCACCCTGGTTGTTGTTCTCGTTGGTCTCCGCGACGTCATCGTCCACCCGTGCAGAAGCATCCGCCCGAGCGACTTGTAGGCTATCCTGTCTGATTTCCTTGAAGACAGCCCTCCAAGTCGCTCATACGCTCCCATGATCGTCGTGCCGGCGCGTTCCCTTCATATCCATCCCCTCGCGTGCCGCTTGCGCACAGCGGACTTGCGAGAACTTCAAGCGACAACTGCCGAGGCTCCGACGGCAGTTCTGGAACGCCTCCTGCGTCAATCTGCGCCCTGCCTCACGCTTCTTGGACAGGCGGGGGACGTGGTTGGGATGTTTGGCGCTGTCCCAAGCCACTCTCACTCTGGCGAAACGTGGCTCCTCGGGACGAACGAGTTCATGACGAACCCGGCGTCAATCGTGCGACTCACCTTTGAGTGGGTCCCAAAGCTCCACCAGAAATACCATTGCCTCTGGTGCAACGTGGACAGCAGAAACGTTGCGCATATCCGTTGGTTGCGCTGGGCAGGCTTTGCTCAAACGGCGACGCTTGAGTCTCATGGCGTCGAAGGACGGCGCTTCTATTGTTTTGCACGGTTTGCGTACACAGCCATTGGCCGGCGGTGAGGGGGCCGTCAGGGATGGCCATCCGCTGCCGCACAGCCATCGTCTGGCGGATGAGCGAGTTTTTCTTCAATCACCTGCAGGGGCGGCGCAGCGCCCTGGCGAATTCCGGCGAACTCTGCCCGGAGCCTGACACTCGCCCCCTCAGCAGCCCAGCCATCAACATCGCCGGGAGCGAAGACAAAGAATTCAAACGCCGTGGGTGACACCCAGTGGCCATGACCATGGTGGTGAGGCTTGGGCAATTCCCCCGAGTAACGCAGCGTTGCGAAGGGGGGGCGGCGGCCTGCCAGGTAGTCTTGCAGGGCCCCCAATTCGACAATGTGATAGCCCACCGAGCGCCCCAGAAAAAGCGCGACATGGCGACAGTCCGGAGAGAAAATGTTGCAGCTCCAGTCGGACGGGAACAACAGTTCTTCAGGCTTGAACTCCAGTTCCTCACCGCTCGGGAACTGAAAGCGCAGCGTGTGAAACCCGAATACAGGCGAAAACTCCTTTGGGACCGGCTCACCGAACCAGCGGGCAACGACACCCGTCGAACTCCCCGCCAATGAACAACGCAGCGTCGTAAGCGGGATGTCTGCTGGCGCTTCAACGGCCGCAGGGCTGGCATCGGTGGGCACGCCAACCCTGCTTCGTGCAACGTCGCCAGTGGGTACTTGCTCTCGGGTGCAACCCCCTTTGGACCCGCAGGCCACAAGGAAAACCAAGGTGAGCAGCACACATGTGCGCATGGGGTTCAAATCCTCCAGGCCCTTTCGACATCGGCCCGTGGCGCGACGATAGCGCCGCTTCCCCATCGACCCAAGCCGCCCCAGGATTCGAGACGCGTGCCTTCCATGACCCGCTCACTGGTGCTCGGTTGGTCCCAATGGACCTCGTACACGATCCCCGAAATGATGAGGCACATGTGATAGCCGCCATGTGCGGAGAACACGCCAAAGGCGACTTTCTTCAGCCGATTCAAGTCTTTGGTGTCCTTGGGGGTGGCACTGCCGCTCTCGGGGGCGTAATTCACAGCCAGTCTGCCAATGCTGATTCCTGGGTATTTCTGGGCGTTTCCAGTTGCCTTGTAGTATGACTTTGCTTCCCTTGCCTTCAGGTAGGCGAATGACTGCTCATTGGAAGGGACGCTCTTCCATTCGTATTTCGGGTACTTGGGATCTGGAGCCCAGAATATCCCCTCCCACGCCAGCTTTTGCTGGAGTGCTGCCTGAAGGTCGAGCCCGGAGGGATTCGTGGCGCCTCTGGTCTTCATGTTCGCCCGCATCTGGGTCTTGATCTGGACCCAGGCATCCATCTGCTTTTGCTGCTTGAATGTGTCCGAGAGCACCTCGATGACGTACTCGGTGCAGTCGGTCGCAATGACCGAGGCCGTTGGATCTCTGGACCGGTTTCCCTTGTACAACCCAGTCCCTTTCTCCAGGACCGACAATCGGTGGGCAACGTCCTTCATCGCGGTGAAGGCCGCGGCAACCTCACCCAAGCTCCTTCCGGAGTCATTCGCTGTGATGGCCTCCAGCCGAATCTTCTCCGCCTTGAGTGATGCAATCATGGTGTGCTTGGAGTCTGTGCATCCGGCAATACACATGGGCCGCCTCCTTCTACTTCCAACCCCGGTCACGAAGCTCTTGCTGGAGATGGTTCTGGAGCCCGAGGAAGAGTTTCTCGGGGCTCTCCCTCACTTCTCGGAGCTGCGGAAAGCGAGGATCCTGGAACGCTCCTCGGCCCATGGCGAAGCTCACCGCAACTTGAACCGCCAGGCTCTTTCCGGTGGTTGGCTTGGTGGAATACCCCTGGAGGAATGCCGTGGTCTGCTCCAGCGCGTCGGTCGCGGCGCTCTCCATGCGCTGAGGATAGAGGTCGAGAAGCAAGCGGCGCATCCGCTCAACAAAGCCGACTCCGCCGGAGGGGAGTGAGTCGAGGCGAAGCTGAGTGGCCCTGAACAGGGCATTTCGCAGATGCTCTGAATCCGTCCCCAACACTCGTTGGAAAAAATCCGCGGAGGCCCCATACAGCGAACGAACCCGTTGGTGCTCGGCGATGGGATACGCGGCTGATGGTGTGCCCTTGAGAGCGTCATGGGCCCAGGGATGGAATGGGTCCTCATCGAAGTAGACGCCCAGTTGCATCATCAGCCCGGTGTATAGCTGTAGGCCGTGATCCTCAGCGAGCCCGTAGCTCTGGGCGCGATGAATGCCGAGCTGAGCGAGCTGACGGACGCATCGCGGCCCCATGCGAGCGGCGGGGCCAGCCGCGAACTCTGGGAGATAAGTGAGCAGGGCTCGTTCCGACAATCCAAACTCCGGTGCCGGCTCGACGCTGCTCATGGAGACAAGTCCGACGGCAGCAGGATTCTCAATGGCTTCGACATGATACGTCCCACCTTTGGATGAACTCGCAGCCGAAACCAGACGCAGCAGGGCTCCCGCAGAGAGGGTCCGCTGGCGAGAGTGCGCGGGTCCGCCTTCTACTGCCAGGGTGATTTTCCGTCGCGCGACCACCAGGTCTCCCGCATGGAGGTCTCTGCGCTTGTCTCTCGGTGCCATCGTGGGCGCCAATCAACCATGGCACACTCAAAAATGGCAAGACGCAGGGTACCAAGCTCAACCGTTCGACAATGCAGTGGCTGCAAGCGACTGCGGGAGGGTGAAGAGAGTCGAGGGACACTCGCCTCAATGAGTAGGCTGATGGTGATGCCGCAGATGAATCCAACCGATCGCTCGCGCCCGGTCGGTATGGCATGGTAATGAATGGATGCGTCCATGGCGCGCACAACTCGTGATTCATGGTGGTGATTTCCGATCGGAGCGGTCGGCAAACGCTGTGCTCCGAGCTGGGTTACGCATTCACTCCCGTGCGCGAGCTGGCTCAGGAGTATGTCCTGCCGAAATAGGCGCTCAGGCGGCGTCATGGAAAATGATGCCCGTGGTGTGCCTCATGCCGGAGCGCACGCGGCTGACGCCGTGCCGCAGGTTGACGCGGTAGGTGCCCCGTGTGCCCTGGACCGGGCGATGATGCACCGCGAAGACGACCGCGTCTCCCTGACGCAGGGGAACGACCTCCGCCCGTGACTGCATGCGCGGCCGCTGCTCCGTCAGCACGAACTCTCCGCCCGTGAAGTCCCTTCCGGGTTCGGAGAGGAGAATGGCCACCTGGAGCGGGAAGACGTGCTCTCCATACAGGTCCTGGTGCAGGCAGTTGTAGTCGTCCTCGCCGTAGCGCAGGACCAGGGGAGTGGGCCGCACCTGACCTGCTTCATGGCAACGCGCGAGGAAGTCCGCGTGCACGTCTGGATACCGCACGTCGATTCCCATGGCCGTGTTCCAGCGGTTCGCGATGGGCGCCAGGCACGGGTACAGCGCCGTGCGCAGCTCCGTCACGACCTCCGGCAATGGATGGTCGAAGTATTTGTATTCGCCCCGGCCAAACCCGTGCCGCGCCATCACCACTCGACTGCGAAAGGCATCGTCCACGTCGTAGAGCAGCGCCAAGGCTTCGCACTCGTCAGGCGTGAGCAGTTGCTCCAGCACCGCGCACCCACGGGCATCCAGCTCCCGGCCCGCTCCCTCCCAATCCACCGCGCGAACCCGCCCCCTCACCGCTGCGCCTCTCGCTCCAGCAGCGCGCGCTTGCGCTCCACGCCCCACCGGTATCCCGACAGCGCGCCGTCATTCCGCACCACCCGGTGACACGGAATCACCACGGCCAGCGCGTTCGCGCCACAGGCCTGCGCCACCGCCCGCACGGACTTCGGTGAGCCAATCCGCTCCGCGATGTCCGTGTAGCTCGCCGTCTCCCCGGCCGGAATCTCCCGCAGCGCCTGCCACACACGCTGCTGGAACGCCGTGCCCCGCACGTCCAGGGGCAGGTCCAGCCCCACGCGAGGCGCTTCCACGAAGCCCACGACCTTCGCCACCAGTTGCTCGAACTTCGCGTCCCCGCCCACCAGCGTCGCCTGGGGGAAGCGGTCCTGGAGGTCCTTCGCCAGTGCATCCGGATCATCTCCCATCAGGATGGCGCACACGCCCCGGTCGCTCGTGGCCACCAGGATGGGGCCCAGCGTGCACTCCGCGATGGCGAAGTGGATCTCCGTGTTCGCGCCCCCGGCGCGGAAGTTCGTCGGTGTCATGCCCAGGACCTGGCTGGAGGTTTCGTAGAAGCGACCGCTCGAATTGAACCCGGCGTCGTAGATGGCCTCGGTGACGGAGCCGCGCTTCGTCAGCCCCGTGCGGATCCGCTCCGCCCGCTGCGCCGCCGCGTAGCCCTTCGGCGTCAGCCCCGTGACGGCCTTGAAGACCCGGTGCAGGTGATACGGCGACAGCCGCGCGCGCTCCGCGAGCTCCTCCAGGCTCGGCATCTCCTCGGAGGCCTGGATGAAGCGGCACAGCTCGGCCACCCGGTCCGCGTGCTTCACGGCGAGCGACGGCTCCCCCGGCTTGCACCGCTTGCACGCCCGGTACCCCGCCTGCTCCGCCGCCGCCTCCGTCGCGTGGAAGCCCACGTTCTCCGGCCGCGGCGTCCTCGCGCCACACGACGGACGGCAGTACACACCCGTTGTCCTCACGGAATAGAAGAAGCGCCCATCCGCCGCCGCATCCCGAGCGACGACCGCCGCCCACCGCGGGTCGCCCACCGTCGCCGCCGCGAGGGCCTCCGTCTTCGTCGCCATGCTCCGCCTCCTTTCGATGACCACGAGGCGAAACCTAACTCCCGGCTCCCAGGCCAGCACTCCGCGCCTTGCGGTCGAATTCGGACCGTCATGGAACGGGGCGTCATGGCGTGACGCTGTCCAATCGCGCCAGGAGTGAACCGTCAGCCGCGTCCACGCAATGCGTACCAGCACGCCCGCGTACGACGTGACAGGATGCCGCACCCTTTCCTCCTTCCCATGAGCAAGCCATGTCCCACCTGCGTCTGATGTGGAAACGCTCCCGTCTGCTCTGGCCCACGCTGGCCGCATGCGCCTCGGCCTCCGCCTGGGCGGCCCCTGCGTCCATCGCGGTCCCCAACGCCGGCTTCGAAACCGCCGCTACCTCCGGCCTTCCCCAGGGCTGGACGGCGTCGGGCCAGGGCAAGGTGTCCGCCCGCACCGACGCGAAGTCGGAGGGCAGCCGCAGCCTCGTCATCGAAAGCCCCCAGGGCGGCGCGGAGACCACCGTCGCCTCCGAGCCCGTGAAGCTCCAGGTGGGCCGCCTCTACCGGCTCTCCGCCTGGGTGCGCACCCAGGGCGTGCAGGCGGACGCGCAGGCCCGCTACCCCACGGCGCTGGGCGCGTGTCTGTCCATGCAGAGCTTCCCCTTCACCAACTGCTCTCCTCCGCAGGGCGCGGACCAGAGCGGCCGGGTGCAGGTGCTGTTCTTCGCCACCACGTCCAATGACCGCGTGCGCGCGCACCTGGGCCACAACGGCAAGGCCACCGGCACCGCGTGGTTCGACGACGTGAAGCTGGAGCCGGTGGACGACATCACCCAGTACATCCCCATGGAGAGCGTGCGGTGGGCCGGCAAGGGCTTCCGCTACGACGACGGCGGCTGGGTGTACGTGCACATCGAGGGCGAGCCCTACGAGCGCGGCCGGCAGTACGGCGAGCTCGTGTCGCAGGAGATCGTCCGCTACATCGAGAAGCTGGGCATCCAGAAGGACAAGGCGGACGCCGCGAAGGGCTGGGCGCAGGTGCGCCTGCTCGCGGACTCGCTGTTCCTGCGCCGCTTCGACCCCGAGTACCTGGAGGAGATGAAGGGCATCGCCGACGGCGCCAACGTGGGCGGCGCGAAGTTCAAGGGTCCGGATGGCAAGGAGCGCGACCTGGACGTGCTGGACGTCGTCGCCATCAACTCCGCCGTGGACCTGGGCCAGCTGGAGGACGCCAACCGCGTCACCGCGTCTCCGCTCTCCGGCCGCACCTTCCTCAAGGGCGAGGACGAGAACGGCCGGGCAGGGGAGGGCGACCACTGCTCGTCCTTCGTGGCCACCAAGTCCGCGACGAAGGACGGCCGCGTCGTCATGGGCCAGATCTTCATGTGGAACGGCTACACCGGCGTCCACTGGGACGTGATGCTGGACGTGCAGCCCACCAAGGGCCACCGCTTCGTGATGCAGACCTTCCCGGGCGGCATCCACAGTGGCTCCGACTGGATGCTCAACGACGCGGGCATCGTCATCGGTGAGACGACGGTGGGCCAGACTCCCTTCAACATCGACGGCACCCCCCAGAGCAACCGCATCCGCAAGGCCGTGCAGTACGCGAACTCAATCGACGACGTGGAGCGCATCCTCAAGGACCGCAACAACGGCCTCTACACCAACGACTGGACGCTCGCGGACACCAAGACGGATGAGGGCGCGTGCCTCCTGCTGGGCACCGCGAAGACGCGCCTGTGGCGCACCGGCAGCAAGGGCAAGGCCTCTGACACGCCCGGAAACCTCAAGGACTTCATCTGGGCCAACAACAACAACCGCGACCCGGAGGTCCGCAAGGAGTCCGTGCCCAACGCGAGCAACGCCCCGGTGGACCTGGCCTTCAACACCTGGAACCGCGACATCGCCTTCCAGGAGGCCTACGCGAAGTACGGCAAGGGCGGCTTCGACGTGGACAGCGCCACGCGCATGATGGCGTCCAGCCCCATCAACCGTCCGCACGCGTGTGACGGGAAGATCACCACCTCGGAGATGACCGAGAAGCTGATGTTCCTGGCCCACTACGGCAAGACGACGCTGCGCGAGAAGATGGTCGGCAGCCGCTGGATTCCCGACCTGCCCGGCGCCACGCCGCACCTGTCCCTGGGCTACACCGCCTTCAGCCCCATCTACGTCGCGGACCAGCTGAAGGCCGCCAAGGCCAAGCAGAAGCCGGAGCCCAAGGCGGACAAGCCCAAGCGCGACTTCGCTCGCGTGAAGGACGCGCTGTCCTTCGACGAGAAGAAGCTCTGGGCCAACACGGTGTTCCCCGCGACGGATGCGGACAACTGGTTCGGCAGCGGCTCCGCTGCGTACTGGACCCAGCTGCGGGACCTGCCGGAGGGGGATGACCTCTCCAAGGCCTTCGACGCCCAGCGCGACGCGCTCGCGGACCTCAACGCCCGCTACCTGTACGTCACGGCCCGCGAGGGCGACGTGGTGCCTACCGCCGCTCGCACGGACTATGGCCGTTATGGCCAGTACGCGGTGCCTCGCATCAAGGGCACGTACCTGCTGCACCAGCTGCGGCTGACCCTGGGCAACGCGAAGTTCGCCAAGGTGATGGGCGCGGTGCACTCGAAGTTCGCGAACAAGAAGCTCACCACCCAGGACTTCATCCGCACCGCGTCCGAGGCCGCGGGCCAGGACGTGGGGCCGTGGGTGAAGCAGTGGGTGGAGCGCGGGGGCCTGCCCGCGCCGCGCCTCACCTCCCGCGCCCAGAAGGCGAAGGAGGGCTACGAGGTGACGCTGAAGGTGGACCAGTCCGGCACGCCCTGGCGCTTCGCCACGCTGGTGGAGGTGCAGACGGAGAAGGGCGCCGTGCTGGAGCGCGTGGAGGTGAAGGGCTCGAGCGACACCTTCACCGTGAAGGTCGCGGATCGGCCGGTGCGCGTGGTGTTCAACGTGGGCAACGACATCCCCGTGGCCCGCGAGCGCTACCAGACCCTGGCCAACACGCTGGATGACTGGGACAAGCTCCTCTTCGTCTACGGCTCCGCGCGCCAGGTGGAGTCCATGCGCACGCTGGCGACGAACTACCGCGAGCAGCTGGCGGACGCGTCTCCGGAGCGACTGGCCCCGCTCAAGCCGGACGCCGAGGTGACGGACGCGGAGCTGGCGGACCGCGACCTCGTCGTCTTCGGTGGCCTGGAGGACAACGGGCTCATGGCGCGCCTGGCGGCGGAGAAGAAGCTGCCGGTGGAGCTGGGCCGGCGCTACTTCCGCTGGCAGGGCAAGACGTACGGCCGCGCGGATGACGGCCTGGCCCTGGCGCTGCCCAACCCCTGGAACCCGAAGCGCACGCTGTACCTCTTCGTCGCCAACAGCGGCCTGGAGCTGTGGCACATGACGCGCTCCTTCCAGCGCGGCCTCCAGAGCTGGGCCCTGTTCCGCGCGGGCGAGGTCAGCGGCAAGGGCTTCCACTCCACCGAAGGCTTCACCCAGGAGCTGTCCGTGGACCTGCCTGCGCCCAAGCTGGGCATGCTCACCCCCTGAGCCACCGTCCCTGAAAATCCAGCAGCGCCCAGGAAGGGCCGGCGGAGCGCACTCCCGCCGGCCCTTCTTGCGTTCGCCTGCTGTCTCCCTCTGGAAACCCGGTCGATTTGACTCCGGCGCGGAGAGAGTTAAATCTCCCTTCAGAAAATGAATCGAGATTCAAAGTCTGAGGCGCCCGTCAAAAAGCTGCGCTCTCGTCTGAAGGAGGCCACCGCTGACGCCATCCTGGCGGCGGCCGCGGCGGTGTTCGCTCGCGACGGCCTGCACGCGGCGAAGATGGAGTCCATCGCCGAGCAGGCAGGCGTGTCGGTGGGGACGCTCTACAACCACTTCACCGACCGCGCGGCCCTGCTGGACGCGCTGCGCGCGAAGCGCCGGCAGTTGATGCTGGACCGGCTGGACGCGGCCCTGGCTCCCGTGGCCGAGCGGCCCGCGCGCGAACAGCTGCGCGCCTTCGTGATGGCGCTGTTCGCCCACGCGGCGGAGCGCGACGCGTTCGTGCGGGTGCTGGTGCAGCTGCCGGAGGACCCGGCGCGCAAGAGCCGCATCCTGGCGGAGCTCAGCAAGCGCGTGGGGGGCATCATCGACCGGGGCATCCAGGCCGGTGAGGTCCGCGCGGAGGGCCGCGCGTTCTACCCGACCCTCCTGATGGGAATGGTGCGCGGCACATTGGACCGCCTGCGCGAGGACGACGCCGCGAACCCTCCGGCAGCCGCCTGGGCGGAGGAGATCCTCCGCGTCTTCTTGAAGGGCATCGAGGTCGACTGACATGGCGACAGCCGTCGCAACACCGGAGGTCCTGGCGCAAGTCGCGCCCAAGGCCCCCGTCAACAAGTGGCTCGTCACGCTGTCGGTGACGTTCGGCACGCTGATGGGCGCCATCGACTCGTCCATCGTGAACGTGGCGCTGCCGCAGATCCGCGGCGCTGTCGGCGCCACGGTGCAAGAGATCACCTGGGCCACCACCGGCTTCGTCATCGCCACGGTGATGGTGATGCCGCTCACGGGCTTCCTGGGCCGCATGTTCGGCCAGAAGCGCGTGTACCTGGCGTGCCTGGTGCTCTTCGTGGCGGGCTCGTTCTTGTGCGGGCTCGCGTGGAACCTGCCCACGCTGGTGCTCTTCCGCTTCCTGCAAGGGTTGGGTGCCGGCGCGTTGCAACCCACCGAACAGGCCATCCTCCGCCAGACGTTCCCGCCCAAGGAGCAGGGCACCGCGATGGCCATCTTCGGCATGGCCGTGATGGTGGGCCCGGCCATTGGCCCCACGCTGGGCGGCTACATCGTGGACAACTGGCACTGGTCCTGGATCTTCTTCATCAACGTGCCGGTGGGCATCCTGGGCTTCTTCATGGTGGCCCGCTTCGTCCAGGAGGACGAACAGCTTCGCGCCACCGCGCGCCAGGAGGCCGAGAAGCAGCGCAAGCACATGGACTGGTCTGGCATCACGCTGCTCTGCATGGGCCTGGCCTCGCTCCAGTACTTCCTGGAGGAGGGACAGGCGGATGACTGGTTCGAGTCCCCCGTCATCGTCATCTGCGCGCTGCTCTCCGCCACGTGCCTCATCGCCTTCGTCATCCGCGAGCTGACCGCGGAGGCGCCCGCGGTGAACCTGCGCCTCTTCAAGGACCCGGTGTTCGCGTCCGGCACGCTCCTGGGCGCGCTGGTGTTCGCGGTGCTCATGGCCAGCATGTTCCTCTTGCCGGTGTTCATGCAGGAGCTGTTGGGCTTCACCGCGACGCAGTCCGGCTTCTCGCTGATGCCGCGCACGCTGGTGATGATGTTGATGATGCCCATCGTCGGGCGGCTGTACGGCAAGGTGCCGGCGCGGGTGCTGGTGGGCGTGGGCATCGTGTTCGCGGGCTTTGGCGCGTACGAGATGAGCCACTTCTCGCTCGCGACGGGCTCCAACAACATCATCGCGGCCATCGCGTTGCAGGGCGTGGGCTTCAGCCTGATGTTCGTGCCGCTCAGCGCCACGGCGCTCGGCAGCATCCCGCGTGAGCGGATGGCGGACGCGACGGGCCTCAACTCCCTCTTGCGCCAGATTGGCGGGTCCGTGGGCCTGGCCATCTTCACCACGCTGCTGTCGCGCTACACCGTGCTGTCCAAGGCCTCCATCGCGGCGCACCTGAACCCGGAGCGGTGGGAGGTGGCCAGCCGCATGGCCGCCACCCAGAAGGGGCTCATGCAGCACGGCCTGGACGCCGCGGGCGCCAGCATGGCCAGCCTCCAGCTGATGGTGGGCAACGTGTCGCGGCAGGCCATGGTGCTCGCGTTCGACAAGCTCTTCGTATTGGCGGCGCTGATGTTCGTGGTGGTGCTGCCGCTCATCTACTTCCTCAAGGACCCCCCGAGCCTCGGCGGGTCCCACGAGAAACCCCACATCGACGTGGAGATTTAAGACATGGCAACGACAACGACAGCTCCCCAACTCGTCCCCGAAGCGGCGCCCGCGCCCGCCTCCGCGGCGCAGGCGAAGCGCGGCAAGCGGGGCTTCCTCATCCTCGGTGGTGTCGTGGGGGCCATCGTGCTGGCCATTGGCGGCTTCAAGATCGTCACGGCCGGACAGGAGACCACCGACGACGCGCAGGTGGAGGCGGACGTGGTGCCCCTGGCCGCGCGCGTGTCCGGCCCCGTGGTGAAGGTGGCCGTGCTGGACAACGCCACCGTGCACCAGGGCGACGTGCTCCTTCAAATCGACCCGCGTCCCTACGAGGCGCGCGTGAAGCAGGCGGAAGCCGAGCTGGAGTCCGCGCGCGCCCAGGCCGCCGCTGCGGACGCGCAGGCCACGGTGGCGGAGGCTGGCGCGAAGGGTGGCCTCTCCAGCGCGAAGGCGCTCGTGTCCACGAGCACGTCCGCGGTGAGCGGCGCCCAGGCGCAGGTGGCGGCGGCCCGCGCGGCGCTGACTCGCGCGGAGGCCCAGGCCCGCAAGGCCACGCTGGACCTGGAGCGCACCCAGAGCCTGCGTCAGCAGAACGTGGTGGCGCAGAGCGCGCTGGATGACGCGCAGACGGCCAACGAGACGGCGCAGGCCGCGCTCGAAGGTGCTCGCGCGCAGCTCTCCCTGGCGGAGGAGGGCCGGCGCACCGCGGAGAGCAAGGTTGCGGAGGCCAGGGGCCAGCTCGACGTGAGCGCTCCCATCGACGAGAAGATCGCCGCCGCCCATGCCAACGCGTCGCTGGCGCACGCGCGGGTGAAGGGCGCGGAGGCCGCGCTCGACCAGGCGAAGCTCCAACTGGAGGACACGCGCATCGTCGCCCCGGCGGACGGCCAGGTGTCCAAGCTGTCCGTGCACGCAGGCCAGTTGCTCACCCCCGGCCAGGCCGTGGCGGAGCTGGTGCCCACGACGACCTACGTGGTGGCGAACTTCAAGGAGACGCAGGTGGGCCACATGCAGCCCGGTCAGCGCGTGGAGGTGGAGCTGGACGCCTTCTCCGGTGAGAAGCTGGAGGGCAGGGTGGAGAGCCTGTCCGGTGGCACCGGCTCCCGCTTCTCCCTGCTGCCGCCCGACAACGCGTCCGGCAACTTCGTGAAGGTGGTGCAGCGCGTGCCCGTGCGCATCTCCTGGGTGCACCCGCCGCAAGGCCTGGCCCTGCGCGCCGGCCTCTCCGCCGACGTGACGGTGCACACGAAGTAGCCCCCCATCCCGAAGCCCCACACCCCGGCGCCGCGCCCCGCACAGGGACGCGGCGCTTCTTTTTTGACCCGAAGGGGGGCTGACACGTCAGGGGCAATGATTGACGCGTCACGGGCCACGTCCGGCACGGCGGAAGATGGCCTCTGTCTGTAAAAGCTCGTGGTCCCTGGAATTCCGGAGGTTGCCCGGCTGGGAGTGTGTCTTGCATCAGCTCCTCCTCCACCGCGAGGAGCAAAGGCATGAGCACGACCTACAAGATTCACCCGGCCATCGGCGTGGCCCGCGTCGGAGACAGCGAGGACTATTACCTGGGCCCCGAGGAGGCAGGAGGACTGCCGCTGGAGGTGGGGGGCGGCAGCGTGACCCGGTTTCGCGACGCCAGCATGGCGGTGCGCAGACAGGCGGCGCGCTTTCAAATCCACGCCTATGACTCGCCCGGCTCGAACGGGCGCAGGGTCCAGCCGGGTGAAGGCGGAATCAAAGACATCCGCTGGACGGTCCACCTGGCCAACAAGAAGTCCGCCTGGTACGAGTTCCGGCAGCAACAGGGCGCGGACGGCACCTACGCCGTCGACCACCCGCTGCGCAATCCGCGCACCGTGGGGGCTGATCGCAACGCGCTCATCCTCGATGCGGGGCCGCGCACCGTCGCCTGCCGGGGCAACGCGGGCTGCCCCACCACCGTGGAGTGTGAGCTGCTCGCGGCGTCGGCCCGCCCTTCGCGGCTCCTCCCCGAAGGCAGCGACATCACCACCCTGGGGAAGCTCGTCACGGATGCCCGGGGCTACCTCCACGCGGTGGGCGGCTACGGCAGGTCCGGCGTGTCGGTCCGCTACGACATCACGAGTGGACTGCTGGAGAGCTGGGCGCGGCACCACACGCTGGAAGGCGTCAAATGCCTGCACGATAAGGCGCAGGACATCCTCGTCGCGCTGAAGGCCATCGCGGACATCGGCTACGACACCCAGGAGGCGTTCGACGCCGCCGTGGACTCCGTCCTCATGGACCCCAACCTGGGGCTCTCGACCGAGCAGAAGGCCGCCGCGAAGGGGTTCATCGACATGAACGCCTACCCCCAGCCCCGGCTGGACACGTACGCCAACAACACCTTCTGGTGGGATGACATCTCCGACGGGCCCGTCACCGCGACGCTGATCATGGATGACGACTCGGAGCACGCGGTGGAGTTCCCCGCGTGGGTGGTGGTGGGGCCCCCCGGGTACGCGCCGCAGATCCTCAACGTCATCACGCTCTACGACACGCTCTTCGACACCTTCGTCACCCAGCGGGGGCTCGTCCCCGGGCTCTACCAGAACGGGCAGTTCCAGCAGGACTACGCGCCCAACTTCCAGGCGGACCTCCTTCCCATCCTGAGCCGCCCCGCCGCCTATCAGTGGGTCGCTGACGTGGGCCCGCAGGGCAATGGCAGACACGACGCCATCCAGGGCGGCAACCTGGGCCCCCGCTTCCTTCAGCGAATCCGGAACCCCGAGGACGTCAACGCGCCGACGCCGGACCTCATGCCGAAGATGGCGGGCGACAACCCCATCTCCGACGTCATCCCCCGGAAGTTCCTGAGCCTCACGCGGACCCAGTACTTCCTCCTCCAGCAATACAGCGCGGGCAAGGTCGACCACTCGCCCCCCGCGTCCCCCTCGTCGGAGGGAGCGCGGTTGGACCGCGCCGTGCTGGAGAACTGCGTGGGCGGCGCGTTCTGCCCGGGCATCGAGATGACGTGGATTGCCCGGGACGCGAACTTCTTCCAGGAGGACCCGGCCGCGGGCTTCCGCTTCAAGCACCGCGACAGGCCCAACGGCCAGCCGCTCCAGTGGAGCATCAATCCGCACGACGGGCTGGGCCTGGAGCCGGGGGATGCCAGCAAGTACATGGCGCTGCCCTGGCAGGCCGACTTCAACGAGTGCTCCAACCAGACCGTCCAGGGAACGTCGCTCTGGTGGTGGCCCGCTCAGCGGCCCTACTTCGTGAGCTACCTGGGAGACGACCAGCAATGGCACCAGGACTACTGGACGCGCCCGACGGACATCAACTTCGACACGGACGAGGACATGGTCTTCCACTGGAAGGAGCTGGGCTTCGTCCTCAAGCGGTCGGATGCCCCCGCCTCCTTGCAGGGCCCTGAGGCCGCGCCAGGAAATCCGCCCGCGCCCACGTTCATCGAGGTGGAGCGGACGTACGCGCCCGCCACGGGCCAAGAGGAACCGGCCCTCGCCAAGGTGGCCAACTCGTGAGCGAGGACTCCTGCGACGTGGCCGTCATCGGCGGCGGCCCCGCGGGCGCGGCCATGGCCGTGGCCTTGAGAAGGAAGGCGCCGTCGCTCTCCGTCACCCTGGTCGAACGAACCACCTACGACGCCCCCCGGCTGGGAGAGACCCTGCCACCGGACGTCCGCCTGGCGCTGTCACGGTTGGGGGTCTGGGATGGCTTCCTGCGCGACGGACACCTCGCCTCCCGAGGCACGTCGTCATGCTGGGGCCGGGCGGAGCCGGGCTTCCATGACACGATGATGTCCCCCTGGGGCTCCGCCTGGCATCTGGACCGGGCGCGCTTCGACGAACGGCTGAGCCTCGAAGCCTTCCGGCAAGGCGCCCGGGTGCAGCGAGCGACGACCCTGGTGGATTCGGAGTCCCTGGGGCGCAACGGCTACCGGCTCCGCCTGGCCCATGAGGCAGCAGACCCCAGCACGCTGCGGGCACGCTTCGTCGTGGACGCCACGGGCGGCAAGGCCACCTTCGCCTCGGCACGCGGCGCGCGGCGGCTCGTGAGCGACCGCTGCTTCGCCGTGTATGGCGCCTTCCAGCTTCCGGGCGACGCGGCCTTCCCCACCCACGCGCTGGTGGAGGCCTGCCCGGAGGGCTGGTGGTACTCGGCGCTGCTGCCGAGGGGGCGGGTCGTCGTCGCGCTCGTCGGCGATGGCGACTCCTTGCGCGGCTTGCGCTGGGCCACGCCCGCTTCCTGGATGAACCTGCTGAGGCAGGCGCCGGCGACCCGGGCGCGGCTGGACGTCTGTGATTTCGCCGGCGAGGCGCTCGTCGCGGTGCCCGTGCTCGTCGGACAGTTGGACCGGCCGCGGGGAGAACAGTGGCTCGCCGTGGGCGACGCGGCCTGCACCTATGATCCGCTGTCCTCCCAGGGCATCACCAAGGCGTTGGACTCCGCGCTCCTGGCCGCCGACGCGCTGGAGCGCTGCCTGCGCGGCGACGCGGACGCGCTCCAGGACTACGAGTCCACGCTGAACACGCGGTTCCAGGACCATCAACGCACCCGCGCGGCCTACTACCGCCAGGAACAGCGGTGGCCCCAGGCCCCCTTCTGGAAGAACCGGTGGGAGGCCTTGCCCGCTCCCGCCGCGCCCCCAGCGCAGCTTCTCCGCCCCCATTCCACCGAGGTGAACCCATGAAGACGAGGTATCAGCGTCATGTGATTGTCGCGGCGGGCGCCGTGCTCGCCATCGCGGCCGCGGTGGTCGTGCGGAGCTGGGAGCCGAAGCCCGCGGTCCTGGCCACGAGCGGCAGCGGAGGGGATGGTCTCGTCCCGCCTCCCTATCCCGTGTTCCCGCGAGGCAACGCCCTGCTCACGCCCCTCGCCGAGTCCAGCGACGAGGCCCAGGCCTTCCTGAAGTTCTACTCGACGCAGCTGGGCGTTCAGCTGCCCAGGATCCAGCGCGGCGACCTGGTCAAGCTGCCGCCCCGGAACCTGGACATCGCGCACAACGGGCTGAACCTCGGCAGCCAGGAGTTCAACTCCTCCCTGGTGTGCCAGTCCTGCCATGACTCGGATTGGAAGGCCCAGAAGAGCGACCTGCCGGAGATGGCGTTCTGGCAGCAGCCCACGGTCAACAGCCTCTGGCCGAGCGGCGGGGACCCCATGAACCTGACCGCCAACTGGTCCCCGTTCGGAGACTGGAGCGCCTCCATCAAGGCGCTGGCGGGCAGGGACCCTGTCTTCCTCGCCCAGGTGGAGACGACCCGTTCGCTGTCTCCGCACCAGCCCTATCAGGTGGACCAGCTCTGTCTGCGATGCCATTCCCCCCTGGCGGAGCGCCAGGCCCTGGCCAACAACGCCCCGTTCGACCACTTCACCCTCTACGCGACGCCAGAGGGAGCGCCCTACAAGAACCCGTTCCCCTCGACCCCCGAGGCGGGTTCGCAATACGCGACCTACGGCGCGCTGGCCCGGGACGGACTCTCCTGCGCCGTCTGTCATTCCATGGCACCGAAGGAGGGCCAGCCCTGGAATGGCGCCGACTACAGCTTCTTCTATGGCTCCGACGGAGACCTCTTTGGCGCCACCGTGTCGGACCGGCTGGTCAGCGCGGAGGAGAAGAAGACGCTCACGCCGCCGTCCTTCCCCTTCACCTCGTCCATGAACCTGCACCCCGGCGCCATCCTCGGGCCTGACTTCGGCCTCAACGCGAAGCCCATGGCCGCGGCGGGGGTGAGCCTGGAGACCGCGGCACATGTGGACGGACACAGCTACCTGCGCGACTCCATGGTCTGCGGCGCCTGCCACGTCGTCATCCTCCCCAAGGTCCCCACCAACTACAGGCCTGGCATGCGCATCTCCGAAGCGAGCGAAGGCTACGAGCGCCCCGCGAGCTGCGACGCCAGCCAGACGACCTTCGACGCCAACGGCAACTTCACGAAGGACCCCTGCGTCGCGCTCGCCTATGAGCAGACCACCTACTTCGAGTGGCTCAACAGCGGCTACCCCGACTCCAAGACGACGTGCCAGGGCTGCCACATGCCGCTCACCTCGCCGTCATCCCCCCACGACAACCGCGTGTACGTGGCGCAGTACAATGACGACCTGGACCCGTTCTACCAGGGCAGCCCGCCCCCGGTGGCGCGCGAGTACAACCGGCACACGCTGCTGGGCATCAACCTGTTCGTCCACGAGATGTTCCAGCAGTTCCCGGACGTGCTCGGGCTGGACTTCTACCTGTCGCCGGACTCACGCATCCCGCCCTACCTCCAATCCCCTGACATCCTGAACCGCACGCCCAACCTCGTCCCCAATCCGGGCGCCGAGGATGGCAACACGAAGGGCTGGAGCGAGCAGAGCGCCATCGCCGCCGTGCAGAAGCTCCCGGGCGAACAGGGCCGCTCCATCCACCCGAGCCACGGCCGCTACTTCTTCCAGCTCAAGGAGGGCAGCGCGACGCTGAGCATCGACCTCAGCCGCTACCAGGACGCCCTCCAGAAGGGCGGTGGCAAGACGACCCTCCTCTGGGGCGCCACCGCCTGGTGCGACCAGCTCTCGTGCGGCGAACTCGTCGTGCGCACCTTCAACGCGCAGGGAGCCCTGGCGTCCACGACCCCTCCGCTCGCGGTCGACCCGGGACAGTCGAGGTGGCAGGCGCGTCAGGCGAACATGGCCCTGGGCGCGGACACCCGGCGGCTGGAGCTGGGCTTCACCGGCCGGAGTGGCGAAGTGCTCCTCCTGGATGACCTCTTCCTCGCGCTGCGCTTCCCGGATGGCACCGTCGCACCGCTGACGGATGCCAGGCGGAACTACGTGGTCGCGCAGAACCTGCTCAACGCCGAGCAGTCCATCCTGGACCTCGCGTACAGCACGGCCCAGGGCTCCTACAATCCGCGGCTCCCCGCCGTGCAGATCTCCCTGGGGAACATGTCCACGGACAACGGCATGCTGAGCGTCCCCGTCACCCTCAGCAACAACGCGGGTCACAAGTTCCCCAGCGGCGCGGGCTTCCGCCGGGCCTTCATCCAGTTCGAGGTCCTGGACGCATCCGGCAAGGCGCTCTGGGCGTCGGGACAACCCAACGCGCAAGGCGCCATCTGCAATGGCCCCTGCAATGCCAGTGGCGACAACATCCTCACCAGCGAGTTCTCGTCCGACCCCGGCAAGCTCCAGCCGCACTACCAGACCCTCCAGCGGCAGGATCAGGTCCAGATCTACGAGACCCGCGTCATGGACGACGTGAAGAAGGTCACCAGCCTGGAGCTCCAGCAGTTCAAGGACCTGAAGGACAACCGGATCCTCCCCGCGGGCTGGAAGCCGCCGAGCCTGCGCAAGGGCAGCGAGCTTCAACTGGGCCTGGACCTCTACCAACTGGCGCAGATCACCATGCCCCTGAGCGAGGTCCAGGGAACCCAGCCTGGCATTGAGAGTGATCCGGACTACCCCAGCGACAGCCATCCCCAGGAGGCCGAGGGTGAGGACACGCTGGTGTACCAGGTTCCCTTGTCTGAGATTCCTTCGTGGGCCTCCATCCGGGTCCGGCTGAACTACCAGAGCATTCCTCCGGGCTATCTCGGCGCGCGGTTCAAGGACGCGCTCCAGGGAAACCAGCAGCCGGGGCCCGCCATGAGCCGGCTCATCTACATGAGCAGCCACCTCAACACGAAGACGTCCATGCAGAGCCAGACCTACGGCGCAATCCAGCCCACGGAGGTCATGAACAACTGGTCCATGGTCCTGGGTGAGGCCCGCGTAACGAAGCGCTGAAGCCCAGCGGCATCAACGAAACGGCCACCGGCTCTCAAGAGCCGGTGGCCGCTTTCACTTCTCCAGGCGTGCTGTGCCGCTCAGCGGAAGACGGTGGTGTGGGAGCCGAGCACGATGCCGCGCTTGCCCGCCAGCGCCTTGCTCCGCTCGGGAGTCATCCCCAGCTGCTCCGGCGTGAAGAGCCGGCCGTAGAGCCGGTGGTCGGAAGAGACGAACGGGAGGACCCGGACCGTGATGGACATCCCCGGGAGCGGGGCGTGGTTGTTGGACCAATACGAATAGTCGATGGTCGTCTTGTAGTTGGCCGGCACGAGGCAGTCGATCCCCGTGTGCCAGTTGCGGTTGCCACTCTGGTCCGGAAGCGTCTCGGGCACCGTCGTCTTCCCCAGGCTGATGAGAGGCGAAGGCCCCGGAGTCCCCGCCGAGAAGGCGACGCTCGCCCCCGCGGGGACGTTCACGCACTTGATGTCGAAGGTCACCATCGCCGAGGCAGAGCCCTGATCGAAGTTGATGCCCTTGGTGGTGTAGTCCGGCTTGTTGGCATCCACGATGGTGACGTTCCGCCAGCCGAACCCCGGGTTGTCCAGGATGAACTCCGTCAGCTGGTCCATGTTGCCCACGGCAGCGGTGGGAACAGGGTTCGGGTGCGTCGTGTTCGAGACCCGGGAGATGAGGCAGTAGTGGTCAGGGGTGGGGGCCCTCCAGACGAACGGGTTGTCCGTCACGGCGATCTTGCCGCTGTCTGCCTTGATGATGTTCTTGGTCCCGTTGTCGACGTTCTTGTCGCTGGTCTGCAACTCATTGTCCGCCCACAGGTAGGGATACAAGAGCAGACTCGCCGGAACGGCATACAGCGACACGCTTCCGGACCGGGATTCACCCGCCAGGTTCTTGGCGCGCAGGTAGATGTAGTTGTCGCCGCTCTCGATCAGGTTCTGCCCCACATCCGAGCTGTAGTTCCCGGCGAAGAACTCCGCCGGATTGAGCGTGGGGGAGATGCCCTGGGGGATGATGTCCGGCGATTGATAGGCAATCGTGTTCGTCGACTCGTTCCCGAAGTTGCGCTCACCGGTGTCACCGGTGTTCACACGGAAGAACAAATCATTGTACTGGGTCATGGGTGTCCACCTTGGCTTGGGTGAGGTTCCCCGTGAGGCTGGCTCGCAGGGGTGCGGCCCTGCGGTGCATCCTGAATGCCAAGGATGTTCGAACCCCAACTGGCTGGAACCATTCGGGCGGACCGGCGAAGCGGTGGGCCTTCCCCACGACCCTGACGTGGCAGGCACGGAGTCTGACGTGTCAGCCCGCCTGCCGTCAGAGCGTGACGGCCATCTCCACGTCCGCGCGCGAGTAGCCCGTCTCGTGGGCAATCTCCGGGCCCGTGCGCGTGGTGACGAAGCCGTGCTTGCGGTACAGGCCCAGCGCGGGCCCCAGCGCGCTGTTCGTCACCAGGACCATCCGCTTCGCGCCACGCTCACGGGCCGTGGCCAGCGCGGCCCGCATCAGCGCGTCGCCCAGGTCGCGGCCCCGCGCCTCCGGGGCCACCGCCATCTTGCACAGCTCGAACGTGTCCGCGTCCTCGCGCCTCAGCGCGCACGTGCCCAGCACCTGTCCGTCCACGAGCGCGAAGAACACCTCGCCCCCCGGCGCCACGAACATCCCATGAGGGTCCGCGAACGAGGCCTCGTCCGAGCCCTCGATGCGGAAGTCCTTTTCAATCCACTGCCGGTTGAGCCGCGCGAAGTGCTCGCGCAGCTCCGGCCGGTAGGGGACGACCTCGACGGACGCAGGGGCCATGGCGCTCACGCGGTGGCGGGGGCCGCGGCGGGCTTCTTGCGCAGGAAGAGCACGAAGATGAGCGCCACGATGCTGATGCCCACCAGCGTAATCAGCCCGTCCGCCGCGATGGTGGCGCGCGTGCCGATGCCGCGGAACTCCGACGCGTGCCCGTCCAGCGCCGTCGTGTAGCTGATGGCGAAGTTGGAGGCCGCGACGAAGAGCGAGTACTTCGTCGTCACCGCCGCGCCGTCGTTCACCATCTCCAGCACCATGCCGGCGAAGGCCGCGAAGCCCGCGCCGTTCGCGAAGCTGTACGCGAGCGAACCCCAGATGTACGTGTCCGTCGTCATGGGCCCCGCCGCCATGGCGAACGCGGCCATCGCGGTGGCTCCGCCCATCAGCGCGTACGCGAGCTTGCGGTTCATCCGGTCCGACAGCCAGCCGCCCATCAGTGAGCCCACCGCGCCGGTGACGGCCATGCCCGGACCGTTCACCATCTCCACCGTATGCTCCGGCACCTGGTACGCGCCCGCCATCGCGCTGAAGAGGTTGCTGAGCGCGCCGCAGCTCACCGGCGCCAGGCAGAGCACCAGCATGATGATCCCGTCGCGGCTGAAGGCCGTCTTCACCAGGTCCATCACGATGCTCTTCACCCGGTCCACCGCCGCCTTGAACAGCGGCCCGGTGGGCACGGCGGAGGGGTCATGCCGCTCGGTGATCCAGAAGATGCCCGCGCCGCTCGCCAGCACCAGCGTGGCCAGCACGATGCCCGCCACCTGCCGGGAGAACTGGGTCGCCAGGAAGATGGCCAGCGCGCCCATCATCGCGGTGGAGCCCACGTTGCCCGCCATCTGCCAGCCGCCCGTGCGCCCCTTGTCGGACGGCTTGGACGTCGTGGCCATCAGCCCGTTGAGCGCCGCGTGCGCCGTCGTCGCCGCCGCCTGCAACGCGGTGAGCATCAGCGTGAAGACGCCCAGGTGCTTCGCGGGCTCCGGGAACATCGCGCACGCCAGGAGCAGCAGCGCGGTGAGCAGCGTGCTCACTCCGTACCAGACGCGGCGCCACGGCCCCAGGTCGATGAGCGGCACCCACAACAGCTTCCACGCGTGCGGAGAGAACGCCGTGCCGGACAGCACGCCAATCTCCGCCAGCGGCATCCCGTCCTTCGCCAGCCAGTACGGCACCGCCGTCTGGAGGTAGCCCACCGCGGCGCCGAACTGCACCTCCAAGAGGCCGAACAGCGGGGGCCAGGCCCAGCGCGGTTCCTCGGCGGGAGCGGTGGCCGGAAGGGCGGTCTCTTGTTCAATCAAGGGCGACACCTACAGGGGAGGACAGGGGAGGGTGGGATTCTAGACACCTCTGGCGTCCTGCACAGCGCGACGCACCGCGCCGTCCGCTCGGATGCACCGGGTAGGAGGGCCCCTTCGACGGGGAGTCCTGGTCCGTGTCGGAAGCCGGGACTAGCTTGCCCGCGCTTTCCCCCACAACCCCGAGGTCCCCCGATGACGTTGAAGACCCGACTGCTGGTCGTCTCCACGGCTGGCCTGTTCGCCGCCGCGCCCGCCGTGGCCAGGCCGCTGGATGGCGCCAGCACCGACGTGATGATCCAGGGCTTCCACTGGAACTCCGCCAGCGCGGGCGGGTGGTGGAACACGGTGAAGAACAACGCGGCCGCGGTGAAGGCCGCGGGCTTCACGATGATCTGGCTGCCGCCGCCGTCCGACGCGGCGTCCACGCAGGGCTACCTGCCCCGGCAGCTCAACGTGCTCAACTCCAGCTACGGCACGGAAGCGGAGCTCACCCAGGCGCTGGCCGCGCTCAACGCGCAGGGCGTGAAGCCCATCGCGGACATCGTGGTGAACCACCGCGTGGGCACCGCCAACTGGGCGGACTTCACCAACCCCACCTGGAGCGGTTGCAGCGCGGTGGCCGCGGGGGATGAATGGACCAGCGCCTGCGGCAACGCGGACAGCGGCGAGGGCTACGCCGCGGCGCGCGACCTGGACCACTCGCAGACGAACGTGCGCGCGGACCTGAAGACGTGGATGGGCACCCGCCTGAAGGGCGTGGGCTTCGCGGGCTGGAGGTTCGACTTCGTGAAGGGCTTCGCGGGCAGCTACGTGAAGGAGTACGTCACCGCGACGGACCCGTGGTTCTGCGTGGGTGAGTTCTGGCCCACGAACTACTTCGACGCGAACAACCCCAACAACTGGAAGCAGCAGATCACCAACTGGGTGGACGCGACCACGGGCACCTGCGCCGCGTTCGACTTCGCCACCAAGGGCCTGCTCAACGACGCGCTCACCAACAACAACTACACGCGCCTGAAGGCGTCCGACGGCAAGCCCGCGGGCGGCATCGGCTGGTGGGCCAGCCGCCACGTCACCTTCGTGGACAACCACGACACCGGCCCCAGCGAGACGTGCGGCAACGGGCAGAACCACTGGCCGGTGCCGTGCACCAAGGTGATGACGGGCTACGCCTACGTGCTCACCCACCCGGGCATCCCCACCGTCTACTGGGCGCACTACTTCAACTGGGGCCTGGGCAGCTCCATCAAGACGCTGATGGACATCCGCAAGAACGCGGGCCTCACGTCTGAATCCACCGTCAGCATCCAGCGCGCGGAGAGCGGCCTGTACGCGGCCATCATCGGCGGCAAGGTGGCGGTGAAGCTGGGCAGCGGCTCCTGGACCCCCGGCACCGGCTGGACGCAGGCCGCCTCCGGCACGGACTACACCGTGTGGACCACCGGCACGCCCCCCACCGGCACCACCGCCAACGTGGAGTTCGTGTGCAACAACGGCACGACCGTGATGGGCCAGAACGTCTACGTCGCCGGCAGCGTCGCGGCGCTCGACTCGTGGAGCCCCACCACCACGAAGATTCTCAGCCCCACCGCGTACCCCACCTGGCGCGGCACCTACGCGCTGCCCGCGAATACCCCGGTGCAGTGGAAGTGCCTCAAGCGCGACGGCAGCGGCAACGTCGTCTGGCAGGGCGGTAGCAACAACACCGTCACCACCCCGGCCGCCGGCGGCAGCATCACCGTCACCGCCAGCTTCTAGGGCGCACTCCTCTTAGACCTCTTGGGCGTCGGCTCCCTGGGGGAGGAGGGCGTGCTGGCTGGCGAGCAGGGATGCGCTGCAAGGGGCTGCTCCAGCGGCACGCCCTGGCCCCTGTGCGGACGGTAGCCCCCTGGCCACTCTTGGCCTGGGGGTTCCACCGTCATGGGGAAGACATCAGCCGGAGGCCATGCTCGCGCACCAGCGTGGCCCGCGCGGCCTCGGAGACAGCCGTCTCGCGCAGGTCGAGCTCACGAAGGAGGGGAAGCCGGTGGAGCACGGGCATGCCGGCGTCCGTGACCTTCGTGCGCAGCAGGTACAACGTGAGCAGGGAGCCCGGGAGGTGAACGAGCGCCTCGTCCCCGATGCGGGTGCCGGCGAGGCTCAACCAGGAGAGCTTCTCGAAGCCCGCGAGCATCCGCGCCCCGTCGTCGTTCAGCCAGGTGCCTCCCAGGTCGAGCATGACGAGGTGGGGGAGCTTCTGGAGCGGCACCAACCCCGAGCCGCTGATGGGGGTCCCCGAGACCTGGAGTGACTCCAGCTCCCGCAACTCGGAGAGCTGGCCAAGCCCCAGGTCCGTGAGGAGCGTGCGGATGGCGCGGAGCGACTGGAGCCGGGAAAAGGTCTGAAGGGTGGCCACCCACCCGTCGTTGAAGCCGGTCCGGCTCAAATCCAGGTGCCGCAGGACCATGCGCGAGCCGAGCTGCTTCAATGCATCGGGGCCGATGCGCGTGGCACTGAGGTCGAGCCGGGAGAGCCGCTCCAGGGGCTCCAGCGACGCGAGCGACGCGTCCTCCAGCGCGAGACCCGAGAGCCCGAGGCTCTCGAGCGCCTGGTGGCCGGCCAGCGCCGGGAGGCCGCTCCCGGTGACTGCCGTGCGCGACAGCTCCAGGTCGCGCAGGTGGTGGAGGCCTCGCAGGTGGCGCAGCGCCGCGTTCCCGAACGGGGTGTCGTCGAGATGGAGAACCTCCAGCCGTGTGAGCCCGGCAAGGTGACGACCCCCTGGGCCGCGGATGCGTGTCTTGCTGAGCACCAGCACCCGTAGCACCGGCAACCGCGCCAGGTGGACGAGCCCCGCATCCGTCACCCCGGTGCTTCCCAGGTGGAGCGCGTCCAGCATGCGCAGCCCTGCGACGTGTGCCAGGCCTGAGTCCGAGACGGCCGTCCGCGCCAGGCCCAGCCAGCTCAGGGCCGGCATTCTCCTCAGGGCGCCGAGGCCGGCATTCGTGACGTGGGTGCCGCTCATGACGAGTGTGCGCAAGCGGTCCCCGGGCAGGGACGCAAGGACCGTGTCATCGGCCGTGGTGTCCGAGAGATCCAGCCACTCCAGCTCCGTCTGTGCCGCGAGCAGGCCGAGCCCCCGCGGGCTCACCGACGTGCCGCTGAGCGAGAGCCGGCGCAGCGTCGTCAGCGAGGCGAGGAGAACCAGCCCCCGGTCGGACACCGTGGTGGCATCCAGCCGCAGGATGGCCAGGTGTGGCATTCCCTGGAGAGAGGCGAGCCCCGCATCGGTTACCCGTGTCCCGTCGAGGTGCAGGGCCTTCAGCCGTGCCGCGTTCCTCAGGGCGGCGAGGTGCTCATCGCCGAACGCGGTGTCGGAGAGATGGAGCGATACGACGGAGGTGCCCTCGACGAGGAGCGCGAGCAGGGCTGGGGCGGGGGGGCCCTGCTCCCCGAAGGAGAGACCGGGGACGCGGTATTCGCGCAGCACGGCGGCCAGCGCCTGGGCCTGGTCCGGTGTCCTCACGGGCTCCAGAGGCTCGGCGTACCAGTCTCCGTCGGGAAGCGGCTGGGGGGCGGCATCACCCGCCGGCAGCAGACCCCACGGGGAGGACGTTCCGTCCGGCAGGAGCCGGTATGCCTGGAGGGAGGGACGTGGGGGGGCCACGACCGCGGGAGCCGGAGGCGCGGTCGGGCGGGGTGGGGGGATGGGGGCGGGCGATGAGGCGCAGCCCACCGCGAGCAGCAGTCCCGCCAGTCGCAGCCAACTCCAGGGGCCATTCATCATCCCAAGCGCTCCTTGTCCGTCCTCGGTACTGGCTCCAGGTACATCCCCCGCGCCCGGAACGACGCATGGAACCTCTCGAGGATATCGAAGAGGACGCGCTCGTGCGCACGCGGAGTGTCGCTCGGCATCCGGTTGACGTGCAGGTGCAAGTCGCTCGCGGCCACCGCTTCGACCACGGGCTCGAAGGGGTGGCTCCAAGACGCCAAGGCAGGAGCCCCTATCGCACGTTCCACCAGGGGCGCCTGTGTTCCATCTGTTACTTGAGTTCCAGACTTCGAGCTGTCACAGGGAGGCGTTTCACTCCCAGGGCGGGTCCCCCCGCCCTCCTTGAGAAGGTGGACGCGATGAAGTGTGGAATGGCAGTGCGAAGCGCGGTGCTGGGCATGTCCGCGGTGGGCCTGATGGGCGCCTGTGGCGGCCAGCCGGAGCAGACCCCGGCCCCCGAGGGCGGCGACACGGTGACGACGGCGACGCAGTCGCTGGTGCCGGCTCCGCCCGCTCCGTTCGACAGCTACCTGTACATCGCGGGCAACCTCTCCGTGGGCAGCGCGGTGACGGGGAACACCGGCACGTCCGCGAACTACGAGGGCTACAAGCTCACCGTCCCGGCGCACACGCAGGTGGCGCTGGAGGTGACGCACCTGGGCACCGGCATGGGCGTGGACACCGGCCTGTACGTGTACGGCCCCAAGACGCAGTACGGCTACGGCTACTGGCCGCTCTACGGGGACGACGACTCCGGCTACGGCGAGCTGAGCAAGCTTCCGCTCGCGACCTTCAATCAGGCGGGCGAGTACCTGGTGGTGGTGGGCTGGAGCAACGGCCTGGCCAAGAACTACCGCCTCCAGGCCTCCTGCGTGGGCGGCGCGTGCGTGGCGAACCCCTCTCCGGCGCCGGCCAATGCCCCGGTGACGCTGGCGGCGTTCCCCCTCGACGGAACCCTCAACGCGGTGCTCGGCGGGGCCAACGCGTACCGCGAGGACATGTACTCGTTCCTGGACCGGTATGACTTCGCGTGGCCGTACTCGACGCACGCCTCGCTGGACGCGGCGGCGGCGGCGGTGCTGGCGCGCAGCGAGTACAAGGGCTACCGCAACGACCCGTCCCCGGGCACGTACACCTACGCGGCGTTCCTGTCGCGGATGTACCTGCAGTTCCAGCCGCTGCACCAGGCCATCCTCGACACCTACGGCGAGAGCGCCGCGAACGCGCAGGTGAAGAGCTACTTCCGCGAGTTCAGCACCGGCCCCAACGGCGACAACTGGCGCACGCTCAACATCATCCTGCTGCCCGAGTCCCGCCACGTCCTCGTGTACGAGCAGACCGCCCACGAAATCTGACGCGCGCGGCAGTCCCCTGAAAACACCACCGCCCTCCTCTTCGCGAACTTCGAAGGGGAGGGCGGTCTGTTCTTGAAGCGCTGTCCTGCCGGGTCAGCTCACGGCGCGTGGGCCGGAGCGGGCTCGTGCGGCGTGGGTGTCTCCTCCTCACCGCTGGACCGCTTCGCGTCCCCACGCACCTTCTGCATGAGGACGTAGAGGCCCGGGATGAAGATGAGGTTGACGATGGTGGACACCAGCATGCCGCCGAACACCGCGGTGCCCAGCGAGTTGCGCGCCGCCGCGCCCGCGCCGGACGCCGTCATCAGCGGCACCACGCCCAGGAGGAACGCGATGGACGTCATGAGAATCGGGCGCAGGCGCACTTCCGCCGCCGTCACCACCGCGTCCAGCGCGCTCTTGCCCTGTTCGCGCAGCTGCTCCGCGAACTCCACGATGAGGATGGCGTTCTTGGAGGACAGGCCCACCAGCATCACCAGACCCACCTGGCAGAACACGTCGTTGGCGAAGCCGCGCGCCACCTGCAACCCCAGCGCGCCCATGATGGCCAGCGGCACCGACAGGATGATGACGAACGGGAGGCTGAAGGACTCGTACTGCGCCGCCAGCACCAGGAACACGAAGAGGATGCCCAGGGCGAAGATGATCATCGTCTGCCCGCCGGACTCCTTCTGCTCCAGGCTGATGCCCGTCCACTCGGAGGACATGCCCTGGGGCAGCGCCGCCTGGGCCACCTGCTCCATGGCCTCCAGCGCCTGGCCGGACGACACGCCGGGCGCGCCCTGGCCGTTGATCTCCACGGAGCGGAACAGGTTGTAGTGCTTGATGACCTGCGCGGAGACGATGGGCGTCACCTTCACCAGCGACTCCAGCGGAATCATGTCCCCGGCTTCCGTGCGCGCGTAGAACGAGTTGATGTCCTGGGGGCTGTCGCGGAACTGCTGCTCGGCCTGGACGTACACGCGGTAGGTGCGGCTGGCGTAGTTGAAGTCGTTGACGTACTGGCTGCCCATGTAGAGCTGCATCACGCCGAAGATCTGCTCGATGGGCACGCCCAGCGCCTTGGCCTTCTGGCGGTCCACCTCCACGTCCAGGATGGGCGTGTTGGCGTTGAAGGGGGTGTAGACGCCGCGCAGGCGGCCCTCCTCGTTGCCCTTCTGCACCATCTCCTGCGTGGCGTTGGCCAGGTCCTCCAGCGAGTGGTTGCCGGCGACGTCCTCCACGATGAACTGGAAGCCGCCGACACTGCCCACGCCGCGGATGGCGGGGGGCTGGAAGGGGATGACGCGCGCGCTGCCAATCTTGCCCAGCGGCCCGCGCAGCCGCTCCACCAGCGCGGCCACGGACTGGTCCTTCCCCGTGCGCTCCTCCCACGGCTTGAGGGCCGTGAAGACGGTGGCGTAGTTGGAGCCGTTGCCGCTGGGGGAGAAGCCACCGATGGCGAACATCACGTTCACCTCCGGCTGGGCCTTGAGCACCGCCTCCACCTCCTGGAGCACCTTCTCCGTCTGGCTGAGGGCCATGCCCTCCGGCCCCTGCACGGAGATGATGACGTAGCCCTGGTCCTCATCCGGGATGAAGCCCGTGGGCGCCGAGCGGAACAGCATCACCGTGGCGCCGATGCAGGCGAGGAACGCCACCAGCACGATGATCGGGTGCGCGAGCAGCTTGCGCAGCCCCTTGCCGTAGGTGTCACGCGTCCAGTCCAGCACCTGGTCCACCTTGCGGAAGAACACCCACTTGGGGCCGTGGTGGTGCTTGAGCAGCCGCGCGGACAGGGCGGGCGTGAGCGTCAGCGCGCAGAAGGTGGACAGGGCCACCGACGCGGCGATGGTGAGCGCGAACTGCCGGTAGATGGAGCCCGTGGTGCCCGGGAAGAGGGCCACCGGGATGAACACCGCCACCAGCACCACGGAGATGGCCACCACCGCGCCGGCCACCTCCTTCATGCCTTCGCGCGCCGCCTGGAACGCGTTGAGCCCACGCTCCGCCATCAGGCGCTCGATGTTCTCGATGACCACGATGGCGTCGTCCACCACGAGGCCCGTGGCCAGCGTGAGGCCGAAGAGGGTGAGCGTGTTGATGGAGAAGCCCATCATGTAGACGAACGCGAACGTGCCCACCAGCGACACCGGCAGGGTGAGCGCCGTGATGAGGACGCTGCGCCACCCGTGCAGGAACAGGAAGATGACCAGGATGACGAGCGCGATGGCTTCAATGAGGGTGTGGATCACCTCGTTGACGGAGGCGCGCACCGCCAGCGTGGTGTCCGTGCCGGTGCGGTACTCCAGGCCCGGCGGGAAGGCCTGCGACAGGCGGTCCAGCTCCTTGATGACGCCGTCGCGCACGTCCAGCGCGTTGGCGGTGGGCAGCTGGAAGATGGCCAGGCCCACGCCGGTGCGGCCGTTGAAGCGCAAGAGGGTGCCGTAGTTCTCCGCGCCCAGCTCCACGCGGCCCACGTCCTTCACCGTGACGGCGCGGCCGTCGTTGTTGCGCATGAGCACGATGTCGCCGAACTCCTCCGGCTCCACCAGGCGGCCCCGGGCGCGCACGGCGATCTGATACGGCTGCTCGTCGCTGGACGGCGGCTGGCCCACCTGGCCCGCGGCCACCTGGAGGTTCTGCTCCTGGAGCGCGCGCACCACGTCCTGCGGCGTCATGTTCCGGCGCGCCAGCTCGGATGGATCCAACCACAGGCGCATGGAGAACTTGCGCTCACCGAAGATGCGCACCTCGCCCACGCCGCGCACGCGCTTGATGGCGTCCTTGAGGTTCACGTCCGCGTAGTTGGAGAGGAACTTCGCGTCGTAGCGGTTGTCCGGGGAGGACAGACCCACCGTCAGCAGCATCTGGCTGGAGGCCTTGTTCACCACGATGCCCGTCTGGTTCACCTGGGCGGGCAGGCGGGCCGCGGCGCGGCTCACGCGGTTCTGCACGTCCACCGCCGCCACCTCGATGTTGCGCGTGGGGGCGAAGGTGACGGTGATGGTGCTGGTGCCGTCGTTGCTGCTGGTGGAGGTGATGTAGCGCATGTCCTCCACGCCGTTGAGCTCCTGCTCCAACGGGATGGTGACGGCGGACTCCACCACCTCGGCGCTGGCGCCGACGTAGGTGCTGGTGACGGTGACTTGCGGCGGCGCCAGGTCCGGGTACTGCGCGATGGGCAGCGTCGGGATGGCGATGACGCCCACCAGCGTCAGGATGATGGAGCAGACGATGGCGAAGACAGGCCTGCGGATGAAGAAGTCGACGAACACGGTGTGGCGCCTCTCTTAGACGTGCCTGCTAGCGGCTGCCGCCGGTGGTGCCGCCGCCACCCGACGCGGTGCGGGGCGGCTGGGAGGATTCGCCGGTGTTCACGGTGACCTGCTTGGGGATGACGGGCATTCCGTCGCGCAGCATGTGCAGCGACGACACCGCGACGAGGTCGCCCTGCTTCAGGCCGCCCTCGACCACGTAGGACATGTCGCCCAGCTGGCCCAGGGCCACCGGGCGGCGCTCCACCTGCGTCTTGCCGTCCTTCGTCTCCACCACCATGGCGAAGGGCTGGCCGCTCTGGCGCACCACCGCGAGCGCCGGAATCTGGAGCGCGTCCCGCGTGGAGTACACCAGCCGCGCCCGCAGCAGCTCACTGGGGCGCAGGCCCACCGTGTTGCGGAAGGCGGCCTTCACCTCCACCAGCTGCGTGCGAGGGTCCGTCTGCGGCGCCACGTAGAAGACCGTGCTGGAGAGGATGACCCTGCCCTGTTGATCCAACAGCTCCAGCTGGGTGTCCGGCTTGAGCGACCGCGCGCGGAACGACGGCACCGACACGCTGACCTCCAGCGCGTCCGCCTGGGCCACCGTCGTGAGCGTCGTGGTGGCGCTCACGAAGTCACCCACGCGCACCAGCACGTCGCCCATGGTGCCCGCGAACGGCGCGCGCACCACGTGGAACTGCAGCTGCACCTGGCGCTGGGCCACGTTCGCGCCCGCCGCGCGCGCCGCCGCCTCCGCCGCCTTCACCGCCGCCTGGGCGCGCTCCAGCTCCTGCACGCTGGCCAGTCCCTCGCGGTTGAGGGACTCGGTGCGCGCGAGCGTGCGCTTCGCCAGCTCCAGCTCCACCGCGGAGGAGCTCTGCTGGGCCTGGGCGCTGTCCAGCGCCGCGGTCTCCTGGCGCGCGTCCACTTCAATCAGCGGCGCGCCGGCCTCCACCTTCTGGCCGGGCTTCACCAGAATCTTGCGGATGTAGCCGTTCACCTGCGGCAGCACCGACACGCTCTGCCGCGACAGCAGCGAGCCCAGGTACTCCCCGGTGTCCCGCACCTCGTGCGGCGCCAGCGCCACCACCTGCACCTCTCGCGGCGGCGGTGCGGCCTTCGCCTCCGGCTTGCCCGAGCACCCGGCCACGCCAGCCACCAGCGCCGCGCCCCACACCGTCTTCGTCATCAGCGCCTTCAGGGGGCGTACCCTCGTCACCAGTCGCACCGGGCCTCCGTCAGGAACGCGTCCAGGCGGGCCTGGACGAGCTCGAATTCCCTCAAAACCAACGCGAGCTGCGCCTGGCGGAGGGCGGCTCCGCTCTGCACCAGCTCCAAGCTGCTACCTCGTCCCACCTCGAAGGCCCGGCGCGTGAGCCGGTCCGTCCGGTCCGCCAGCTCCAGGGACTCGGCGGCGGTCTTCAACAGCGCCTCGGCCACTTCCACTCCACGCCGCGCGCGAGAAACCTCCACACCCACGTTGCGGCGGGTGGCCTCCAGCGACTGGGCCGTCTGTTCTTCAATGCCCTTGCGCTCGCGCACGAGCCCTTCGCGCTGACCGCCCTCCCACAGGGGGACGGACAGCACCGCGGACACGTTCCAGGTGGCGAAGCGGCCAAAGCCGGGGTCGGTGGTGAAACCCACCAGCGTGCTGCTCAGTCCCAGGGTGGGCAGGTAGCCGGCGGAAGCCTGGCGCCGGCTCTCCCGGGCCGCGTCCACGTTGGCCCTCTGGGCCACCAGGTCCGGGCGGTTGGCCAGGTCCTGCAGCGGGGCGCACTGCTGGCGCGTCTGCTCCACCAGCCCGCCCAGGTTGAACGCCGGGTTGACGCCCACGCCGTGGTCCTCGCCCAGGGACAGGCCCAGCGACTCCCTCGTCCGGCGCAGCTGCTCGTCCCCGGCCACCAGCGCCTGCCGGGCCACCGCCACGTCCTGGCTCACGCGCACCACGTCCAGCTGCGTGCCGGCGCCCAGCTCGAAGGAGCGCTGGGTGATGGACTGGCGCTCCAGGGCCTGCCGCAGGCCCACGCGGTTGATCTCCGCGGCGCGCTCGGCGGCCACCGTGGCCACCAGCACCTGCGCCAGCCCCTGGGTGAGGCGGCGCTGCACGTCCTGGAGGTTGGCCACGGACGCGGACTCGGAGGACTTCGCGGACGACAGGCCCCGCCATGCCCCCACATCGATGATGGACTGGGTGAGGGACGCGGACACCGTGCCCAGGGGCGCGCTGGGACCCGCCACCCCGGTGCCGGTGTTGGAGCCGCCCACGAAGCCGCCGCCCGCGGCGGAGGGCACGTCCGGGTGGAGCACGTCCACGCCCACGCCCGCGGTGGCCCGCGCGTTGGGCAGCAAGAGGCCCAGGGACTGGCGCCACCGGCCCTGCGCGCGCGACACGCCGGCCTCCGCGTTGCGCAGGTCCGTGGAGCGCTGGCGCACCCGGGTGAGGGCGTCGTCCCACGTCTTCACCTGCTCCGGCGCGGGCGGGACGGGTGTGAGCATGGGGTCGTCCACCTTCGGCTGGAAGGGGACGGGGGCCGGCGCGGACGCGGCGGCGCTGGCTTCAGGCGTGGGCTGCTGCGGGGCCGGGGACGCGGACGGCGCCTGCTGCGCGGAGGCGAGGAGAAGGACGAGAAGGGCGCTGGAGGTGGCCATACTCTGGAGCGGCAGGTCTTTCCGGCAGGAGCGAGTGGTGGTACCCACCCCGGGTTCCCTGCGCGCGGTCAAGATGTAATTGACAACCGTTGTTGAATGCAATCATCTCTTACGCCCATGACCATCGCTGAGCAAGTGGCATCGACGCGACGCGCAGTGGTCCGGCTGCTCACCCAGAAAGTGGGAGAGCAAACGGATCGGCCGCTGATGCAACTGCTCGTGCTGAAGAACATCGGGATCCACGGCATCCACAGTCAGGCGCAGATCGCGGAGCGGCTGCTCATTGACGCGCCCGCGGTGAGCCGGCTGGTGGACCGGTTGGAGGAGGATGGGCTGGTGGCGCGCCGCGCGGGGGAGAACCGCCGCTGCGTGCGCCTGGAGATCACCGACGCGGGGCGCCGGGAGCTCCAGGCCCTGGAGCTCGCCGCGCAGTGGCTGGATGCCCAGGCGCGCGCGTACCTGGCGCCGCCGGAGGTCGAGGATCTGTCGCGCCTCCTGGACAAGCTGCAGACGGGGCTGTGCCAGCTGCTGGGCAACGAGCCCGCGCATCCGCCGCGCAAGGACGACCCGCCCTGCGGGCCGTCCACCTCCAACGACAACGGGTGACGACGGGAGGCGGAAGGCCGGGCGCGATGCCCGTCCCGCCGCCGCCCCGCCGCCACCCGTGCGCCACGTCCGGGGGGGAGGAGGTGGTCCGTCGTGACTACCGGTGACGCGGGATGTTGCGGGCCACGTGCAGGGCCCACGCCTCCGCCGAGTCCAGCTCCGCGCGGGCCTCGGCGTAGCGGTCCTTCGCCGCTTCACTGAGGTCGTTGGCGAAGATGGCGTCGTGCAGCTCCTTCTGGGCGCGGGTCAGCCGCAGGCTCGTCTGAAGCCACAGCCGGGCCGCCATGCGCGGCGTAATCACCACCTGGGTGGGATCCCACACCTCCAGGGCGGCGTAGTCAGCGGAAGACAGCTCTTCGTAGTGGGGGGCCTGCTCGGTTTGTGCGTTCATGCCCGGATGTTCGCCACGGATTCCGGGCAGGGCATCCGGGCCGCCCGGGCAGGAAGACGGCCACTGGTGAGCAGTCGAGGACAGTTCCTTCATCCCCCGGGGTACTCGCCTTCCTTGATTTGCGGGAAAACTTAGTACAGTGAGGCTGGGGAATGCTTCCCACATTGCAACCATGGAGCGCGCGGGTGCCCTTCTCCTAGAATCCTCCGCTCCATTCGTGAAGTGAGAGGGATTACCTGGACCTGAACACCTTGAACAAGCTGCTCACCGTTGGCGTCCAGAACGGGGCTTCGGACATCCACTTCCGTCCTGGGGATCCGCCCATCTACCGGGTGAACGGCGTGTTGCGGCCGTTGAAGATGGAAAAGCTTCAAGCGGATCACACGAAGCAGGTGGCGATGCACGTGATGAACGATCCGCTGATGAAGGCGCAGGTGGACAGTGTGCAGGAATGCGACTCGTCCTACAGCCTTCCGGGCGTGGCGCGTTTCCGGGTGAACATCTACCGGCAGCGCGGCTCGCTCGCCTGCATCCTGCGCATCATCCCGGATGAGATTCCCAGCATCGACGGGCTGGGCCTGCCGCAGGTGCTGAAGACGATCGCGGGCAACGAGCGCGGGTTGGTGCTGGTGACGGGGGCCACGGGGTCCGGCAAGAGCTCCACGCTGGCGTCGATGATCAACCACATCAACCACACGGAGAGCCTGCACATCCTCACCATCGAGGACCCCATCGAGTTCATCTACAAGAACGTGAAGTCCTCCATCTCCCAGCGGGAGATTGGCCCGGACACGGCGAACTTCGCCATCGCGCTCAGGGCGGCGCTGCGTCAGGACCCGGACGTCATCCTGGTGGGCGAGATGCGCGACACGGAGACCATCGACATCGCGCTGAAGGCTTCGGAGACGGGCCACCTGGTGCTGTCCACGGTGCACACCACGGACGCGTCGCGCACCATCAACCGCCTGGTGTCGGTGTTCCCCGCGGAGGAGCAGACCATGGTGCGCATGCGCCTGGCGGACTCGCTCAAGGCGACCGTCTCCCAGCGCCTGTTGCCCAGGGCCACCGGCAAGGGCCGCACGGTGGCGCTGGAGATCATGGTGCAGACGAAGACGGTGGAGCAGTACATCCGGGACGACCGCGCCTCGGAGCTCAAGGACGTCATCGAGAAGGGCCGCGACATGTTCGGCATGCAGTCCTTCGATCAGCACCTGACGCAGCTGTACCGCGCGGGCGACATCACGCTGGAGACGGCGCAGAGCGCGGCCTCCAACCCGGCGGACTTCCAGCGCGCGCTCGAGTTCGACTGAGAGCGCACGCCGGAAGGTGACTTCCAATGCCTACTTCTTCGCGGACGGCTTGTTGATGTTCGCGAAGAAGTCGTTGCCCTTGTCATCCACGACGATGAAGGCCGGGAAGTCGACCACGTCGATCTTCCACACGGCCTCCATGCCCAGCTCGGCGTACTCCAGCACCTCCACCTTCTTGATGCAGTCCTGCGCCAGGCGCGCGGCCGGGCCGCCGATGGAGCCCAGGTAGAAGCCGCCGTGCTTCTTGCACGCCTCCGTGACGGCGGGGGAGCGGTTGCCCTTGGCGAGCATCACGAAGCTGCCGCCCTCCGCCTGGAACTGATCCACGTACGCATCCATGCGGCCCGCGGTGGTGGGGCCGAAGGAGCCGGACGCGTAGCCCTCCGGCGTCTTCGCCGGGCCCGCGTAGTAGACCATGTGGTCCTTGAGGTACTGGGGCATGCCCTCGCCCCGGTCCAGCCGCTCCTTGATTTTCGCGTGCGCGATGTCGCGCGCCACCACCAGCGAGCCGGACAACGACAGGCGCGTCTTGATGGGGTAGCGCGACAGTTCCGCGCGCAGGTCGCTCATGGGGCGGTTCAGGTCCAGCTTCACCACGTCGCCGGACAGGTCCGTGTCCGTCGTCTCCGGCAGGTACTTCGCCGGGTCCGTCTCCAGCGCCTCCAGGAAGACGCCGTCGCGGGTAATCTTCCCCAGCGCCTGGCGGTCCGCGGAGCACGACACGGCGATGGCCACCGGGCAGGACGCGCCGTGGCGGGGCAGGCGGATGACACGCACGTCGTGGCAGAAGTACTTGCCGCCGAACTGCGCGCCAATGCCGGTGCGCTGCGTGAGCTTGAGCACCTCCTGCTCCAGCTCCACGTCGCGGAAGCCCCGGCCCAGCGCGTTGCCGGACGTAGGCAGCGTGTCCAGGTAGCGCGCGGAGGCGTACTTCGCCGTCTTGAGCGCGAACTCCGCGGACGTGCCGCCCACCACGATGGCCAGGTGGTACGGCGGGCACGCGGCGGTGCCCAGCGCGCGGATCTTCTGCTCCAGGAACGCGAGCAGGCTCTGCGGGTTGAGGACGGCCTTCGTCTCCTGGAAGAGGTAGCTCTTGTTCGCGGAGCCGCCGCCCTTGGCCATGAAGAGGAACTTGTAGGCGTCGCCGTCGGTCGCGTAGAGCTCGATCTGCGCGGGCAGGTTGTTGCCCGTGTTGACCTCCTTGTACATGTCCAGCGCCGCCATCTGCGAGTAGCGCAGGTTGGCCGTGAGGTACGTGTCGAACACGCCTCGGGAGATGGCCGCCTCGTCGCCGCCGCGGGTGAGGACGTACTGGCCCTTCTTGCCCATCACGATGGCGGTGCCGGTGTCCTGGCAGGAGGGCAGCACGCCGCCCGCGGCGATGTTCGCGTTCTTGAGCAGCTCCACCGCCACGAACTTGTCGTTGGGCGACGCCTCCGGGTCCTTGAGGATGTTCGCCAGCTGCTGCAGGTGCCCGGGCCGGAGCAGGTGCGAGATGTCCCGCATGGCCTCGCGCGTGAGCAGCGTGAGCGCCTCCGGCTCCACCTGGAGGAAGCTGCGTCCGCCCGCCTCGAACGTGGAGACGCCCTCCTTCGTGAGGAGGCGGTAGGGCGTCTCGTCCTTGCCAAGCGGCAGCATGTCCTGGAACTGGAAGTCACTCATCGCGGGCGGGTCTCTTCGAGAAGGGGTGGACGGGCGGGGACTCTACTCACGGGGCGGCGCGCGGGGCGGCACTTCGTAGAGGTAGACAGGCGTGCGGTAGAGGTCCTGGAGCCGCACGCTGCGCACGGGCGTCCAGCCGCGCAGCCCGAAGGTGTGGCTGATGATGCGAGCGCCTTCCGGAAGCTCGGCCGCGAAGCGGGGCGCCAGGCGCGTCATGAGGCCCGGGGACAGGTAGCAGACGACGCAGGTTGCGTCCTGGAGGGACGCGGCGAAGAAGTCCCCGCGTACCAGCGTGAGGTTTCCGCGGGGGAAGAGCCGCTGGCGCAGCCGGCTGAAGAGCCAGGGCAGCCAGGACAATTCATACGCGACGATGCGCGCCTGGGGGCAGTGGTCCGCCAGGTTGAAGGCCACGTCGCCCCAGCCCGAGCCCAGATCCACCACGGTGCCCCGGGTGTCCCCCGGGAGCATGGCCAGCAGCGCCCGCCGCACCCGGGGCGAACTGGGCATGGGTGGCGTGCCGGTGCGCAGCGTGGAGACGACGATGGACAGCACCCCCACGAGGAGCACCGCCCAGAGCAGCAGGAAGAAGAGGAAGGAGCCGGTCGCGCCCACGGTCAGCGCGCATCATCGCGCGGGAGCGCCCCGCGCGGGGCCCTACTTGCGAGGGTGGTTGCCGGCGTCCACGCGGACCACGCGGGGCGCGCCCGGGTCCGGCTGGGGGGTGACAGGGACAGGGACCGGCGTGGGCTGGTCAGGCTCGAAGAGGGCCCGGCCCAACACGAGGCACAGAGCCGTCCCTACACAGAGTGCCAGCACGTGGAAGTAGTACGCCATGGGACGAGGGTCCAAGCACGGACCATACCACCGGCGACCCTCCTCTGAAGGTGGGGGCCGGCGCGCCCCAGTTGTGTCCTTCCTGGCTACAAGCCCTGTCGGCAGGTGGCCGTCCAGGCAACAGCCCCCTCACCCGGTGTCAAACCTTCGCGGGCCATGGTTTTCACCCTGCGCCCGGGAGGCCTCAGACGGAGGGCGCGGACTCGGTGGGGGCCTGTTCGGGGAGGGGCGGGCGGTGGGCGGCGGACTCCAGCCGGTCCACGTCGCGCAGCTCCGGGAAGAGCCAGGCCCAGAGGCCCACGACGATGAGCGTGCCCACGGCGCCAATCACCACCGCGTGCACGGCGCCCAGGGCCTCGGCGAGCGAGCCCGCGCGGAACTCGCCCAGCTCGTTGGAGGCGCCGATGCACATCATGTTCACCGCGCCCACGCGGCCTCGCATGTCATCCGGCGTGGAGACCAGCTCCAGCGTGTGGCGCACCACCACGCTCACCATGTCCGCCGCCCCGCCAATGGCGAGCGCCACGAGCGACAGGGGCAGGGACCTGCTCAGGCCGAACACCAGCGTGGCCGCGCCGAACACCGCCACCGCGCCGAACATCTTCCACCCGGCGTGGCCGCCCAGCGGACGGAACGCGAGCAGCACCGCCACCACCGCCGCGCCCGCGGCCGGAGCGCTGCGCAGCAGGCCCAGTCCCCACGGGCCGGTCTGCAGCACGTCGCGCGCGTAGATGGGCAACAGCGCCACCGCGCCGCCCAAGAGCACCGCGAAGAGGTCCAGGGTGAGGCTGCCCAGCAGGAGCCGCTTCTGGCGCACGAAGCGCAGGCCCGCGACGAGCGTCGTCAACGAGATGGGCTCGCGCGACGCGCTGCCGGTGCGCACCTTGAGCGAGAGGATCCACACGATGGTGAGCGCGCACAGCGACGCGGACGTGATGTAGACGCCCTTGCCGCCCAGCCATCCGTACAGCAGGCCGCCCACGGCGGGGCCGGCGATGGTGGCCACCTGCCACGTGGTGGAGTTCACCGCCACCGCGCGCGTCAGCTCCTCCGGCGGCACCAGGTAGGGCGTGAGCGCGGAGCCCGCGGGCGCATAGAAGGCGCGCGCGGTGCCGAACAGCACCAGCACGCCGTAGACGAACCGCACGTCCGTGATGTGGCCCAGCGTGAAGGACAACAGCAGCAGACTGCACACCAGCATCACGCCCTGGCAGATGGCCAGGATGCGGCGGCGGTCGTAGCGGTCCGCCACCTGTCCGCCCAGCAGGCTGAAGGCGAGGAAGGGGACGAACTGGGCCAGGCCCGTGTAGCCCAGCGCGAGCGCGCTCCCGGTGAGCTCGTACACCTGCCAGCCGATGGCCACCGACTCGATCTGCGCCGCGAGCACCGCACACAGGCGGGCGACCTGGTACAGCCGGAAGTCGCGGTGACGGAAGACGGAGCTGGCGAGGACGGAGGGGGTATCGGCCATGGAGGTGGCTGCGCTGTAACGCAGCCCGTCCCCCTCCGCCAGCCACAAGGGGCGCGCGGTCCCGGGCGCGCCTTATGAGGTCGCGCGCATCCGGTTCAGCCGGTCGTAGTGGCGGTAGCCCAGCTTGTCGAGCGCGGCGGGCGGCGCGAGCCCGATGTCCACCAGCGTCTTGATGTCGTACGTGCCCGCGAGCACCGGCGGCGCGTAGTTGGCCACCGCCTCCGGCGTGCGGAAGCCGGGCAGCGGGAAGAGCACCTGGCTGGTGTGCACGTGCATGAAGTGCGCGGCGGACTGGCGCTGCCACCCCGGCACGCCCGGCGCGGTGATGACGTGCGGCGTGGCGAGGAACGTGCCGCCCGTCAGGATTTCCAGCTGCTGGCCCACCTGCGCCACGATGCAGCCCGCGGGCGCGGTGCCTCGCACCATCTGGCCATTGGGCGCGTCCGGCGTCGCGCGCGTGCGCAGGTACAGGCCGCTCTGGTCATCCGGCTTCGGCGCGGGGCGGCCTTCCGGATCGAGGAACCGGCCTCCGGGCAACAGCGTCAGCAGGTTGAAGTCGGTGTGCTCTTCACCCCAGAGGATGCCGGTGTTCACCTGGGACGGGCCCAGCGGCAGGTACTGGAGCGCGCGCGTGACGTGGGGCGCCTTCTCGCACGAGGCGGTGAAGGTGTCCTGCGGCAGGTTCAGCGCCAGGGCGGCGCCACGCAAGAGCTTGAGGCCGGCCTCGTGCAGCGCGGTGCCCATGGTGAGCAGGCCCTCCTGGAAGAAGGGCGGCGCGTCGTCCGGCCAGATGTTCTCCGGGTAGAGCTCCGGGAACTCCATGGCGGACTGCGCGTCCGTGGGCGTGGGCGCCGCGAAGTAGCACTCCTTGAAGTCCGGCTGCCCGTTGCTGGCGACGGCGACCTCCGTGTTGGGAGGCGTCCAGCCGCGCTGGTACCAGAGGTCCGCGCGGCCCAGGGGGCGCTTCTGCGCGTCCGGGCGGGCCACGAAGGCGGAGAACGCGTCGTAGAAGCGCTCCAGCGCCGGCGCGTCCACGCCGTGGTTCTTCACGAACACGAGGCCGAAGACGCCGAAGGCCTCGCGCAGGGCCGCCGCCGCGCGCTCCAGACGCGCCGGTTCACCCGACGCCAGGTCCAAGAGGTCGACCGTCGGGATGTTCATCGTGGGGGTGTCCGCCATGGTGGGCCCAGGTGTATCGCGCCCGGGCCCGGCTGAGGAGGGGGACCGTGCCTGCATGCCCCTCCTGCTTCCGGGGAAATCCTGGAAGCGCCCCCTACCGCCTCACCGCTCCCATCAGCGCGCGGCGACCGTGACGTCCACGGGGGCGCACGTCACGGGGGTGGACTGGTAGTCGCCGCCCGGCCGGGGCACATCCTCCTTGCGCGTGGCCACGTCCATCAGCGCGTCGCGGAAGGTGATGCGGTAGGTGCCCGGCTTCTTGAAGTCCCAGGCCTGCGTCACCTCCACGGTGTTCTCCACCGTGGCGCCCGGGGCGATGGCCGCGTAGCTGTCCGCGGACGGGGCGGCGCGCTTCACCATGGGGCCCTGGTACGGCACCTCCTCGCCGTCGCGGGTCACCTGGAACACGGTGCCCAGGATGCCCTCCAGCGGCGTCTGCCACGTGAGCACCCAGACGGGAGACTCCGAGCGGTTGGTGAGCTTGAAGAGGACTTCAATGGACTCGCCCACCTTTGCCTTCGGGTGGACGCTGAGGGCGCACTCCAGCTTCGGGGTCGTCACGGCGGCGGGCTCCTTCGTGGGCTCGGCGGCGGGGGGAGGCGGCGGCGCGGCGGGAGGCGGCGTCGCGGCGACGGGGGCCTGTTGTTGCGCGGGGGCTTCCGCGGGCTTCGGGGTACAGGCGGTGACACCGGCGGCGGTGAGCACCGCGAGCCATGCGAGGTTCCTTCGTCCCAGGCCCATCACGTGACGCTCCTTGAGTACGTACGGCGAAAAGAAAAGGGGCGCGAGCCCAGGTGGCCCGCGCCCCGAAGTCAACGGTCCCGCATCACCTTACGGCAGCGAGGGGGTGTTCTCCGTGAAGTATTCGTGGCTGTCCGCGTTGTTACGCGCGCGCGTGGGGTTGGACTTGGCCAGGTTCTTCGCGGCCGTCTGGCCGTAGGCCCAGTCGTCCGTGCCGGCCACGACGGTGAAGTGGCTCATCTCGTGGACCAGCGTGCCCGCGCGCGAGTCCGTGCCCGTGTTGGGGGCGCTCCAGAAGGCGCCGCACACGTAGATCTTGTACGGCGAGGCCGGGTACACGTACGCGTACGTCCCGCTGTCGTTGCAGCTGCAGTCCACGACGACCGCCGCGTTCGCGAACGCGTTCTTGATGTTGTTGAAGTGCGTCTTGATCTCGTTCCAGCCGCTGCTGGAGTACGTGCCGAACCAGGTGGTGTAGCGGCTGGTCGCGGACGGCGTGCCGCTCAGGTACGTGTACGAGTTGTTGGAGTAGGTCTTCGCGCTGTTGTACGCGTTGGTGATGGTGGTCTGCTCGGAGCTGGTGCAGGCCCCGGAGTAGGACAGGCCCTGCGCCGTCACCGTGCCCATCGCCTCGGCGCCATCGCGGCTGGTGCGGCGGCCCTCGATGAAGAGGCTGACCGAGTTGGACGACAGCGCCGCTACGCCCTCTCGCGCCTCCAGCTCGTAGCGGATGGTGTACGTGCCGGAGACGGACAGGTCATACGCGTCCGACACGACGACCGGGCCGGAGATGCTCTGGCCGGGGGCCAGGGTGATGAGGTCCTCGGCGCGGCCCTGCACGCGCTTGAAGTGCGCGCCCGTGTACTCCACCGGCTGGCCGTCGCGGGACACCGACAGGCGGCCCTCGTTGAGGCCCTCGCCCGGCGCGTCCCACTTGTAGAGGGTCACCGGCGCGGAGGAGGTGTTGGTCAGCGTCACCTCCACCGCCACGCGCTCGCTGGCGGCCATGGAGGCCCTGCCCGCGGTGACCTGCGCCGTCAGGGCGCCCTGGGCCTGCTCCGTGGCCTCGGTCGGGGTGGGCTCACCCTCCGCCGGAGGAGCGCCGCAACCGCTCAGCAGGGAGACGCCGACCACCGTGCCCATCAGCCACTTGAAACCGCGAAGGCTCTTGCTCACGAGGAACTTCCTTTCGGAAACGACGCGACGGAACACCCAAGGGGAATGCCCGGGGATACATGCTTATAGGGGAAACCGGGCCCGCAGATGATGGCACGAAATACTGTGAAATAAATGCCTGCCGACTATCCGGGTTCACGCCGCGTCGCGGCCAACCGTGGCATGGAGCGTTAGTCTTCACGCGGCAGGCATTGCCTGCGGCACCAACAAAGACACAGGGAAGGGGTGGCGGACGATGCGCGCGGTGGTGTTCGAGCACGAGGAGCACGAAGGGCCAGGCCTCCTGGGGCCGGCGCTGGAGGCGGCGGGCTTCACGCTGGTGCGGCGCTTCCGGACGGTGAAGCGCGAGGACGTGGACGCGCCGCTGGTGGTGGTGATGGGTGGGCCCATGGGCGTATACGAGGCGGACGCCCATCCGTTCCTGAATGAAGAGCTGGCGTTGCTGGGAGAGCGGCTGGCGAATGACCGCGCGTGCGTGGGCGTGTGTCTGGGTGCGCAGCTGTTGGCGGCGGCGGCGGGCGCGACGGTGTCGCCGGGGAAGAACGGCTTCGAGGTGGGCGTGGGGCCGGTGCGCTGGACGCAGGACGCGCTGAAGGACCCGGTGGTGGCGGGGGTGAAGCCGCGCACGGCGGTGGCGCACTGGCATGGGGACACGTACACGGCGGTGCCCGGCGCGACGCTGCTCGCGTCCACGGACCGGTACACGCAGCAGGCCTTCCGCCTGGGGAAGTCCTATGGCTTCCAGTTCCACCTGGAGCTGACGGCGCAGGAGCTGGGGCGCTGGCTGGAACTGGGCGAGGAGGACCTGGTGACCCGGGGCAAGGACGTGGCGGCGCTGAAGGCGCAGCTGCCCAAGCTCCAGGCGGCGGAGGCGGAGAACACGGAGCTGCTGCACCGGCTCGCGCATCAGCTGGCGAAGGGCCTACGCTGACAGCCGTCCAAGGCAAGGGGAGGGCCGGACGCCATGAAGCTGACCCGCCTGCACGTCCATCACTACCGCGGGCTCGCGCCGGACACGGTGCTGACGTTCGGCCCTGCCTTGAACGTGGTGGTGGGCGCGACGGGCAGCGGACGCACGACGCTGCTGGAGCTGGTGTCCGCGGTGCTGTGCTCGGACTTCTCCGGCCTGCTGCGGGAGTCCTTCGCGCTGGACTACGCGCTGCGCTTCGACGCGCTGACGGTGGACGTGGCCGTGCGCAACGAGCCGCCCGCGGCGCTGCCCGCCAATGCCGGGGAAGGCGGCCCGGGTGACGCATTGGCGCTGCCTCCGGCGGCGTTGGCGCACGGGCTGATGCCCTCCATCGTGGCGACGGTGCGGTGGGACGCGGCGGAGGACGCGCGGCTCGTGATGCGCGCCAGCGCCACCGGCTTCGCGTGTGAGGTCGCGGGCGCTGCGGGCTTCTCCAAGCGCATGCACTGGTCGGTGTTGGATAGGTCCGTGTGGACGCTGCTCTTCATGGCCGCGCAGTACCTGGAGCGCGGCGTGAAGGACCGGCTGAAGGACCTCTTGCGGGAGACGTTCCTCTTGGCGCCGCCGCGCTTCGACGAAGCGCTGGGCATGTTCGAGCGCATCGGCGCCATCCGCTACGCGATGGAGCAGCGCGGTGAGGAGTTGTTTCCGCTGGGGCTGATGGCGCTGCCCACGTGGATGCCCGGCTGGCTTCGCGAGCAGGTGGAGCGCGAGCCCGTGCCCCCGTCGCTGCTCCTGCGCCACGATGCGCTGCCCCAGGGCTTCCTCGCGCGCTTCGTGACGCTGGCGGGGTTTGCCTCCGGCACGCTCACGGTGGACGTGACGGAGACGACGCCGCTGTCCCAGGGCGGCCGGCTGGGCTTCAGCGGCTTCCGCTTCGCGTTCGTGCGCCCGGACGGCACGCCGGTGGCGCAGGAGCAGCTGGGGCACGGCCAGAAGCGGCTCTTGTCCTTCCTCTACTACCTGGACGTGCACGAGGCCTTCGTCATCGCGGACGAGCTGGCGGACGGCCTGCACCCGGACCTGGTGCGCGCGTGCGTGCGGGACATGGGGGAGAGGCAGGCCTTCGTCACCAGCCAGAACCCGCTGCTGCTGGAGCAGCTGGAGTTCACCCACGCGGAGCAGCTGCGCACGTCGTTGATCCGCTGCGAGGTGGGGGGAGGGGCCGGGAGCTGGCGGTGGACGCAGCCCACGCCGGAGGAGGCCGCGCGGTGGTTCGACGTGTACCGCGCGGGCACCGTGCCGCTGGGCGCGGTGCTGCGCGCCCAGGGGTTCGGGTGACGGTCAGGGCGCCGTCGACCCCTTGAAGAGGAAGTCGTCTTCGAAGCCGCGCGAGACCAGGTTCCTTCCGAGATGAAGGGTGCCGGAGAAGTAGCCAATCCCCACGAACGCGCCCTGCTTGTTCACCGCCACGTCCGTGAAATACGGGCGTCCGGTCGAGGTGTACGTGTGCCGCCACTGCTGCTGACCCTCGATGCGCTCCAGCCTCGCGGTGAAGAGCGTGTAGCCGGAGGCCGAGTCCGGCGCGGTGGAGGCGCCGCCCACGACCACGGCGTCGTCCTCGGCCATGGCGACCGCGCCAACGGCTTGCGGATATCCGCGCGCCCAGCGCTCCTCGCCGGCCCGGGTCCACGCGGCAAGGAAGCCGCCGCCCGGAACCGGGGGCGTTATCGTCTGGCCCCGGAACGTGAAGGCGCTGCTGAACTGCCCTCCCACCACCACGCGGTTGCCGTGCACGGCGATGCCCGCGGCTCCTCCCGACGCGCCCACCAGCGGCCGGGTCCACGTCACGGTGCCCGAGGGGGCCACCTTCCAGACCTCCGGGTCGGGATACCGGATGCCCGCGAAGTAGAAGGCATCCGTTTCATCCACCGCGACGCTGGCACCACTGCTCAGGTCCCACTGCTCCCTCACGGTCCACTGCGGGGTGCCGGCGGCATTGAACTTCGTGAGGAAGGCGGTCACGACGTCCGTCACCTGCGAGGAGTTGGGCCCCTGGCCGAAGTCCACCGTGCGGAAGGCGTTGCCCGTCATGGCGATGCCGTCCTGCGAGTCGGTGACCAGGTCCCGGGGAGAGATGTTGCCCGTGAAGTGCCGGACCCACTGGAACTGCCCCGTCTTGCGCAGCTTCAGCAGGAAGGCGCCAGCCGGTTGGAGTCCCCCGCCCAGGTCGATGGGCTCGTTCGAGCTCCCCGCGATGAGGACACTGCGCTCCCGGTCCACCGTGAGAGCCACCGCGTTGACGAAGTTCTGGCCGCCGGGCGGCAGCACGCCCTCGTAGGTGCGAGTCCACAGCAGCGCGCCCGCCGTCGTGTACTTCGCCACCGCGAAGCCAAAGCTGTCAGGGTTCCCGGACCCGACCGGGTCCGCGCCCAGGTCCACGCTGCCTTGATAGAGGAACAGCGCGAGGATATTGCCGTCGTGGTCGAAGGCCACCGCGTGGGCCTGGTCCAACCGGGGGGAGCCCAGGTGCTTCACCCAGACGAAGTCACCTCCCGTAAGCCCCGCCTCCTGCGTCCGGGGGGATGGCTCGGGCGCTTCCACAGGACCGCACCCTCCGAGCGTCACCGCCGCCACGACGCTCCAAAGAAGCCGCCAGCTCATCCCCCTGCGAGTCGTTCCCATGCGTCCCCCTGCTGTCCCAAAGACAGACAGGGCGAGTTAGGAACGCCCCGGACCCCGGCACACTGCCCTGGAGGGCAGGTGGGTTTTGGCCGCTGGACAGTCCGCGGGGGCGCGGTCAGCGGCCGGAGAGCAGCTCCGTGGTGAAGGAGAAGCCGCCCAGCAGGTAGGGCATGGCGTTCATGCGGTTCTCATGTTTGAGGTACCAGCCGGCCATGACCACCACGGTGGGCTTGCTCATGAGGCCGCCCGGCTTCGTGTCGAAGGCATACGCGACGAGCGGGCCCACGCGGACGTGCGAGTTGTTGGGAAGCGCTCGTCCGGGCAGCGGCTCCACCGCGCTGGTGTCTTCGTCGTAGCGGGGCCACACCGCGGAGAGCCGCGCGCCCAGCGTCCACTGTCCGGCCAGCCAGAGGAGGTCCGTGTCGTTGGCGAGCACCCAGCCTTTGCCGGGCACCAGCGTGTCCAGCGTCGGGTCGTAGAACGTGCCGCGCGTCCCGCCGTCGCGCAGCGACATGTTCCAGTACTCGATGGCCAGCTTCGAGCGCAGCGCCAGGGACTTCACCTTCGCCTGGAGCATGGGCTCCACGAAGAAGTGGTGTCCGGAGGTGCCGTAGGCGGTGTCGTTGGTCGCGCTGCGCAGGTCGTCGTCGTAGGGCTGGAAGGAGTCCGGGTACGACTGGACGCTGCCGAAGGTGCCGAAGAACTGCACGTACTCGTAGCCGGCGCGGACGTTGAAGATCGCCAGCGGCTGCAGCTCCACCACGGGCCCCAGCTTGAAGAACGCGGGGCTCAGCCTGAGGCTCGCGCCGGCGCTGGCGTACGTGTCGCGCAGGAGCAGGGAAGGGCTGTCGAAGAGGCGCTTCTGGTAGACGAGCCGGTTCTGCGACTCGAGCCCCAGCGGGTTGTAGCGGACCACGTTGAGGGTGGTGAAGTAGACGCGGCTGTCCGGCAGGGGCGGCTGCACCGGGAGCGGCACGTCCTCCGTGATGGGCGCCTGGGGCTGCTGCGCGGCCACGGGCGCGCCCAGGCCCAGGAGGGCGAGCAGCGCGGCGCGCGTGAGCGCCTTCGGCAGGGACGGGGAGCGGACAGGCGTCGGGCGCTGCGGGAACACGTTCGCGGGCATGCGTCCTCTCGGCGGAGTCCGCGGGAGCGGCCCCCGGGGAGGGCCACCCGACGCGGGCGGCGGGAGCGTCGTGCACCTGACGTGGGCGCTTCAAGACGCACCAGGACGAAGCCGGATGACACCCGGCGTCACCAAATGTTTCGCGGCTCGCGGGCGGGGGCTTTCAGAACGTGAGCTGGAAGCGGGACAGGAGGACGTTCTCGGCAGGGCGGTCGCCGCCATCTGGAGCGCCGCCCTCGTAGTTCGTGCGGTGGAAGTTCAAGGCGAAGCGCACGCGCCGGTTGAAGGCGAAGGTGGTGGCGACGCCGAAGCCCTTCGCCTCGCTCACGGAGAGCGCGGGGTTGGCGAAGCGGGGGGAGGTGGCGTCGTCCAGGTCCAGCGCGTGGTAGCGCGCCGCCACCTCCAGCGCGCCGCCCTCGAGCGTCTTCGGGTTGAAGGGCGTCGTGGGCCGGGCGCCTTCGAAGGACGCCTTCCCTCCGAACACCCACGACACCGACGTCTGCCACGCGTGATGGCGCAGCCGCGCGTGTGCGTCCGCGATTCGCACCTCTTGTGACGAGCGCACGTACTCCGCGAGGAGGCCGAAGGACCCCCAGTAGAAGTGGCCCTGGGGCGTGAGCCGCAGGTGCAGGCCGTGCGCCGTCACCGTCTCGCCGGCGTCCGCGTTGTTGAGGTAGCTGAAGATGACCTGCTGGCCCGTGCTGCGAAAGGGCGCGAGCCCGGTGTTGGTGGTGTTTCCGAACTGGAGGCCGCGCGTCACCGCGATGCCCAGTCCCAGGCCCTGGAGGAAGGACGGCTCGCGGCCCTTGAAGGGCAGGACGAAGACGCGGGCGACCAGGTCGAAGCTGTCGTCGGGGTTGGCGTCGGTGCTGGCGCCGTCGGGGTCCCCATTCACCGCCGCCAGCGAGTACTGCCACCGGCCACCTTCGCCCTCGCCGTGCAGCTCCAGGCCCTCGTCGCGGTTGGGGACCAGGTCCACCGTGAGCGAGCGTTCGATGAAGGGGTTGTCCATGTCGGACTGGAGCAACTCCAGGCCGAAGGGCGTCTTGAACCGGCCCGCGCGCAGGCGGACCCACTCCCCTGGATGGAAGTCGATGAACGCGTCCTGGATGATGGATTGCCCGACGCCGAAGTCCGGCATGAAGCGGAAGTCGATGAAGCCGAAGAGCGTCCCGTCCAGGATGGGGCGCATGCGCCGGATGAGGAACGTGTTGGTGCCGGTGCGGTCCGTGTCCTCGAAGTAGAAGCGTCCGTCGCCCTGGATCTGGCCGCGCAGCTTGAGCACGAAGGCCTTGTCCGCGGACGACAGCGTGAAGCCTTCCTCGGAGATGTGGATGACCGGCGGCTGCGCGGCCTCGGGAGGCTCGGAGGCCTGGGCGCGGGCGTGGGGCGCGGCGAGCAGCAGTCCCGTGGCGGCGAGGACGACGGGAGCGGGGAAGGTGGACACGCGCGGACCTCGGGGACGGGCTCCAGGAGGGCGGAGTGCCCCGCGTCCGTCGGGCGCGACCAGGATGCGGACGGGCACGTTGGTGGCGGGAAAGTCTTGCTGTCAAGAATCGCAGGGAAGACCTGTTGTTACCTTCACTTGCGGGATCCGGGGCGGTCTGGTTCATGCTTGGCGGCATGTCCGTGACCAAGCCCCGCGCCGCATCGATGTACGTCGACCTGGACCGCGACGCGTGGCGCGAGCTCCGGGCCTCCACGCCGCTGACGCTGACGGCGGAGGAGGTGGAGAAGCTGCGGGGGCTGGGGGACCGGCTGGACATCCAGGAGGTGGAGGACGTCTACCTGCCGCTGTCGAGGCTCCTGCACCTGCAGGTGGCGTCCGCGCAGTCGCTGTGGGCGGCGCAGCAGGCGTTCCTGGGCTATTCGGTGCGCAAGGTGCCGTTCATCATCGCCATCGCGGGCAGCGTGGCGGTGGGCAAGAGCACGACGTCGCGCATCCTCCAGGCGCTCCTGGCGCGCTGGCCGGATCATCCGCGCGTGGCGCTGGTGACGACGGACGGGTTCCTCTATCCGAACCGGGTGCTCGCCGAGCGGGGCGTCATGAACCGCAAGGGCTTTCCGGAGAGCTACGACCGGCGCGCACTGGTGCGCTTCCTGGCGGAGCTGAAGGCGGGGCGTGAGGAGGTGACGGCGCCGGTGTACTCGCACCTCGTCTACGACATCGTGCCGGAGGAGGCGCAGTCCATCCGGCAGCCGGACATCCTCATCCTGGAGGGGCTCAACGTCCTGCAGACGGGGCCGGTGGAGGGTGGGCGGCTGCCGCAGACATTCCTGTCTGACTTCTTCGACTTCTCCATCTACGTGGACGCGAGCGAGACGGACATCCGCCACTGGTACGTGGAGCGCTTCCTGCGCCTGTGGGAGACGGCGTTCCGCGACGAGCGGTCCTTCTTCCGGCGCTTCTCCGAGTTGACACGCGACCAGGCGATTGCCCGGGCCGCGTCGGTGTGGGCGGAGATCAACGGGCCGAACCTGGCGGAGAACATCGCGCCCACGCGTTCACGGGCGAGGCTCATCCTGGTGAAGGGCAACGACCACAAGGTCCGCCGCGTGCGGATGCGCAAGCTGTAGTTCGGGGGAGGACAGACATGGCGCCACGAATGGGTTCGCTCTGGGACGCGGTGGGGAACACGCCGCTGTTGCGCATTGGCTCGCTCAGCCGTCAGACGGGCTGTGACATCGTCGCCAAGGCGGAGTTCATGAACCCGGGCGGGAGCATCAAGGACCGGGCCGCGAAGGGGATGATCCAACGCGCGGAAGGGACGGGGCAGCTGAAGCCGGGTGGCACGATTGTCGAAGGCACCGCGGGCAACACCGGCATTGGCCTGGGGTTGCTGGGGCGCGAGCGCGGCTACCGCGTGGTGGTGACGATGCCGGACAACCAGGCGCGCGAAAAATACGAGTACCTGGAGGCGATGGGCGTGGAGGTGCGGCGGGTGCCGGCGGTGCCGTTCTCCAATCCCTCGCATTTCTTCCACCAGGCGCGGGTGCTGGCGGAGGAGAACGGCTGGGCGTGGATGAACCAGTTCGAGAACACGGCGAACGGCGACTTCCACTACGAGACGACGGGGCCGGAGATCTGGGAGCAGGCGGAGGGCAGGGTGGACGTGCTGGTGGCGTCGGTGGGCAGCGGCGGCACGCTGTCCGGGACGAGCCGCTACCTGAAGGAGAAGAACCCGGCCTTGCGAGTGGTGTTGGTGGATCCGCCGGGGTCGGGGCTCTACTGCCAGGTGCGCACGGGGAAGATGGAATCGGCGGGGAGCTCCATCACGGAAGGCATTGGCATCATGCGGCTGACGGAGAACTTCCGGCAGGCGCGCGTGGATGAAGCCATGCGCCTGGAGGACCAGGACATGCTGGAGATGCTCTACCACCTGGCGCGAGAGGACGCGCTGGTGGTGGGCACCTCCGCGGCCCTGAACGTGCGGGCCGCCTGGGAGGTGGCGCGCAAGCACCAGGGCCAGGGCCTGCGCATCGTCACGTTCCTGTGTGACCACGGCAGCCGCTACGCCTCCAAGGTGTTCAACCCGGAGTTCCTCACGTCGAAGGGGCTCACGGTGAAGCCGCTGCCGGCGGTGTGAGGCAGCGGGGGCCGTTACTGGCTGGCGACCACCTTGAGAGTGGGCTCCGCGGGCGCCTCCTCCTTGGCGGTGAGGGACAGCTCCAGGCTCCGGGCGACCAGGGCCTTGAGCGCCCACACCTCTGGAATCGTCTGGATGTAGACCCGACTGATACCGAACGCCGCGGGGGACGCTTCGACCTCGAACCCCGCGGCGAGCGTCTTCGCCTCCTCGACGGGGACCCAGGTGGCGATGCACTTGCGCTTGCCATTGCCGAAGAACCGCACGAACCACTTCGTGGGCTTCTTGAAGGACACGTTGAAGTAGTTCGAGGTGTCCCGGTAGAGGACGTCCTCCGCCGCGTGGCCGTTCTTGGTGCAGATGTCCCGGACGACGCCGAAGAAGGCCAGTTCCTCTTCGGTGGTCTCCACGGCGACGCGTGTCTTGTCGTCACCCGAGGCACGTGGCTCCGTGTCGAAAGGCTTCGCGCTGTCCGTCTTCACCACGTTGGGCCCGTCCTTGGCGGCGGGCGCGTCGGTGCCTTCGTTCAAGCGCTGGATGCGCTCCTTGAGCTTGTCGAGGAAGTCGTCGCCCATGACGCGGAGGAGGGTGGGCTCGATGGCTTCCTTTGCGACCTCCGCGAGGCGTTCCATCACGGCGGTCGTCCGCTTGCCCTTGTAGATGTCCTCGGTGAGCCACTTGAGGAAGCCCTCGTGCTCGCCGGGTGATTTGAGGGCGGCGGACAGCTTGTCGATCATCCCCTGGCGGTAGCGGCTGTTCTCCGCGTCGGTGATGAGGGTCGTGGCGTTGAAGGCTTCGCGGCTGAACTTGGAAAGGAACTTCGCGACCTTGGCCCAGTCCGACTTCGTGTCCTCCAGGGAGAACGTGAAGAAGGGCTCCGGGTCCATGACGTTGGGGTTCTCCAGGTCTCCGAAGAACAGGTAGTGGCACCCATCCGTGATGATGCCGAAGTGGAGCTCCGGGAGCTGGGAGAGGTAGCGGGCCAGTTGCTGGGCGCGCGACTTGAGGTCCGTGCCCAGGGGCTTGGTCTCGATGACGATGAGGGGCTTCTGTCCCGTCTGGTCGAAGATGGCGAAGTCCATGCGGTCCGGCAGCTTCTTGCCGTCGCCCTGGATGAAGTCCGCCGCGTACTCGAGGCGAACCTCCCGGGGAAGACCGGGGTCGTAGCCAAGCAGCCGGATGAAGGGGACCACCAGCGCCAGCTTGGCGGTCTCTTCGTTGGAGATGAAGGATTTGGAATCCTGATAGCGCTTGACCAGCTCCAGCAATTGATTCGCGTCCACGGTATCCCCCTGCAACCCGTCGAGCCCGGGCCGTGCCAGCAGTGAGAACAGACTGGCGACGTCCAGAACTACAATCCGTTTGGATTGTGTTTGGCCATACCTCCTATGGGGTATCCGGGGGCAAAGAAGGGATTGGAGGGCGCCCGTCACGTCCTCCCGGCGAACTCTCGTCCACGCGGAACTGTGCCCCCGGCGCATCGTCCGGCTCAACGGCTGGAGCCAGGTGGCCAAGGCCACGCTCCTCGCCGTAGGGGTGTGCCTCTTGCGTCGCGTCTTGTGCGGCTGGAGTCAGGCGACCGATGGCACCTTCCTCGATGCTGGGGGGTGTCTCCAATGCTTCGTCCTGGCCGGTGGCTGCCACGGGCGCGCCGAAGTGGACCTCCTGGGCGCATGGGGCCTCTGGGGACGCAGGTTCCTGGGGAGCAGGAGCGAAAGCATTCAGCACGCGCTCATCGCGAGCCTTCAGCAGTGCCGGCAGCTCGTTCTGAAGTGCCTGCACATCGCGCTCGTGCAGGATCGCCGTCACGCGGAAGACCCACTCGCGCAGCGCCTCTCCGCCCATGAGCGGCAGCAACTGGGCCGCGCCTCCCAGGAATGCCCGCTGCAGGGACTGAACGAGGAGCACGTGGCCGGGACGCGCCGCCACCCGCGCTGCCTGCCGCAGCAACTCGAATTCCACCTGGGCGCAGGTTGCCCCCGACTCCCAGCGCGCCGCGTCCTGCAACTGGAAGCACGTGCTCCCCAGTCGGTCCAGGTCGAGGTCCGAGGCCCTCGCGCAGCAATCAGCCAGCAGCTCCACCAGCACCTGCCGCTTGAGGCTGAAGTAGCCCTCCAGCAGCCACCGGGCGTCCGGGTTGCTCGCGTCATGCAGCGCCAGGCCCAGGTTCTCCAGCGTCAGCGACTCATCCAGCGCCACCGCGCGCGTCTTGCGTCCGGAGCGCTGCACCACCAGGCCCCTCGCCGCCAGCCGTCGCAGCGCCTCACGGATGGTGCCCCGGCATACCTCATAGCGACGCGCCAGCTTCGCTTCCGAACCAAACTGTCCGCTCGGGTGCAGCCGCCCCAGCGCGATATCGCGCTCGATTTGCGCCTCCACATAGGCCACGAGTCCTCCCCGTTCCATCCCCACTCCCCTCCTCGTCCCAGCATCGCCATCCAACCACAGGGGTCTGACATGGACGTGCGGGGCCCCTTCGTACCGCTTGCCGGCCGAGCACGCCCCCGGGCCGCATGGGGCGAAAACCTGTCCGACTGTCGGACAGGTTTTGAGGCAACCGGGCCCGGGCGGGTGCCCTCGGTCCATGGCCCTACCTTGGTATCCGCGCACGCACGACGTCGTGCCCCTGCAGGACCGGCGCGGCCTCGGGCCCCATGCGGCCGAAACCTGTCCGACAGTCGGGCAGGTTTTGAGGCAACCGGGCCCCGGCGGGCGCCTCTATCCGTGCACCATGTTGGTTGGCGTTTGAGCGCGCATGACGTTGCTCCCCTGTTGGGCCGGTGCGGTCTCTGGCTCCTGCGGCGGAGACCTGTCCGACTGTCGGACAGGTTTTGAGGCAGCCGGTCCCGGGTGGGGGCCTTCCTCCGTGGCCCCATCCTGGCTTCCGCGCATGCACGCCGCCGCGACCCTTCGCCGCGCTTCGTGAGGCACGCGTCATCACGAGGACCATTGAATCGACGGGTTTGTTAACGAACCCCAGGCGACCTGCTTAGGATGCTCGCCGTCCTCTTCCTTCATGGAGCTTCGATGGTGCGCACCCGGCTCGTAGGTCTCCTGACGTTGCTGTTCGTCGCGGTCCCCTTTGTGTCGGGGGCTCAGGATGCCGTGGCTCCGGCGGCGGTGGCTTCTGGCGATGAAGCGACGCACCAGGCGCTGCGTGCCATCAAGCAGGACATGGAGGACGCGCTCAACAAGCAGGACCTGGACCGGTTGCTGTCGCACCTGCATCCGGACGTCGTGTTCTCCACCATGAACAACGACGTTCGCGTGGGGAAGGACGCCATCCGCGCGTACTACGCGCAGATGCTGGGCGGCCCGAACAGCGTCGTGAAGAAGGTCACCGCGAAGTTCGACGTGGATGCGCTCACGCGTCTTTATGGCAACTCGGGCGTCGCGTATGGCTCGTCGCTGGACCACTACATCCTGAACGACGGCACGGACCTCGTCGTCAATGGGCGGTGGACCTGCACCCTGGTGAAGGAGGGCGACCAGTGGCTCATCGCCGCGTTCCACTACTCCACCAACGTGTTCGACAACCCCCTGCTCACCAAGGTGAAGAACGCAGCCATGGGCTTTGGCGCCCTGGTCGCGGTCGCCGCGCTCGGCGCGGGGTTCTTCATCGGACGTCGGGGCCGCCGGCCGGCGACGGCTTGAGCGCGAGCCGCATGGGCTGGCGCTGGCCGTAGGTGAGCGAGCGCCACAGCCACTCCGCCGGACCGAAGCGGAATCGCGACAGCCAGGCGCGGCTCAGGGGAATCTGGAGCGCGAACACCAGCAGGGTCAGCGCCACGCAGCGTGACGGCGGCAGCTTGCCGATGAGCCCCAAACCCCAGCCGTCATAGAGCCAGAGGCTCACCACCGTCTGCATCAGGTAGTTGGTGAGCGCCATGCACCCCACCGGCGCCAGGACACCCAGCCACCTGCGCCAGCGCTCCTTCTGGAAGAGCAGGGCGAAGGCTGCCACGTAGGCCGCGGCGAGGCCCAGGTAGCCCATCTCCTGGATCGCGGACAGGGTGAACATCCAGTGGGCTTTCGACGGGTCCAGCAACCCCGCGAGCCGCAGGTGCTGCACCACCACTCCCGCCCCATTTCCCAGCACGCCCAGCACCAGACCCCAGCCCAGCATCTTCCGGTGCCAGGCGCGGTGGCGCTCCACGTCCTGGAGCAACAGGTGCCGGCCCGCGAGCAGCCCCAGCAGGAACCGGCCCAGGATGAAGATCATCCACAGCAGCCGCTTCAGCGTGGGCAGCATGTACTGGAGGAAGTGCGCGTTCGCGGCCTGCGTCGTCCAGAGCGAGTCGCTCTGGAGTCCCAGCAGCAACTGCTCCCGCGTCTGGGCCTCCATGGCTTCCGTGGCCTTCGCGGCGTCGGCCGCCGCCTGCGCTCCGTGCAGCAGGATGGGACCGAAGTGCAGGAGCGCTGGCACCAGCAACGGCACCACCACCACCGACAGGCCCACCCACACCAGCAGCGTCCGGTCCGAACGGCTGCGGAAGAGGAGCAACGCGAAGCCCAGCAGGGCGTAGGTGGACAGCACGTCTCCCGCCCAGAGCGCCGTGAGATGCACCACCCCGATGCCCAGCAACACCAGCAGCCGCCGTGAATACACCGGGACGACGGAGGCTCCTCGTGACTCGGCCCGCGTCAGCTGGATGGAGAACCCCAGCCCGAAGAGGAAGGCGAACAGCGTGACGAACTTCTGGTTCACGAAGAAGTGGTAGAGCGCCGTGACGGCCGCCTCGATGGGCGGCGCCGCCAGTGCCTGGGCCTGCTCTCGCGGCATCAGGACCCGGCCGCTGAACCAGGCGAAGCTGTTCGACACGAAGACGCCCCACAACGCGAAGCCGCGCAGCACGTCCAGGAGCGGCAACCGTTCGGAGGCATCCACCGGACGGGCGCTGGAAACGGAAGGGACGGAGTCGGACATGCGTCCAGCAGATGCCTCCGCCCGCTTCGCGTCAACGCATGCACCACGTCATCCTCAGCGACCTCACCCCACGCGCATGGATGATGACCGCGCGTGAAGAACTCAGGAGATTTCGAGCACCGGCGCTTCGCGCAGGAAGGGCATGCGACTCGGCAGCTTCCGAGCCCAGAAGGCTTCCACCGACCTGTGGAAGAGGCGCAGCAGCGCGACACCCTGCCTGCCTTCCAGTTGGGCCAACTCCTTCGCGGAGCGGTCCAACAGCGCGCGGGCTCGCTGGTACTCACCGCGCACCCAGGCCCGTCCGGCCTGCGCCGTGAGTAGTGAGTCGAAGTCCTCGGGAACATGTCCCTGGGCGCGCACCTCCGCGGCGACGTCCGCGGGCACGTTGAAGAGACCCTGCGCCAGGTCCTCTCGCAGGTCGCGCATCACGGAGCACCAACCCAATGCCGCGAGCAGGGAAGGGGCGTCCTCTGCTCGCACCTGTGCATCCGCGACGTGCAGCATCAGGCTCACGGACTGCCGGAAGGTGTTCCCCAGTTGGGTCTGGAGCGTTGCCGCATCCCACCAGTGCCCATCGCGCACCCGCTCGCGGTCCCGGCGCATCGTGCGCACCAGCTCGAGCACCTGCTCGCGGGCCGTCGGGTCGGTCAGCTCCGTGAGCAGCACCCGGCCCAGCGACACCGCGGTGTCGTGGAACTCCGACGCGGGTCCCGGCGCTCCGGTCTCCAGCGTGCGCAGGAGCGCGTCGATGGCATCCAGCGGCTCGCCTTTGACGGGGCGGTCTCCATCCAGCACGTCATCCACCCCCTGGAGGAAGCAGAACCCCGCTCGCGCTCTTCGCGCCTTGCGCCAGCGTCCCAGGGACTGCTGATACAGCGCGAGCGCGATGAGCCCGTAACGCGGATGCCTGCGCGCGAAGCGGTACATCTCCCTCGCGCAGAGGGCTTCCACCCGCACGGCTTCGAGGAAGGCTTCCTTCCGGACCCGGGGCGCCACGACACGCCACGTGCCCCAGGCGAGCAATGCTCCCGCGACCACGTCGACCAGGTGATGCTCGTGGATGAGCAGCGTGGACGCCGCGATGGCCAGGGCCCACAGCGCGAAGGCGATGCTCGCCACCGGCCCTGAACGCTCGCGGTAGGCCAGGGCCGCAGTGCAGGCGAAGGCGACGTGGAGCGACGGCAGGTAGTTGCGCTCCAGGTTCATCGTGTCCGCGGCCTGGAAGATGGATGCCCAGACTCCGGTCACGGCACGTGGCGGCCAGGCTACCTCCACCGGCAGGACGAGGAAGCAGAGTGCTCCCAGCACCGTCTCCGCGCACAACGCCAGCGCGAAGGGGAGCATCTGTCTCCACGTCCGGAAGATGAACAGGGACAGGAGCAACAGCACATCCATGCTGACGTAGACGGCGGCCCAGCCAGGCATGAATGGGATGTGCTGCTCGATGGGCAGGTCCACGCGCAGGCCGCCGGAATAGAAGCCCGTCACCCAGCTCGCGCCGCCGTACACGGCGAGGAAGAACAGCGCGAAGCCGAATGTCATCGCGCCTGTGCGCTTCAGTTCCTCGCGCGCGGGCCAGCCGAAGAGCAGGCCCTCCGTGTACGCCTCCTTCCCATCGGACGCGCTCACTTTGGTTGCTCCGGGAACGGCCGGGGTCCCCGCCACATGGACAGCCAGATGCTCAGGAAGGACGGCCGGGGCACGCTCTCGTCCACGTAGCGGCCCAGGTAGAGCCAGGGGACCTGCGGGTATCGGTGGTGCGCCCGGTGGTAGTGGTAGTTGAGGAACACCCAGCGCACCGGCGCAGCGACCTTCAGGTCCCATGCGCCTTCGCGCACGTCCAGCGGCGACCACGCGTGGTCCGCGTACTGGAGCGAGCTCCAGTTCACCGCGAACGCCGCGTAGCAGAGGGCCCAGCCCACGAGCGTCAGCTCCAGCGCGTACGCCAGCCCTGCCTGCACCGCCATCATCCCCAGCACCTCCGCGCGGATGGCCGCCCCCGGTGCGTCCTCCAGACGCCCCAGGTACGCGTCCGCTCCGGTCTGTTCTCCGTAGCGCGTGCCCGGCCCTCGCAGCCTCCGCAGCAGGCCCGGCGCGAGCGCGAACACCAGCGCCCCCAGCGGCACGAACAGCCAGTAGACGCCGGTCAGGATGACGTACCACTGCGCATATTTGAGGAAGCGGTGGTCGCCCGGGTGCAGGTAGTCGAACTGCTCGCGCGCCGTGCGGTTGTACCGGTGATGCGTGAGGTGGAAGGCTCGCTGCAGCGTGAACGACGTGGGGAAGAACGTCGCGGCCAGCCGGCCCAGCCCATCGTTGATCCGCCGTGACGGGTGCAACACCCCGTGCGTCGCTTCGTGCAACAGCGAGAACACCGTGTTGTTCACGTAGGAGAACACCCCGGCCGCCACGAGCCGCACCCAGAGCCCTTCCGCGTGCGATGCCGTCCACAGGCACAGCGCCCCCGCGCCCATCGCCGCGACGAGCAGCACCGCGTTGAGCGCGGCGGGAATCGGCGGAGCGTCATCGGCGCGCATCGTCGCCGTCCTCGGGCAGGCCCACCGCGAAGTCGAGCAGCTGGCGCATCACCGGGTCCGCCGTCGCCGTCGCGACGTTGAAGCGCATGCCGTCCATCACGGACAGGTCCCGGCGCAGGAACGACGTGTACAGCCACCGCGACACCCCGAGCACCAGCGCCGCCGCGCCCGGAATCCGCCCCCGCCTCGCCGCGACGGCGAGCCGCACCGACGTCCCCTCCGCCACCGGCGTCAGGCTCGCGAGCAGCAGCCCCCGCGCCCGGCCCAGGTCGCTCTTCACCGAGATCAACGTCCCGCCGTGCAGCGTGAGCTCCACCCGGATACGGTTGCCCGACAGCGCCTTCATCAGCCGGTCGCTCGCGCCCGTGCCGATGACGCGCGACGTGTAGCGCAGCCGCAGGGTGTACCGGTCCGGAGTCTCCCAGGTCGGCGTGTCCCACAGTTCCCGGTGGTGCACCGTGCGCAGGTGGTCCAGGTCAAAGGAGTTCGCCGCGAGCGGCAGCCACGGACAGCCCACCGTCACCGGAGGTCCCACGTTCCAGACGTGCTCCCCACCTTCCAGGTCGGGTGGGGAAAACAGCGCCTCGGGGCCGTTGAATACGAGCACCCCGCCGAAGCGCTCCTCCACCGGCCACGCCCTTGGCCCTGGCAGGGCGGACACGTCGCTCCGGCCGGGCGCGGCTCGGCAGCGGCCGACTCCGTCGAAGCTCCACTGATGGAGCGGACAGCGCAGCAGCTCGCCCTGGACGGTGCCGTGCTTCAGGTGGGCCCCCAGGTGCGGACAGTGCGCGGACAGGGCGTGGACCCGGCCCTGCTGGCTCCGGAACACCACCACCTCCTGGCCACCCACCTGAACGCCCATCGCGTGGCCGGGGCGCAGGGCCGCGGACGGAGCCACCAGGTACCAGGAGCGCGGGCGCGAGGGCCCGGGGAGACGGTCCGGAGCCACCCCGGCCAGGACGGGAACAACCATGGCCGGACCCTACCGGACCCGGTGTCTCCAGGGCCACGGGGGGCCCCTGTGAAGACTGGCTTTACGCCCGGGTTCCTGGTTTGTCAGGCGCTGGCGGAACCGGGCGCGCCGCCCCGACGGGGTGGGCCTGGGAAGGGACGTGTGACATGGCAGGCGATTCGGCGGGCAGCAGTCGTGGCGGTTCGTTGCGGGGCAGCACGCTCCAGGTGGTGCAGTCCCTGGCGGCGCAAGGCGAGCCGGAACGCGCGGCACAGCTCTACGAGGAGCTGGGCGCGGCGCAGCGCGAGCGGCTTCGCAAGGAGGCCGCGCAGGGGTCGGTGAAGGAGCGCCACTGGCTGGTGGACGTGCTGCGCAGGGCTCGTGACTTCACGGGCGCGGCCCGGCTCCTGGACGGCAGCGGCGACGACGTGTCCGTGGCGGACCTGTACGCGCAGGGCGGTCAGCACGTGGCGGCCGCGGAGGCGTACCTGCGCGCGGGCGAGGTGGAGCGCGCCGCGGCGGCCTTCGAGCGGGGCGGGGCGCTGGAGCGCGCGCTGGAGGTCTACCGGGGCCTGGGCGCCCGCGAGTCCATGGCGCACTGCCTGGTCCGCCTGGGCCGCCCCTTCGAGGCCGCGGACCTCTACCACGAGCTGGGACAGGCCCACGCGGAGGCCGAGGCCCTGGGCGGCGTGCTCGCGGAGGATCCTCGCTACGTCGAAGCCGTGCTGCGCACCTGCAAGGTGCTGGATGCCGGCGGCTTCACGCACCGCGCGCTCGCGGTGCTGGCGGACGCGCTGAGCAGCTCCGAGCACCTGCGCGCGGATCCCGTGCTGGTGACGGAGAAGGCGCGGCTCCTGCGGCGCATGGGCCTGGATGTGGAGGCGGAGGCGCTCCTCGCGCGGCTGGCCGCGGGCGCGACCGTGCCGGAGGCCAGCGGCTATCGCTTCCTCAAGGCCATTCCCATCTTCGGTGAGCTGCCGCTGGAGGACATGAAGGACCTGTACCGGCTGGCGCGGCCCGTGACGGCCACGCCGGGCACGGTGCTGCTGGAGAAGGGCGCTCCCGGCACGGGGCTGCTCGTGCTGCTGGAGGGCACCGTGGACGTCTTCTCCGGCAATGAAGCCAACGCGCGGCACCTCAACACGCTGGGGCCGGGCTCGTTCCTGGGGGAGATTTCGCTCGTGCAGGACGGCCCCGTGTCCGCGAACGTGCGCGCGAAGACGGCGGTGCGCGCGCTGCGCATCACCCGCGAGAGCTTCCAGCACTTCCTGGCCACGCACGACGCGGCCTCGCTGCACATCTACCGGCTCTTCACGCAGAACCTCGCGGCGCGCGTGCGGGCGCTGAGCGGCTGAACACGACCGTGTCCCCAGCGGGCCCGGAGCCAGCCCACGGAGCGGTCGGAGGGGAAGCGCAGGATGCGTGAGGGCGTCATGCGAGCACTCCAGCCCCGCCCGTGAGGAAGCAAGCGAGCGCGACGAGGGGGCCTTTCACGGGACCCCGGTCCATCCCCATCCTCCTGGACAACCCCCCTGTCCGGAAGGATGTCCCGATGGCTTCAATCGACGCACTGAGGCAACAGGCCCGCGCGAACTGGCGCACGTGGTTGGCGTGGGTGGCCACGCCCATCGCCGCGCTGCCGCTCCTGGGGGTGGGCGGCCTTCGCCGGGTGGGCCTCGTGGACGAGCTGGCCGCGGGAGTCGTGGGGCTGGGCCTGGTGTCGCTGACGCTCATCGGCCTGGGGAAGCTCCCTCGGGGGCCTGTCCGCCCGGCGGGTGGGAAGGCGTGGAAGCGGGCGCCGAAGGACTTCCCCATCTCCGGCGCGATGGTGCCAGAGGAGTTCGCCGCGTCGATGGCGTCCGGCCACTGACGCTCAGGGACGGCGCTCGATGCCGATGGCGATGGAGGGGCCGGTGAGGGCCTCGCCGGAGCCGTCGGACAGCGACACGATGCCCAGGCTGGCGGAGAGCACGGTGGTGCCGGAGCCGCCGGTGCCCTTGAGGAAGCTGCGCACGCCCAGCTCGCCGAAAGCCCATCCGCTGGCCGAGCCGCCGCCCGCGCCGAAGAGCGAGAGGCTGGGCGTAAGCGGCACCTGGACCTCGCCGCGTCCGGAGCCGAAGCGGAACTGGTTGTCGCGCGAGAGGATGGCGGAGTTCCACGCGAGGTGGAACCCGTCGAGCGCGCCCAGCCGCAGCACCTGCTGGAAGGACACTCCCGCGTTGGAGTCACACACGGTCCTGGGATTGATGGGCTCGTAGGTGTTGGGGTCGTAGTCGAACTGGGTGCTGCACTCCTTCTGTCCGAACAGCGCGCCCGCGCCGATGCCGACCTCCAGGAAGTCGGTGGAGTAGGCCGCGGCGACGTACGCGGAGCCCGGCGTGTGGCGCAGGCCGGTGCCCAGGCCGAAGCCCACGGGGTCCAGCTGCGCGCTCAGCACCAGGGGCAGGTCCCCGGGCCGCCACGCGATGAACGCATCCAGGAGCAGGCCGCCCGCGCGAGCGGACCTGCCCTCGCGCGTCCTCGCGTCCAGCGCGAGGAAGGGCCGGACATGGAAGCCGTAGCGCAGGCGCGGCACCCCAGGCTCGGGGAAGAAGAGGCGCGCGGTGGCGGGGGCGTCGGTGACGACGGCGGTGTCGCCCACGCGCACGTTCTCACCGCGGCCCAGACGGGCGATGGCGGTGTGCTCGCGCGATTCGATGACCTTCAGCACCACCTCGCGGGAGTCCTGCGTGCGCACGCGGACGCGGGTGCCTTCGCCCAGGCCGGCCAGGGCGCCGCCGGAGAGTGTCACGTCGCCATCGTGCACGGCGGTGACGGTGAGCCGCGCGGAGGAGGGGGCGGTCGTGGGCGGCGGGGCCTGGGGCGGAGGCGGCGCCTGGGTGACGACGGTGAGGCCGCGCGCCGCTCCCAGCGCGGAGGCCAGCGAGTCCGGCTGGGGCTGCTCCGGCGTGGCGAGCGAGAACGCATGGGCCTCCTCGCGCTGCTCGATGGCGAGGAGCGACTGGCCCACGACGACGAGCCGCACGAAGCGCCGGCCCTCTTCGATGCGCCGCACGAGCTGGGGCGCCGCGCCATCCAGCTTGAGCACGGCGATGCCGCCCCGGCCGAGCGCGACGTAGGTCACGCCCTGATGGACGACCGAGTCGAGGACAGGGCCCAGGCCCAGTTCTTCCGCGGCACGTGAGGCCGGGGACGCGGGAGCCTGGGCGATGATGACGGAGGCGAGGAGCGCGGAGCCGAGCATGTGGCCGGCTCTATATCGCTCCTGCCTCCCAGGGTTCCTGGACTTTGGGTCAAGCCTAGTCGACGAGCAGCCGCTTCACGGGCGCGGGGTCCACGGCCACCATCAGGGGCCGGGTGAAGTGGCTGAACGACATCAGCGCCTGTCCTGGAGCGAGCCGCGACACTCGGCTCCACAGGCTCTCATCGATGCTGCCCACCGACTTCTTCAGCTGGTTGATGACGGCCCCGTCCGTGATCTTGTGGATGATGAAGTTGTTGAGCAGGGCCAGCACTTCGGAAGGCAGGTGTTGGGGCAGTTGCGTGACGAAGACGAGTCCCAGCCACCGCTTGCGGCCCCGCTTTGCAATACGAGCGACCTGTTCGAAGAGGGTCTTCATCTGCGCGATGCGGCTGGCGGACAGGAACTCGTGGGCCTCCTCGATGATGATGATGACCGGGGTGATGTCCTTGCCCTCGCGGTGGGCCTTCTCGTAGCTGGCCTCCTGCCGCTCCTGGATGCCTCGCAGGATGTCCGCGATGACCAGGTTGTTGAGCTGGGGGGATTCCGTGTCGGACAGGTCGATGACGGACACCCGCCCTGGCGAGAGCATGGTGTCGTACTTCACGCCCTCCGTGGTGCCCATGTCGAAGATGTTCAGCCTGCGCAGCCGCTGGATCTTGCTGGCCAGTGCCTTCCAGCTGATGACGTTGCGGCTGCTCTGCGCCATCACCCGCCGCATCACCTTGCCGGGGTCGTTCTTGAAGATGCTGTAGAGCGTCAGCGAGTTGGCCGGAGGCCCCTCGTCCTCCTCCAGCACCTCGATCTCCTCGGCGACCGTTCCTCGCGCTCGCGCCGCGCGGCGGGGGCGGGCCCTTCCTTCAGCTCTGCCCTCGTCGCTCATGCTGTAGAGGTAGGCGTTCACGACGTCCAGCAGGTGCTGGATGGTCATCTTCGGGTAGCCCGTGGATAGCTCGTCCACCTCCAGCGCGTCGCGCCGTTCCTCCTCCGTCACGGGATAGACCTCGAAGTCCTCCAGCAGCAGCTTCGTGACGTCGTACGCCTTGAGGAAGCGCTCCTGCTGCGCCTCCGACATGTCGAGGATCTCCGCCAGCGCGTAGGGCGACAGGCTGGAGAAGTTCAACGAGAAGGCGTGCTTGTTCTTGTGGCGCGGGTTGCGGCTCTCGCGGCCGACCAGGTGATGGATGTGCAGGTCCTTCACGCCCTCGGGCTTCTGGCCGCGGCGCTTGAGGGTCTCCACCATGGCGTGGTGGTCCGTGGGCCGGTCCACGTGCGTGTATTCGCCTTCCACGTCGAAGACGATGGTGGCGATGCCCGAACTCTGCGCGCGGTGGATGAGCGTGGCCACCGTGGTGGACTTGCCGCCGCCCGTCGTCCCGATGATGCCGGTGTGCCGGGGCAGCACGGACTTGTCGCGGGCGTTGATGCGCGCCTCCATCCGCTCGTAGCCCACCACCGAGCCAATGCTCATCTCTCCGCTGACACCCAGCACCTTCGCGCTCTCCTCCTCGTCGAGCACGAAGACGGGGCTCTGCGGCCGGGGACGGAAGCGGTGCGGCTTGAGCACGCCCGCGACCTCCTCACCGAGGATCTCCACCTCCGCGCGGCCGTGGTACTCGAAGGTGTACGTGAGCTTCTTGCCGTGGGTCACCACGCCAATGGCCATGGTGGAGTTCGCGGGAACGGCGTTCGGCTCCGCGAAGGGGCCCTGGACGACGACACCCAGGTAGGCCTTGTCGTCCTCGCGGCACTTGATGCGCACCAGCGTCTGCGACGCCAGCCGGTGCAGGTCCTCCTTCGTGGACAGGACGGTGACGAGGTTGTCGTGGCTCGCGCTGGTGTCGAAGTGGGTGAAGCCCACGGCGTTCTCCAGCTCCGGGTCGGCCTTGAGTGCCTCCGCCCGCTCCTTCGCCGCGTCGATTTCGCCCTTCGCCTTGTCCGGCAGGGGCTGCACGACTTCGTTGCGCGGCGGCTCCGCGGGCGGCGGCTGGGGAACCGGGGCCCGTGCGACCGGCGCCGGAGTGGGGGACGCCACGCTGGCGGGAGGCTTCACGGGGGCACCGGGGGCCGGAGCAGGACGCGGTCCGGTCATCTGGACGTTCGTGGGCGAGAGGCCCGGTGGGCGGGCTCCCTGCGGGGGCGCGGCGGGCCGCTGTCCATTGGGCGCCGTGGCGACGTGGCCATTCACGGGCTTGCCGTTGTGGGCCACGCCATTCTGCGCGGGATTGCGGCCGGGTACGTTGGTGTTTCCATTGTCAGACATGCTGTCGTTCCCCCATCAGCGACGTGGCTTGCGACCGTTGAAGTATTGAAGGTGGGCGTCGGCTAGCGCGTAGGCCTCCTGGACCACGCCCTCGAAGCCATCCATGCCGAAGGTGCTACGGCACGTGGACTCCGCGACGTCGAGCAGCATGGGGTAGCCCTGTTCCGGGCGCAGCATGCTGTCCGCGATGGCCACGCACGCGGCCATGTGGGCATGGTCGACGTGCGCGTAGAAGATGCGGGGTGGGGCGTTCTCCGAGGCGCGGAACAGGCCCTTCACGACCTTGTGCGAGTACGCGTTGATGAAGTCGCGCGCCAGGCCGTACTCCTCCAGGTCGTACTGCCATCCGGTCAGGATGTCCTTCCCCTCCTGCTCGAGTGACTCGAGGATGACGAACTCGCCGGCCCTGAGCGCGTGGCCCATGGTGAGAAAGCCCCGGTCATCCATCCGCGCGGAGACGAAGACGAAACGGGGATGGTCCTTCATCAGTCGTCCGAGCATCCCCAGCGACACCTTCAGCAGGCTCTTGTAGCCGGAGCCGGTGATGAGCTCACGGGCGAAGGGATTGCCCTGGCCCATGCGCCATGGGGCCTTCAGCTTCTCCACCAGGATGGCGCGCTCCGCGTAGGCGCGGATGCCTCGCCGCGCGAGCCGCGACAGGCTGTCTGGCCCGCTGCGTCCCGGATGCGAGCGGTTCTGGCGCATCTCGATATAGGACAGGGCTTCCTGGTAGGGGTCCGGCGCGTCGACCGTCACCTCGCGGCGGAACAGCCGCTGGGAGAAGGTGCCCGCGGTCCCTCCATAGCCAATGGCCGCGATGCTCAGCTGGGTGATGTCCAGGGGCAGCGTCTCGTGCGTCACCGAGAGGCCGTTGACCGCCTCCACCTGTCCGGCGAAGAGCAGGCCCGAGTGGATGTCGGCCAGCTGCTCCATGCTCAATTGGTAGAGCCCAGCACCCTCGGGCGCTCCGGGGCGTGTCTGGAGCCGGGGGAGCAACTCCTGACGGATGATGGACCGGAGTTCATCCTCTTTCTGGATGGCGCCGCCAATCTCCTGACGGTAGCGCTCCATGATGACCTGGAGGTCCAGGCCCTCCGCCCACGTCTCCATGTTGAGCGTGCGCTCCAGGTCCTCGCGGAACGAGCCTCGGAAGTCCTCGTCGCCGGTCAATTCCTCATCATCGTCGTCGTCAACGCGCCTGTGGCCAGCCATGGTCACCCTGCGTCCTCACCGAGAAATGAAACAATGGAAAAACGAGAGCGGCCCTCTTCACGGCGCAGGATGCGCGCGTAGGTTTCCGCCATCCAATCCGGCAGTCCGAAGTGCTGCTCCAAGCGTTGCTTGTGCGTGTCCTCGGGGCCTTCCTGCATCACCTGTCGAGCGAGCTTCGAGGGCGCGAGCCATTCCAGGGCCAGCCGGTCCGCGCGCTGTTCGGCGCGGGCCACCACTCCCTTGCCGATGTCCCCTGTGGGCCCCCGGTCCATCAGGTGGATCTGCACGCCAATGGGAACGCCCTCCAGCACGGAGGTCAGCGACTCCTCTCGCGTGGGAGCGCGCTTCTGGTCCAGGACGTCCCGGATGCCGTCACCGAAGAAGTCGAGTGCCCGCCTGCGCGGCAGGAGATGGTCGAGAAGGAAATGGCCCAGCTCGTGCGCCACCGTGAAGCGCCGAACCGCCGGGCTGTCGTCCCGGTCGAAGAACACGAGTCCCTTTCCCTCCCACGCCACCATGCAACCGTGCATCCGGCGGTGGTAGCCGATCTCCACCGTGCGGCCCCGCTGGGCCAGCCACTGGCGCACCTTCTCCGAGGTCAGGTCCTTCAATCCCACGGGCCTCACGGGCAGGAGCATGGAAGCGTCCGCCGCGAGGTCACGGGGAAACACCTCTGGCGGAGGGAGGCCGCTGGCCTCCACCGCCTCCCTCAGCCAGGCCGGTTTCATGAGGCCGGCTCGTCCTTCTTGCGCCGGTCGAGTGCGGCGAGCTGGAGCGTGCCGGTGCGATGCAGGCCAGCCTCCGCATTCTTGTCGGAGGAGTCCTCGCCCATGATCTCCACCTGCCGCAGGACGTTGGCGAGCGCGTACGGCTCCAGTCCGAACCGGCTGCAGAGGAGCTTCACCTGTTCGGCGAACGCATCTCCGGACGGCTTGCGGCACAAGGACAGCTTCTTGAGCGTCTGCTCGTCGCAACCCAGCTCGTCCGCGAGCGCGTTCGGCGTGCAGTCCTCGATGGACTGGTAGGTCGCGAACACCTGGCCCAGCAGGCCGTGCTCCGTGGTGCTGCGCTTCGCCGCGTACGTCAGCCAATCAAGAGTCGACATCGGAATCCTCCATGTAGAGGCTGCGCAAAAGCCTCTTCAGCCGTTCGGTGTGGCGCCTCACCTCATGCAGCCGCTCACCAGGGGGCAGGTGGGACAACCCCAGGGCGTCCGCCATCTCTTCGGCAGGGACGCGGCCCTGGTGGAGGACGATGACGCGGATGCCGGCGATGTCGCGCTGCGGCAGGCCGGCTTCCTTGATTCGTTCCTCCAGCCGCTCCAACAGCTGCTTCGCAATCACGAAACCCTCCAGGCCATTGTTCGGAGCTGGCGGGTGGACTTCGAGAATCGTCAGCGGGTTTTTCTCCCTTTTTTCCCGCGCCGTCCTGGTCCGGTGGCTGTCATGGGCCCGGCGCCGGGCGATCTGGCTCAGGTAATTCCAGAGAGTGGACTGGCGAGCGTCGAAGCGCTCGGGTTGCCTGAGATAGGCGAAGACGGCATCCGCGGCCGAGGCGTTGGCGTCGTCAGGCGAGCACCCCAGGTAGCGTCTCAGCGACCGGATCAGCGGATCCATGAACGTGTCGAAGACGTCATGGGTCGCCGTCGGGTCATGGCTCATCATCCGATCGTGAAGGTGCTCCACTTCTTGTCGTGATGGACTGGTCATTCCCCACTCCTCACCGGCATGCGTGCCCCCGCTTCAGGTTGGACTGCGGTTCGCCTGAACGTTCGCTGCAGCCCTGTTGAGTTCGACGGCGACATGTCGCTTTTCCGAGCCGACAGGTTGGCGAGGTAGAGGATCCGTGTCTGTACCTCGGAGGTGGTACTGCCTTTGGGGTCAGGGTCTTGCGTGATCCCCCGGGGATCGAAAAAGACCCTGGCCTCCGTGCAAGGAGACCAGGGTCCATTTCATCCCGCTGTGACGTGGTTCAATGCAACGCGCCAGAGGGCGTTCCGCCGGCCTTCTTCCACGCCTCGATGGCGCGGCGCACCTCATTCATGAGGTCCCGGCCAATCCGTGGATACGCGTCGTCCTCCAGGTTCGCCAATGACACACGGGCCGACCAGGGAGGTCCGTCGAAGCCGCTGCCGTTGAGCAGCACCACGCCGTAGCGCCGGGCCAGCGTGAAGACGATCTCCAGCGGGTCGTGGTGGTCCTCGATGAAGCGGACGAAGTCCTCGCCAATGTGCTCGCGGCACCAGGCTTCCAAATCGAGCGTCTGGTAGTAGGCCGAGCGCAGCGGATCCTCGTGCATCGGAATGCCCATGCCTTCGAACAGGGCCTGGAGCCGGTCCTGGCAGATGCGCTGGCAGTACTTCTTGTAGACGCCGTCCTTGTCCATCAACGCGAACAGCGAGAACAACGTCATCTGGAGCTGCTGCGGCAGTGACAGGCCCGCCGAGTGGTTCAGCGCCACGGCCCGGCTGTCCGCCACCATCCGGTCGATGAACTTCAGCCGCCCCGGGTGCAGGGAGATGGCGCCATACCGCGCCTCCAGCAGCGCACGCTCCGACGGGGTCTGCTTCGCCAGCGCCTCGTCCAGGATGTTGTCCTCGTGGAGCGCCACCACGCCCAACCGCCAGCCCGTGCAGCCGAAGTGCTTGGAGTACGAGTACACCAGCAGCGTGTTGCGCGGCAGGTCCGCGGCCAACGAGCGGAAGCCATTGACGAACGTGCCGTAGACATCATCGGTGATGATCAACAGGTCCGGCCGGCGCTTGCGCACCAGCTCCACCAGCTTGTGGACGGACTCCTTCCGCATCGCCACCGCACCCGGGTTGGACGGGTTGACGACGAAGAACGCCTTGACGCGCGGGTCCTCCAGCTTGCGCAGCTCCGTGTCCGGGTACTGCCAGGTGTGGCGGCCGTCCTTCGTGGTGGCGCTCTGCAGGATGTCCACCGTGCGCAGGCTGAACTCCTCCAGGCGCGGAATCTCCAGGTAGGGCGTGAAGAGGGGCGCGCCCAGCGCGATGGTGTCTCCCTTGCGCAGCAGGCCGTTCACCCTGAGGGAGTGGAAGAGGTAGGTCATCGCGGCGGTGCCGCCCTCCACCGCGAACAGGTCGAAGCGGCCGGAGGGCGGCCGTCCCGCGAACAGCTCCTGCGCCAGGTACTCCTGCACGATGCGCTCACCGTGGGCGAGCATCCGGTGCGGCACCGGATAGTTGTCTCCAATGACGGCGTCCGTGAGCTCCCAGACGAACCGGTCCGGGTTGAAGCCCAGCGTGTGCTCCCCGTACGTCAGCGCGCCGCGCAACAGCTCCACGGCGGGCTCGTCATCGCTCGCCTCCAGGAACTCATGCAGGCGTCTGGCGATGCCCGGGGACCGGGGCATGCCCGCGAGCCCCACCTCGGGGACGTCCCATGCCCGCCGGCTCTCCGCGAGCGCGAACTGCCCCAGGAGGAAGAAGGCCTCGCGCGGCGTGGTGGCAATCCAGTTGGGATTGCCCCGGCCCGCGTTGAGCATCACCGCCTCGCGGGTCTTCATGGCCTCGTCCGCGACCTGGAGGAGCTCGTCCTTCAGCTCGAAGGGGCTGAGCTTGTGGAGCTTGCGTTCGGAAGGGGCTCCCGGGGCCTCGGGCGTCTGCTCGGTCATGGTGTCCTCCTCCATCGTCTGTCCAAGGTGAGCCACTTCCGGGGACGCGGGCCATGCGCCACGGGGTGGGGCGGGCGGAGGTGGCGGGCGGTTGGCCGGCCTCAGCGAAAAAAGACAACCCGCGAGCGCACTCGGCCGAGCAGCGACGAATGAAAGGTCGGGGCCGGACACACAAGTCCGGCAAGCACAGTGGAAGCGAGACCCGCCATGTCTTCATTGAGTTGCCGTGTCGCCACAGCGCAGCGCGAACTGGATGACGCGCTCCGCATCCGTTACCGGGTTTTTGGCGAGGAGATGCGGATGCTGGGGCCCAAGCGGCCCCGGGCCCCGCGCGAAGCGGACTGCTTCGACACGCTCCGCACCACCTCCCACGTCGTCGTCTACGCGGGCGAGGAGCCGGTGGCCACCGCCCGGCTGCTGACGCCCAACGCGGAGGTGGCGGCCTTCGCGGACACGGTCGTGGGCCTGGACATCGAGAAGAAGCTCGACCTGTCGGAGCTCGTCGCGCCGGGCCGCGTGTTCGCGGAGACCACGCGCTACTGCGTCACCCGGAGCTACCGGAACTCCGCCGTGCTGCGTCTCCAGGCCGGCCTGTACCGCGAGAGCCGCCGTCGTGGCGTCACGCACTGGATCGCCGCCGCGAACATGGAGACGGACAGCCAGGAGGAGGCGGACCTCTACTTCCTGGCCGCCGCGCGCCGGGGCTGGTTGAGCGACAGCTTCCGCGTGCGGACCCGGGAGTTTCCCTCGCCACCCGTGGAGCCCCTGGCCGCCCGGCTCACCGCGGAGGAGCGTGCCCAGGCCCGTGAGGGTGGACTCGACGCCCTGCGCATGCCGCCCGTGGTGTCGCTGTTCGCGGACAAGATGGGCGCGCGCTTCATCGCGCCGCCGCACTTCGATCCCGCCTTCAACCGCTTCACCGTGCCGCTCGTCGCCGCGCTGGATGCCATTCCGCAGCGGACGCTGAACCTCTTCGACTCGCTGGACGCCGACGCCGCCTGACCCCAGGCCGGCGCGCTCCTTTCTTCCCCCTTCACCCTCAACGCAACACCCACCGGGCCTTCACGGGCCCCTGTCAGGAGACGTGTATGTGCAAGCAGCCCAGGCATGAGCAGACGGCGAAGATGGACTGGCTGGACTCCCTGCGGCACGAGGCGCGGATGCTCGTGCGGGAGCTGGACACGACGCCGGGCGTCCGGCGCCTCTTCGAGGGGCGCATCCGCCAGGACGACTACGTCCACTACCTCATCCAGACGTACCAGTACGTGCGGTGGAGCGAGGGGTTCTTCACCGAGTCCGGCGAGCGCACGAAGCGCGAGGGGAAGAACGCCGCGCTCGCGGACCTGCTGTTCCAGAAGGCGCGCGAGGAGAAGGGCCATGAGCAGTGGTTGCTCAAGGACCTGAAGGCCCTGGGCTGGACCGAGGAGCGTGTGGAGCGCGCGCCCATCTGCCCCGCCGTGCGCGCCTACGTGGAGTGGAACCGCTTCACCACGCAGTCGGGCGTGCCCACCGCGTTCCTGGGCACGGCCTACGTGCTGGAGTACCTGTCCGTGAACCGGGCCCCCGGCTCCGTGGACCAGCTCATCGCGGAGAGCGGCATCCCCAACATCCACAAGGCCGTCCTCTTCCTGCGCGGCCACGGCGCCGCGGACGGCGACCATGTGGCGGACCTGGAGTCGGAGCTGCGCACGCTCACGTCCCCGGAGGAGCAGGCCGCGCTGCTCCTCTCCGCACGCACCACGCGCACCCTGTTCCCGAAGTTCTTCCGGGAGCCCTGAGCGCGCGCCCGGACCTCCTCACCCCGGCTTCTGCCCCCAGGCGGCCTGGTAGAGGAGGTCCATGCGGCTCTCGATGCCCAGCTTGGGGAAGATGTTGCGCAGGTGCGTCTTCACCGTGTTGAGCGTCAGGCCCAGGTCCTCGGCGATGAGCTCGTTCGTCCAGTTGCTGAGGACCCCCTGGACCACTTCGACTTCACGCCTGGAGAGCTTCTGGCGCCAGGGCTCCGGCATGGGGATGGCCCGCGAGCACTCCTGCAACACCAGCACCCATGGCTGGTGACCGCGCTGCTCCGGCAGCTCCACGAACGTCACCTTCAGGTCGTGCTTCGCCCCGGAGCGTGTCCACGTGTCCATGCCCGGGGCCCGCTTCGTTCCCAGGGCCTGGAGACGCGTCAGGTGCTCGCGCAGCTCCTGGGGCAGCCGCGAGTCATCCGCCTTCAGCTCCTCCGGGAACCAGCGCCGCAAGAGCTCCGTCGCCCCCGGGGTCCTCAGCTTCTCGTGCTCGGGTGGATCCATCACGACGCACTCGGCGCCCTGGTGGCGGAAGAGGGCGTCCAGCAGGTCTCCCCGCGTCGCCTCGTGCCCGAACATCCGGCAGTTGCGCACCGTGTTCGCCAGGTAGGGCGTCAGGTCCTCCAGCAGGGCCTGCTCCCGTTCGGAGAAGGGCAGGGCGTGCTCCCGGTACAGCGTGAAGCCGCCGTGCCAGCCCTCGCTCAAGTCCAGGAGCACCGCCAGCACGTGCTCCAGGGGCAGTCCCATCTCCCGGCAGCGCAGGTACAGGAGATTGCGCTTCAATTCCTTGCGCGACACCAGGTCCGTGGCCAGCTCCGGGTAGTGCGTGAAGAGGATGCCCGGGGCCCCCAGCCCCATCCACTCGTAGTCCCCGGGCCGCTCCGGCCTGGACACACACAGCGCCGCGTAGTCGCAGGGCAGGAGTCGCGCGAGGGCTCCCTGAGCTCGGGCCAGTACCTCGGTCAAATCCAGTGAGCTGGAGAGTGCCCGGGTCAGCTCGAGCACGAGCCCCTGTTCGTGCGCGGTAAGGTTCATCCCACGGGCCTCCTTCCAACCGGTCCATGCAAGGACTTAGCGGTCGGAAGGCCCGGGGGTCTGTCCCCCACAATGGGTATGGACGGGTTTCACCTCCACGAACCCCGCCCAGCGCAATTGAAGTTTCTGTCGGGCAGGGCGATTCCTTCATGCTCCCAAGCGCTGGTGCGCCGATGGCCCCTGCAATCATAAGTGCCCAGTAACTACCTCGCTGCTTGCATATTGCTGCCAGTCTTCTCTGCCTTCATCAAGCAGATGCAATTTTAAAGCGACTTGGCAGCGGTCCAAATTTCATCAATTACGAGCTGTTGCGCGGGATCCGGGTGGCGCCGACGAAGTAGTGAGTTTGGGTCCTTCAAGTGGAGCAACTCTCTTCGCGGCCCGCTAGTCGGCTGGAATTTAGCCACCAGCCTGTCATGCTTTTCAAGAATCGAGCGCAGGCGCGGCCACAATGGATCTGAGAAGGCTGGCTCGTCGTCAAGATCATCGGGCCAGAGATAGAATCGTCGCACCCATCGCCGCGCCAAGGCATCAAGTAGCGCCTCACCCGCCGATGCATGCCTCTTGCTCTTGGTCTCAATCTGATCTGCGCCAAGGCTTGAGAGTATTGACTGAATCTCATCGGGCTGACGATTGGTGGAGAGTCCTTTTCCGTAATCGCCATCAAAATACTCAACAGCGCTGGGGATGCTATGCCATTCAGTTCCTAGGATGGTGCTCGCGCTAACTCGTAGTCGCATTACTGTGGTGTTTTTTGTTTGAATGTTCGTCGCATTTGAGTCTGAAAGGTCAAGGAATCCAACGCTGCATCCAGATAGTTCAAGCAATGGCACTTCGGCGCCTACAAGGCTTACGTTTCCAAGATACAGCCCATCGGCCAGTATTCGAGAAGCATCTCCTGTAGTTCTCGTTCGAAGTAGAGCAAAACCTAGTGATGCGGCATTTAATGCGGCAGGATCCGCAGGTGGAAGAGATTTTGCCAAGCTAAAGAGTGCCTGGATTCTGGCGCGCTCAACGGGCGTGCGCAATGAACCTGCAATCTCAGCAATAATGTCAGCCAAGTCGAGGCCAAGAACTCCGAGTTGAAGAGCTGCCTCAAGGCGGCGCCAATCAGTAGTGAGTGCGGATAGAAGATATTCGGAAAAGAAGAAGTCTCTTATGATTTGATGTGGGAATCCTCGTCGTTGCCGATTTCCTTCCGGAATATCCAGAAAGGCTACTGCTCCCGCTCTGTGCACCAGTTGCTTTCGCTGCTCGTGCGGAATCCCAGCCTCCTCCAGCACTGCATCTAGAAAAAACTGGATCACGTCCAGATCCAACACCTCTCGTTCTTGTTGGCGCATTTCCAAGGCAAGTTCTTGGAAGAACCTACGCAGTACTTCCCGGCCGGAAGGATGGTCTTTGAGCAGCAGTTCTGCTTCGCGTGTTAAAAAACCTTCAGTAATCAGGAACAGCAATCGATCCGGCTCAACATTCTGGCTATTGCGAATCTCAGCGGCTAAGCGATGCGCAAAGAACGGTCGAACCAAAGCCGATGCTCTCGTGTCGCTGAAAAAATCCAGCGCAACCTCGGCCTTCTCCTCAGGGACGCCTTGCAGTCGGAAAAACTCCCTTACTTGGGGGCGCAGCCATGGTTGCAAATGAACAAATGAGAAGTCTATTCGTCCCTGCCAGAGCGCGTCCTGTCTCTGTGCGCGAAGAATGAACTCTTGATCCGAAAAGAAAGTGTCGCGAGACGAAAGGATTAGCACTCCTCCGCCTGCAATGCTGTCTAGTAATTCAGTTAAGCTGTACCATGCGTCGTCGTAGCCGTCTTGATTTACTAGTTCGTCAAAACCATCAATGACAAGGGTGAGGAGTCCGTGTTTGACGAGAATTGGTACTTCTGGATAGAAAATACCCACGCGGAGGTCTTGTAGGGTTGCGGCGATGGCGTCATTTAGGCGAGACAGGCGCCGCCCTCGGCTGCTTACGATTAGCATCAAGCTTGTTCTTCGGCGTTCGATGAAATCTCGCGCCTGCTGTGATGCTAGTTTCTTGACTAGCGTTGTTTTTCCCATTCCGGCCGGGCCATCGAGAACAACAATGCGAGTCCGGTCTGGCATTCTTGCTGCGACTTCCTCAAGGGCGCTAAGAGAATTTTCATGCTGAGTTTGCTCTACTAGTGCCGGTCCGGCAACCCACTCTGAGATTGGTTGTTCTCGGTCGTAAATTCGTCCTTGCACTCGAGCAAGATCGTCAAGATTTGCCATGTCTGCGGAGGCAAGAAATGAAGCTAGGCGCTGTTTTTGTTGGCCTTTGTGCTCAATCCAGATTTCACCGTCTTGGTGAATAGCCCTTCCTGAAAACTCACCGCCTTTTCGTACAAATGAGAACATCTCCGTGGTCTGGCTGATGGACAGGACTCTCACTTCTGTTGCTGGGTCTGCAAACGGGGCAAGCGCGAGTTCGAGTGTGTTTGAACCTGTCATGTGTCGGCCTGTTCCAAAGGAAGAAGAAGTTCTGCTGAATTGGGCATGCATCGATTGGGGCCGCGAGTTCTCAGAATCTTACACGACAGGCCCCAGTGCGACGCGACAACTACAGGAGGAATCATGTCGTCATCTTCGCTTAAGATGAGGAAGTCGGAATTGCTTTGGGCGGTGCGGCTGCGTGAGAGATAGAGAAGATCAGCTGCAATCGCTGTGTCTACCATCTTTTGCTCAAAATCAGCGCTATCATCGCGTCGCCTGAGAGTATCTCTGAGTTGGGAATGTCTTCCTCCGCATGCGAGTCGATCGCTTATCGTTGGAGGCGCAACTAAGACACCATCGAAGACAGATTGTATTTGTGGTAGGCCGATTAGCGCGCGGTGATCCGCAGTGGGTTGGTTCCCTTGATGCCATCCGTGATAAATTCTGAGATGGGCCTTGATGCGGCCGACACGCATGCGTCGCAGTGCGGCTGCAACAACGGCAGTTACTTCGGCAAGCTGTGCTTGTACGCCTTGTTTTTTGATCCGGGCTCTTTGAAACGCTGGAAGCCATTGGCATCGCCGAGCTGTGTCCCAGTCGATAAAGGCAAATGCATCCGTATGTTGGATTGTCATTGGTTTAATTTCTGCTGGACTAGGGGCGTTCGTGGATGCTAGGCCGTTTGAGACTTGGTGGGTAAGATACCTGCCCAAGGCTCGCTTGGCGAGAGCCCTAAAGCTAGTAGCCTCTAACAAATTTCAGAGCCGAGTCGGTGCACGAGCATTACTCGGGAACCGAGGACGAGAGCGCAGAAGTGGACTTCGTCCTTACGCTCATCATGGACCGAAGGCGATGGAGTTGGTCCTTTCTCAGAGCGAGGCTTTCCATCGTATAAATCTCCAGGACGCAGGTGCTTGGCGTCTAAGAATATCCGCACTGCGGGTATGGAGTCGATGAGTGAAAAGAGACCATGTGTCTCGTAGATGTTGGCGGTCGTCACCGCCTCGGTCGGCGGCAGGCTGCGGGAACCTACGGGAAGACGATGCTTGCTCTTTGGCACTACGCTGTCTTGCGATGCAAGGCCTGTTCAGCAGGCCCCCACGCTCAGCAGCAGCGCCACCATTCGAGAGGCGTGCCGGGCTGCCTGGCGCAGGGGCTGTTTCTCGGGCGTCTCGTAGTCCACACGCGCACCGTTCTCCTCCAGGGCCCGGATGGCGCGCTCCGCTTCGGGCGAGTCGCCCTGACCGACGGCATGGTCCAACCGTGTCCAGCCTTCCCGGGTGGAGACCTCCGCATGGGCTCCTGCCTCCATCAAGATGGGGGCGCACCGCAACCCCTGGCGCGACAGGGATCGCGGCATGGAGCAATGTTTGTTTGTCTTGCCACATCGTGGCATTGGGAGAGGCACCGCCTGGCGCAGTATCGCCAGCGCGTCGCAGGCGCCCTGGGAAGCCGCATGCTCCACCGCGCCGTCGACGTCCTGAGGTCCCTTCCAGGAGAGGCCACCCTCAAGCATCGTGCGAAGGAGTTTGAGGTTCTTCATCGCGAGCATCAGCGCCCAGGGGGCCTCGGTGTTCCGGGGCATGTGGCGCATGAGGAACGCGACCCTGGGCGCGTCCTTCCGCTCCACGGCCCGGGACAGGACGGAATCACCCATTCCGGACTCGCCCGCGTTCGCGCGCGCCCCCTTCGAGCAGGGCCTGGACGCGCGCCAAGTCTCCCTGCTTCACGTCACACAGGCCGAAGGCGTCGGTCTGGGCGGCCAGGTCCTCCTTCCGCCGCGCCTCGATGCGCGTGTCGAAGTCAGCATTCTCCTCGCGCGCCTGCTTCAGTGTGGCCGTAAGGTCTGCCCGCATCGTGTCCGTGACGGGCCAGCGATTCCGGGAACTCACCTCGAACCAGTCGCGTCCCCGGCACCATCCTCTCGCGAGGATGAACCGCTCACCGAGCATGGGGCCAGGGATCGGCTCCCGGGCCCGTTGTTCGGCCTCCTCCATGGCGGCATTGCCGCAGAGGTGGTCCCCGAGCGGCTCGCTGAAGACGGCAGGGAAGGGCCGGGGCTGCAGCTCACCGAGGATGACTTGGTCCACGGTCAGTGGCACGCGAGGGGGCCGCGAGAAGGTCGCGCTCCACGCGTGCACCTCCGTCACCCGGACCACGTACAGGTCACAGTCCGCGAGCGACTTGGGGTGGATGGCTTCTTCCTGGGACATGGCGTCCGGGGGGGCGCTCGGGAGCGACCCGTATCGCTGCCACTGATCCGAACCCATGATTCCCAGGCAGTGCCGGCCGCTCCAGTCCTCGCGGTGGACGGGGAGTTCGCGGGCGGCGTCGCGCACGGGCACATAGACCTCTGGCCGGGGCAGGGGACGAGTCATGCTAATCTTGCCCGCCAGGACCAGGATGGCGACGAGCAGCAGGAGTCTTCCCGCGAGGACCAGGGCCCGACGTTGGCTCATGGGGCCTGAACCTAAAACACGACCCGCCCGGTGGTCACGACGCGGGCGGGCTGATGCCATCTCTGGATTCAGCGAGGCTTCGCGTCAGTTGCCCGCGCTGCCTTCCACCGGCGGGGTGCCCGTGGTGGGGCTGACAGGGCTGCCCATCTTCTTGTTCTGGTCCCAGGCCGGCGGCGTCACTTCCATCTTCGCCCCCTTGTTGCCCGGGGTGCCGGCGTTCGGGGTGCCCGGCTTCGCGGAGGACGAGTGATCGCTGGTGCTGTTGCTCCCCTGCTCGGTGGAGCCGGAGCCGCCCACGCCTTCATCGACGCGGTCCGGGTCCACGACGCTGTCGTCATCCGGGGCCAGGACGCCCGAGGACCCCGAGCCGCCCGTGGCCTTGTCCCAGCGCTCCGCGCTGTCCTGGGGAGCGTCCGTGGACGGCTCCTGCATGGGCGGCGTTTCGTGGTCGGTGTGGCTCTGCGCGAACGCCTGGCCGGAGAAGGCGAGTGCTGCCAGTGCTGCCATCAGGGGGAGCTTCATGGGTGGCGCTCCTTCGAAGAACGTGTGTGCTTCGAAGGTGGCGACCGTCGGGTGGGAAACAAGCGCTTGACGCACCCCCGGCCTTCAGCCGCGTCCCCGCCTGCTGAGCGGGCAGCCGGTCGTCAGCCCGCCAGTGCTCGCGGCGGCACCGTGCCCACGGCCCAGGCGGTGAGCTTGCGCAGGAGCTCCGCGCGGTCCTCCGGCACGGAGAAGAGGTGGTCCGCGCGCGGATAGAAGGCGTAGGTGACGCGGCCCTCCAGCTTCAGCGGCGAGAGCATCTCGTAGAACTGGCCCTCGTGGTTGAAGGACAGCCCCATGCCTCCGGAGAACACGAAGCACAGGCTGACGCCGCGCTCCAGCAGGTGCTTGTAGTCCTGCGTCAGCTGCGAGCGCTCCGGGTACTCGCGCGTGTAGACCTCGTCGGCCTCGCCGGCCTCGCGCAGTTGGGCGGGCAGCTTGCGCTTGCGCAGGAAGCGCGTCCACCGGCGGGGGCTCAGGTAGCGCAGGTGGAAGCGCAGGTGGTAGCCCAGCGTGCGGTAGGTGTAGCCGTCGATGAAGGCCGCGCCCACCACTCGCGGATCCGCCACCGTCACCGCGTGCGCGCTGTCCACGCCGGAGCACAGGCCCATGAGCACGAAGCGCTTCTGGCCCTTCTTCTGCTCCAGGTAGTCGAGCGCCGCGCGTGTCTCCTCGCGGGCGCGCTGGAACTCGTCGGCGCCGCCCTCGCGGCGGGGGCGGCTGTCTCCCAGGCCGGACAAATCAAAGCGCAGCGTGGTGAACCCGCGGCCCGCCAACTGGCGCGCCAGCTCCACCCACACCCGGTACGGGCCCACGTGGTGGTTGAGGCCTACGTTGGACAGCACCACCACGGGCGCTTCCGGCAGGACCTTCGCCGGATCCGGTTCCGTGAGGATGCCCACGAGGCTCTGCTCGGGGCCGAAGGTACAGATGCGCTCGCGCATCACGCGGCCTCCTTCAGGAGCGTGGTGATGGTCTGCAGGATGCGGTTGGACAGGAGCGAGGACTCCTGACCGCCCGCGCCCTCCTCGGGCACCAGGTGGTGCTGGAAGGGCAGGCCCGTCTTCTCCAGGTGCTCCTGGAGCCGCTGGTACTCGGGCTTCTGCGCGCTGACCACCAGGTGCGTGCGCGTCGAGGGCCACGCGGGCAGCGCGGCCAGGTCCAGCGCGAGGATGTCGTCGTGCAGGGCGCGGGGGAACGGGAAGCCGAGCAGCTCCTCGCGCACCTCCAGCGGGCTTTCGGGCCGGGGGTAGAGGGTGCGGGTGTCCCGGCGCGCCTGGAGCAGCTCCAGCTCCTGGAGCCAGGCCTCGCCCTCCACCAGGGGCTCCCAGAGCACGAGCGCGGCGGTGGACAGTCCTTCCATCGCGGCGCGCACCGCGAGCGCCGCGCCCAGCCGCAGGCCCACGAGCGCCACGCGCTGCACGCCCGTCACGTCCTGCAGCTCGTTGACGGCGTTGCGGATGTCCTGGACCCACGTGGCCACGCGGCCCTCGTGGGACTCGCCGGCCGAGTCCCCCGTGCCGTAGTAGTCGAAGCGGAAGACGTGGAAGCCCTCGCGCGCGAGCATCCCGGCCAGCTTCCGGAAGGCCCAGTGCGTCAACATGTACTCCTGCGCGGCGGGATAGCAGAGCACCACCCCGGTGGAGCGCTCGGCGCCCTGCGCGGGGTGGTGGATGCCAAAGAGCTGTCGCTCGGAGGTGCCGAAGAAACAGGGCGTCACGGTCTGACCATTCTCCTCAAGGGCCGCTCAGTCCGAGCGCCCCGGCAGTTTCCCCTTCAGCTTATTGAACAAGCGTTGCGCCAGGGGAACAGAAGTCTCCGGGGCGGCAGTCTTTGTCGGCGTGACGGGCTGCGTCCTGGCAGCGGGCGACGGAGCCGCCGCCGCGGGCGCGAGCTGCGAGGCCACCTGCTCCAGCGTGTTGAGCAGGAGCGTGCGCGGGTGCAGTTCCTGGTTCAGCTCCTTCCGGACGCGCATCACCACCTGGAAGGACAGGAGTGAGTGCCCGCCGATGTTGAAGAAGTTGTCGTGCACGCCCACCTGCGCGATGCCGAGCACCTCCCGCCAGACGCGCGCCAGGTGCTGCTCCGTCGGAGTGCGCGGCGCGACGAAGGCATCCTCGACGGGACGCGTGGTGCCCGCCGGAGGCGGCAGGGCCTTGCGGTCCACCTTGCCGTTCGGCGTGAGCGGCAGCGACTCCAGCTCCACGAAGTGCTGCGGCACCATGTACTGCGGCAGCTGCGAGCGCAGGTGCTTGCGAAGCTCCGTGTCCGTGTAGGCCTGTCCCGGCTTCGTCACCAGGTACGCGACAAGGCGGCGGTCACCAGGGCGGTCCTCGCGAACGAGGGCCACGGCCTGAGCCAGCGACGGGTGCGAAGCGAGCGCCGCCTCGACTTCGCCCAGCTCGATGCGGAAGCCACGCAGCTTCACCTGCGAGTCATTGCGGCCCAGGTACTCGACGGTGCCGTCGGCCAGCCACCGGGCCAAATCGCCCGTGCGGTACATGCGCTCGCCAGCGCGGAAGGGGTTGGGCAGGAAGCGCTCCTGCGTCAGCTCTGGCCGGTGGAGGTAGCCCAGCGTGACGCCATCGCCGCCGATGTACAGCTCACCCGCGACGCCCACCGGCACGGGGGCCAGGTGCGCGTCGAGGAGGTAGAGCTGGGTGTTGGCGATGGGCCGGCCGATGCGGATGGAGGAGAGGGGAGGCTGCACGCGCCAGGTGGTGGACCAGACGGTGGTCTCCGTGGGGCCGTACATGTTCCAGAGGCTGGCGACGCGGGCGAGGAGTGTTTCGGCCAGCTCGCGAGGAAGGGCCTCGCCACCGACGAGGGCCTTGAAGCCGGGGCGCGGCTGCCAGCCGGCCTCCAGCAGAAGGCGCCAGGTGGAGGGCGTGGCCTGCATGACGGTGACGGCGTTGGACTCCAGCGCGGCCTTGAGGAGCGCACCGTCGGAGGCGGTGTCACGCGAGGCGAGCACCACCTGGGCGCCGGTGGTGAGCGGCAGCAGCAGCTCCAGCACGGCGATGTCGAAGGAGAGCGTGGTGACGGCCAGCAGCACGTCCTGCGGCGAGAGGCCCGGGGCTTCCTGCATGGTGCTCAGGAAGTTCACCACCGCCCGGTGAGGAACGCGCACGCCCTTGGGCTTGCCCGTCGAACCCGACGTGTAGATGACGTACGCCACGGCTTCGGGCGTGACACCGGCAACCTCGGGGGCCGTGTCCGCCTGCGACGCGGTGTCCTCGACGAAGAGGGACTTCGCCGTGGTGGAGGGCAGGGTGCTCTGGAGCGCGCGCTGGGTGAGCACGAGTGAGAGCTGCGCGTCCTCGACCATGAAGGCCAGACGCTCGGGCGGGAAGCCGGGGTCGAGCGGGACGTAGCCGGCGCCCGCTTCGAGGATGCCCAGCAGGCCCACCACCATGTCCGGACCGCGCTCGGTGAAGAGGCCGACGAGGCTCCCGGCGGTGACGCCCTCCTGCTTGAGCGCGTTCGCCACCTGGTGGCTGCGCTGGAGCAGCTGCTGATACGTGAGCGTCACGGCGCCGGAGCGCAGGGCCACCGCGTCGGGGGTGGCCCGGGCCTGGGCGGCCACGAGCGTGTGGACGAAGGCGGTCCGGTCGAACGGCTTCTCGGTGGCGTTCCAGTCCGCTAGCACGCGCTGCTTCTCCGCCTCGGGCAGCAGCGGCATGCGCGACACCGGCACCTCCGCGTCGGATACCGCGGCGCGCAGCAGCGTGCGGATCTGCTCGAGCATGCGGACGACGGTGTCCCGCTCGAACAGGTCGGTGTTGTAGTCCATGCCGCCGACGATGCCGTTCGCCGTCTCCTTCACCCAGAAGCTCAGGTCCAGCGGCGTCGCGTGCGCGTGCACGTGCACCTGGCCGTAGGTGAGGTCACCCAGGCTGGCGCCGCGGTTGCGCACGTCCTGGAAGGTGAAGAACGTCTGGAACAGCGGCGTGCGGCTCAGGTCGCGCTGCACGCCCAGCTGCTGCATCAGCAGCTCGATGGGCATGTCCTGGTGGCCGAAGGCCTCCATGCACGTGGTGCGCACGCGCTCCAGCAGCTGCCGGAACGTCTGCTCCGGCGCCAGCTGCGTGCGCAGGACGAGCGTGTTGACGAAGAAGCCCAGCAGGTCCTCGACCTCCGGATGCGAGCGGCCCCGGATGGGCGTTCCCACGACCAGGTCTTCCTGGCCGCTGTAGCGGTGCAGCAGCGTCTTGAACGCCGTGAGCAGCACCATGTACAGCGTCGCGTTGGACTCGCGGCCCAGCTTCGTGAGGGCGGCCACCTCCGCGCCGGTAAGCACGAAGGGCTCGGTGCCGCCCTTGAGGCTCATCTGCGCGGGGCGCGGCTTGTCCGTGGGCAGCTCCAGCGCGGGCAGGTTCCCGGAGAGCTTCCCCTTCCAGTAGCGGGCCTGCCGCTCCAGCTCCTCGCCCTGGAGCCAGTTGCGGTGCCACTCGGTGAAGTCCGCGTACTGGATGGGCAGGGTGGGGAGCTTGGGCTCCTGGCCCTTCGTGAGCGCGGAGTAGATGACGTCCAGCTCGCGCAGGAACACGTCGAACGACCACCCATCCCAGATGAGGTGATGGGGCATGAAGAAGAGGACGTGCTCGTTGGCGCCCAGCCGGAACAGCGTCAGCCGGAACAGCGGCGCGGCGGTGATGGGGATGGACTCGTCCGCCAGCGCCTGGAGGCGGCGCAGCAGGTCCTCCTCACGCGTGTGCGCGGGGACGGGCTCCAGGTCCACCGGCTCCAGCTCCACCGTCAGGGACGGGGCCACGTGCTGCACCGGCGTGCCCTCGTCCCACCGCACGAAGGTGCGCAGGGACGACTGGCGCTCCAGCAGCTTGTTGAAGCTGAAGCGCAGCGCGCCCACGTCCAGCGCGCCGTGCAGGCGGAACGCGGAGGGCAGGTTGTAGACGGCCGTGCCCGGGTTGAGCTGCTCCAGGAACCACAGCCGCTGCTGCATGAGGGACAGCGGCGCGGGCGCGGTGCCCGCACGGGGCGAGATGCGCTGCGCGGGGCTCGTGGCCCCGTCGTCGCCGCGCACCAGCCGGGCGAGCTTCTCCACGGTGGGCGCTTCGAACATGCGGCGCAGCGTGAGGCTCACGTCCAGGTCGCGGCTCGCGCGCGTGAGGGCCTGCGACGCCAGCAGCGAGTGGCCGCCCATGCGGAAGAAGTCCGCGGTGACGCTCACCCGGCGCAGCCCCAGCACGTCCGCGAAGATGGTCGCGAGCTTCTGCTCCGTCTCGTCGCGAGGCGCGACGAAGGCGTCCTCCTGCGACTCCACCTGCGGCGAAGGCAGGGCCTTGCGGTCCACCTTGCCGTTCGGCGTGAGCGGCAGCGCGGGCAGGGCCACGAAGTGCTGCGGGACCATGTACTCCGGCAGCCCCTGCTTGAGGTGCGCGCGCAGGGCTTCATCCGCCGGGATCGTCTGACCGGGCCGCGTGATGAGATACGCGACGAGGCGACGGTCACCGGGGCGGTCCTCGCGAACGAGGGCGACGGCCTGGGCCAGCGACGGGTGCGAGGCAAGGGCCGCCTCGACTTCGCCCAGCTCGATGCGGAAGCCGCGCAGCTTCACCTGCGAGTCATTGCGGCCCAGGTACTCGACGGTGCCGTCGGCCAGCCACCGGGCCAAATCGCCCGTGCGGTACATGCGCTCGCCGGCGCGGAAGGGGTTGGGCAGGAAGCGCTCCTGCGTCAGCTCCGGGCGGTGGAGGTAGCCCAGCGTCACGCCGTCGCCGTCGATGTACAGCTCGCCCGCGACACCCACCGGCACGGGGGCCAGGTGCGCGTCGAGGAGGTAGAGCTGGGTGTTGGCGATGGGCCGGCCGATGCGGATGGAGGAGAGCGGGGGCTGCACGCGCCAGGTGGTGGACCAGACAGTGGTCTCCGTGGGGCCGTACATGTTCCAGAGGCTGGCGACGCGGGCGAGGAGTGTTTCGGCCAGCTCGCGAGGAAGGGCCTCGCCACCGACGAGAGCCTTGAAGCCGGGACGCGGCTGCCAGCCTGCCTCCAGCAGGAGACGCCAGGTGGAGGGCGTGGCCTGCATGACGGTGACGGCGTTGGCCTCGATGGCCGCCTTGAGGAGCGCGCCGTCGGAGGCGGTGTCGCGCGAGGCGAGCACCACCTGGGCGCCGGTGGTGAGCGGCAGCAGCAGCTCCAGCACGGCGATGTCGAAGGAGAGCGTGGTGACGGCCAGCAGCACGTCCTGGGGCGAGAGGCCCGGGGCCTCCTGCATGGTGCTCAGGAAGTTCACCACCGCGCGGTGCGGAACACGCACGCCCTTCGGCTTGCCCGTCGAACCCGACGTGTAGATGACGTACGCCACGGCTTCGGGCGTGACGTCCTGCGCCGGGAGCGCGGACTCGGGCTGCGAGGCCGTGTCCTCGATGAGCAGGGGCTTCACGCTGGTGGACGGCAGGGACGCCGCCAGGGCCTGCTGCGTGAGGATGGTGGAGAGCTTCGCGTCCTCGACCATGAAGGCCAGACGCTCGGGCGGGAAGCCGGAGTCGAGCGGGACGTAGCCAGCACCCACTTCGAGGATGCCCAGCAGGCCCACGACCATGTCCGCGCCGCGATTCGTGAAGAGGCCGACGAGGCTTCCGGCCGCGACGCCCTCCTGCTTCAGCGCGTTCGCCACCTGATGGGCGCGCTGGATCAGCTGCTGGTACGTGAGCGTCACGTCCCCCGCGCGCAGGGCCACCGCGTCGGGTGTGGCCTGGGCCTGGGCGGCCACGAGCGTGTGGACGAAGGCGTTCCGGTCAAACGGCTTCTCGGTGGCGTTCCAGTCCACCAGCATGCGCTGCTTCTCAGCGGCGGGCAGCAGCGGCAGGCGCGAAACGGGCGCTTCCGCGTCGGCGACCACGCCCCGCAGCAATTCTTCGTAACATGACATCCAGCGGCGAACCGTGGAGCCATCGAAGAGGTCGGTGTTGTACTGGCACTCCAGCACCACGCGGCCATGGGCCTCGGCCGCGTTGATGAAGAGGTCGAAGTTCTCGTAGTGGCGCGGGTTGCTCGCCAGCGTGCAGGTGAGGCCCTGGAACGCCAGTTGCTCGCCCGTGACGGCCTGGTCCACGTTGAACAGCACGTTGACCAGCGGCAGACGGCTGGGGTCGCGCGGCAGCGCCAGCTGCTTGAGCAGCGTGCCGAACGTGTACTCCTGGTGCTCGTAGGCATCGAGCATCGTGGTGCGCAGCTGCTTGAGCACCTGCGTGAAGGGCGCCTCCGCGGCGACGTTGCTGCGCAGGGGCAGCGAGTTCACGCAGTGGCCCACCAGGTCCTTCAGGCCGGCCACGGACTGGCCCGCGGCGGGGATGGCCACCACCACGTCCTCCAGCCCCGTCAGCCGGTGCAACAGCGCCTTGAAGCCCGCGAGCAGCGTGGTGAAGAAGCTGCCACCGTGGCGCGCACCCACGCGCTTGAGCTGCTCCACGAGCGCGGGCTCCAGGGCGTAGTCCTCACGCCGGGAGCTGTACGTCTTGGACGGCGGACGGCGCCGGTCCAACGGCAGCTCCAGCACCGGCAGCGAGCCGGAGAACTGCTTCAGCCAGTAGCGCTCGTGCTCGGCGTACTCCGGCGTCGTGGCCAGCTGGGCCTGCGCGCGGGCGTAGTCGCTGAACGTGGGCGCGGGCGACAGCGTGTGCGGGGTGCGCCGCGCGTGCGCTGAATAGAACGTCGCCAGGTCGCGCAGCATCACCGCCATGGACCAGCCGTCGCACACGATGTGGTGCGCGGTCAGCGTCAGCAGGTGCTCTTCCGCGGACAGCCGGGCCAGGCGCGGACGCAGGAGCGGTCCCGACTCCAGGGGCAGCGGCGTCTCCACCTCCTGGGCCACGAGCTCGCGGACGCGGGCGTCGCGCTCGGAGGACGGCAGTGCGTCCAGCGCGAGCACTTCCAGCGGGAAGGGCGTGGTGGCGGCCACGCACAGCGTGAGGCCATCCGCGCTGAACGTGGTGCGCAGCGCTTCGTGCCGCTCGCTCAGGTCCTGGAGCGCGGCGCGCAGGGACTCGACGTTCAGCGGGCCGTGCAGCCGCACGGACATGGACTCGTTGAAGGCGCACGACGCGTCCGGGCCCATCTGCACGCCGGTCCACACCTCGCGCTGGGGCTCGGTGGACGGCGCGGTGAGCAGCAGCGCGGGCCCGGCGAACGGGTCGAAATCCTCGGGCAGGTCCTGAATCGGGGTCGCGGGGGTCTTCATCGGGTCTCGCTCAGCTTGACGAACTTGCCGGGCACCGTGGGGTGCGGGACGAACCAGGCGGGGTTGCCCTGCGGATCACGCCCCAGGCGGGCGCCGGGGACGGGGGGTTGGTTGGAATCGAAGGCGGCGGGGGCCTGCGTCTGGGCGCGGGCCGTGCCGGGCAGGAAGCCCGCGTCCTGCAGCTCCGTGACGCTGTCCTGGAACGCGGTGATGAGGCGCTGCACGTCCTCGTCCGAGTGCGCGGTGGTGAAGAAGCACGGGAAGCCATCCCAGATGTGGATGCCCTTGTCGCGCAGCAGGCAGAACAGCAGGTCCGCGTTCGCGGCGTCCGCCGTGACGAACGTCTTCCACAGCGACCCGAAGTGCTTGATGCGCAGCGGGGCGCCCACCTCGTCGAAGAACGCGTTGAGCGTGGTGGCGAGCGTGTCCGCCTTGGCGCTCACGCTGCGCTGGAGCTCCGGGCCCGCGGCCTTCATGTGCTCCAGCGCGGCCTTCGCGGCGGCGAGCGCCAGCGGGTGACGCACGAACGTGCCCGCGAAGTACGTCACGCCCACCGTGGGCACGGAGTCGTCGCCGAACTGCCAGTGGCCGCCGTCCAGCGCGTCCATGAACGGGCGCTTGCCCGCGATGACGCCAATGGGCATGCCGCCGCCCACGACCTTGCCGTAGGTGGCCACGTCCGCCTGCACGCCGAAGATTGCCTGCGCGCCGCCCGGGTGCATGCGGAAGCCGGTGATGACCTCGTCGAAGATGTAGACGGAGCCGGACTTCTGGGTGAGGTCGCGCAGCTGGTGCAGGAACTCGCGCGGCTGGAAGTCCGGGCGGCGGCTCTGCACGGGCTCCACCATGATGGCGGCCAGCGAGTCCGCGCGGGCGCGCAGGATTTCGAGCGACTCCGGCGTGCCGTAGTCCAGCACCAGCACGTCCTGCACCGCGCCCGCCATGATGCCCGGGGCGGCCGGCACGGTGCGCAGGCTCTTGGTGCCGCGCACCAGCACCTCGTCGAAGATGCCGTGGTAGCTGCCGCTGAAGATGGCGATGGTGCTGCGGCCGGTGACGGTGCGGGCGATGCGCATCGCGCCCATCACCGCCTCGGAGCCGGTGTTACAGAGCGCCGCGCGGTCCGCGCCGGTAAATTCACAGACGAGCTTCGCGACCTCGCCGGCCAGGGGGTGCATGGGCCCCAGCTCGTAGCCGTCGTCCACCTGCTTGCGCACGGCCTGGGTGATGAAGTCCGGCGCGTGGCCGAACATCACGGACCCGAAGCCGTTGAGCGCGTCCAGGTACTCGTTGCCGTCCATGTCCCAGAGCTTGGAGCCCTTGGAGCGGTTCACGGCCAGCGGGTAGATGAGTTCCTTGAGCAGCGGGCGGAAGCCCGTCACCACGCGCGGATCCGACAGCTGGTTCCGGTTGTCCTGGGCGTAGCGCTTGGAGCCCTGCGTCTTCGTGTTGTAGCGGCGGGTGAAGTCCTCCAGGTACGTCTGCTGGCGGGGCGTGAGCGCGTCCTTCGGCGCCAGGCTGATGCGCGCGATGGCGCCGAAGGCCTTCTTCACGTCGTACTTCACCGGGCCCTTGAGGTCGGCCTCATCCGGCGCGGCGGCGGGCGCGGGCTGGGCGGCCTGCTGCTGCGCGGCCGGGGCCTGCGAGGCCACGTGCTCGGCTGGCGCCTGCGCGGGCTGCGGCTGCGCCGTAGGCGCCGGAGCGAAGGACTGCGAGGCCACGCCCTGCGCGGGCTGCCCGGACAACAGCGCGAGTTGCTGCGTCATCAGCCAGAGCTGCTGCGCGACGACTGCCTGGAGGCTCCCGGCGGGCGCGGCCATCGCCTGTGCCTGGAACGCGGCACCGGCGGAGGCGAACTGCGCGGGCACGGCCTGCGCGGGGAAGGCGCCAGCGGCCTGGGCCGGGAACGCGGCGCCGGCGGGCGTGCCCTGCGCGGGGAACGCGGCGCCCGCGGACGGGGCGACCTGCGGCTGTCCGAGGATGTTCGCGGTGAGCTGCGCGGCCGGCGCGGCGGCCACCGGGGCGGGCGCGGCCTCAGGCGGCATGCGGCCGTCGAGGAACGCGGCGAGCAGTCCCAGCGACGGGACCTCTTCCAGGAGCTGCCGGAACGTCACCTTCACGCCGAACTGCTTCTGCACCGCGAGCGCCGCCTGCGTGAGCACCAGCGAATCGAGTCCCAGCTCCAGGAAGCTCGCGCCCGGATCCGCGTCGGCCAGCTCCAGGCCGCTCAGCTCCTCGAACAGGTTGCGCAGGGTGGGGACGAGACGCTCGGCACGGGGAACAGGGGCGGGACTCACGGCGACTCCGGTGGAGAGGGTGGGGGCGGGCACGGACGCCCGCTCAAGGTCGATCCAGTGGCGCTGCCGCTGGAAGGGATACGTGGGAAGGGTGACGCGCTGGCGCTGCTCGTCGGCGTGGAAGGCCCGCCAGTCCAGGGCCACGCCCCGGCGCCAGAGCTGGCCCGCGGCGGTCAACAGGGCGGTCCAGTCCGCGGCATCGCCGGTGGACTCGCCCAGGGAGGCAAACACCCGCGAGCGCTGGTCGGCCGTGGCCTGCTGCCGCGCCAGCGTGGCGAGCGTCACGCGCGGGCCCACCTCCAACAGCAGGTGGTCGCCCTTGTCCCAGAGCGTACGCAGCGCGGGGGAGAAGCGGACCGTGTCACGCAGGTGCCGCGCCCAGTATTCAGGCGACGTCGCCTCGGCGGCCTTCAGCCACGTGCCCGTCGCGGTGGAGACGATGGGGATGCGCGGCTCGGACAGGCGCATGCCCTTCACCGTCTCCAGGAAGGGCGCCACCGCGGCGTCCATCATCGGCGAGTGGAACGCGTGCGACGTCTGGAGCATCCGGCACGCGGTGCCCTCCGCCTCCAGCGCGGCCTGCAGCCGCTGCACGGCCTCCGTGGGCCCGGACACCACGCACAGGCGGGGCCCGTTGTCCGACGCGATGGCCAGCCCGTCCGTCAGCTTGGGCGCCACCGCTTCGGCGGACAGGCGCACCGACAGCATGCTGCCCGGCGCCTGGGCCTGCATCAGCTGGCCGCGCTTCGCCACCAGGTGCAGCGCGTCCTCCAACGTGAAGACGCCCGCGAGGCACGCGGCGACGAACTCGCCCACGCTGTGGCCAACGAGCGCGCCCGGCCGCACGCCCCAGCTCCACCAGAGCTGCGCGAGCGCGTACTCCACCGTGAAGAGGGCCGCCTGCGCGAACGACGTCTGGCGCAGCGTCTCCGCGGCCTCGGGAGATTCCGGGTCCTTGGGGAAGAGCACCTCGCGCAGGTCGCGCCCGAGCAGCGGCTTGAGCACCTCCGCGCACGCATCCACCGTGGCGCGGAAGGCCGGCGCGTGGCGGTACAGCCCGTGCGCCATGTCCGGATGCTGCGAGCCCTGTCCCGGGAAGAGGAACGCGACGGGCGGCGTGGACTCCAGCCCGGAGGCCTCCGGCTCCGCGGCCGTCAGCGCCCGCACCGCTTCCTCATGGGTGCCCGCCACCACTGCGCGGCGGAACGGGAACGCCTTGCGGCCCGTGGCCAGCGTGTGCGCCACGTCCGCGAGCGAGTCCTCCGGATGCGCCTGGAGGTGCGCGGCCAGCCGCAGCGCCGCCTGCGTCACGGCCGCGGGCGTCTTCGCCGAAATCGTCAGGAGCTGTCGCGGCTTCGAAGGACCGGAGGCCGGACGCTCCGGGGCCTCCTCCACCACGACGTGCGCGTTGGTGCCGCCCACGCCGAACGAGCTCACCCCCGCGCGCAGGGGGCCCGTGCCCTCCGGCCACGCGGAGCGCTTCGCCTGCACGAAGAAGGGGCTGCGCGGGAAGTCGATCTTGGGGTTGGGCGTCTGGAAGTGCAGCGTCGGCGGCAGCTCGCGGTGCTTCAGCGAGAGCACCGTCTTCAAGAGACCCGCCACGCCCGCCGCGGCGGTGAGGTGGCCGAAGTTGCTCTTCACCGAACCGATGGCGCAGAAGCCCGTGTCGGAGGTGTGCGCGCGGAACGCCTGGGACAGTGCCTCCACCTCGATGGGGTCGCCCAGCGGCGTCGCCGTGCCGTGCGCCTCCACGTAGCGGATGGTGCGCGGGTCGACGCCCGCGTTCGCGTGCGCCGTCGCGATGGCGGTGGACTGGCCCTCCACGCCCGGCGCCGCGAAGCTCACCTTGGCAGCGCCGTCGTTGTTGATGCCCACGCCGCGCAGCACCGCGTGGATGACGTCGCCGTCCGCCTGCGCGTCCGACAGGCGCTTGAGCACCACCGCGCCCAGGCCGTCGCTGAAGAGGGTGCCGGTGGCGTTCGCGTCGAAGGGGCGGCAGTGCCCGTCCTGGGAGAGCATGCCGCCCTCCTGGTACAGGTGGCCGGACTTCTGCGGCACCGTCACGGACGCGCCGCCCGCCAGCGCCACGTCGCACTGGTGCGTCTGGAGCGCCCAGAAGGCCTGCGCCACCGCGACCAGCGACGTGGAGCACGCGGTGTTGAGCGACAGCGCGGGCCCGCGCAGGTCCAGCTTGTGCGCGACGCGGGTCGCCACGTAGTCCTTCTCGTTGGCGACCATCGCCTGGAAGGCGCCCACCCGGCCCACGATGTCCTGCCGGGGCAGCACGTGCAGCGGCTGGTAGCTGTTGTTGTGCGTGCCCGCGAAGACGCCGATGAGGCCGGGGTACGTCTCCGGCACGCAGCCGGCGGACTCCAGCGCCTCCCACGCCGTCTCCAGGAACAGGCGCTGCTGCGGATCCATCACCTGCGCCTCCTTCGGCATGATCCCGAAGAAGGCCGCGTCGAACAGCTCCACGCCGTCCAGGACGCCGCGCGCCCGCACGTACTCGGGGGCGTCGCGCTCGGCGGCGGGCACGGACGGGTCCACCTCCTCGCGCGTGAAGGTGGCGACGGACTCCACGCCGCCCACCAGGTTCTTCCAGAACGTCTCGACGTCAGGCGCGCCCGGGAAGCGGCCCGCCATGCCGATGATGGCCACCGGCTCCGCGCCGCCCGCCGCCAGCTGCCGCTTCGCCTGCCGCGCCTCCGCCAGCTGCTTGAGCGACGGACGCGACGCGTCCCCCGTCAGCACCGCCGCCAGCTGCGCCACCGTGGGGGACTGAAACAGCTGGACGATGGGGATCTCCAGCCCGTGCGCCTGCCGCAGCCGCGCCACGCACTGGAGCGCGAGCAGCGAGTTGCCGCCCAGCTCGAAGAAGCTGTCGTGCACGCCCACCCGGTCGATGCGCAACAGCTGCGCCCACGCGTCAGCGATCGTGCGCTCCAGCGGCGAGCGCGGCGCGACGAACGCCTGCTGCAGCTCCGGCCGCGTGGGCAGCGGGGCGGGCAGGCTCCGGCGATCAATCTTCCCGCTGGGCGTGCGCGGCAGGGCGTCCATCACCACGAACGCGGAGGGCACCATGTAGTCCGGCACCCGCGTGGACAGGTGGCGCCGCAGCGTTCCGGCCGCGTGCTCCAGCGTGCCGTCCGGGACGACGTAGGCCACCAGCCGCTTGTCGCCGGGCACGTCCTCGCGCGCCACCACCGCCACCTGCTTCACCGCGGGGTGGCTGCCCAGCGCGACTTCAATCTCGCCCAGCTCGATGCGGTAGCCGCGCACCTTCACCTGGCCGTCGATGCGGCCCAGGAACTCCACGTTGCCGTCCGGCAGCACGCGCGCCAGGTCGCCCGTCTTGTACGCGCGCTCGCCGGTAGCGGGCTTGAGCGGGTGCGGCACGAAGCGCTCCGCCGTCAGCGCCTCGCGGTGCAGGTAGCCCTTCGCCAGGCACACGCCCGCGAGGAACAGCTCGCCGGACTCGCCCTGCGGCACGGGCTTCTTCTGCTCGTCCAGCACCAGCAGCTCGCAGCCGTCCACCGCCTTGCCAATGGGCGGCAGCGCGGGCCACGTGTCGGGCGAGCCCCGGAGCACGTAGCTGGAGACGACGTGCGTCTCCGACGGGCCGTAGTGGTTGTGCAGCGCGCAGCCCGGCAGCGCGGAGAAGAACGCGCGCAGGTGGTGCGTCACCTGGAGCTGCTCGCCCGCGGTGACGACCTCGCGCAGGGCGGGCGGAACCTTCTGGTGCGAGGTGGCGATCTCCGCCACGTTCTGCAGCGCGATGAAGGGCAGGAACAGCCGCTCCACGCGCTCGGCCGCCAACAGCTGCAATAGCAGCACGGCATCCAGCCGCAGCTCGTCCCGCACCAGCACCAGCGTTCCGCCGGAGCACCAGGTGCCGAACAGCTCCTGGAACGACACGTCGAAGGACAGCGGGGAGAACTGCAGCGTGCGCGTGCCCGGCCCCGCGATGGACTGGCCCAGTTGCCACGCGATGAGGTTGGCGAGCGGCCGGTGCCCCATGGCCACGCCCTTGGGCGTGCCCGTGGAGCCGGACGTGTAGATGGCGTAGGCGAGCCCCTCCAGGCTGGACGCGTCCACCGGCGAGGCCGGGGCCTCCGGAGCGAAGAGGGCAGGGGACTCATCCAGGCACAGCACCGGGCCCGCGAAGGCAGGCAACCCCGCGCGCAGCTTCGCCTGGGTGAGCAGCACCGGCGCCTTCGCGTCCTCCAACATGAAAGCCAGACGTGGCGCGGGATAGGCCGGGTCCAATGGCAGATACGCGCCGCCAGCCTTGAGCACGGCCAGCACCGCCACCACCATCTCCACCGAGCGCTCCAGGCACACGCCCACGAGCACGTCCGTGGTGACGCCCAGGCCCCGCAGGTGGTGCGCGAGCTGGTTGGAGCGGCGGTCCAGCGCCGCGTACGTCAGTCCCGCTCCCTCGAACCGGACCGCCTCGGCGTCGGGCGTCAGGGACGCTTGCGCGGTGAAACGCGCCACCACTGTCTGCATGTGCGCTGCGTCCACGGACTTATCCCCCAGGGCCATCCGAGCGTCAGGTTCCGGGCGTTTGAGATTGAAGAGAATGGGAAAGACGGGTCAACCCGGTCACACAGCATGCCATGCCTGGAATGGAATGATCGCGTCTGGGCAGATTCCTTACATCCAGCCGGTCCCTCGGCCGCTCCCCAACCACCACATTCAGAGAAAGCGCGAGAAGAACGCCAGCACCCTGCGTGGATATTCTTCGGGCGAAATCTGGAGGTAGCTCTCGTGCCCCGCGCCCGGCACGCGCCACTTCTCCCAGGGTCCTTGACCCTGGCGAAGCAGGTCGTCCAGGGCCGCGTCCGGCACCCACGGATCCGACTCGCCCGCCACCAGCAGCACGGGGCGGCCCGCGAGCGCGGCCATGTCCCGCGCGGGCTGCACGGCGTTCACGTCCACGCCCGCGCGCTTCATCACCCCCAGCGCCGGCCACAGGCCCAGGGGACCCCAGTGTCCCAGCTCGTCCTGGAGCGCCTGGGCGGGGGCCACGGCCGCGGCCTCCACCACCACGGCCTTGAGGCGCGGATCCTCCGCCGCGGCCTTCAGCACCGAGTAGCCCCCCAGGGAGAACCCGAGCGCGCCGATGCGCTTCGCGTCCACCTCCGGCTGGAGCGCGGCGAAGTCCACCGCCGCCCGCACCTGGGCCGCCTCGCGGTCGCCGTAGGTGGACACCGTGCCGCCGCTCTCGCCGTGCGCGCCCAGGTCGAAGAGCACCAGCCCGTACCCGGCCCGGGCCAGGAAGCGGGCCTCGGGCAACAGCTGCGTGCGGTTGCCCGACAGCCCATGGACCAGGACGACGAGCGCCCCGTCGCGCGGCGGCAGGTACCAGCCCTTGAGCTGGAGGCCGTCGCGGTCCTGGAACGCCACGTCACGCAGGCCGGTGAGCTCCGCGTCCTTCGGAGGACTGCCCACCGGTTGCCGGGGCGGGTGCACCTCCTGGGAGATGTAGCGCGCGCTGCGCACCGCGACCCAGGCCGCCATCGCCAGCAGGGCCACGCCTCCCAGTAGAAGCCCGGCGACGAGCGGATGCTTCACGCGGACTCCCGGGCCACCCACGCGTCGAGCTTCGCCTCCAGCACGTCCAACGGCAGCGAGCCCGTCAGGAGCACCTCGTCGTGGAAGGCCTTCACGTCGAAGCTCGCCCCCAGCGCGGCCTCCGCCCTGTCGCGCAGCGCGCGGATGCGCAGCTGGCCGACCTTGTACGCCAGCGCCTGGCCGGGCCACGCGATGTAGCGGTCCACCTCGTTGGTGACGTCCAGCTCCTGGCGCGGCGCGTTCTCCATGAAGAAGTCCAGTGCCTGCTTCCGCGTCCACCGCTTCGCGTGCAGGCCGGTGTCCACCACCAGCCGCACCGCGCGCCACATCTCGTAGGCGAGCTGGCCGAACTTGTCGTGCGGGTCGTCGTACAGGCCCAGCTCGTCGCCCAGGGACTCGCTGTAGAGCGCCCAACCTTCATCGAAGGCCACGTAGGACGTGAAGCGGCGGAAGTCCGGCACGTCCGTCTGCTCGGAGGCCAGGGACACCTGGAAGTGGTGGCCGGGCACGGCCTCGTGCAGCGTCAGGGGCACCATCTCCCAGACGGGCCGCGTCTCCGGGCGGTAGAGGTTCACCTGGAAGGTGCCCGGGCGCGAGCCGTCCGCGGAGGCCGGAAAGTAGAAGCCCGTCGTCACGTCCGGGGCCATGGCCTCCGGGATGGGTTCGACGACGTAGGGCTTCTTCGGCATCGTCCGGAACAGCCGCGGGAGCAGCGGGTCGATGCGGCGGGCCAGCGTCCGGTAGCGCGCGAGCAGCGACTCGCCGGTGGGCTCATAGAAGCGCGTCTCCGTGCGCAGCGTTTCGAAGAAGCCCTGGAGCGTGCCGGTGTAGCCCGTGCGCGCCATCACCGCGTCCATCTCCGCGCGCAGCCGCTGGACCTCCGCCAGGCCCACCGCGTGGATCTCCTCCGGTGTCATCCGCGTCGTCGTGTGCCGGCGCGCGAGCACCGTGTACAGCGCTTCGCCGTCCGGGAACTGCCACACGCCCACCGTCTCCGGCGCGGCGGGCAGGTACTCCGAGGTGACGAAGTCCAGGGCGCGCTTCAGCGCGGGCACCACGGTGTTCGCGATGGCGTCACGGCCCGCCTGCGAAAGCCTTCGCGCGTCCTCGGGAGAGAAGTCCTTCGGCATGCGGGTGAAGGGGCCGTAGAAGCCGCTCTGCGTCGGATCCTTCACCACCTGCCGCTCCAGCTGCGGCGGGATGCGCTGGAGCACGATGCGCGGGTGGATGCGGTGCTGGCGCATGCCCTCGCGCATCAGCGCCACCACCTGATCCGCGTAGGCGCCGAAGCCTTCCAGCCGCTTCACCCAGTCCTCGTAGTCCCGCACCGTCTCGAAGCGCAGCGTGTCCGCGAGCTGGTACGCCGTCTGGAGCCCCGGCGGCTGCTTGAGCCCCTCCGGCAGGCCTCCCATCTGGTTGAGGGGCAGGAGGTGGCTCTTCACCCCGTACTCTTCAATCCAGGTCTCGTGCATCCGGCGGAAGAGGTCCAGGTGCAGCCGGTCCGCGTCGCTGTCCAGCGCGGCGCGGTCCACGTCCTGAAGCCTGCGCAGCACGGTGTGGCTGTGCTGGTGATCCGCCTCCAGCGCCGTGAGGCTCAGGTCATCCCATCGGTCATTCCAGCGCCGGTCCCCCAGGAGCGACGCGTAGGTGGGGTACTGCTGGAGCGAGTACTGCCACTCCGCTTCCAGCAGGGCGTGCAGCGAAGCGGACGCGGCACCGCGCTGGGGGACGGACTCGGATGACATGGACGGACTCCGGCGTGGAAACCGCGGCTAGACGAACAGCGAAGGATCGAACTCGTCCACGTTGACCGGCAGCAGCCGGGGAAGGGGACGCTGGAACACGCGGGCGTTGAGCTCCAGGTCGACGACCTTCAGGCCCAGCGGGGTGAGCTCGCGGAATTTCTGGCTCACGTACTCGCGCAGGCCGAGCACAGCGACCTGGCGCTTCTCTTCCAGCAGGGGCTTGAGCGCCTCCGCGAAGTCCGCGCCGTCGTGGCTGGCCAGGCCCACCGCCGCCTGCGGGCGCTGGGTGCGGATGTTCTCCAGCAGCTTGAGGATGCCCAGGTCCACGACCTTCTGGTCCGGACGGCCGTGCAAGAGAGCCACTTCACAGCCCGCGGACTTCAGCGCGCGCACGAAGCCAATCATCGCGTCCGGCAGCTGCTCGCCGCGCGAATTGAGCACCACCACGCACCGCACCGGCTTGGGGAAATACGTGTCGCAGAAGGCGACGAGCCGGTCGAACTGCACCCGGTCCTGGGGCTCGGGCTTGCGCCCGACGATGTTGGAGACGGCCCAATCAACGTTCTCGGCGTCGATGAGGACGTAGGATGCTGCGGCGGGGCGGGCGGATTGCATGGCGGGGACAATACGCGGGGTTCCGGCCGTTGGGGGTTTTCATCGACCCAGGCGAATTCGTTGGAACTCCTCCAACAACAGCTCTGACACACGTCGTACGCGGGGAATATCCAGCGCGGACTTCGCGCACACCAGGTGGGTCTGGCTCCGGGAGAAGGGCCCCAGGTCCAGCTCCAGCGGGACCAGGCGCGAGGGGCGGGCGAAGCGGTGCGCCAGGCGCGCCATCACCATCGCGCCCAGGCCGGCCTCCGCCGCCGCGAGCATCACCAGGTAGTTGTCCGCCGTGAATGACGGACTGAAGCCGGGGATCATCGACTCCAATTGGGGGTTGGGCGGGACGGCTTCGTAGGGAGGCGCCCAGGCCACCCAGGGCAGCTGCTGGAGCGACACCTTCTTCGGCAGCCGGGCCTTGAGGGCCTTGGACACGAAGACGGCGTTGGGGACCTCCAGCGTGTCCACGAGCTTCAGGTCCACGCTGGTGGGAGGCCGTCCGCGCAGCGCGAGGTCCGCCTCGCCGCGCCCCAGGTCCAGGTATTGAATCTGGGATTGCACCTCCAGGCGCAGGCCCGGGTGCTTCTGGGAGACGAAGGCGGCGAAGGGGGCCACGAAGTCGAAGCTCATGTAGGGCGTGGCCGTCACGCGCACGATGCCCCGGGGCGAGCTGTCCGCGGACTCCGCCGCGCGGTGCAGCTCTCCGGCCCACTCCGCCATCTTCTTCGCGGGCACGAGCAGCCGCTCACCGGCCGCCGTGAGCGCCGCGCCATCCACGCTCCGGCGGAACAGCGCCGAGCCCACCGCGTACTCCAACGCGGCCAGCCGCCGGCTCACCGTGGGTTGTCCGATGCGCAGCCGCCGCGCGGCCCCGCTGAAGCTGCCCGTCTCCGCGATGGCGAGGAACAGCCGGGCGTCGTCCCAGGAGATATCCATGAATGGATGGCATCATGCCGTTTTCGCGGATTCCCATCCACAGGTGCATCGCGCATCTTGCCGCCTGTCCCGAACGCCCGGTGCCTCGCGCCGGAAGGAAGAAGGAGTCCGCCATGAAGTCCTCCCTGCTCGCGCTCTGCCTCGGTATCGCTGGGTTCACCACCGGCTGCGCCACGTCCTCGCACGGCGTCCAGAAGTCCGCGCTCGGCGTGACGCGCCCGGCGGACGCGGTGCTGGCGGAGCTGGACGTGCCCGGGCCGGTGGAGCTGGAGACGGTCACTTCGTGCGACTGGGCCGTGGACCGGAGCGGCCTCATCAACCTGGACCACCCGACGGCGAAGGCGGCGCACCTGGAGGACGGAGACGAGCCCGCGCAGGTCTTCTTCCACGCGCTGCGCCACCCCACGAAGGGGATGTACATCGTGGACACGGGCGTGGAGACGGCGCTGCGGGACGCGCCGGACCGCGCGGCGCTGGGCAGCATCATCGTAAGCGCGATGCACATGGAGAAGATGAAGGTGCTGGCGCCGCTGGGCGAGTGGCTGGCGAAGCAGCCCCAGCCGCTCTCCGGCGTCTTCCTCACGCACCTGCATCCGGATCACATCAGCGGCATGGCGGACGCACCGGCGGGGACGCCCGTGTACACCGGCCCGGGCGAGGCGGGCCTCCGCGCCTTCCGGAACCTGGTGGTGCAGGGCGCCACGGACCGCGCGCTGGAGGGCAAGCCGGCGCTGTCGGAGTGGAACTACACGGCCGACCCGAAGGGCCTCTTCGACGGCGCGGTGGACATCTTCGGGGACGGCTCCGTGTGGGCGCTCTGGGTGCCGGGGCACACGCCGGGCAGCACCGCGTACCTCGTGCGCTCCACGAAGGGGCCGGTGCTGCTGTTGGGCGACGCCAGCCACACGCGCTGGGGCTGGGAGCACGACGTGGAGCCGGGCACCTTCACGGAGGACGGGCCGCGCAGCGTGGAGAGCTTCAAGAAGCTGCGCGCCTTCGTCGCGGCGCACCCACAGGTGGAGGTGCGCTTCGGCCACCAGCACTGAGGCGTGCTCCTCCCCGGAACGCACGGCGGTAGGCGAGGGGACTGGTGGTGACGAAGCGTTGGAAGTGTTCGCGGAACGTGGTGGGCGAATGGAAGCCCACTTCTTCCGCGACGGCCTCCACGGACCGACCGGTGGTCTCCAGCAGGTGCTGGGCTCGGCGCACGCGGGCGCGCAGGAGCCATTGGAGCGGCGTGGTGCCGGTCTGTTCCCGGAAGCGACGGCTCAGGGTGCGCTCGCTCATCGCCGCCTTCCGGGCGAGGGCCGGGAGCGTGAGCGGGCGGTGCAGGTGGTCCTCCATCCAGCGCAGGAGCGGCTCCAGCGACGCGCCTTCCGGTGAGGGCGGTGCGTGGGTGATGAACTGGGACTGGCCGCCATCGCGCTCCAGCGGCATCACGGCCAGCCGCGCCGCGTCCGCCGCCACGGCGGAGCCATGGTCGCGCCGCACCAGGTGCAGGCACAGGTCCAGGCCCGCCGCCGCGCCCGCGGAAGTGAGCAGTTGTCCGTTGTCGACGTAGAGGACGTTCGGATCCACCTGGATGAGGGGATGGCGTCGGGCCAGCTCCTCCGTGCCCATCCAGTGGGTGGTGGCGCGCAGCCCGTCGAGCAGCCCGGTCGCGGCCAGAAGGAAGGCCCCGGAGCAGATGGACGCGATGCGCGTGCCCCGGCGGGCCGCCGCGCGGAGCGCCTTCAGGAGCTGGGGTGGAAAGGGTACGGAGACATCCGAGATGCCCGGCAGGACGATGGTGTCCGCGCGTGCCAGCGCGCCCAGGCCGTGCTGGGTCTTCACCCGGAATGCGCCCGCGTGGACCTCGGGTGTCACGCCGCAGACGCGGACCTGGTAGCCCGCGCCGCCGCCCGGCAGTCGCACGCGGCCGAAGACCTCGGTGGGAATCGCGAGGTCGAAGGGCACGACTCCATCCAGCGCGACGATGGCCACGGTGTGCATGGCGGGAAGATGCCAGGGTGGGGGTGTTCCCGCCAGCCGGGTGCCGTGGCGGGAAGCCGTCGAAAGATGGCGTTTCCGCCACTCACGGTAGGGGTGGGGCCCGTGTCATACGGACGGAGCTTCGTGGCGATGGCCGCCACTGCGTGTCCGGGACGTGTGACGGGTGTTGATCTACCGCTTGCTGCTCCTGCTGAAGTTCGTGGGTGTGGTGCTCTACGGCGGCGGGCTCGTGGGGGCGCTGGCCGCGACGGAGTCCCGGGACCGCAAGCGCGCGGTGCACGCCATCGCGTCACCGGGGTTGGTGGTGACGTGGACGGCGGGCTACCTGCTCACGCTCCAGTTCAACATCGCGTTGACGGAGGCGTGGATTCTGGGCGGGTTGACGCTGTCGCTGGTGTCGCAGCTGGCGCTGGTGGCCATGGCGTCCAGAGGACAGCGCACGGTGGCGGGGGCGCTCTGGGCCGCGGTGCCGTTCTTCTGCGTGTTGGTGCTGATGGTCTTCCGGCCGCGCTGGCCCTGGGTGGACACATGAATGCGCTGAGACAGCTGCGGTGGGTGGCCTTCCTGGAGGGGATGTCCTTCCTGGGGCTGCTCTTCATCGCGATGCCGGTGAAGTACCTGTTGGATCAGCCCCTGGCGGTGCGGATTACCGGCAGCGTCCACGGGCTCCTGTTCCTGCTCTTCGTATCGTCACTGTTTCGCGCGGCATCCGAACACGGCTGGACGGCGCGCCGTTCGCTCGCGGTGTTCGGTGCGTCGCTGGTGCCGTTCGGGAACTTCGTGCTGGACCGCTCGCTGCGGCGGGAGGAGCAGCGAGCGGAGGAAGGCACCCCTCATCCGTAACGGGCGCCTACCGCAGCCGGAACGACCCCTCGGAGATGATCAGCAGCTCCACTCCGGTGGTGGCCTTGGGGCCGAAGGCCGTCAGGGTGGCGGAGGCACCTCCGCGCACCGCGGCGTCATAGGTGGAGAAGGCACTGACCACCGCGTCCGAGAGCACCGTGGCGGACGCCTTTCCGGACTGTTCCAGCACCGTGCCCAGCGTGGCTTCGAGCGTCGCGCCCGCCTGCGCTCCCACGTGGACCGCCGAGTCGAAGGCGAGCTGGTTGCTGCTCGTCACCCCCAACTGAGCCCCCATCACAGACGTGCTGCCGCCGGTCGCGAGCTGGGTGTTGTAGTTCGCCCAGGCCGTGGCGGCGGCGCTGGCCGACGTGGCGGAAGAGAGGTTCGCGCGCAGCGACGTGGCGGCGGTGTTCGCCTGCTGCACTGTCAGGTCGGTGGCGCTCGCGCCCTGGAGCAGGGCCTTCACGGCGGCCTCGGTGGCCCGGGCCTCCAGCGCGGCGGCGGCTCGCAATGACACGTCCGCGACCGCGATCCCTGCTCCCGAGGACAGCCGCGCATCCACAGCCATGCGATAGGCCACGCTGGCCTCGCGCTCCGCCTGCTGGTCCTGCGCGTCGTTCGCCTGGGGCGTGGCCGCGCGCACCGCCGCGAAGAACGTGTCGTAGGCCCCCGCCGCGGACTGTCCGCCGGCATCCAGCGCCGCGTCCAACTGCGCGGACGCATCCAACGACGCACTGAAGAGCTGCTCCTGCGTGACCGCCACGCCGGCCCGGGTGTACGCCTTGATCCGCGTCGCTTGCGCCGCGCGCACCGCCGCGGCGAGCGCCTCCACCGACTCGGTCGCCGTCTCCTTGAGCTGGCCCCGGACCGCCGCCGCCTGCTCCGCGTTCAGCCGCGCGCGCAGGTCCACCGTGTCCACGCTGTTCGCCGCGTCCCCGTCCCGCGCCATCTGGACGAAGACCTCCGCCTCCAGCGAGGACTCACTGGTGATGGGCGGCGCCGTGCGCACCTCCTGACCGGTTTGCGGCGTCGTGGAGTCCAGCACCGCGGAGCCCACCGTGACGCCCGCCCGGTTTACAGCTTCGATGATCAGCCGCTGCCCCGCGCCGTCCAGCTCCAGCATGTAGCTGCCATCCGCCTCGACGTCGGCCTCCGCCAGCGTGGTCAGGTCTCCGGACGCCACCACGCGGCTGATCCGCACCGTGGCCGCCGCCGAAACCGTCCCATCCCCGGCCAGCGCGGGCGCGCCGTCGGTGAGCCCCTGCGACTGCTGCCCGCCTCCGTTGGTGACGTGGCCCTGGACCTTCACCTTGTCGCCGCCACAGGCAGCGAGCATCCAGCACACCAGTGCACCCAGAACCACTTCACCCGCGCGACGCGTCTGCATGAATGGGGAACTCCCGGCCGGGCGAAAACCGCCTCGGCGTCATGGCCGGGATTACGCACCAGGGGATTGGCTGGATTCAAGCCGACGTCAGCTCAGCTTCTCGAGCAGGCTCCGGAGCTCGGCCTGCTCCGCCGCACTCAAGCGTCCGAGCCGCGCGCCGAACGCCTCCGACAGCATCGCGAGCCCCTTCGCCGTCACCTTGCGGCCTGCCGGGGTGACCTGCAGCCGGTGCCGCCGCAGGTCCTCGGCGTCGATCTCCCGGCGCAGGAAGCCCGCCGCCTCCAGCCGCTTCACGTACACCGTCACCGTCGGCTTCGGCATGCTCAGGGTCGCCGCCAGCTCGGCCGGGTAGGGGTGCTCCTCCACCTGCGCCAGCACGAACAGCTCCTTCGTGTCCAACCCCAACCCGGCGATGTCGGGGGAGACCCCGGAGATGACCGACATCAACAGGTTGTAGTTCAGCGACCAGATCTTCGCCGGGTCGATTCTCGACATGGGCCCTTGCGCGGAAATTGGTACAAAATTAAATCAATTCAAGGCTGAACCAGTTCGGCCTCCCTGAAACGGTAACACATCCCCTGGAGCCCCCATGCCTCTCGACCACTACGTCACGCTCGGCCGCTCCGGCCTTCGCGTGAGCCCGCTGTGCCTTGGTGCGATGACGTTCGGTGAAGACCTTGGCTGGGGCACCAGCGTGGAGGAGTCCCAGCACATCATCGACCGGTTCATCGAACTGGGCGGCAACTTCATCGACACCGCGAACTTCTACACGAAGAGCCACTCCGAGAAGATCATCGGTGACCACGTCGGCAAGCACGCTGCCCGGCGCGACCGCCTGGTCATCGCCACGAAGTTCAGCGGCAACCTCTACCCCGGCGACCCGAACGGCGGCGGCTCCGGCCGCAAGTCCATCATCTCGGCGTGCGAGAACTCGCTCCGCCGCCTGCAGACCGACTACATCGACCTCTACTGGCTGCACAACTGGGACAAGCACACGCCCATCGACGAGACGATGGCCGCGCTGGAGGACCTGGTCCGGGCCGGCAAGGTCCGCTACCTCGGCGTCTCCGACACGCCCGCGTGGAAGGTCGTCGAGGCCAACGTCACCGCGCGCTTCCGGGGCTGGTCGGCCTTCATCGGGTTGCAGATTGAGTACTCACTGCTCGAGCGCAGCGTGGAGCAGGAACTGGTCCCCATGGCCCTGGAGCACGGGCTGGGCATCACCCCCTGGTCGCCGCTCAAGAGCGGCGCGCTCAGCGGCAAGTACACGCGCAAGAACGCGGGCCAGCTGAAGGGAGACCGGGGCGCCTTCATCGAGCCCTACCTGAACGAGAAGGCCTATTCCGTCGTCGACGCGCTCGAGGCCATCGCTCGCGCGCATGAGAGCACTCCGGCGCGCGTGGCGCTGGCCTGGGTCATGGCGAAGCCGGGGGTGGGCTCGACCATCATCGGCGCGCGGCGGATCGCGCAGCTCGAGGACAACCTGAAGGCCGCCGACGTGAAGCTCACGGCCGAGGAGCTGGGCCGGCTGGATGAGCTCACGAAGCCCACGTTCGGGTTCCCGCAGAGCATGGAGCCCATGTTCCCCTCCATCCACAACGGCGGGACGACGGTGAACGGCATCCAGATGCCGGCTTCCCCCTTCGGCGTGGAGAAGGGCGACAAGATCTACTGACCGCCGTCACCGCCGGGGCCGGGGCTTCGTGCCCGGCCTCGTCTCCTCGCGCGCGAACGCGTCCGCCACGAAGTCCACGAACACGCGGACGCGGGGCGACAGGTGCCGGCGCTCCGGATAGACGACGAACACGTCGGGCCCCGGCGAGTGCACCTCGCCGAGCACGGCCCGCAGCCGCCCGGAGGCCAGCGCCTGCGTGGCGACGAACTCCGGGATGCGCGCGATGCCCACGCCCTCCTGCGCCAACGTCAGCAGCGCTTCGTTGTTGTCGGACGCGAAGGGGCCGGGCACGTCCACCTCCTTGCCATCCAGTCGCCACGGGACGCGCTGGCCGCCGCGTAAGTAAGCCAGACACGCATGGCGCTGGAGGTCCGCCACCTTCCGGGGCGTGCCGTGCCGGCGCAGGTACGCGGGTGAGGCGCAGATGACGGCGCGAGACTCTCCCAGCCGCCGCCGCACGAGCCGCGTGTCCGCGCTCTCCCCCATGCGCAGCCCCACGTCCACGCGCTCCTCCACCAGGTCGATGAAGCGGTCCGTAAGCCCCAGCGCGCACTGAATCTGGGGATACGCGGCGAGGAACGCCGGCAGCCGTGGCACCAGCCAGTGACGGCCCAGGTCCATGGGCGCGGTGACGTGCAGCGGACCGCGAGGACCCTTCGACTCGCGCAGCTCTCCTTGCGCCGCGTCCAGCTCCGCCACGATGCGCTGGCCCCGCTCGAAGAGGGACAGCCCCTCCGGTGTCGGCTGGAGCCGCCGCGTGCCGCGCTGGAGGAGCAGCACCCCCAACCGGCCCTCCAGGCGGGCCACCGTCTTGCTGACCGCGGAAGGGGACACGCCGAGCGCCCGGGCCGCCGCGCTGAAGCTGCCCGTTTCGAGCGTGCGCACGAAGGCGCCCAAACCGGCGAGCGGCTCCTGGATGAGGGTCATTCAAGAACTCTAGGAACAGGACATGTGCCCGGCAAGCCACTACCCGTCCATGGGGGAACAGTGCAGGTTTCCTCCCATTCACGGGAGCGGATCATGAAAGTCTTCGTGTTGGGCGCGACGGGGTACATCGGCGGGTCGGTGGCGGCGCGGTTGATGGCGGCGGGACACCAGGTGGTGGGCACCGCCCGGACGCAGGACAAGGCGCGGGAGCTGGAGGCGCGCGGCATCCAGGCGACGGTCGCTTCGTTCGACGACCTGGACGCGCTCGCGCGGCTGGCGAAGGAAGCCGACGCGGTCATCAACGCGGCGTCCGCGGACGAGCGCAAGGTGGTGGAGGCGCTGCTCGCCGCGCTGAAGGGCTCCGGCAAGCACTTCATCCACACCAGCGGCTCCAGCATCGTCGCCACCGACGCGGGCGGCGAGCTGACCCCGGGTGTGCACGACGAGGACACGCCCATCGAGCCCGTCCCGGAGAAGGTGGCGCGCATCTCGCTGGACAAGACGGTGCTGGACGCCGCGAAGGACGGCATCCACTCGAACGTCATCTGCCCGTGCCTCATCTACGGCAAGGGCCTGGGCCTGAACCCGGACAGCGTGCAGCTGCCGCCGCTCATCCGGTACGCGCGCGAGTCGGGCACGGCGCGCTACATCGGGAAGGGCGAGAACGTCTGGTCCAACGTGCACATCGAGGACCTGGCGGACCTGTACCTCCTGGTGCTGGAGCGCGCGCCGGCCGGGGCGTTCTTCTTCGCGGAGAACGGCGAGGCGAACTTCCGGGACGTGGTGACGGCCATCGGCAAGAGCCTCCACCTGCCCGTGGGCAGCATGCCGCTGGCGGAAGGGGAGAAGCGCTGGGGCGTGGAGCTGGGACGGCTGGCGCTCGCGTCCAACAGCCGCATCCGCGCGAAGCGGGCTCGCGCGCTGGGCTGGAAGCCGCACCGGCCCTCCGTGTTCGACGTGCTCGCGGAGCTGAAGTAGCCGCGCGCCCTCGAAGTAGGCCGCGAGCCCGGCAAGGCTCGCGGCCTGCTCACGTTCATACCGGCGTCAGTCCGCCAGCATGAAGCCCACCTTGGCCCTGCGCGCCTGCGCCGGGAAGTTGCGCGCCACCGCGTCCGCCAGGTAGCCGGTGAGGTTGGGGAACACGTAGTCGCGCTCGGCGGCGGTGTTCAGCCCCAGCCACGAGGCAATCGTCCAGCCGTACTGCTCCACCGAGAGCGTGGGGATCCACCGGCCCCGCTCGTCCGTGGAGCCATCCAGTGAGCCGGTCAGGTCCAGGCTGGGAAAGGTGCCGTAGAACGCCCCGCCCGCCACGCGGTTGCCCAGGACGATGGCGTGACCGCCCCAGGCGTGGTCCGTGCCGCTGTCGCCGTTCTCCAGCAGCGTCCGGTTGAAGTCGCTCATGGTGAAGAGCGTGGCCTGCGGCGCGTTGGAGCCGAACACGGCGGTCTGCGTCTCCAGCAGCGTCATCGACCGCTGGAAGGCGTCCAGCGCGAAGTCCAGCTGCTCGAAGAGCTTCGGCTGATCCACGTCCTCGTCGTGATGCGTGTCGAAGGATCCGAAGCCCACGGAGAACACCTGGCGCTTGAGGCCCAGGCCGCCCTTGTCCACCGGCATGGCGCCCGCCACCAGGTCGCGCACCACCTGGTAGAGCTGCGTGTGCAGCGTCCACTTCGCGGTGTCCTCCGGCGGCAGCGAGGGCTCGAAGTAGTGATCGATGGTCAGGCGGGTGGCCTCGGGCAGCTGTGCCCACGCCGCTTCGCGCGCGGCGGCGCGGGCGGAGGAGAAGCCCTGCGCCGTGGTGAACACTCCCGCGTAGGCCGTCTCCAGCACGTTGCCGTCCTGCACTGGCATCACGTCCGCCAGCGCCGACTGCTGGAGCTGGTCGAAGTCCGACGGCGGCGTGTTGACGGTGCGGAACGCGAGCGTGCCGTCCGGGGCCACCACCATGGGCTTGCGCTCCACGCCCGCGCAGAAGCGCGGCTTGCCACCGAACGACGTCACCTCCGGGTAGTCCGGCGGCGTGCTGGAGTTGAGGACGTGCAGCTTGTCCGCCGCGCGGCCGCCCCAGCCCGTGACCTTGATGTCGGAGGTGACGGTGCTGGAGCCGGGGTTGGCCAGCGCGCTCGCCCATGCGTCCTGCTGGTCGCTGTGGGAGAAGAGGTTCTCCGTCACGGCGGGGCCGCCGGCCAGGTAGTCCGCCTTGGTCAGCGGGAGCACCATCGGGCCCACGTTGCACACGAACGCGGCGCGGCCCGACTGGAAGTGCGCGCGCAGCTTCGAAAGCGTCCTGGGCATGCCGAAGGGGGTGGAGGGCAGGTTCGAGGGGCTGATGAGGTCCAGTTGGTCCGTCTTCAGGCCGACGGTGGGACGTGCATCCAGGTACGCCGCGTAGGCGTTGGTCTCCACCGGGACGATGAGGTTGTTGCTGTCGTTGCCTCCCAGCAGGAGGACGCAGACGGCCACGCGGCTGCCGGCGTAGCCGTTGAGGGTGGCCGCTTGGGCGTTGCCCACCCAGCGGGGAAGGGCGGCCGCGGCGGCCAGGAAGCCCAGGCCCTGCGTGGCGCGCCGGAGGAACTGGCGACGGGTCGTGGTCATGGGGTTCACCGCTGGACCTGGAAGGAGGGGGAGAGGAACGTCAGGTAGAGCGCCAGCTTCTTCTTGCGGATGAGCGAGTTCGCCCGGCTGTCACCCATGGCCGTCAGCAGCTTCTGCTCCAGCTCCGGCGCCATCGTGCCGTGCAGCCAGTAGCGGCCCAGGTACGCGACCAGGTCCGTGTTGGTGGACGGCAGCAGGTCGTAGTCCACGGTGATGCCCGCGTTGGCGGCGCTGTTGGTGTAGAGGAACTCGTGCAGGAAGTTGGCGCGCGCCGTGAGGGTGGCCGTGTCCAGGATGGCGAACTCGGGCCCCACGAGGCCGTCCGCGCCCGGCAGCGGTGCGTTGGGCGGGTAGTAGCTGAACACGGAGGGCGAGCGCGGCACCCACTGGTTCATCGACTTGCTCCAGTTGCTGAGCTTCAGGCCCGGGTCCTTGGTGGCCGTGTCCAGCGTGGGATCCAACCAGCGGACGACATGGGTGACGAACAGCGCGGGCGAGCGCAGGTGGCCGTAGCCGGGCCGCAGCGCCACGGGCGGCTGGGCGCCGCGCGCCTCGGTGTCCTCCAGGATGGCGCGCACCACCGCCTGGAGGTTGCCGCGCGTGCCGGTGCCGTCGTTCTTGAAGACGTTGGCCACGCGCCGGACGTAGTTGGGCGTCGGGTTGCTCGTGACCAGGTGCTGGATGAGCTGCTTGCTGATGAAGGGCGGGACGTTGGCGTCGTTGAAGACGTTGTTCAGCGCCTGCGTCAGGTGCGTGGTGATGTCCCCGCCCTCCGTGGTGGAGACGCCCCGCAAGAGCACCTGACGGCTCTTGTCGTGGTTGTTGTCGCAGGGCATCAGCGGGTTCTTGTAGTCGGGCGTATTGCCGGCGGCGCCCTTGGCCGGACACGCAGTGGCGTTCCAGGTCCAGCCGGACAGGGCGTGCGCGAAGGCCTTCACCTGATCCTCGCTGTACGCGCGCTGCCGGTTGCCGTTGGCGTCCAGCAGCGGGGTGCCGTCGTTGTTCAGCTTGTCCGTGCCCAGCGTGAAGAGCTGGAGCATCTCCCGCGCGTAGTTCTCGTTCGGGTCAATGGGGTTGCCGTACTTGTCGAACGCGCGGTTGTTCGCCATGTCCAGGTAGCGGCCCATGGCGGGGTTCTTCGTCACCTCCTCCAGCAGCGTGCGGAAGTTGCCGAAGGCGTGCTGCGACAGCAGGTTCATGTACCCCGCGAGCGCCACCTTGGAGTCCGGGTATGGCGTCCGGGTGGACTCCGGGATGCCGTTCTGGGAGACGACGAAGATCTGGCTGAGCGCGAACGCCACGCGCTGGCGCAGCTGATCCTCTCCCGTCACCGCGCGCTGGAAGAACTGCGAGCCCAGGTCCTGGGCGCTCTCGCCGTCATAGGGCGTGGCGGGCTGGAGCGCGAACTGCTCCGTGAGCGACTGGGTGATGCCCACGGACATCACGCGCTCCACGGTGCCCACCGGCGCGGGCGCCACGCCGCGCGCCAGCTTGGGGCCGAAGGAGGACTGCTCCAGGAAGCGGATGCTGTTCGCCTCGCCAGGCGTCTCCAGGGACTCCGCGGCCTGTTCGGCCCGGCCCAGGACTTCCTGCTGTTCGGGGGGAGGGGACTCTGTTGCGGAAGGACCGTCGGCCTGTGTGCAGGACGTGGCGCACAGGGCGAGGGCCAGGGCGGCGCGACGAAGCATCCGGTACCTCCTGGGGACTGCGGGGGGGATCGACCCCGGAACGCCGGGGCCGCGACGTCACGAAAGATTCTAAGAGATATGTTAATTCGTTGAAAGCGGCTTTTTCTGGTAGTGCCGGAACCATGGGATGCCGGAGGTTTCTTCGCGCCCGGATGCGGGGCGCGGGCCGTATGTCTGGCGACCCCGTCTTCCAGCGAGCCCGTGATGCCACCCGTCCCACCCTGGTCCTGGTTCTCCGTGCTGTTCCTGGGGGCGCTCTGCGCCTGCGGCACGCCTGTCCCCGCGCCGGTCCCTCCCGAGGACACGCCGCCCCTGAGTGAGCAGATGGATCCCGCCCTGGCCGCGCGCCTCCAGGTTGCGCGCGAGGCCGTGCTGGCGGACACGTGCTTCCGGGAGCGGCCGGACGGGGACGGGTGTGAGTGGGGAGAATTCCCCTTCGACCCTGGCGCGTTCGCGATGAGCCACGACAGCGGCGAGGCCATCCTCGTCATCGACGACTTCCCCACGCTGCCGCTGCGGACGCTGCGCTACCAGAACCGCCTCCGGGGGTATTTCCGGGTGGACGGGCAGGGACGGCTGGCGCCGGCTTCCTTCTCCTGGCGGGTTCCCGTCACGCTCTACCGGGTGCTCCAGTCGTTCGCGACGCCGGACTGCCTCCCCGCGGAGCAGCTGCGCTCCCTGGAGTCGCTGCTCTCGGAGACGTACCCCGACCAGGCCAACGACAGCGCGGGCCATGGCAGCTTCGTGTTCTCGGTGCTGGTGGAGACCAACCCGCACCAGTCCCTGGTCCTGCTGGACACGTTGCGCTTCCAGACCTTCGCGGCCGAGGAGTTCTGCGACGCCTCCGGGACACCCGCGTCCTTCGAGCGCCTCCGGGCGAAGGCCTCGGTCGTCGCGGACGGGCTGCTCGGCCTGATGGCGGAGCACGGCGTGCGCTACGTCAACCTGAGCTCGGGCGTGACGCTGGCCTCGGTGCGTGAGGACTGGATGGCGTCCTGCCAGGGGCCCCTTCCCGGTGACGACGTGCTGCGCGGAAAGCTGGAGGCCTATACGCCCATCTACGCGGCGCTCTTCAACACGCCGGGCGTCTTCACGGCCCAGTCCGCCATCGATGCCGTCAGTCCGGTGGAGAATCCCTTCGACTTCCCGTCGGAGGCCTTCCCCAACCGGCTGCGGGTGGGGTTCATCACGGTGCTCGAGTCCGGGCTGGACGCGGAGGGCCGGGGGGCGCATGCGTCCCTCGGCGGCTGGCCGGCGCGGGCCAACGTGGACCTGTATGTGAATACGGGCGTGCTGCCCCAGCGGCCCTTCGAACACAACCGGACGCCGCTGCTCCAGGCGGATGCCTTTGGCGTGGACATCCTGCCCATCACCCGGGCCACCACGTCCTGGGTCACGCCCCTGGCCCTCTCCCGGTTCATCCACGCGCGGTCCGCGCACTTCGCGGGGCAGGAGCTGTCGGACGCGCTGATCCGTCAGGTGATGGAACGGATGAGGCCGCCGCGTTGCGCGGACCTGCCCGGGGGCGTCTGCATCTACCAGGACCCGTTGCTGCACGGGCAGACGGAGGCGGTCCGGCTCAACTACCGCCGGCGGGAGTACACCGCGCCCTGAGTGCTCCCGGCGGGGCGCGATGGTGTAGGAAGGCCTCGTGACGCCTCAAAGCCTCCCCACGCGCCCCGTCTCCACGGCCGCCTTCCATGGCGTGTCGCTGGCCTTCTTCACGGGCTGCGCCGCATGGCTCGTGCGCGAGTCGCGGGAGCTGGGAGGCCGTCCTGGGATGATGGCGCTGGGCGTGGCGGTGGCCTCGGCGGGATTGGCGCTCGTGGCGCTGGGCGCGCTCGTGGCGCTGCTGCGCGGCGGGAGGCTCCTGGCGCTGCGCTCGCGCGCGGAGATGGGCACCTATGCGCTGGTGCTCGCGACCATGGCCGTGCTGGCGCTGGTGGGCCTGCGGCTCTTCTCCTCGGAGGGACGGCCCGCGCTCGCCACGTTCTGTCTGGGCGTCGCCGGGTGGCTCGCGGGGGTGGGGCTGCATGGCGTGCCCGCGCTGTTCCTGGGCCCCACGGGCTTCATCGATTCGCTGGGGCGGCGCACGCCGTTCTCCCGGCTGGAGTGGTTCTCGTTCCAGCGGGAGACGGGGGACCTGCCCCGCGTGCGCCTCCAGGCGGGGCACGGGACGCGGCTGCTCCTGGCCGCGCGGCTCGCGAGCTCGGACGAGGACGCGGTGCGGACCGCGCTCGTCGGAGCGGGCCTTACTTCCCGGCGGCGGTAGCGTCCTTCCACGGGTCTCCGCCCACGCCGAAGGCCTCCAACCGGAAGGACTGCGTGCCGGAGACGCTCACCAGGCCCAGCACCGGGACGCTGGGGGACCACTGGGCGATGATGCCTCCGGCGTACGAGTACTCCGACACCGCCAGCTTCTTGCCGGCGATCGTCTCCGTCGTCTCCCGAAGCGGGTGGGGTCTCCGGTCGGCGCCCGGTTGGTTGAACGGCGCGGGCCTGTCTTTCGGCGGACGGCCGGGCACGCGCAGGCGCATGAGCAGCACGCTCTTCGCGCTGAAGCGCTCGCCCTCCACCAGGAAGTCGAAGCCCACGCGTCCGGCGGCGGGCACGTCGAGCTCGATGACGACCCACCGGCCGCGCTTGCCCTCGTGGCGTCCCGGACCGCCCAGCTTGATCACGAACTGCGGGGGCCCGTCCGGCGACATGTTCACGTAGCGCGCCCAGCCACCTTCACGCACGACGAGCGGCAGGCCGAACAACGCATCCGGCGCGCTGTCCTGTGCCCGCGCGGGCAGGGCCCCCAGGCCCACGAGCAGCAACGCGAGCAGCGTCAGGAACCGTCCCACGCGTCCCCCGGACTTGTCCGGCGCTGAGCCCCGGACCGATAGTGCTGTTCCCATGCGCCGCCTCCTGTGTCCCGTGTGCACCGCCGTGCTGCTCTCCGCCACATCGGCCATGTCCGCCGCGCCCGACGCGGGCCTCGCTCCCGCCATGACGGTGGCCCCATCCGACGCGGGGACGCCCGCCCCCGCGGATCCGCCCATCGCCCCCGACCGCCTCGCGGAGGCGCGCGCCCTGGTGCCGCCCCTGCTGCTCTACGGCCAGCTCCAGCCCGTCGTGGGCACGTGGGTGGAATACACCGTCCGTTCGAAGCAGGTCACCTTCCCCGTGCGCGCCGCCGTCGTGGGAGAGACACCGCGCGAGCGCGACACGCTCTACCAGGTGGAGCTGGACTACCAGACGGCGCCCCGCGTCCTCATCATCGCCTGGGTGGCTCGCGCCGGTACCGGCCGCGCAGTGGTGGAGCGGCTGGCCATCACCGTGCCGCCCAGCACCCCCGTCGCCATCCCGGTGGACCTCCTCGCGGACCACGCCGCGCTCCGGGGTGCGCCCGTCCGTCAGCGCGACGTCGACCTGAGCGCCGGCCCCTTCGCCGGCAAGGGCCGCGAACAGACCTTCCGCCTGGAATCCGGCCAACAGATGACGGTGGTGACGGCCGCCACGGTGCCGGTGTTCGGCGTGGAGTCCCTGCGCGACGCGGAGGTCACCTGGACGGCGCGGAAGAGCGGCACCGGGGCCCGGCCCACGCTGGACTCCGTGCCCCTGTCGCTGCCCCGGCTGCCCGTGCCCTGACCCGAGCCTTCAGCCGAACGGGTAGCCCAGCACGCAGTAGAAGCCGCGGATGTAGATGGTGAGCGCCGCGAACATCTCCGGCGCGAACGTGGTGATGGCGCCAACGCCGAACATGAACGCCATCAGCAGCACCGTGAACTCCGCCATGGCCTGTCCCCGCGAGCGGGAACGCCGCATCCACCGGTAGCCACGCGACAACCAGCCATTCATCGATTCGACTCCTGGGGAAGGGGGGCACGCTCGAGCACGAACGTGATGAGGGATTCGGGCGGACCGTCCTTGTCGAGCGGCGCCAGCGTCAGCGACAGCCGCTCACCGGGGCGCTCGAAGTCGAGCACCTCCACGCCGCGCGCGAGGCGCCGGTCCGAAGGCGTGTAGCCTTTGGCGGGCAGCTGCGCCCGGTAGAACTCCGCGAGCATCTGGGGCGTGCCGTGCGCCACCTGCGTGAGCGTGGTGCTGCCCGCGCCCAGGCCTTCGTTGCCTTCGTCCACGCGCAGCACCGTCACCGCGCCCGGAGGCTGCGGCAGCGACGCGGGCGCAGTGCCCTGCAGGTGGATGCCCTCGCGCGCCTCCACCAATGAGGGGAACACGAGCGTGCGCGCAGTGGCGCCACCCACGCGGATGGTGGTGACGGCCACCAGCGCGCCCAGCCGCTCGTCGTAGTAGTTCACGGAGCCGCCGCCCGCGCCGTCGTCCTGCGTGACGATGTGGCGGCCCCGCAGCCGGAACTCCCGCGCGTAGAACTCCAGCACCTCGCCCGGCGGGTGGTCCGTTTCGAAGTAGAGCATCTCCATGGGGCTGCCGTTGGTCACCAGCCGGCCCATGGGCACCATCACCGCGCCGGGAAAGGGCGGGATGACCCGCGTCACCCGGCCCACGCCAGCATCCGGAAACGGCGGCGCCGGAGGCAGGGCGACCTGAGGCGTGGTGGGTGGCTTCGCCGGGGCCTCCGTCGACGGGGCCGGCGGGTCCTTCAGCAGCGCGGCGGTGGCCACGAGCGCGAGCAACCCGCCCAGGCCCAGCCAGCGCGTGAGCGCGCCCGTGTGGTCCGTCAGCCCGCTCATGGGATGCAGGCGTCGCTGTTGTAGTGGAAGTACGCCGCCGCCGCCGTCGTGGACTGCGTGTAGACGGACTCCGGCTGGTTGGAGATGGTCGCGCCCTGGAAGAAGTTCCCCCGGCACCGGTAGGAGCGCATGGGCCAGTTGTCGCCCCGGCCTCCGGAGTTGGAGAGGCCGCGCTTCGTGCGGATGGCGTTGGGCTCGCAGTTGCCGTAGCAGTAGCTGGTGTCATTGCGCCAGTAGGCGGCCTGGAGCACGTCGCCGGGCACCGTGCGCGTCGGCCGGACCGCGTTGAAGCGGCCCGCGTCCGGCACCGCGCGGATGAGCACGGACTGGCGGATGTATTCGTCGGAGAAGGGGAAATCGAGCCCCAGCACGGACAGCACCGCCGAGATGGAGTTCATCGCCCCGCCGCTGACGCCCGCGTAGACGATCTGGCTGGAGCGGTCATGCGTGAGCTGCTCCACGCGCGGATACGTCTGCGACGGAGCGTCTCCCGGCCCCCACGCCTTCCACGTGTCGTGGAAGAGGTAGAAGTGCTCCTGGAAGTTCAGGTCCAGCTGGTTGCCGTCGAAGCCCGTCGTGTAGAGGGCGACCTCGCGGGGGATGATGTGGTTGACCAGCCGGACCTGCACGTCCGCCTGGACCGCACCGACGCTGGGGTCGAAGCCCATGTCCTGGACCAGCTGCTCCGGCGAGCCGCCCAGCGCGCCAATGGCCGCGCCCGCCAGTCCACCCACGCCGGCCTGCCCACCCATCTTGGACATCTCCACGCCTTCGAGCGGCGCGTCCGCGTTCTGGGCCTGCACCTGAATGGTGATGCCGTTGCGGTAGGCCGTGCCCAGGTTTCCCGTCTTGGTGGAGCCGTCCAGGTCCTGGTAGCGCTGCCGCGCCTCCGCCGCGATGGTGGAGATGTCCTGGCGCATGGTGCGCTCGAAGGCGACGAAGCGCGCCATCTCCGCCATCTTGATGCGCGCGCGCTGCACCTCCCAGAAGTAGTTCGCCCAGAGGACGAGCACGACGAGCAGCGGCGCCAGCAGCGCCAGCTCCACCGTGGCCGCTCCCCGCGAAACGCGGCGGACGTGAAGGGGACGAGGGCGCATCAGTAGTTGATGCCTTGAATGAGCCATTCGCTGTCCTCCCATGCGGGCACCAGCCACTTGAGGTGATCCGCGTCCCAGTGCGTCTGCACGGGCGCCAGGCGCGCGGTCCAGAGCGGGTTGAAGAAGTTGGGCTCCTCCTTCCACGCGTTGGGGCGGTGGTAGATGGCGCGGCCCACCGCCATGGCCATCATGCCGCCCGTGCGCTGGCGGAAGTCCGCCGCGTAGCCGTCCTGCTTGCCGCCCACGTACTCCCAGGTCATGTCCAGGTACGACTCGCGGATTCCCTCGTCGTTGTTCTCCGCGGTGTTGTACTTGCCGTCGCCGTTGCCCTCCATGAACGCGTTGTTCTTCAGGTTCTCCAACTCGTAGACGGGCTTGTTGCCGCTGCGCTCCGCGCCCATGTCCTTGCCCAGGACGATGAGGTTGCACGGGTAGCCGAAGTGGTTCTGCCGCGGGCTGACGAAGCTGGTGTCGGACGTGATGAACGGCGTGATGCCCAGCCACGGGTGGTGGTCATCCGTCTTGTTGGAGCCGTATTCCTGGTGGAAGCCGCCCCGGTTGTCCGCCGCCGCCCGGAAGCGCAGCCGGAAGACGTCGCTCCAGCCGAACAGGAAGCAGGTGGGGCGCACCTCGATGCGGATGTCGTCCGACGCGAAGAGCTGATCCTTGCGGTTGTTCTCGAAGTTCTCGTCGAAGCTCTTGATCTGACTGTCCGCCGTCTTGCGGATGCGCAGCTCGCCAATGCCGACGCACAGCCGGAACTCCCACCTGCGCCCGATGAGGATGGGCCCCTGGCCCTCGGCCGTCCACGGCCGGCGCACGCCGTTGGCCAGGTTGCCCATCAGCAGGCGGTACTTGGCCATGTTCGGATCCGACAGCTTGTTGCCCGTCACCAGCTTCCCGCGCGTGAGCATGCCGGTGGGGTCCACGCCCATGGTGGGACTGCTGCTGAAGGGGCCGTCGTCCAGGACGTGCAGGAAGTTCTTGGCGTTGGAGTAGTTGATGTCGCTCGGGTTGCCGAACAGCGAGGACACGGACGCGTTGTTGAAGGACTGCCCGGAGTCCATGTCCTCGGTGACGTCCGCCCGGGGGTCGGTCTTCCTGATGACGTCCCCGTGCCCCTTCGTGGTGTAGAGGTCGAAGAGGGTGCCCGTGAGCATGGCCTCCTGGGCCAGCCACAGCGCGATGTTGAGCGCTGTAATCACCGGGATGAGCAGTCGTGAGACGGTCTCCACCGTCACCTTCCAGGCTTTTATCGCCGTGGACACGGCCGTGAAGACGGCGCCGATTCCGGGGATGTATTGCAGGTACTTGGCCGCGACGCCGATGGTGCGGTCCAGGTACACCGCGTGGCTCACGTAGGACATCAGCGTGAGCATCGCGGAGTAGTGCACGATCATCGCGCGGTTGGTGTACGCGAGGAAGTTGTAGGCCCGCGCCTCCTTCACCGCCAGCGAGTACGCCTGCGCGTCCGCGGCGTCCTGCAGCTTGATCTTCTCGTAGACGCCCTGGCCAATGCCTACCGACGTCATGATGGTGACGGCCAGCACCAGCATGACCACCACCCCAAGCACCATGGCCTGCCCGCGCTCGTCGCGCCGCAGTCTTCGCAGTATCCGGAACATCCGAGGGGGTCCTTCTGGCCAGCGCCGGGGGAGGCGCTAGCCGTCCACGGCGCACGAGGTGGGGCCATGCGCGCCGTTGAGGAAGTTGGACTGCATTCGCATCGAATAGGTGGCCACGACGGGGATGGCGAAGACGTTGCTGTCGGCGAGCGTGCGGATCTTCTTGTGGTCGTTGCTCTGGCCCGCGCCCTGGTCCTCCAGGTGGTCCGTGAGGCTGCCGCCGTTCACCTTCTGGGTGGTGAAGTTGACGCCCCGCATGGCCAGGCCGTTGAGCGCCTCGCGGCCCATGTAGAAGGCGTGCAGCTGCCAGTTCGCGAACGGGATGCGCATCTCGTAGAAGTACGTGATGCGCACCGTGAGGAGGTTGGCCTCGATGACCTGCGCGTTGCGGATGTCGTCGAAGTCCACCTCCAGGCCCGACAGGTGCGAGCCATAGGAGGAGAAGAGGGTGGGCAGCTGGCTGCGCCGGGGGTTGAGCACCTCCACCCGCACGCGCTCCAGGTTCACCTGCTGGTAGCGCTGGTTCTGGTCCGCGAGCTTCTCGTCCGTGTACGCGTCATGGACCAGCGCCACGTTGATGAGCGTGTCCACGCGGCCCTTGCCGCCGGACTTGGGAGGACCCAGGGTGGGCAGCAGCGCCACGTAGGCGGCATTCTTCATGATCTCGCAGTCGCCGCTGTTGACGATGCCCGCGCGCGCCGCCCGGTACGCCGCGTACTCCGTCATCAGCCGCGCATGGTGGAGCGTGCCCAGCTGGAGGATGCCCAGGATGAGGAACACCATCACCGGGATGACCAGCGCGGACTCCACGACCGCCTGACCCGACTCACCGGGATGGGTTGAATGGGACCTTTTCATGGGACGTCCAATGTTCACACAGCGTGTTGCCGGGATGCCAGTTGGCGGCCCCTGGGTCGCCCGCCAGCCTCCCTCATGAAACAAGGGCCATCCAATACAAGACGTAAAAAGACGGTATCGGGCACGTGGACGCGCCCGTGCCGGAAGAGGCCACCCTGCGGGTGGAGGTGAAAGCTACCGCGCGCGCTTTCCGGGTTTCGGGCCCTGCACCAGCGTGGCGACGAGGGTCTGCGCCAGCACTTCCGCCGGAGATCCCTGGAATCCGGAGCAGGTGAGCTTGAGGCTGATGATCCCGTGCAGCCCTGCCCAGAAGACCTCCGCCAGCTGCTCCGCGGGTGTGGCCTCCGGGGCCCGGCCGGCCGCCTTCAGGTCCGCGCAAGCGCTGATCAGCAAGGCGAAGGACCGGGGGCCCTCGCCGTGCTGCTTGTCCTGGAAGAGCTCCGCGGACAGCTTGGGGTCCTCCATGAAGATGAGGCGGTAGGTCTCCCGGTGCTCCAGGCCGAAGGCCACGTAGGCCTCCGCCTGCTCACGAACCCCGTGCTGCTGGACGACTCCGCGCTGCGCGGGCTCCTGGGCTCGGTGCACAAGACGCCGTACCCGGAAGGCATCCGTCAGACGCTCGCGGCGCTGCGCCGCGAGCAGGAGGCGAAGGCAGGTCCGGCCCGGGTCGCCGCGACGACCTGAGCCGGAGCGCTCACGCGGGCCGGGGCGCCGGGGGACGAGCGGGGCCCAGGCCTCGCTCCCGCGTGCGTTCGTTCGCCAGCCGCTGCCGGTGGCCCGCGAGCAGGTCGCTGCGGGTGAGGATGCCCACGACGTGTTGTGGCTGCGTGCGGGAGACGACGGGCAGGCGGCCCACGCCCTCGTCCATCATCAGGTCCGCCGCCTCGCGCAGGGAGCTGTCCTCGAAGACGACCGCGGGCGGCCGCTTCACCACGTCCCGCAGCCGCCGGCCTTCGGTCGCGTGTCCGTCCAGCAGATCCCTTCGCGTGACGACACCCACGAGCGTCCCTTCCCGGGACACGACGGGGAAGCCCTGGTGTTTGGAGCCCGAGGCGTCGGACGCAAGCCACGCGCGCACCTCTTCCAGGAGCATGTCCGCCTGCAGCGTCACCACGAGCTTGAGGCCGTGGTCGCGCACGAGCGCCGTCCCCAGCGCGTCCGCGCCCAGCTCCGTGGGGATGCGGGCGCCGCGGCGGGCCAGCTTCTCCGTCATGATGGAGTGCCGCATGAGCAGCGCGGACACCAGGTAGGACGCCGCGCAGCCGGCGAGCAGCGGCAGCAGGCCCAGCGGCTGCCGGGTGGTCTCGAAGGCGAACACCACCGACGCGAGCAGCGCGCGTGACGCCCCCGCGAAGAGGGCGGCCATGCCCACCAGCGCCGCGACGCGCACGTCCACGCCCAGGCTGGGGAACAGCTGCGTGGCCAGCAACCCCAGGCCGGAGCCCAGGCCGCCGCCCAGCGTGAAGATGGGCGCCAGCGTTCCTCCGGACGTGCCGCTCCCCAGCGCGACGGACCAGGAGATGAACTTGAGCGCGCAGAAGAGGAGCATCGCCGTGCCCACGAAGCGGCCGGACAGGATGTCCTCGATGTTGGTGTAGCCCACGCCCAGCGTGCGCGGGGAGAAGTAGCCCACCACGCCCACGACGATGGCGCCCAGCGCGGGCCACCACATCCAGTGGATGGGCAGCTTCTCGAACATGTCCTCCAGCCAGTACACCGCGCGCGTGCACGCCACGGAGGCGACTCCAATGAAGAGGCCCATCACGCCGTAGAACGCGAGCGCCCCGCCGGACGGAGTCGTCAGGTCGGGGATGGCGAACGCGGGCGCGCCGCCCATGAAGGCGATGCGCACGCCGGTGGCGGTGGCGGTGGCCAGGGCCACGGGGATGACGGAGCGGGGCTTGAACTCGAAGAGCAGCAGCTCCACGGCGAGGAGCACGGCGGACACCGGCGCGCCGAACGTGGCGGCCATGCCCGCGGCGGCGCCCGCGGCGAGCAGGGCCTTGCGCTCGTCCGCCGTGACGTGGAGCCCCTGACCCAAAAGCGACCCCAGCGCGCCACCCGTGGCGATGATGGGGCCCTCCGCGCCGAACGGGCCGCCGGTGCCGATGGCGATCGCCGCCGACAGCGGCTTGAGCAACGTCATGCGGGGCGGGATGCGGCTCTGGTTGAACAGCACCTGCTCCATGGCCTCCGGGATGCCGTGACCCCGGATGGCCCGCGAGCCGTAGCGCGCCATCAACCCCACGATGATGGCGCCCGCCACGGGCACCAGCACCACCCAGCCGCCCAGCGTGTTGTCTCCGGGCGACACCGGCTGCGCGGACAGCCGCCCGAAGAAGGCCAGGTTCGTGACGAAGTGGATGAGCGCGCCCAGCCCCTGCGCCACCAGCCCCGCGACGACCGCGAGCACCACCGCCAGGCCGCTGATGAGCACGGTGCGGGAGTCCACCGCCACGGAGACGGGAGGGGTGCGCAGGCTGGCGAGCGCGGGGCCCATCGACGGGGCCACGGGGAGGCCGGAGCGCGCCTCCGCCCCCTCGCCCAGGCCCTCTTCGATGCGTTCCACATCAGGTTTCTTCATCGGTGTGCTCCTGTGCCTTGCTGCGCCGCGAAGGGCGCGAGGTTTCTTCCTCGAAGAAGAGCGGGGCCACGTCCCCGTCGAGCCCCAGGGCGCGCACCCAGGCGTCCAGCCCCTGGACCAGTCCCGCGCGCACGTCGGGCTTCAGCCCGCGCAGCCCGGAGATGAGCCGGGCCTGGGCCATGGGCGGCGCCTTGCGTATGAGCGCGCGGCCCTTGGGCTCCAGCGCCACCTCCACGCGGCGGCCGTCCTCGTCGGAGCGGCGGCGGCTCACCAGCCCCTGTTCAATCAGCTTGGTGACGACGACGGACACGCTGCTCTGGTGCGTGAGCGTGCGCTCCGCGAGCGTGTTGATGGAGCAGGGCCCGCTCTCCGCCAGCTCCTGGAGGATGAAGAGCTGGGCACCGCTGATGCCCACCAGCCGTTCGGAGGCGCGGGCGGAGACCCGCAGCAGCCGCACCAGCCGCCGCACGCCGTCCATGGCCGCGCGCACCTCGCCGGACACGTCCGGGGACGTCGGCGTTCTATTTGTATGGGAGCCCATATAACTGCCCGCAACCTACGGGGCAGGGCTGGCGGGCACAAGCGAAAGCGCGGGGGATGCCTGGCCGCCGGGGGGCAGAGGGGGGGACTCACCGTCGGAGCGCACGGCCGGTACGTGTCACGGCTGGAACGACAGCGAGGCCCGGCCATGAAGCCCGGGCCTCGCGAGGAAGCGGACCGCGGCTCAGCTGTCGGCGGTGAGGGACTGCTCGGCGGCGGGATGCTCCTCGCTGCACACCTGCGAGGCGTCTTCGGCCTGACGGGCCTCGTCCCCGGTCACGGAGGCCGTGGACACGGACACATCCGGGACGCCGCCGCAGGACATGTAGTTGGTGTACTCGCCACACGTCGTTTCGACCGTGAGCCCGATGTAGCACGCCTCCTCGCACAGGACGTTGCGACAACCGATGTAGCTGCACTGGAACGGCAGGGCAAAGGCAGCCGTGGGGACCAACGACAACACAGCGGAGGCAGTCAACAAGGACTTCACCAACGTGCGCATGCGTGCTCCTCGTGAGGGAACGGCGCGGACACCGTGAGCCTGTTTCCCAGACAAGTCAATGCATGTCATTGGGAGGGTTTGTCATCACCCTGGGGTGATGCGTGTTGTTGGGAAACTTTCCGGCGTGACGGTGCAACGCTTTGCGTCGCGGGCGGTGGCGGTACCGTCGCGCTGTCGCGCTGCGCCAGCAGCCAGTCCACGAAGAGGCGCGCGGCGGGACGCAGCCGCCGGTGCGCGGGGTACACCACGAAGTAGCTGGCGCGGGTGGGCACGATGGGCCCGGGCAGCCGGATGAGACGGCCGTCCGCGAAGTAGGGCGTGGCGATCTTCTCTCGCGCCAGCGCCGCGCCCAGGCCCTGCACCGCGGCCATCAGCGCGCCGGTGGTGTCGCTGAAGCTGTAGCGCTCCTCGAACCGGGCCCCGCGCACGCCCGCCGAGCGGAACCAGTCCTGCCAGCCCTGACGGGACAGGTCCGCGATGAGCGGGAGCTTCGCCACGTCCGCCGCGTCGCGCACGTGCTCGATGCCCGCGAGCCGCGCGGAGGCCACGGGGAACAGGGCGTCGTCCATGAGTGGCTGCGCGCTGAGGCCGGGCCAGGGCCCCTGGCCATAGCGGATGCCCAGGTCCGGCCCGCCCTCGTCGAAGCGGGTGAGCGCCATCTCCGTGTCCACGTGGATCCGGACGCGCGGATGCCGCGTGGTGAAGTCCGGCATGCGCGGCAAGAGCCACGCGTACGTCAGCGAGTGCACGGTGGTGACCCGCACCACGGCGTCCTCGTCCCGGGAGTGTTTGAGGCCCCCGAGCACGTGGTCCATGTCCGACAGCGCGCTGCTGGCTGCGTCCGCGAGCTGGCGCCCCTCGGCCGTCAAGGCCACGCCCCGGGCATGCCGCTGGAACAGGGCGACCCCCAGCCGGTCCTCCAGCTTGCGCACGTGGTGGCTGACGGCGCTCGCGGTCAGGTGCAGCTCCTCCGCGGCGCGGGCGAAGTTCTGGTGGCGGGCGGCGGACTCGAAGGCCGCCAGGGCGGGGAGCAGGTCGGTGCGCAGGTGCATGGGGACGAGCCTCAAATCTGGCTCATGTCTGCCACGGAAAGGATGCGCTTGTGAAGAAAGGGCCCCGGCGTGAAGAGAGGGCCAGACAGGAATCAGATTCCTTCCTCGCACGAGGGCCGCCATGAGCGCATCCGGTCTCACCCATCCCCAGGCCGTGACTCCTACCTTCAACAGGGCGTGGCTCACGCCCCTGGAGCTGGGCGGGCTGGCCGCCATCTGGGGCGCGTCCTTCTTGTTCCTGCGCATCGCGGCGCCGGCCTTCGGTCCCATCCCCCTGGTGGAGCTGCGCCTGGTGCTGGGCGCGGCGGTGCTGATGCCCTTCCTCTGGCGTGCTCGCTCGTCCATCCCTCCCGCGCTGTGGCCCCGGCTGGCGTTGGTGGGCGTCATCAACGCGGCGGTGCCCTTCTCGCTGTTCGCCTGGGCCGCGCGGCAGGCCCCCGCGGGCGTCGGGGCCATCACCAACAGCATGGCGGTGCTCTTCACCGCCCTGGTCGCCTTCGTCTTCTACGGCGAGCGCATCGGGGCCCGGCGCGCGCTGGCGCTGCTCACGGGCTTCGCCGGGGTGGTGGTCCTGGCCAGCGGCAAGTCAGCGGGTGCGAGCGTCGCCTGGGCCGTTGCGGCGGGGACCACGGGCGCGTTCCTCTACGGCATCGGCGGGAACCTGGTGCGCCGCCACTTCGCCGGACTGCCGGCCGCCGCGGTCGCCTCCGCCACGCTGGCCTGCGGCGCGGTGCTGCTGCTGCCCTTCGCGGTGGCCACGTGGCCCACGGAGTCCATCGGCCTGCGCCCCTGGTTGGCGGGAGCAGCCCTGGGCATCATCTGCACCGGCCTGGGGTACGCGGTGTTCTACCGCCTCATCCAGCGCATCGGCGCGCCGCGCGCCGCCGTCGTCACCTACCTGGTGCCGCTGTTCGCGCTGACCTGGGCCTGGCTGCTGCTGGGCGAGCCGCTGACGCCCACCATGCTGGTGGCTGGCACCCTCATCCTGGGGAGCGTGGCGCTGGGGCAGTCCTCCTCCGCGCCGAAGTCGAAGTGAGGCGTCAGCGCCGCTCGAACTTCCAGATGCGGTAGCCGTCGCGAACCGGCTGCATGAACCTCCGGACGATGAACGCCGGGACGCGCTTCCCGGCCAGTTCCAGGGCGCGCAGGGGGACGGAGGTGGAGGACGCGGCCGTGTAGCCCGCCTCCAGGAAGAGCGCCTCCGGCGTGTCCGTCATGTCCTGGAAGGACGCGCCCATGCTGGCGAGCACTGCGTGCAGGTCGGCGCTGTATTCGCGCTGGAAGCTTTCGCGCATCAGGTCGCAGTACACGGCGTGGTGGGGGAACACCTGCTGGAGCACCGTGAGCATGTCCCGGCGCTGCGCGTGCGACAGGTACATGAGCACGCCCTCGATGATGACGTGCGTGCGCCGCGAGTCTTGGTATCGCTCCAGCTTCCGGGCGAGTGACTCCGTCGCGAAGTCGATGGAGAGCCGCTCGAGCGGATTCTTCGCCTCCGTCACCGGCAGCTTCGCGTCCTTGAGCGTGAGGATGGCGGGCTCGTCCACCTCCAGCCACCGGCCGCCGCGAAGCCGGTAGGCCCGCGTGTCGAAGCCCGCGCCCAGCACCACCACCCGCGCGTCGGGAGCGCGGTCCAGCTCCTCCTGCACCAGCGCGTCGATGATTTGATGCCGCGCGGCGTTGCTCGCGTTGGGCCGGTCGAACGACTGGAAGCGGGACCAGATCTGCCGCGCCTCGTCATCCATGAAGCGGGACGCGAAGGTGTCATTGCACAGCGGCCGTGGCTTGCGCGCGTCCTCCGCCCGGCAGGCCAGGGTGTAGTACGCGGTCTTCGAGATTGCGTTGGCCATGGTTGGGGCTCCTTGAAACCTGCGCGCAGCTTGCATGAGATACGCGCTTTCTCGAAAGGTTGGTCCAGATGCGATTCATGATGGCCCTGGGCGTGGTCGCGTTGGGTGCGGGCTGTGCACATGCTCCGAAGCCGGCGGCCCCGGCCGCGCGGGCCCAGCAGCTCTCGGAGGAAGCGGATCAGGCGTACAAGGCGCTGGATTTCGAGCGGTGCGCGGAGCGGTTCCAGGCTGCTGGTGAGGCGAACGCGGAGGGGCCGGACCGCGCGGAGTTCCTCTACCGGGCGGCGGGGTGTGCCTCGCTCGCGGGCCACGCGGACGCGGCCGTGGACGTGCTGAAGCGCGCGGTCCAGGGCGGCTACTACGACGCGGATCACCTCGAATACAACCCGGAGCTGGCGGCGCTGCACGCGCTGCCCGCGTGGAGCGGAATCGTCGCGGAGGCCCGCGCCAACCTGGCGAAGGCACCCGAGGCGCCCTTCATGACGATGACGCTCATGGGCGTGGATGCCTTTGGTTCGCGCAAGGTGGACCAGGAGACGGTCCAGCGGCTGATGGGGCTGGAGGTGGGCAAGCCCATCGTGGGCAGCGGCGCGATCTTCAGGCAGAAGGAGGCGGCGCTGCGTGAGCAGTACGGCCTCGCCTACGCCCAGGTGAGCATGTCCATCTACTTCGCGGACGAGCGCAAGGGTTCCGCCTTCGTAGTGGTGGACATGGTGGACGCCGAGGACGCGGCCCGGCTGCGCTTCCTCCCCGAGCCCAAGGGGCACGCCACGGATCCGGAAGGACTGCTTGCCCGGTGGAACGATTATGTGGAGCGCCTGCAGAAACTCCAGATGCAGGGGAAGATGTCTGAAGACACCAGCTGCAAGGTCGCGAATTGCATCGGTGGGTTCGGCCATCCAGACCTCGCGTCCTTCGAGCCGGAGTTCCTCGCGAAGGTGCCGGGGCAGCTGGACGCGTTGACCGCTGTCCTGCGCGAGGATGCGGACCCGGAGAAGCGGGTCGCGGCGGCCTACCTGCTTGCCTACGCCCCTACCCTCGAGGAGACAGCGCAACGGCTGCAGCCCTCCATCCGGGATCCGGAGTCCGGCGTGCGCAACAGCGTGCTGCGCGTGCTGGCGTCCACGCAGGAAGCCGCGACGAAGCCCCTGCTGGACGTGGCCAGGGTGGCGGACGCGGTGACGATGCCGAAGGCAACCGACCGCAACAAGGCGACGCACCTCCTCAACTACCTGCTGGACGACCTTTCACCCGAGGCGCTGAAGGCGCAGCGTGCCGGGCTGCTCCGCCAACTGGGAGAACACCTGGTGCGGATGTCCGCGCTCACGTTGCCCATCAACCGCGACCCCGCGGTCCTGGTGCTGAAGCAGCTCTCCGGCGAGCAGTACGAAACGGCCGAGGAGTGGCGCGCGTGGCTCGCGCGTCAGCCGAAGACGGAAGGGTAGGGGTCAGCTCAGTCCCCGACGATGACGGAGACAGGTGTGGAGAACTGCCGCACGACGCAGTCCTCCGCGCCCCCGTCCTCCCACGCCAGCATCGCGAACTCGGCCGGCTCATCGAGCGCGATGATGGGGTGGTGCCACACGCCCCGGTGGTAGTTCACGCCCTGGCCGGGGCCACAGACGAACGCCACGAGCCCGTCCAGGTCGGGCCCGCCCGAAGGCGCGGTCGGCGCGACGCAGACCAGGAAGCGCGAGCAGCGCATGGGCAGGAACGCCTGGCTGGACTGGGGATGGTGTTCGAGCAGCTTCACGGTGAAGGGAAGCGGCTGCGGCACGGAGCGGAACACCGCGAGGTTGGGCTTCGCACCCGGCCGGCCGTTCTCCAGCCGCGCCGACCAGTCGAAGCGCACCGCGGTGCCCTGGTTCGCCGAAGCGCCGCTCTTGAGCCCGGCGGACACGACGTCGCCAAAGGGAGCGAAGCCCTCCGGCGTCAGGGGCAGGGCGACGATGGAGCGGAGCGGGGCGGAAGTGTCCTTCATGAGGGGGACTATAGGGGCGAGTGCCCGGGTCCCACCCCCTCCAAGGTCGTCGGGGTTCAAGGAGACATGGGGCCCCTTTCCCGCATGCGTGGGAAAGGGGCCAGGTGCTGGTTACTTCGCGGCGACGGTGGACTCGCCCAGGATGTTGAAGGTGCTGGCGGCGGCCTTCACGTCGATGGAGGAGAAGCCGGTGTACGGATAGTGGCCGTCGCCGATGTCCTCGACGATCTCCAGGAAGTCGCCGCTGATGCGCTTGCCATCCACATCCAGCGTGAAGGCATCACCGGTGCCGCGGAAGGTCCAGCTGCAGGCGCCCGGGGCGACGCGGCCGTACATGCTGCTCCCCATGCCGTGGTTCTTGAAGCCGAAGTCGTACCGCGTGAGCCCGATGTGGATCTGGTACCACACCGAGCCGACGCCGTAATCGGGCTCGAAGTAGTGCGAGTTCAGCAGCATGTTGCCGCGCCACAGGTTGACGGTGAAGGGCGAACCGCCCGACCGGCCCGTGAACGAGGGCCGCAGGGTCACCTGATCGCGGTCCTTGCCCGGCTGGACGCTGATGGTGCTGACCACCTGGTCGCCGTCACGCGCGGCGAGCGTGAAGCCCTGGCCCGCGGCGCCCACGCCACCCAGCTCCGTCTTCAGCACCCAGTCGACGGCGCGAGGGAACTCGCTGGAGAAGCCGTCCGTCTTCACGTTGGTCAGGTTGGACACGGCGATGCTCTTGCCGGTGTTCGTGAGCGTCGCGCGGCCCGTCGCGCAGTTCTTGATGCCCTCGAAGCCCTCGATACAGGTCCGCTCGGCCTTCGCTTCCTGCGTGGCGAGCGAGTCCCCCGTGCTCGTGGTGGGCTCTTCACCCTGGCAGCCCGCGGCCGTGACACTCAGGAGCGCGGCCGTCAGCAGGCGGCCCGTCAGCTTCATCATCATGGAGAAACCTCTCGTTGGTGGGGGATGACTGCGTGCCGGTCCCGGTAGAGCCCGGCGCGGGTCGCGCTTGCACCCACCGAGCCACCCTTCGACCCGGAGGTCCCTCCTCTGCGCAGGGCACCGCGAGGCCCGTCCGCGTGGCGTGTCAGGTCACAGCCAGGGGCCCTGCGTAACCTGTCGTGTCACACGGGAGCGGAGGGAGCGAGCCCCGGGCTCCTGGTCGGGAAAGGGCCGGAAGGACACGGCGCGCGCCGCCTCCTCCCTGCCATCCCGTCCGCCCGTCTCCACCGTGAGTGAAGGAGGCAACGACAGTCATGGCGCAGGGATATTCCATCAACATCGGTTTGAACGCGGTGGATCCGAAGCACTACGCGGGCTGGGACGGCCAGCTGCAGGCGTGCGAAGCGGACGCCGAGGACATGATCAGCATCGCGAAGGCGCAGGAGTTCAGCCGCGTCCGCCCCTTCCTCACGAAGGACGCCACGCGCGCGAAGGTGCTCGCGGAGCTGGGCGAGGCGGCGTCGGTGCTCCAGGCGGGGGACCTGTTGCTGTTCACCTACTCGGGGCACGGCGGCCAGCTCCCTGACATGAACGGGGATGAGGACGACGGCCTGGATGAGACGTGGTGTCTGTATGACGGGGAGCTCGTCGACGACGAGATCTACCAGGCGATGGGGAAGCTCAAGGCGGGCGTGCGGGTCTTCATGCTCTCCGACAGCTGCCACAGCGGCTCGGTGAGCAGCGTGGCCTATGCGGCCCTGCGCGCCAGCGGCAGCCTGCAGCTGCTGGCGGATTCGATGCGGAGCACGGAGCCCACGGAGCGTCGTTTCAAGGAGATGCCCCTGGGCATCGAGCAGCGCACGTACCGCGACAACACGGCGATGTACGACGCCATCCTGAAGGGGTTGCCCAAGGAGGATCCAAGGCTGACGCTCAAGGCCACGGTGCTGCTCATCTCCGGCTGCCAGGACAACCAGCTCTCCAGCGACGGCGTCCACAACGGCCTCTTCACGGCCAACCTGCTGCGCGTGTGGAACGGGGGGAAGTTCAAAGCCACCTACCCGACCTTCCACCGCCGCATCCTGCGCACCATGCCCCCCATCCAGTCTCCGGCGTACTCCATCATCGGAGTCCCCAGCCGCGAGTTCGAGCGGATGGTGCCATTCCACGTGAGCTGAGGCCTGACGGGAAGAGGGGGCTGCGCCAGGGGAGCGATGAGGCTTCACGCCCCATCGCTCCCTTCATTTCAGCGACGCGTCCTAGTCCTTCGTGCAGACGACGTCGTCGACCTGGAGGTGGTCTCGGTCGGCGACGCTGCGGCTCGGATAGAAGAACAGGCGCCAGTCGCGCACGTTGCCGGTGAAGCGGAAGAACACCGGCTGCCACTCATCGCTGTCCACCGTGACGAAGTCCGTCTGCGGGCTCCAGCCGCCGCTCGAATAGCTGCGGTGGCGGATGCTGCCGTGGCCACGCACGCGGTACGAGCAGGAGTAGTTGCCCGTCGGCACGTTGAACTTCTCGGTCGTGAAGCGCTCAGCGATCTGGATGGGCACCACGAACTGCAGCGCCGCCGAGCCGCCGTGCACCGCGCTCGTGTAGCGCGCGAGCCGCGAGGGCTTGATCTCCGTGCCCGGGTCCGTGATGCCGTTGTCCAGTCCGTACCAGTAGTCCGGGACGTAGTTGTTCCCGTAGTAGGGGATGGGGCGGGTGCTCCAGTTTTCGAAGCCGCCGTTGCGGATGATGTTCGCGGAGTGCTCGGCCGCGACGCAGCGGCGGGTGGCCGGGTCGCAGGCGGGCAGGGCGCCGCGGCAGTCATACGTCGTGAAGCAGGCGCCTTCGGCCAGCTCGCACACGCCCGTGGTGGGATTGCAACTCGTCGCCGGGTTGCTGCACGTGACGCCGGCGCAAGGGTCGCCCTCGATGCAGAGGTGCGAGGCGGTGTCGCAGACGGGCGTCTCCGGCGTCCCCGCGCAATCCGCGTGGCGGACGCAGCGGTCCTCGGCGGTCACGCAGGTGTGGGTCGCATCGCAGGCCTGCCACTCGCTGCAGTCCATGGAGTCGTCGCAGCGGCCAGAGAGCGGCTGGCAGGTCGCGGTGGCGTTGTCGCAACGCGCCCAGGCCTCGCAGCTGACCGAGTCGCACGGCTCGGGGGCCCGCACACAGCGAACGTTGTCGATGAGCAGGTGATCGCCGCTGGTGTTCCGGACGCTGAAGATGAGCTCGAAGGTGTCGAAGACGGAGTTGGCCAGGTTGAAGTTGTAGCTCACCTGGGTCCACGTCCGGGTGTCGACGGAGGTGTAGGCCGAGTAGCTGGAGAAGTCGGTGCCGAAGAAGCCGTTGCGGACGTCACCGGTCCCCCGCGCCTGGTAGGTGCAGGAGTAGCGGCCCGCGGGCATGGACTTCGCCGCGGTGCTGAAGCGGCGGTGCGTGGACGAGGTGTTGATCAGCCGTGCCGCGTTCACGCCCTCGAAGGCCTGCGACGTGACCTTCTGCACCACGTCTTCGATGTTCGTCGTGCTCCCGGACCACAGCGCCGGAAGCGCCCCGGGCCACTCCTCGAAGCCACCGTTGTCGATGACGTTCGCGTCGGGGGGCCCGCCCGCGTCCGGCGTCTCCGAGCCCGCGTCGGTCGGCTCGGTGCCGGCGTCCGGCGTCTCGGTGCCCGAGTCCGGCGTTTCAGTGCCGGCGTCCGGAGTCTCCGAGCCCGCGTCCGGCGTCTCGGTGCCGGAGTCGGGCGTCTCGGTGCCCGAGTCAGGAGTTTCCGAGCCCGCGTCGGACGGCTCGGAGCCGGCGTCGGTCGGCTCGGAACCGGAATCCGGAACTCCGACGCCCGCGTCCGGCCGGGACTGCCCGGCGTCGGGCGCCTCAGGAGAATTCGAATCACCACCGCACGCGACGGCCAACACCAACAGCGAAGTCAGACACACTCGAAACAACGTCAACGCAGCCTCCGGTTCCAGAACTGGATCTTTCGTACCACACTGTACAGGAGAGCCATCACCCGCAGGGGCTGTCACCGCCGTCCTCCCCATGGGAATGGCCGGAAAACCCGAGGCAGGAAGCCGCTGGGCCTCAGCGGCTCCCGGGCGGCGCCCGCCGCTTCGCGCGAGGGCGGATGGGCGCGAGCACGAAGGCGAGGCTCATCAAATGCTCGCGGCCGGGCGCCCGCGACTGACTGGTGAGCTCGCAGAGGCGCTCGATGAGTCTGTTGACCTCTTCGACGTCCCTGGTGCTCAGCCAGCCCTTGTTGCGAGCGGTCCAGCCTCGGAGTCCTCATGTTCGCTTCGTCCGTGTTTCACACCGTGCGCCGTGGCGCGCTCGCACTCACCGCCGCTGTCCTCGCTTCCTGCGCCTCACTCCCCGCTCCTTCCGTCGCGCCGGAGACGCTCTCGCCCGAGGCGGTGCGGGCGGACCTGCGCTTCGTGATGGAGACCCTCGAGCTCAATCATCCGGACCTGGCGCACTCCATCGACCGGAGCGAGCTCGAGCGCACCCGGGTGGAGATGGAGCGCACGCTCGACCATCCCCTGACCCATGACGAGGCCTGGGCGGCGCTGGCCCGGCTGAGGTGCCGTGGCGGGAGTGGGGGACGTGGTGCGGGTCCGCCAGTCCGGTGGCGTGCAGAGCGTGGTCCTGCCCCGCACGGGGCTGATGTTGTCCTATCCCCGGTTCGTGCTGGACCGTCCCTCGGGGGCAAGGGAGCCGGTGCTGCTTCAGCCGGAGGTGGTGCTTGAAGACAATCCGTTGCACCCCCGTGCCACCGTGGATGCCCTGCTGTCTCGGCCCGTGGACTCGCGCGTCCCCTGATTTTGAAATTGTGTGTGTTTGTCTTGGATGTATTGGGGCCACACCGGAAGTCCGTAAGTTTTGAACGCCGGTCAAGGACCTGCCAGGGAATGTCCCTGAGACAGAGGGTAACAACCCTCCAGGGGAGGGTGATCCGCACGCCCCGGAACTTCGTTGCATATCGTCATTTTTTGACGCACCGCGAGTGTGTGCTCGTGTGTCGCGACAGCGCATACGTATTTTCCACGTGTGTTGCATGTGTGTGCAGGTGTTTCCGGAAAATAATTGTTTAAATGGCTGGACAAACATGGCGATGTTTTGTTTTTGATTATGCCATTGGGTTGGGGGGCACCATGCGAGCGCGCCAGGGGGGCGCCTCCGCCGTGACTCCCTTTTTGTCGGAGGAGAGCGGCCATGGCGAACGCGGTGTTCTCGTCGAGCGTGACCTACACACCCAGCGGAGGCGGTTCGCTCACCCAGGGGTTCCGTGTGGCTTTTCCGTATACGGCCTCCTCGGCGGGAACCGTGGATGTCGCCGCCGGCTCCACGACCGCGGTGGACATCGGTTTCGGGACCGTGAGCGAGGTCCTCGGCTTCGTCCTCCAGAACAACACCGACAAGGACATCGCCATCAAGGTGGGCGCCAATGTCCTCTACAAGCTCGCGGCGGGGGGCGTCCTGATGCACTGGTCCCCGGTGAAATCGGGAGCGTCCCTCACCGGCGTGAGCGCGACCCCCGACACCCCCACCAACCCCGGGACGATCGAATACGTCGTCCTCGGGAACTGACCGTCTTCAACAACGAGGCCCACCATGCCTGCACGTCTGCATCCAGGTGTATACGTTGAAGAGGTTCCCAGCGGCGCACGAGCGATCGAGGCGGCGGGGACCTCGACGGCCATCTTCGTCGGCGACACCGAGCGCGGCCCGCTCACGCCCACGCGCATCAAGGGCGTCGCGGATTACGAGCGGCAGTTTGGCGGCTTCAAGCGCCACGCCGGTGTCGCGCCCGCGGCGAGCTCCGTGGTCCTGCGGTACGCGATCGACGCCTTCTTCCGCAATGGCGGCACGTCGGCGTACGTCCTGCGGGCCATCACGAACACCAGCGTCTCCCCGGCCAAGACGGGGGCCCGGGCCAGCCTGGGCGTCGTGGCCTCTTCGCCCGGCGCGTGGTCGTCCAACCTGGCGGTGGTGCTCGGCGACTCCAGCGATGGTGACGCCACCCGGTTCCGCCTCTTCGTGGTCTACACCTTCCCTGGCACCTCCGACGGCGTCATCGTCGAGCGCTGGGACCGGCTCTCCGCCACCCCCACGGATGAGAACTACGCGAAGGACGTCCTCCTGCGCAGTTCCTACATCCGCTGGCAGGACGGCCCCGTCGTGAAGCCGGCCGGTCCCGCGGATGTCGCGGGCGCGAGCCCGCTCGACACCGCCATCGTCGCGTCCGCCGCCAGCCACCTGCTGACGGGCGGCACCCAGGGCAACGCGGACTTCCCGAACGGCAGCCTCCCCGGGCTGCTCTCCGCGCTCGATGAGGTCACGGACGCGAGCCTGCTCGTCGTCCCCGCCCAGTTGGGTGAGGCGGACAACGACGTGGTGACGCGGACCCAGGCCGCGCTCGACTACGTGACGGGCCGCCCCCGGCAGGACCTCTTCTGCATCGCGGACATGCCCAGGTCCGCCAACAAGACGGCCACGGAGGCGGCGTCCGCCACGGTCGCGTACATCCGCAACGCCGTGCTCACGACGACGAACTTCGGCGGCGTGTACTTCCCCTGGATCGAGATCAGCGATCCGGCGGGCGTCGGCCGGGACCCAACCCTCGTCATCGGGCCGAGCAGCTTCGTCGCGGGCATCTTCTCCCGCACCGACCAGCGCCGCGGCGTGTGGAAGGCCCCCGCGGGCCTGGAGGCGACGGTGCTCAACTCCCGGCGCCTGGACTACAACCTGCTCGACGCCCACCAGGACGACCTCAACCCGCTGGGCATCAACGGGCTCCGCGCCCAGCCCGGCGGAGGCAACGTCGTGTGGGGCGCGCGCACGATGCAGCCCGGGTCGGAGTGGCGCTACGTGCCCGTCCGGCGCACGGCCATCTTCCTGCGCACGAGCATCTACAACGGCATCCAGTGGGCGGTGTTCGAGCCGAACGATGAGCCGCTCTGGGCGCAGCTGCGGCTCACCATCGGCGGGTTCATGGAGCAGCTCTTCCGCCAGGGCGCGTTCGCGGGCCGCACCACCCGCGAGGCGTTCTTCGTCAAGTGTGACGCGGAGACGACGCCGGAGGCGGATCAGATCGCGGGCATCGTCAACGTGTCCGTCGGTTTCGCGCCGCTCCGTCCAGCCGAGTTCGTCGTCGTCCGGCTCAGCCAGATCGTCAATCAGAAGGCGTAGCGAGGGCATACGGCCATGGCACTCTTTTCTGTCAACAGCCACCGGAGCGACCCGTACAAGAACTTCAAGTTCCGCGTCCTCATCGACGGGCGCCCGGTCGCCGGGCTCTCGAAGATGAGCGCGCTCAAGAAGTCGACGGAGGCCGTCGAATGGCGTGAGGCCGGAGACCCGTCGATCGTCCGGAAGATGCCGGGGCGCACGAAGTTCGAGCCCATCACCCTGGAAGCAGGGCTGACCCACGACACCACGTTCGAGGAGTGGGCCAACCTGGTGAACAACCTGGACGGCGCCGCGGCCATGTCGCTCGCGAAGTACCGCAAGGACATCGCCATCGAGGTGCTCAACCTCCAGAGCACCCCGGTCCTCCGCTTCAAGATCCGCCGCGCGTGGGTGAGCGAGTACCAGGCCACGCCGGAGATGGATGCGAACGCCAACGCGGTCGCCATCACCATGGTCAAGATCGAGCACGAAGGCTTCCAGCGAGACACCACGCTGACCGAGCCCGCCGAGACCTGATTCCTCCTCCTCCACCGGCCCACGGAGATCCGAGATGGCCACAGAGCGGATCGATAACCCGTTCGCCCGGCGACGGGCGCAGCCAGGTCCTGCCCCGAGGGAAGGGGACGGCGCGCGCGAGGTCCGGCCACAGCCCCAGCCGGAGTCCGCGCCGCCGCGTCCCATGGCGCCCGCGGCCACCGCCCGGGGCGTGCACAAGCCGCTCGCTCCGCGCTCCGAGTCACCGCTTCGGGCCATGACCGGCTACGAGGAGGAGGCCGTCGAGGCCCACCAGCGGGACTCCAACACCGCCGCGCTCTGCAACGAGATCGTGGCGCGGTGCTCGGTGGCGCCCGGCGCCGACTTCGAGGCTGCGTACGCGCGCGTCCGGGAGCTGACGACCGTGGAGCGCGATGCCGCCCTCGTCCGGATCCGCCAGCTCTCCCTGGGCGACGTGGTCCACCTGGAGGTGGCCTGCCCCACGTGCGGCCACAAGAACGAGGTCGACTTCAAGCTGAGCAACCTCCCCCTGCCGGAGGCGCCTGTCCCCACGGAGGTCGAGATCGAGCTGCCCGGCCACGGCCTTCCGGCGGAGCCCGCGGAACGCACGGCGCTCGCGCTGACGCCGACGGCGGGAGATCAGGAAGATCTGCTGTCCGCCGGCCTGGAGTCGGAGTCGGCGCGCCGCACGTTCCTCCTGGCGCGTGTGCTGCTCCGGTACGCGGGAGAGGAGGGGCCCTTCGACGAGCCGTTCGTGCGCGCTTTGCCCATCGCCGCGCGCGCCGCGATCGAGCGGGCCATCGAGTCGGCGCTCCCGGATCTCGACCTCGGCATGGCGGTGCAGTGCTCGTCCTGTAGTGCCGGTTTCGAGAGTCCGTTCGACGTTGCGGCTTTTTTTTTGCCGAGCTGAGAGGGAGGGGGCGACGGATGTTGCATGACGTCCACAGGCTGGCCGCGCACTACCACTGGAGCGAGGACCAGATCCTCCGCCTGAAGCTCCCCCGGCGCGCCGCGTACCTGGCCCTCATCGAGGCCGAGGACGACCAGCACCTGTTCGATGCGCTCGGAGAGGGGTAAGGCGCGATGGCGGCCCTGTCGCGGATCGTCCAGGGACCCTTGCGCGGCGCCGCTGATGGCGCCGCGGGTGAGGCCTCGCCGCGTGCCGCGCCGATGAGCGTGCGCGCCACCGAGTCCGACCGCACGGCGCCCGCCGTGGACGTCCCGGCCGGACCACTGTTCCCCGCGCGGATGTCGGCCTCTGCTCCGGTGGAACCCTCTCCGGAGCGTCCCACTGCTGGCGCAGGGGCCTTGCCGGAACCGCTGGTCCCCGGCCGTCCCAACGGGGTCGAGCCGCCACGCGCCGCCGCTCCTGTTCCTTCAGCGTCAGTTCCCGCCGCCCCCCAGGTCGCCGCGCCGGGCGTCCCGGCCGCGAAGGTCCCAGTTGCCGCCACTCCTGTGGCCTCCGCCGTGGCCGGTCCTGCTGCCGTCCCGCCCGCGAGGCCGTTGGTCGCGGAGCGTCCCCGCCTTCCCGCCATGGCCGCGCCGCTCGTGGTGCGAGAGCGCGTGGTCGAGCGCCGCACCGAGCGCGTGGTGGACCGCGTCGTCGAGCAAAGGGTGGTCGTCACGGCGGCTGTTCCGCGCGAGCCCCTGGCCCCCACGCCGGAGCGCCCCGCTGTGGAGTCTCCGCGCTGGGCAGCTCCGCCGCTCACTCCGTTGACGCCGCCACCGCCTCGGAGCGCGCCCGGGCCCTCCACGGGCAGCGCGGACGAGCGGACTTCGAAGCCACCCCTGGCTGCTTCCCGGCCTCCAGAGGCCCTGCCTGCGCCGCGCCCGTCGGCTCCTTCCGAGGACAGACCTCCTCGCGCGGTGGCGCCCGCTCCCGTCGTGACTGCCCCCGTCGTCGCGCAGCCCTCCGGCATGGCGCAGGCGAAGGCTGCTCCGCCCTCGGCGCCACCCCAGCCGAAGGTGCCTGCCGGAAGTCCAGCGCCGGTCCCCGCGCCGAAGTCCGCGCAGCCCACTCCGCCCGCGCCGCGCCCTCGCGCCGACGCCGCGAGCGTGCGCCCCGCACCCGTGCCTGCGCCGCAGCGAGCGCCTTCGCCCGCGCGGCCCGCCCCTCCGAGCATCTCCATCTCGGTTGGCCGCATCGAGATCGTCGGCAGCCGTGCGCCCGCGCCACGGCCGGCCACGGTGCACGCGCCGCGCTCTCATCAGATCGAACCGGGGCTCCCGCTCGGTCCTTTCGGCGGGAGGTGGTAGGTGGCGACGTTCAACAACCTCTACCACGCGACCGAGGCCATCAAGCACGTCCTCGAGACGCGGATCACCCCGGCGCCGGGCAACGTCATTGCCGGCCCGCCGCCCGACACCGCCATCACCATCGAGGAGCTGCGGGTGTCGCTCCTCTGGGTCAACGAGCAGGCGGGCCACAAGAACGACGGCTACATCCGCAACCCCGACGGCACGTCTTCACCGCCGCCCGCGTCGTTGTCCCTCTTCGTGCTGATCACCGGCTACGGCGAGGACCCCGAGACCAACTCCGCCGGTGCCCACCGCCTCATCGGCGAGGTGCTGCGGATCTTCCACTCGGAACCGCACATCGAGCTGCCCATCCCGGCGCTGCCGAGCAACAGCGGAAGGGGCCGCATCTCGCTCGCCCTGGTGCCGCTCACGCCCGACCTGGTGGAGAAGCTCTTCTCGCCGCTGCAGATCAAGCACCGGCCCTTCCTGCTCTACGAGGTCGGTCCGGTGCAGCTCGTGAGCAAGCTCGCCGCGACGCCGGTGTCGCCGGTGGTCGCCCCGGGAGGCATGGTCCTGACCGGGCCCTCCATCTCGACACCGCCCCGCATCGGACGGCTCGTGCCGAGCAGCCTCGCGGAAGGGGGCTACCTGCGCATCGATGGGGCCTTCCCGACGTCCATCGACGCGGTCTGGATTGGCGCCAGGAAGTTCGTCGCCGGTGGCTTCGACGTCATCGAGCCGGGCCGCGCCATCGGGCTCAAGCTGCCCACGGCCGGACCGAACGCGGTTCCATCGGGTGTCCACCGCATTTCGGTGATGAGCGGCAAGGTGGGCTCCGAGCCCGCGGACCTTCGCATCGTGCCGGCGGGCACCTGGTCGGTCGATGGACCGAAGGTCCTCTCCGTGGCGAAGGGCGCGACCTTCAAGCTGGAGGGGCAGGGCCTCGCGCCCGCCACGCAGGTGTACCTCTGGCCGGACAGCGGCATCTTCGCGCCCACCGACGTGCACCGGATTGGCGGCCTCACCGTCACGCCCACCTCGGTGGAGTTCACCGTCCCCAGCCTGACTTCCGGCGACTACCGGTTCTCGGTCGAGCTGACCCTCGGGGCTTCGGTGCCGTTGCAGTTCACGCCGTTCGTCACCGTGGAGATCAAGGGATGAGGGACTCCGCGCCTCCTCCCGTGTCCGCGCTCGCGCTCGCGCGTGAGCTGGTGCTGCTCGGCGCGGAGGCAGCGGTCCGCGAGCGCGAGACCGCCACGTTCGACGCGGCGGCGGGATTCGCGCATGCGCCCGAGCGGTTCCGGGAGCTCGGCGAGCGGATGCGCGCGTGCCTGCTGAGGCAGGACCCCATGACGGCCCGCCTGCGTGGCCGGCTCGGGCTCTCCGAGGAGGGCACCTGGCTCGTCGTCCTCGCCGCCGCCGTCGAGGCCCACCCGGAGTGCGCCGCGGCCGCGAGCATCCTCGCCGAGGACGAGCGCGTCCAACTGGTGACGCCGGCCGCGTTCGCCCGGCTCCTCGTGTCCGCGCAGGGCGTCCCGTTCGAGCGCTCCCTGTCCGAGGCGATCGAGGGCGGCGCGGCGGAGCGCATGGGCCTGGTGGAGCGCATCGAGGCGGCCGTCCAGAAGCCGCTCGCGCAGGTGCCCGTGCGCCTTGCCTCCGCCGAGGCCCGGCGCCACCTGCTCGCGGACGTGCCCGACGTGGAGCCCACGCAGCTCGCCATCACGCGCGAGCCTCCCTCCCAGCGGTTGGGACTGCCCCGGGCGCTGGTCGAGGGCGCCCGCGCCATCCTGGATGAGGAGGGCGTCCTGTGCCTCCGCGCCGGGACGGCCCGCACGTCGCGCCAGCTGGGGCTCGACCTTGCCTCCGTGGCCGGGGAGACGGCCTTCCTTGTCGGGGGCGCGGACGAGCCGCCGGACGCGGCCGAGGTCATGCGCCTGCGCGGTGGCCTCCCGGTGGTGGACCTCCACGCCGCCTGCCAGTCGCGCCCCTTCCCCGAGCCGTGGATCCGGATGGTCTCGCGGCACCTCCCCGCGGTGGTGCTCCTGGTGCCACACAACGCGTACACCGGCGCCTGGCCCACGGTGGATCTGCCGGAGCTGGACCTCGATGCGCGCCGCCGCGTGTTCGAGGCCGAGTTCGGCGAAGGACCCGTGGCCGCGGCGCTGGCCCTCCGCTTCCGATCGAGCCTCGACGAGGTGCGCGCGGCCTCGCGCGCCGCCACCACGAAGCTGCGCCTCGCGGGTGGTGCCTCCGCCGGAGTCGACGCCGACGCCATCGCCGCGGAGCTGCTGGCCCAGGGCGCGCGGAAGATGGGCCGGCTCGTCACGCACATCCTCTCGCGCGCGGTGTTCGACGACCTCGTCGTGCCGCCGCACCTGCGCGACACGCTCGTCGACATCGTGGGCTTCTACCGCGCGGCGCCCCGGGTGCGCGCCGAGATGGGCCTCTCGGGTGCGTCGCCGCTGGGCCGCGGCCTCTCGTGCCTGTTCTCGGGCAGCCCCGGCACGGGCAAGACGTTCGCCGCGCAGTGCCTCGCCAGCGCGCTCGGGCTCAACCTCTACCGCATCGACCTGAGCCAGGTCGTCTCCAAGTACATCGGCGAGACGGAGAAGGCGCTGTCGCGCGTGTTCGAGGAGGCCGAGGCCGGGCACGGCATCCTCCTCTTCGACGAGGCCGATGCGCTCTTCGGCAAGCGCAGCGAGGTCAAGGACGCGCACGACCGGTACGCCAACGTGGAGGTCGCGTACCTGCTCCAGCGCATGGAGTCCTTCGAGGGCATCAGCATCCTGACGACCAACCTGCGCAGCAACATGGACACCGCCTTCCTGCGCCGCCTCCGGTTCGTGCTGGAGTTCCCCATGCCGGATGCGTCCATGCGGACGTCGCTGTGGCAGCGCTCGCTTCCGCCCGTCGCGCGCTGGGCTCCCGGGCTGGACCTGCGGCACTTCGTGGAGCGCTTCAGCCTGGCGGGCGGGAGCATCTACAACATCGGCGTCGCGGCGGCGCACCTCGCCGCGTCGGAGCCTGACGGCCTCGTGCGGATCGATCACCTGGTCCGCGCCACGTACCGGGAGCTGGAGAAGGTCGGGCTCGGGCGCTCGCGGGAGGACTTCGGGCCGCTCGCCGTCCACCTGCCGGGCCACGCACAGGAGTTGAACGGCAAGCCGGTGGTCTGGGCGAGGGGGCGCGCATGAGCGGCATCTCCGTCCGCATCGACACCATCTCGGTGCTGGGCCTCTCCGACGAGGTCCGCGCGCAGGCCGTCCAGGCGACGGTGCAGGACGCCCTGCGCAGGCTCGCGGAGCGCCTCGCGAAGTCCCCGCTCGCGCGCTCCGGTGTGCAGGAGCTTGCCCTGGAGCGGCTCTCGCTCGACGCGCTCCCCGCGGACGAGCTGCTTTCCGAGCGCGGCGCGGAGCGTCTGGCCGACGAACTCTACTCCGCCGTCATGAGGAGGTTCCCGTGAGCGACCCTGTCAGCTACCTGCGAGGCGCATTCATCGCGTATGAGCCGGGCGGTTACCCGAACGGCGACAAGCGGGTGATTCCGTTCCGCTTCAACCCCGAGATTTTGACCCGGGCCTTCCAGGTCGAGCAGGGCAAGAGCGGCTCCGGCACGGAGGGCGCGGCGAAGGGCTTCGGCAAGGGAGAGCAGGGGGCCGACGCCGCCAGCGGCAACGTCAAACAGACGCTCACCGTGCAGGTGCGGTTCGACTTCGATGACCGGCTCCAGAGCGCGGAGAACCTCCCCGCGGAGCTGGGCATCCTCCCGGAGGTCAGCGCGCTGGAGGGACTGCTCTTCCCGGCGGAGAGCCCGCAGGACCGCAGCTCCGACGGTAAGGAGCCCGTGAAGGCGCGCAAGCAGCGCCCCACGGTCCTGTTCGTGTGGGGCAAGAAGCGCGTGCTCCCCGTCCGCATCACCGGGATGAACGTCAACGAGACCCGCCACAACCGCGACCTCAACCCCATCCGCGCGGAGGTGGACGTGCAACTGGAGGTGCTCACCGACGCGGACGCCAAGGACAACAAGGCCGTCCAGGACGCGCTCGCCTTCACCGCGTCGAAGCGCTCGGAGATGGCGCGGCAGTTCCTGGATACGACGGCCGCGCAGGGGACCAACATCCTGCCGCTCTGACGCGAAAGGCGCTCACCCGTGATCGACAAGACGAGCCGATACGCGAAGACCCCCACGGACACCGCCACCGACGCCTCCGGAGAGGACGTCACGCTCCTGTCGCTCCGCGAGATTCCGGCGACGGGCGGCGTCTTCTTCCACGCGCCCGGCGAGGGAGAGCGGCTGGACAACCTGGCCCAGCAGTACTTCCGCGATCCGAAGAAGTTCTGGCGCATCTGCGACGCCTCCAGCGTCCTCGACCCGTTCGACGTGCTCGTCCCCGGACGGCCCGTCCTCATCCCGCCGAACCGCTGAGGAACCATGCCGGATCCGCGCATGCTCGTATCCATCGATGGGGAGCCGATCGAGGCCTCGGTGCTCGGTCTGCTCACCCGTATCGAGGTGCGTGAGAGCGACGCGGACCCCAGCTTCCTCGCCCTGCGCTTCAACGCCACGCAGTCGCCCGAGGGCGAGTTCTCGCCGCTGGATGACGGCCTCTTCGTGCCGTCCGCGAAGGTGTCGGTGCAGATTGAACCGCCCGGCGGCACCTCCGTGCGCCTCTTCGAGGGCTTCGTCACGCACGTGCGCCCGCACTTCGAGTCCGTCGAATCCAACAGCTACGTCGAGGTGCTCGCCATGGACGCGGCCGTGCTGCTCGCGGCCGAGGAGCGGGTGGAGGCCTATCCCGATGTCACCGACACCGAGGCCGCGGAGAAGGTCTTCACCCGCTACCAGCTCGCCTTCTCCGGAGAGACGACCGGCACGCGCCACGAGGAGAAGAAGCAGCTCCTCGTGCAGCGCGGCACCGACTGGGAGTGGGTCCAGCGCCTGGCCCGGCGCAACGGCTTCGTCTGCTACCTGGAGCCCGACCCGCAGAGCGGCGCCGTGACGGCGTACTTCCGGCCGCGCGCCATCAAGGACACGCCCCAGCCCGACCTCACCCTCCTGCGCGACGATCCCAACCTCAAGTGGTTGGATCTCCAGGCCACGATGAGCGGGCCCGCTCGCGTGAAGGGCTCGGCGATCGACCCCATTGGCAAGCGGCTCGTGCGCTCCGACGGCAGCCCCAAGCTGGATCCGCTGGGGGACGGACTGGTGGGCGACGCGCTGGAGAAGGGGCTGAAGCAGGCGGGGGCGACCGGCTCCGTCACGCTCCTGCGCGACCCGTTCCCGGCGGAGACGGCCATCGCGGATGAAGGCTCGGCGGCCACCGACCGGGCGCTGTTCGCGGTCGAGGCGAGGGGAGAGGTGGACACGCCCCTGTACCGGGGGCTCCTCCGCGCGCGCCGCCCGGTGCTCATCAAGGGCGTGGGGCGGATGTTCGCGGGCGTCTACTACGTGCGCGCGGTCCGGACGACGGTGGACGAAGGGGTGATCAGCCAGACCTTCGTCGCCGAGCGCAACGCGCTGGGCCTCTCCGGGAAGGAAGACTTCGGCCAGAGCGCCGAGGAGGTTCCGCCGCAATGAAGGTGGAAGACCTGCTGCGCACGTTCGAGGAGCGGTTCCTGCACCGCTTCTACGGAAAATACGAGGGCGTCGTCACCGACAACGCGGACCCCCTGGAGCTGGGGCGCCTGCGCGCGAAGGTGCCCGCCGTCCTGGGCGAGGACGTCCCGTCGGGCTGGGCGCTGCCGTGCGTGCCCTACGGCGGAGGCAAGGACCGCGGCTTCCTGTTCACGCCGGAGGTCGGCGACACGGTGTGGATCGAGTTCGCGGGCGGCGACCCGAGCCGGCCCATCTGGTCCGGCTGCTTCTGGGGCGCCCCGGAGAGCACCGGCCAGGCCGACGACCTGGGCACCGAGAAGGGCACGGAGGTGCCCACCTCCGAGGACACCAAGGCCGGCCCGATGAAGCACGTGCTCCGGACCAAGGCGGGCCACCGCATCTTCATGGATGACGACGGAGAGGTCGTCGTGCTCGCCCACGGCGGCGACAAGGTCGAGCTGCGCCTGACCAAGGACGGCGAGCTGATCATCAAGGCCGACAAGATCAAGCTGGGCGACGGGGCGGAGCAGGCCGTCGTCCTGGGCAATGACTTCATGCAGTTCTTCAACAGCCACACGCATCCCACCGGCGTCGGGCCGTCCGGGCCTCCGGCCCAGCCGATGCAGTCGAGCCACCTGTCGAAGAAGACCTTCACGGAATAGGCCGCCTCCCATGCCCCTCGTGTTCGACACGCTCAAGACCCAGCTCGAACAGACCTGGCTCGTCCCGGAGGGCGGCTCCTATCCGCAGGACGTGAACGAGTCCGCGGACCACTTCGCGACCGCGGTGTCCAGCTGGTTCGCGGCGGGGCAGGCGGCGGGGATCCCCTGCGCGACGGCGCTCGCGCGCAAGTCCCAGCTCGCGGCGGCTGCGGCGGGTGCGCTCGCGGCGCAGTCGGCGCAGGCCGCGGGCACGCAGCTGGCCATGGGCGTGGCGGCGTACATGGCGGGCCAGAGCTTCCCGCCCGGGACGGCGTCCTTCCCGACGGCGGCGGGCGCGGCGGTGTCGCAGATGATCTCCGTGTTCTCCGACGTGGACGGGTCGGTGTCGCAGAAGGCGCAGCAGATAGCGACGGCGTGCACGCTGCTCGCGTCCACCACCCTCGTCATCTTCCCCGTTCCCCCTGGCCCGCCGCCCGCGCCCATCACCTGAGGAGGACTCCCATGGCCGATCGCTTCCTCCAGCACCCATTCCGGTTCGGCGCCCAGGGCGGGGTCGCCGTCATCGATGACGCGGACAAGCACCTGCGCGACAAGATCCTCGCGGTCCTGTTCACCGCGCCGGGAGAGCGCGTCAACCGGCCGGACTTCGGCGTGGGCCTGAACCGCGCCGTCTTCGACGAGCTCAATGACCTGACGATTGGAGCGCTGGAGTTCCGCATCTCGCAGTCGCTCCGCCGTGACATCGGCGATGAAATCCTGGTGGACGGCGTCGACGTGGAGGCTTCCCCCGAGGACGGCGAGCTGTGGGTGAAGATCGCCTTCCGCCGCCGCACGGACCGCCTGCCTCGCAACCTGGAGGTGCGGCTGTGACGTCCCCGTGGTTGCAGTGGTCCGGCCGCCATGGGACCTCGTTGTTCCAGGGCATCGACTACCTGGAGCTGAAGCTCCTACCCAACGAGCAGGCGCCCACGTCCGCGACGCTGGTCGTCCACCTCCAGCGGACCTGGGTCGCCCCCAAGTTCTCCGAGAAGAGCTTCGCCATTTCGGGCGGGCTGCGGATCACCGACCTGGGCTTCACCTACGTGGGCGAGGACAGCGCCCAGAAGACCGTCACGCTCGCGCTCTCCAATGTCGGTGATGCGTCCGAGTACACGTTGACGCTGCTTTCCACCGGAGAGGGGCCGAACGGCCCGCGGGTTCATCCCTTCTTCGGAAGCGCGACGTTCGACTTCACGCTGAGCTGCGAGGGCGGCGACTGCCGGCCCCTCACGGAGCAGCCGCCCAGGGCGTTGCAGCCGCGGCCCGCGGTGGACCTGCTCACCAAGGACTTCTCGGGCTTCGTGCAGATGTTCGGCGACTGGGTGCGCGTGAAGAACCCGGCGTGGGCGGACCTCTCGCCCGCGGCCCTGGAGCGCGTGCTCGTGGAGTTGCTCGCGCACCACGGCGACCTGCTGAGCTACTACCAGGACCGCGTCGCCAACGAGGCGTTCGTCGACACGGCCAGCCAGCGGTACTCCCTGCGCCAGCACGCGGAGCTCCTCGGGACGCGCCTGTTCGACGGCACCGCGGCCGAAACGCTCCTCTGCTTCCAGGCCCAGAGCGACGGCTACCTGCCCGTGGGCATCGAGATCACGACCCCGGCCGGGGCGAGCGGCGCGGAGGTGGTGTTCTGGCTCACCGAGCGTTCGCGGGTCCTCACCGCCCACAACGTGCTGCCACTCGCCGCGTGGCCCGGAGCCGACGACGCCATCATCCCCGAGGGCGCGAGCGAGATGCTCCTCTGGGGCACGGTCGAGAACCTCGGCGTGGGCCAGACGCTCGCGTTCGTGCAGGGCAATTACTTCGCCACGACGCCCCCGGACGCGCCCGTTCCCCCCGCGCAGATCGTGACGATCACCGCCTTCCGCCACGAGCGGCTTCCGGGATGGACGGCCTCCGCGTCGGACGCCCCGCACACGAACGAGTCCGCGGTCACGGTCGTCGCGTTCGAGCCGCCGCTGGCCACCGCGATGCGGCCGGCGTGGGGCGAGCCGGACGCGCTGCGGATCCACGGCAACCTGGGGCGGGCCCGGTTCGGCCGGTCCCGGCAGGACCGCTACGTCCGCTCGGAGACGGCCTTCTCTCGCGACCGCCAGAGCTACGTGCTGGAGCGGCGGCCGGGGTTCTCGCACCTGCTGCTGCGCGCGCTGCGGCTTTCGGAGACGCAGGTCGTGTTCGAGTCCACGGTCACCGCGGCGGGGCTCGCGGGCTCCTCGGTCCGGGTGGAGGTGACGATCGGCTCGGAGAAGTGGCAGCGGGTGGAGCACCTGCATGCTTCCCAGTCCTTCGACAGGCACTTCGTCGCGACCGCCGACGAGGACGGCTCGCTGTGGCTCGAGTTCGGTGATGGCAAGCAGGGGCGCGCCGTCGAGGTGTGGTCCGAGGACGCGCTGAGCCAGGCGCAGCAGCACAGTGAGCAGCTCCCCGGCGACATCGTGGTGGAGTACCGCACGGGCGACGCGGTCGCGGGCAACGTGGGCGCCGGTGTCCTCACGCGCTTCGTGCCCGGCCAGTCCGCCGTGGCCGGCTTCTCCGGGCTGCGCGGGACCAACGTGCTCCCGGGCAGGGGAGGACTCCGGGCCGAGACGCGAGAGGCCGTGCGCCTCCGCATCCCGGCGTCGCTCCGGCATGGCCCCGTCGAGCGCGCCGTCTCGCTCTCCGACTACGCCGTGGCCGCAGGCACCGTGAAGGGCGTGGGGCGCGCGACCGCCAGACTCCTGGGCGGACCCTTCAACGCGGTGCTCGTCCTGGTGGATCCGGAAGGACAGACCGGGCTCTCCGAGCCGCTCCGGCAGGCGGTGTTCGACCGCATCGACGCGCTGCGCATGACGGGGCGGGAGCACTTCGTGAGCGCCGCGGAGTACGTGCCCATCGACGTGCGGCTCGGCATCTGCGTCGAGCCGGGGGCGCTGCCCTATCGCGTGCGCTCGGCGGTCCTCGCGGCGCTGCGGCCCGGCTCCAACGCCAACCCGGGCTACTTCCACCCGGACCGGCTGAGCTTCAGTGACGGGCTGGAGGTCGGGGAGTTGCTCGCGTTCGTGCAGCGCATCCCGGGCGTGCGGTCGGTCAAGGCGCTCCGCTTCCGCAAGCTCAAGGTGTTGTCCGCGAATGAGGTCGAGTCGCGCATCACGCTCGCGCCGACCGAGGTCGTCCGCAACGACGGCGACGATGACCTGCCGGACTACGGAAAGCTCAAGGTCCTCGTGGTCGGGCTCGACGCGGGCGTGACCGAGAAGGACTTCGTCATCGAGGAGGTCGCCCCGTGAGCCGCCCACCGCGCTTCCGCACCGCGTACTCCACCACGGGCGAGCCGCTCGCGGGCCGGACCGTGCTCGACTATTTGCCGGACGAGTTCGCCGACCTCCTCGACGAGCAGCGCACGCTGGCCTCGCACGAGCTGGGCTTTCCGCCCTCCACCGCGCAGGGCGACTTCGCCGGCACGCTCATGGAGCTGGCGGCGCTCCTCGGCCACACGCTGGGCGCCTACCAGGACCGGTACGCGAACGACGCCTTCCTGGGCACGGCGCTCACGGCGAAGGCGCTGGTGCGCCACGGACGCCGCCTCGGCTACGAGCCTGGGCCGGGCCTGGCGGCCACCGGGTACGTGTTGCTGACCCTCAAGGACGGCGTGTCCGGCACCGTGCTCCGGGGCCTGGGGATGGGCTCGGCGGCCGTGGGCGAGAAGAAGGCTCAGGACTACGAGACGACCGAGGACCTGGCCGTCAGCGCGTCGTGGAGCGAGCTCTTCCCGTACGACGCGCTCGCGGTCCTGCCGCTCTCCGGCAAGTCGACGTTCGAAGTAGAGGGGACGGGGCTCGGCATCGAGCAGGGCGGCTTCGTGGTCATCGAGCGGGGGACCACGCTCTCCGCGCACGAGGTGAGCGCTCCGCCCGTGGAGGGTGGGGGACGGACGCGGCTCACGGTGAAGCAGCCCCTCACCGGCAGCGACAACAGCTTCCCGGGCGCCGTCGTCTGGGCGAAGCCCGCGCATGACCTGCATCTCTTCGGCTGGGACACGCCGGCCTCGTCGTTCACGGAGGCGGAGCTGCGGGGTGGGGCCCTGCCCACCAATCCCGCGTCGTACCCAGCCCACGGCTACACCGTGACGCCCGCGAACAACTCAAGCGAGGCGAACGACCTCTATCTGTCCGAGGAGCTCAAGAAGTCGGTCATCGGCACTCCCGGGGTTCGCGTCACCAGCTCGGGGCCGTCGGCGCTCAAGGTCACGACGGAGGTGTCGAGGAACGTCACGTTCTCCAAGGTCCGCCACGTGGTCGTCCAGATTCCGGTGGACCCCACGAAGCCGAACGAGGCCCAGGTCACCGTGCTCAATGAGAAGCCCACCGTGAGCGTGGCGAGGACCGTGACCGCCATCCAGGCGACGGCGGGCGGCACGACCCTGACGCGGAGCGGGCAGGACATCCGGACCAGCCGGTGGCTCCTCGGCTTCGGCGTGAAGGCCTCCCTGGTCGCGACCGGGCCCAATCCGGCGGCCATCACCCAGCCCGGCTCGACGCCCGTCCGGCTCGACCGTCTGGTCGCGGACCTGGAGCCCGGCCGGCGGGTGGCGCTGGGAGAGCGCACGGGCGGAGCGCGTTACGAAATCGTGCGCATCACGTCGGTGGGCACGTGGGCGGATGGAAACAGCACCGTCCGGACGCAGCTCACCTGGGAGCCCGTGGAGCCGCCCGTGGCGGGCGCGCCCTGGACGTTCGGGGCGCTTCGCATCCTGGGCAACGTCGCGCGCATCTCCCACGGGAAGACCGCGTCGGAGGTGCTGGGTGGCTCGGATGGGAGCACGCCCTTCCTGCGCTTCCCGCTCAAGCAGAAGCCGCTCACGTACCTGCCCTCGCTGGACGGCGCGGAGCCCGAGCTGGAGGTTCGCGTGGCGGACGTCCTGTGGCACCGCGTCGTGGACTTCGTGGCGTCTTCACCGGAGGACCGGTGCTACCTTGTCCAGCGCGACGAGACCGGCACGGTCAGCGTGGTGTTCGGAGACGGCCTCCAGGGCGCCATTCCTTCCTCCGGGAGGAACCACATCGTCGCGACGTACCGCATCGGCATCGGTCCGGATGGCGACGCGGAAGCCTTCGCCGTGAGCCGGCTCAAGAAGGCGCATCCCCTGGTGGAGCGGGTGGCGAACCCCCTCGCGGTGAAGGGCGGCGTGGCCCCGGCCGAGCCCGAAGAGGTGCGCACGCAGGCAACGGGCTACATCCGGACGTTCGACCGCGCCGTCTCCGTGGAGGACCACAAGCAGCTCGCGCTGCAGTTCCCGGGCATCGTGAAGGCGAGCGCGGAGTGGACGAAGCTCGAGGGCGGCGCGGAGGGGATCCGCGTGGTGGTCGCCGACGCGAAGGGCACGGCGGCGACCGCGTCCCAGTTGAAGGACTTCCTCCAGGCCCGCCGTGACACCACGGTGCTGCTGGACGTGGTGGGCCCGGAGCTCGTCGGGCTCAAGCTCAAGCTGACCGTGGAGAGCGACCCGGCGTACCTGCGGGAGAGCGTCGAGCGTGCCGTGCGCGACGCGCTCTGCGGCACGTCGAAGGACGCGCCGGGCCTGTTCGCCTTCGAGGCCCGCGACCTGGGACAGCCCGCGTTCCTGAGCGAACTCTACGAGCGCATCGAGCGTGCACCCGGCGTGCTCTTCGTCCAGCTGCACCTGTTCGACACGCTCGAAGAGGTCGGCAAGGGCCAGCCCCCGCGAGTGGCCGACACCGTCATCGCGTGGCCAAACCAGATGCTCGTGCTCGCGCCCCAGGACATCGAAATCCTCTCTCCGGAGCTCCCATGAGCGGCGAAGGCGGCGACACCCCCACGCTCGACCCCGGCGTCCGTGCCCTGGTCACGGACCTGCTCTATTCGCACCTGCCGGCGCTCTACCGCGTCGTCGACATGGCCGAGGGGACACGCGAGCCCCAGAAGTCGCTCGCACCCCGGGGCGTGGAGGAGCTCTACAAGTTCCTGCGCATCCTCGCCGCGCCCATCGCGCGGACGCGGCAGAACATCGAGGAGCTGCACGCGGACCTCTTCATCGACAAGAGCGCGGATTGGGTCCTCCCGTACCTGGCGGACATGATCGGGATGCGGCTCGTCTTCCCGGATGCTCCGTCCAACCGGCGCGACGTGCGCGGCACGGTGGGCTGGCGTCGCCGCAAGGGCACCCCCACCATGTTGGAGGAGATGGCGGGAGACCTCTCCGGCCAGCTGGCGGTGAGCCGCGAGGGATGGAAGCGGATCCTGCTCGCCCAGGACCTCGACCTCTACCGGCCCGAGCGGACGATCGCCGGGCTGAGAGAGGCGACGATCGCCGAACGTGCGTCGGGCCCGCTCGACACCGCGTTCCACGCCGTGGATCCGCGGCGCATTGGCCGGACCACCGGGCGCTACCACCCCAAGCACGTCGCGCACTGGCTGTACCCGACGAAGCTGTTTCCCGTCACGGAGGGAACGGCGAGGGACCGCACGCGCTACGGCGGCGGCGGTGTGCCCGAGGTGGACTACCGGTTCGCCTTCAACCCCCTGGGCGACGACGTGCCCCTCCGGGTGCGGCGCGCCTCGGCCGAGGACACGCTCGCGGGAGATCGCGTGCCGCCCCTCCACTTCGGAGCGAGCCCGGGCGACTACTTCGACCAGGAGGGTGGCAGTGGCGCGCGCTTCACGGTGCGCTTCACGGGCCTGCCCGCCGCCGTCGCCAGTGCCACGAAGGAGGCGCGGGCCTCCATCCGCCTGCCCGCGGAGCGCGCGCTCGCCGCGGACCTCTGTGACGTGCTGCTCCTGTCGCACGTGGCGGAGCGGTTGTCGTCGCCGGTCCGGGTGGGGGTGATGGCCGTGCCGCTCACCGGCGCGGACGCCAACGTGCCGAACACCGCCGGGGGCATGCTTCGCGGAGAGGTGCGCATCGAGGCGCGCGGTGGGACGTCGTCCCTTGGCGTGGCCGGGCCCGTGGCGGGCCCGTATGCCGTGATGCTGCGGCTCGTGGCGGACGGGGGCGCGGGGTACTTCCCGGGTGCCGTCATCGAAGTCGCCTGCCGCGCTCCCTCGGCCTCGATGCCGCCCGCGGATCCGCGCCTCGCCACGATGGGGTTCCTCGCGGGCGCGCTCACCGTGGAGCTCCCCGCGACGTGGGTGGTGGGGGAGCGGTGGCTGTTCGTCGCGGCGGACGGCAGCGTGTACGACGCCGACCCTGCCGGCACCCCGCTGACCGTCACGTCCGAAGGGCTGCGGCTGCCCGGTGAGGCACTGTCGGCCGGGCCGGGGCCGGCGTGGCCGCCCTTGCCGCTCACCTCCGAGCCCGAGCCGTGGCGGAGCATTCCCTCCGCGACCGCGCGGGGGCCAGTGGTCGTCCACGGTCCACGTGCGCTCGACGTGACCGGTGCGCCGGTGGTGGCGGGCAATGCCGTGGCGCTGCGGCTGGCGTTCGCGCTCCGGATCAAGAGCCGCATCCACCCGTTCCTCCAACTGGCGTGGACCGGCCCGGACGCCACGGCGGTGACCGCGTGGAAGGCCTTCAAGGAGGACGGCACCGACGTGACGACGGCGGCGGAGCTGCGAGCGGCGTGGAGGTTCTTCGCGCAGGAGTCCGCGGCCTCGCGGGACGATGCCGAGCTCTGGCTCAGGTTGGAGTCCGACACGCAGCGCATCCTCCTGCCGTCCTGCGAGGTGTCCTTCACGAGCGACCAGGGTGAGGCGGTGCTCATCCACCTTCCGGCGCTCGAGACGAAGGTGCCGCCGCTCGCGGGCTGGTCTCCGTCGCTCGCCTTCGCGAGCGAGGCCGTGTCGGTGAGGCTCGACGGCTCGACGGTCTGGGCCGGCAGCCTGCAGGTGGCGCGCTTCGCGTGCGGGGCCATCACCCCCATTCGCGAGGCGAAGACGCTCTGCCGCCGACAGATCCGGCAGCGCACGCTGTGCTGGTGGAAGAACGAGGATCCGATGAGCCCCCAGCTCGGCCTCGCGACGCCCGCGGGCTGCCTGGACATCGATCCCGCTCACGGCCTGTTCTCCTTCGCGAAGACCGAACCCGCGGCGCCGTTCACCGTGGCGTCGGTGCACACAGGGGCCGTCGGCTGGCCGCCGAGCCCGGTCACGGTCGACTATCTGGAGGGGTATTCGTTCCACACGGGGGCCCGCCCTGATGCGCGTGAGCCCCTGCTCGCCGAGGAGCTGCCCGCGCCGACGCGGCTCGTGCTTCGAGGCGGCAGCCTGCACCGGGACGCGCCCCTCTCGTACCAGGCCCTCCCGCGCTACTCGACGCTCGGGGAGGCGCTCGCCGCCGTCGTCGCCGATGGCGTGAAGGCGGCGAAGCACGAAGTCATCCAGTTCGAGGACAGCGCGACGTACGCGGAGAGCGCGCTGGTCTGGCCGGCCAACGTGACGTCGCTGACCCTCCAGGCGGCGGAGCTCCACCGGCCCGTCATCCTGCTCGGCGCGGCGTGGGCGAGCGGCGCGCCCCCGACGTACGAGAAGCTGACGCTGCACGGGCTCGCCATCCGGCAGACCACCTATCCGGGGTCGCCGCCGGTTCCGGCCACGGTGGCGCTGGACCCGCCACCCGCCAGACAGGTCGAGGTGCGGTTCTGCTCCGCGCTGGCGCCCCACGACCTCTGGAGGTTCACGGCCGCGGCGGGCTCGGACACGGAGATCCGTCTCTTCCGCTGCCTCGCGCCGAGGCTCCAGGTGAACGGGGCCGCCTCCGTCATGGTGGAGGAGAGCGTGCTCGACGCCGCGGGCGGCGCGGCCGTCCAGGCCATTGACAGCGAGGTCCGCTTCGAGCGCTCGACGGTGGCGGCCGTGCGCGCGGACCTGGGCGGGGGCGCCTCGGTGGACGTGCGCGTCATCGAGGCGAGCGAGAGCCTCTTCACCGACGTGGCGCGGGCGCGCGACCGGTTCCACGGCTGCGTCCGCTACAGCCGCGTGGAGCCAGAGAGCCTGCTGCCACGCAGGCATCGCGTCACGGAGGACCTCGCCCTGTTCGTCACGCGCGACCGGACCGACGCCGCGCACCTCCGTCTGTCCGAGGAGTGCCCGAGGTCCATCACGCGCGGCGCGGAGGACGGTTCGGAGATGGGAGCGTTCCACGGCGCGCGCTTCGCGCAGCGGGGCGACGCGTTGCTCACGAGGTTGATCGAATACACCCCCGCGGGGCTCCAGACCGGGCTCCTGCGGATGGACTAGCGCGCCGGGCCACTGGGTTCGGCGATACCTGAGACACCGGGAAGAGGACGGTTGAGAGAGCGACCATGAAAGGCGACTTCACCAGAGGCCATCGTCCTGATGCCAAGCGCAAGGAGAAGTACCGGCGCGTGCTCCTGCAGGAGGGGCGGCTCGTTCTGGACAGCGATGTCGCGGCCAGCGTGGACGCGGCCGACACGCTGATCCGCGACCTCGCGTCGGACGTGGGCTGCGAGCAGGGCAGTCCGAACCTGGGCTACCTCGCGACGCCGGGCCCGCTCCTGGCGGTGTTCGAGACGCTCGACGGCGTGACGCTGCCCGCACCGGGCGGCGCGTTCGTGGCGTACCGCGACTACGGCGCGAAGTACCACGAGCGGTTCCCGTCCCTGTACGTGGGGGCGCACGCGGCGGGCGGCTTCGTGCAGATCCGCGCCCGCCGCAAGCTCGCCAAGGCCCGGTATCCGAAGCTCCGCCTCTGGCTGCGGGCCAACGCGAACGTGGAGGTCCGGATCCACAACGTCAGCGCGGGTGTCCTCAACGTCAACGACGCGACGAACTTCAAGTTCTACGACGTGCAGGTGCCCGCGGGCGCACCCGCCGAGTACGACACCCTCGAGATCGGCTTCTCCGCGGCGGGCGCCGCGAACGAGGCGTGGATCGGCTTCATCGAGGGCTTCGAGCCCGCCACCAAGGCCCCGCTGTTCTCGTACACGCGCGGCCGGTACTACCTGCAAGGCCTCGGGGTCGAGTCGGCGGACGACGGGATGTTCTGGGAGTCCACCTTCCCGACGAGCAAGGGCTTCCCGACGGGAGACACGCTGCCCGTCGCGGGGAGCTACGTGGTCGCCTACCTGGAAGGGTGGGAGCGGCTCATCACGCGCATCGAGGACGGCGGAATCCTGGAGCAGGCGCTGGGCGGCGTGCTCGACACGACGGTGCGCTCGAAGGCGGTGGGCCAGGTCAAGCTCGCCGTCTTCGCGAACGACGGCGGCAGTCCGCTCACGGGCAAGGACGACGTGCCGGCCGCCTTCGCGAAGGTCGACGCGGGCACCGGCAAGCTGAGGCTCACCACCAAGGTGGCGCCGGACAACCTGGACCCCTGCGCGATTCCCGAAGCCGGCGGCTACACGGGCGCGGACAACCGCTTCTACCGGTTCGAGGTGCACAAGGGCGGCGCGCTCGGGAACGTCGAAATCAAGTGGTCGAAGAACAACGGCTCGGACGTGTTCGCCGTCGCCTCCGTGGCGAACACGCTCACGAACCTGACGCTCGCGCCCGGCGCCGAGGTGAAGGACGGCGACCTCATCGAGCTGCTCGATGAGACCGACGACCTGGGCGACGCCGCCCCCGCGGAGGTCGCGCTCGCGGCGAAGTCGTTCAGGGCCTCGCAGCGCTCGGTGGGGCAGCTCTTCTACGCGGAGACGACCGCCACCTCCGGGCAGCTCAAGCTGCGCGACCCGGTGACGCGGCTGCCGGTGAACGTGCCGGCGGACTTCGCCAACAAGGACAAGGCGCCCCGGAAGGTGCGGGTCTGGCACGGCCTCCTCGTCACGAAGCCCAAGGTGATGGGGGATCCGCCCGTCACCGCGTTCGACCTGGGCGATGGCATCGTCATCGAGCTCACCGGCGCGGCCTTCCGCCCGGGGGACTACTGGCAGCACGAAGCGCGCAAGATCAAGGACAACCAGAATGGCCTCTGGCAGGAGTCGCCCCACGGTCCGGAGCGGCTGTTCGCGCCGCTGGCGCTGTTCCGGTACACGGGCGAGTCCGCGCCGCTCGAGCTGGTGCGCTGGTACGACCACCAGTACTCGGCGCTCTGCGAGCTGAACGCGGACGACATCGCCTACGACGGCGGCAAGGTCGGCACCAACGCGGACACCGTGCAGGAGGCGCTGGACGAGCTGTACGCGAAGGAGGACGGCGGCTGCTGTGACGGGTCGCTGTCTCCGTCCGAGAACCATGGGGACGACACCGCTCGCATCCAGCAGGCCATCGACGAGGCCATCGATGGTGCGACCCTCTGCCTGGAGCGCGGCATCTACCGGATCCACGGGACGCTGAACGTCATCGGGAGGCGGGTGACGCTCGCTGGATGCCCGCACGCGACGCTGCTCGGCTTCGGGGGGGACGCGCCGGTGTTCTACGTGCATGGGGACGCGCGCCTCACCCTGCGCGATCTCCTTGTCTTCCGGCGCGAGGTTTCGGGGCCGCTCGTGCAGCTCACGCTGTCCGGGGGAATGCCGGGGAGCAAGGGGCGCGAACAGCTCGTCCCGACGCAGCTCTGGCTGGAGGGGACCGCGCTGGTCCATGCCGGGGAAGAAGGCGTCGCGATCCAGGTCGCCAAGCCCGAGCTGCCGGTCTTCAAGCCCGAGGAGCCGACGCCGTTCGTGGTGTACCCCGATGCCCGGGGGACCACGTCCATCCGCGCCGAGGAGTCGATCCTCCTGGGCGCGTGGGGCGTCGCCGCGGAGTACGTGTTCATGACCGAGCTCATCGAGTCGGTGGTGGTCGGCGAGAAGGCTGGCTTCTACGCCAAGGGGGCAGGAGGCCTGCGGCTCCGGCGCTCCTCGTTCCAGGGCTGGCTGGACGTGGAGCGCCGCAAGGTGCTCATCGACGCGGCGGACGAGGACCTCGAGAAGACGGTCACGAAGCTCATCGAAACGGAGGCGGGAGGCTTCAGCGCGGAGAGCGTCGGCATCGGGGTGAGCGGGATCGACTACTGGCGATGCGAATTCGAGCGGTGCACGTTCGCCTGCGGAAGTCCGGTGCTCATCGGGTACCTGTCGTCCGACCTGGTCTCGGCCGGCAACGAGTATGTGGGCTCGTACGCAGGCATCCGGGTCGACTTCCTGTACCAGTGCCGGCTGTCCGGGGACCGGTTCTCCACGTCCGGCGCGGCCGGGCTCTGGCTGCCATGGGTGACCAGCTCCCTGGAGGTCGAGGGGTGCACGTTCACGGGCCCGCGCGGCATCCTCTTCGCGGCCTCGGCTGATACCAGCCCGCTGCCTGTCCTGGAGTCCACGTATCCCTCGCTCGCCGGGATTGGCATCCACGACAACCAGTTCCTGTCCTATCTCGCGGGGGTCCAGTTCGGACCGAGCCTCGTCCAGCAGAAGGAGGGCGCAAGCCCGCCCGTGGTGAACATGGAGGGGATCGCGGTGACGGCGAACGTCTTCAGCGATACCACCGTGGGCGTTGCCTGCACGCTCCTCGCTCCGCCGCCCTGGGAGCAGGAGCAGGAGGTGCGCACCCAACGGCTGCGCATCGCGGACAACCAGATCGACGCCGCGGTCGGGGTGCTCGCGCTGGGGAATGACGTGGTCGTGCAGAGCAACACCATGCGCGGCCAGCAGACGATCGTCTCCGAAGACGTGCTCGGCCTGCCAATGCGCAAAGCGAGGCAGGTGGGCCTCTACCTGTCGGATGGCGGGTACCTGTCCGTCCAGGACAACGTCATCACGCTGAGCACGGAGTTGCCGCCCGACGAGGGCGGGACCGTGGGCATCCTGCTCTACGAGCGTTGGACCGAAGGCGATCGCGACGGCATCGTGGTCCAGGGCAACACGGTGACCGCGTCCGCTCCGTTCTGGGCCCCCGAGGGAGAGACGGGCGCTGGGACCACCTGGCTCCTCCTGGAGGCGAACCGCTTCACCGGGTTGGGATGCAGGAGCGAGCAGCTCTACGAGAGCACCCTGCGGAGCAATGTCGTCACGGGCGGGTTCCAGATCACGATGGGGGGCGGCAACGTCGTGTCCGGCAACCGGCTGCTGCCGCTCTGGAACAGCCACATCGCGCTCATCATCACCCGTGCGTGGGGTGACTGGCAGATCGAGGACAACCGCGCCGAGGGGAGCATCCTGTTCTTCCCCTACACCTACACCTCGTCCGGCGTGGCGAGTTCGTCCCCGCGGTTCATCGAGTCCCTGCAGCCGTGGGTGGCACCCGCGAACACGGTCTACAGGGGCACGGTCCGGGTCGCGGAGGTCCAGCCGATCTTCCAGACCTATCTGAAGGCGCTCGCCACGGCCGCCGTCGAGAAGGAGTACTCGTACAACGCGCAGGTGGAGGGGAACTGGGTGACGGCGGATCTCGTCGTCGGCTGGCCGAACGCGACCGTCAAGTCGCCGTATGACACGTATCCACCGGCGGTCGCGGACTCGTACTCGGGGCTCCAGATCGTGGGCAACCGGGCCGGCAGCGTGCTCGTCACGAACGCGTACAGCCGGATCGTGTTCGCGCACAACTTCGCGACGGACTTCAACATCTCGGGCTGGAGCCAGGCCGGGATCATCACTGCTCCGAACTACAACGCACCCTGACGGAAAGGACGCACTTCATGCGACCGACGCAGAACATGAAGAAGGCCTTGAAGCTCCCCGGGGGCAGCGACCCCCGTCCCCAGCGGCCCGCGCCCAAGAACCCTGGCGCGCCCGTGGCCGCGCGGCGAGAACAGCTGGAGCAGAGGCTCAAGTCGATTCGCGAGCTCTCGGGCAGCGCCATGCTGACGCAGACGATGACCGCTGGGCGGGAGGTCATCCAGGAGCTCGCGAAGGCCGCGCTGCAGGGCAAGAAGGACGTCCCGCAGACCCTGCCGACCAATACCCCGACGAAGCTGCCCACCAAGGCGGAGGTCGCGAAGATAGAAGAGGCCGAACGCAAGGCGCTCGAGGCCTGGACGGGCATCGAGAAGGACGCGCAGGAGCGGATCGCGCTCCGCATCCGCCGGGGTGAGGCGAGGGTGCGGGCGCTGACCGCCTATCAGTCCGCGCGCGCTCGCGGGCTGGGGGGACCGAAGAGCCAGCCGCCGAAGCCGGTGAAAGGCTGACAGCGGGTGGGACGTCCGGCCGCGAAGACTCCGGCGCCTGTGAATGCGCCGAGTGCGGCGGTACCCGCGTCGCGGGCCGCTGAGGCCGCCGGTGTGTCCCACGCGGCCGAGCCGGGCTTCTCGGGGGGCAGTCCTCTGGGCCCCTCGACCCGGTCGCGGATGGAGGGCGCCTTTGGGCGCTCGTTCGACGGGGTGCGCGTGCACACGGATGCTCGCGCGTCGGGCTTCGCCGCCGAGCACCAGGCCGAGGCCGTCACCACCGGACAGGACATCGCCTTCGGGACGTCGAAGTACCGCCCCGGCACCGAGGGCGGCGACAGGCTGCTCGCGCACGAGCTGACCCACGTCGTGCAGCAGGGCAACTCCGCGCGCGGGGCGCCCCAGGCCAAGAGCGAGGTCTCCACTCCGAACGAGCCGGCCGAGATGCAGGCCGACTCGGCCGCCACCCGGGTGATGTCGGGGCAGCCGGCCGGCGTCACCGCGGGCGGCTATTCGGGGTCGACGCGGAACCGGCTGATGCGCAAGGCGCTGTCCGGCGCGAGCGTGCCGGTGCCAGGCAATGCCGCGGAGACCGCCGGGCCGACGGAGGCCAAATCCGCCAACAGCCCCGAAGTCACGGGCGGGCCGCCAGGGAAGAAGCGAAAGAAGCCCGAGGCGGCGGGGGCGGAAGCAGGCGAGGCTGGGAAGGAGCAGGAGAAGGCGCCGGGAGAAGAGGGCGCTGGCGCGGAAGGAAAGACGTCCGCGGATCGGCAGGCCGGCGTGGAGGAGCCCGCGCCCGCCCGGAAGACGCAGGAAGGGACGCAGGGCGCCAGAGCGGCCGTGGGCGGTGGTCTCGCCGGAAGGCTCGCGCAGTCGCTGCGGGCGAAGGTGACGCGGGGAGAGGAGAAGCCCGCGCTGTCGCCCGGAGCGAACGAAACGCTCCGAGAAGCGGCGGAGTCCGGCAGGGCGCCTGGAGCCACCGGAGCGAAGCAGGACGAAGGCAAGGCCGCTAAAGCCAGTACGGCCGGAGTCCTGGCGCCTGAAGCAAAGGCCCCCGGTGATGTGGCCAGGCCGCGTGAGACGAAGGCCGCGGAGACAACGCCGGTTGAAGCGAAGGCGGGTGTCGATGGGAAGGCGCCCGGAGCGCCCGTCGAAGGCAAGGCAGGTGTTGCCGGGAAGGAGCCCGGAGCGCCCGTCGAAGGCAAGGCAGGTGTTGCCGGGAAGGAGCCCGGAGCGCCCGGTGCGGGCAAGGCCGAGGACAAGGGGCAGGATGGAAAAGGCGCCGAAGCGGAGGGCGCGGCGACAGGTGGGAAGGGCGCCGAGAAGAAGCCGGGAGCGCCCGACGAAGGGAAGGCCCTCGCGGGAGAGAAGGAAGAGGGCGCCAGGAAGGGTAAGGGCGGCGACGCGAGCGCGAAGGCCGAGGGCCAGTCCAAGGCCCGGCAGGGCGTTCCCGGTGATGTGAAGAAGGCCCTCGAAGGATCGAGCGAGAAGGGCCCGGCGGGTGCCTCACCGGCGACAGCGGAGCGCGAGCCCGCCGCGGCCGGTGGGGGCGGAGGAGGCGGTGGTGGTGGCGGGGGCGGCGCTGGCGGAGAGGGAGGCGCCGAATCTCCCGAGGCCCAGGCCACCGAGGAGAAGGTCGACGAGAAGCAGCCCGAGGAAGAGACGGCCGCCGAGGCGCAACAAGATCAGGAGCCGGAGGCCGCCGGGGGTGGAGCGGGCGGTGATGTTGATGCGGAGGCCGATGGTGGAGGCGGAGCGGAGCCTCCGGAGGCGGTGGGCGGTGGTGGCGAAGGAGACAACGAGCCCGCCAGCGCCGAGGGCGTAGAGAAGGGACCCTCCGAACAGCAGGTCGAAACAAAGGAGTCCGCGGCCGCGGCGGAGAGCAACCGGGAGCTCGACGAACAGAAGCAGGCCGATGCCGAAGAGGAGCATGCGCAAGAGCCAGCTCCCGAGAGCGCAGGCCCCGAGGAGGGGGCGCTCTCTCCAGCGGAGCAGGGCGCGGCGACCGCGTCCGTGAGCGAGGACGCGGGCGGTGGTGCCGGCGCGGCCGCGGGGGGCGGTGGAGGCGGAGGAGCCATTCCCGACAAGCCAGCGCCGGCCGTCCCCGATGTCTCGGGCAGCGAGCCCAAGGCCGGGCTCGGGTCGCTCAAGGGCCTGGCTCCCATGTCCATCCAGGGCGCGCTCGGGAGCGTCTCCCAGTCGGTCTCGAAGACCGTCGGCGACAAGAAACAGGCGCTCGCCGCGAACCCACCCACGCGCGCTGCCTCCTCGGGAATGCCCGGCAAGAAGGGCGCGACGCGGCTCGACCTCGGCGCTGAAGGCAAGGGCGACACGAAGGCCGAGAAGGTGGACGAAGGCGCCGCGGTCGAGACGCCCGCGGCCGAGCCCGTGCCGGAGGCGCCAGCCCCCGCCGTCAACGCGGTGACCGCACCCCCGACGAGCGGCGCTGGCGAAGGAGAGATGTCGCAGCAGGACGCGGACCGGATGGGCTCCGCGGTCGACAACATGCCCACCTCGGATCCCGAGGTGAGCACCAGCGCGGGCCCGCCGCCCACGCTCGCGCTCGAAGGGAACGCGGATCCGGCGCAGGTCACGGCCCAGCGCGTGAAGATGGACCAGTCCGTGGCGGCCGCGCACGACACGGGCAAGGCCGATGCGCGCAAGCCAATGGGGGAGAATGAGATTGCTCCCCAGGAAACCCACGAGACGCTCGCCGCGAAGGTGCCCGCCAGCGGAGGGGGCGCGGGCGGAGGGGCGGCGGGTGGGGAGGGCGGCCCGGACGCGGAGGCCGCGTCGATCATCGCCCAGGAGAAGAGCCAGGGAGAGATCGACGCCGCGGTCGAAAAGGGCCAGGGCGACATGGTCCAGGAGGAGGCGAAGGAGCAGGAAGCCTCCGAGGCGGAGACACAGCGCACCGAGCAAGCGGCGGCCCAGGCCGAGTCGGACGCCGCGGCGGAGCAGGAGTCGGAGAAGGCCGCCGCCCAGAACGAGGTCGCGAAGAAGCGCGGCGAGTGGAACGAGGAGCAGCAGGCCGCCGTCGACAAAAGCAATACCGAGGCCGACACGAAGCAGCAGGAGGCCGACGAGAAGGTCGACACCGAGAAGACGCAGGCCGACGAGAGCGCCGGAAAGACCCTCTCCGAGGGTGAGGAGAAGGCCCAGAAGGCCAAGGAGGAGGGAGAGGCCAAGGCCGAGCGCGAGAAGGCCAAGGCGAAGGAGGAGTCGAGCGGCTTCTTCGGCTGGCTCGCGTCGAAGGCGAAGGCGTTCTTCAACAAGATCAAGGAGGCCGTGAAGAGCGTCATGAAGGCGCTCCGCGCGGCGGTGAAGGCGGCCATCGAAGCGGCGAAGAAGGCCGCGGTCGCGCTGATCGAAAAGGCGCGGCAGGCGGTGGTCGCGGCCATCCGTCTCGCGGGTGACGCGCTGATCGCCATCAGCGACGTGGCGCTCGCCGCGTTCCCGGAGCTCAAGGCGAAGTTCCAGGGCGCCGTCCGCCAGACCGTCCAGGACGCCGAGGACGCGGTCAACAAGATCGCGGACAAGCTGAAGAAGGGCGTCACGAAGCTGCTCGACGCGCTCGGCGAGTTCCTCGACAAGGCGCTGGGGCTCCTCGAGAAGGGCCTGCTCGCCGCCGTGGACGCGGTCGCCGCCGTGGTGGACTCGGCGATCAAGGCGGCGGAGGCCGTCGCCAAGGCGCTCGGGACGTTCCTCGCGCTCATCAAGGACATCGCGGCGGGCCCGGGTCAGTGGATCTCGAACCTGGGCGCCGCGGTCGTCGACGGCATCAAGAACCACCTCGTGAAGGCCATGAAGTCGGCCATCAGCGAGTGGTTCAAGAGCAAGGTCGAGGAGGTGCTGGGCATCCCGGTCGACCTGATGAAGGCGCTCTTCACGGGCGGCTTCAACCTGGAGGCCATCGGGAAGATGGCCTGGGAGGCGCTCAAGACCGCCGTCCCGGGCATCCTCATCCAGCTGCTGATCGAGAAGCTGGTGGCGATGATCGTGCCCGCCGCGGGCGCGGTGATGGCCATCATCGAGGGCGTCCAGGCGGCGTGGGGCGCGGTCAGCCGGATCATCGCGGCCATCGACTCCTTCATCACCTTCCTGAAGGCGGTGAAGGGTGGAAACGCCGGTCCCCCGTTCGCGACCGCGGTGGCGGCGGGCGCCGTGGCGGTGATCGACTTCGTCGCCAACTGGCTGCTCAAGCGCCTCATGAAGCCGGCGAAGAAGGTGTCCGGCAAGCTGGCTGCGATTGGCAAGAAGATCCTGGCCAAGATCAAGAAGGGGCTGAAGAAGGCCGGCAAGAAGCTCAAGAAGTTCTTCAAGAAGGCCGGTCAGAAGCTCAAGAAGCTGAAGGACAAGCTCTTCGGCAAGAAGAAGAAGGGCAAAGGCAAGGACAAGAAGAAGGACAAAGAGAAGGACAAGAAAAAGGAGGCGAAAAAGCGCCTCAAGCGCGCGCGGAAGGCCATCGCCGCCCGGCTCCGCAAGCCCAAGAAGGGGGGCGATGCTCGCTCCACCATCCAGCGCGTGGCCGCGCAGCACAAGGTGTCCGCCACCATCTCCGTCGGAGCCGACAAGTGGCTGGTCACACTCAAGGTCAACCCGGACGAGAAGCTTTCGCTCCAGCAGACCGACAACGCGCCAGCACTGCAGGGCGCGGAACAGGCGAAGACCGTCGTCGGGGACATGAAGTCCGAAGCGGCGCAGATCGAGCAGATCGTCGCGGCGATGGTGCCGACGCCGTCCAAGACCCCAACCGAGAGCGGGGAGGCGAAGGAGAAGGCCAAGCTCGAGGAGATCCAAAGCTCCTCCGACCAGACGTTCGTACCGACGAAGCCGGGCCACCTGAAGGACGAGCCTTCCGTCAAGGGACCGGGGTTCGACGCCGCGGCCCTGAAGTCAGAGGAGAGTGGAGACGTCCTCGAACTCTTCGAGGAGAAGTCCGGCAAGCCGCGCGTGCTCCTCGGTCACTCGTCCTCGCGCAAGATGCCCACGGGGAAAGAGGTCATCGACACGACCGGCGAAGGCTCGGCGAGGGCCAAGGTCCTCAGTGATCCCGCGACGGCGCAGAAGGTCGCTGGCGGCGAGGCCGTCCTCCGCCAGGACGGCCGGCAGATGCAGAATCAGCTTGGCGCGATCACGTCGCAGCTGAGGAAGAACATCAAGAAGATGGAGAAGGCGCTTGATGATGGCGTGAAGAAAAAGAAGGTGGACCCGCAAGTGAGTGAGAGGGTCAAAAGGGTTCTCGCCGGCAAGGGCGGGCTGATACGCATCGTGATTGAGCTCGACAAGGGGGCCTCCTTCAGCGCGAGCGATTTGGAGGCTGCGAAGACGCTGATCAAGCATGCGATTGACAACTTCAAGGCGACGTTGAAAACTGTCGAAACCAATATCGAGGCTGTCATTCGCGAGGCAGGCAAGGACTCGGACACGGTGGTCTATGGCTGAAGCTCGATACCGCGTCCTCGAAGGCCTACGAAAGATGGGGCGCGCGGAAGAGGCCTTGTCACACCTGACCAGCCCAATCTTGCTGTTCGATTGGTTGCTCGCCAGACTGCTCGCAGGGGAATCGCTCGACATGGGCGAGCCGCAACTGCAGGCTTTTCAGCAAGGATTTACTCCGGCTGAGCAAGACTTCGCCAATCTTCGCCGTCATGTATGCGTCGCTGCGAGTGCGTTGCTCACCGGTCGGCCCGTTGGCTCAAGTCCCAAGGAAGCGCTCTCGCTCGCGCACCGCGCCTGGAACGGCGGCTGGCAGGACCTGGAGATCTCGGTCGAAGCCTGCGCCGCCGCCGCCTGCGCGCGCGATAGCGCCGAACTCACACTTTGGAGGGAGCGGGCGGAGCGCAAGCCAGCATCGGACTGGGTCGAATCGTTCGAGGAGACGCTCTTCTTGCTCGCGCCACCTTCGGCGGCGATCAGTCCCCAGGGACTGGCGACAGGCGTGGCACGTGTGTCCGCCGAAGTCCTTCTGTTTGAATCGACCAACTCCGCCGCGCCGCTCGTCTGCGCCCTGTGGCATCGCACGGAGTCACACGCAGCCATTGGCGCGCTCTTGTCGGGGCGCGCGCAAGCCGTCGATGAGCTTGTGTTCGGTCCCGAGGGCGAGAAGCCGCGCCTCAAGATCGGCAAGCCGTCTCACGACCTCATCGAGATGGACCCGGGGCCGCTGCTGGTCTTCGGGCTCAAGGTGACCGGGCGCGGACCGCTCTCTCCCGGCGGCTATTCGCTCGCCCCCTTCACGTACCAGCTGGCGGAGCTCTTGGACCGGACCCAGGCGAAATGGAGCCGCCTCGCCGAGCCCGAGCGGACGCAGAAGCTCACCGCGATGGAGGGGGCGCTCGCGCGCAAGGAGCATGGCGTGACCTTCCGCATCCATCTCGCTCGCGGCGTCGAACTCTCGCCCGAGGATGAAGAGGGGTTTCGGGCGCGAATCGCGTCTTCGTGGGAGCACGCCCGTCGCAGCCTCCGCGGCGTCCATGCGGATGCGCGCGTGGAGTTCGTTCGCTGACCCTCGCCCGTCCTGAGTCCTGGCGCGCTTGCCCCTGCCGGATGGACGCAGTAGACGCGGAGCCATGGGTGCTGACGTTGTCGGCTTTCGGGGTTGTGCTCTCCAGGTCGAACTCGGTGACGCGGGCTTCCTGCGGAAGCTCAAGCTGAAGTCCTACAAGGACGCTGCCGACGCCGCGGTGCCTCCCGAGCGGAGACCCAAGCTCAAGATCAACGTCCGGATCGGAGACAACGCACCTGTCTCGATGGCCTACCCCGACCTGGAGCGGGAGGTCGCGGAGTTCACTCGCCGGGTTTCCGAATGCGCGGACTGCCCCCTCGTCGAGGGTGCTCCGGCGGGGTGTTACGCCTACGTCGCCTATCCCATCGACGCTGCCGCGGAGGAGGTGCTGTTCGAGGTGGTCGTCCGCGGATTGGAGAGTCCCGGCTCCGTGGGCTCCCGGTACCATCAGGAAGTCATGCTCCGGTTCGAGCCTGCCCCTGCCTCGTGGGTCGAGCGCCGGGGGACAGTGCAGGGCGCCCTCTGTGTCCTGGATCGGCCGCTCGAGCACAGCTGGCACGAGGGCGGCGAGGTGCGTCGCCTGACGAGCGCCGATGTGCTCTGGGCGTTGTTCGCCACGCTCGACGATGCACGGGGCATCTCGCTCGTCGGTGAGCTGCTGTCAGAAGTGGGCCGGGTCGCGCGCGAGCGGCATGCCACGGTGACCGGCACCCTCGCGGAGCTCGTGCGCATGGGGGACCTGGCCCGTGCGCTCAGCACCGTCCCGGGTGGCCGGCTCGTGATTGTCGATTGACCCTGGGTGGAGACGGGGGACCTCAGGGCCTGCCCAGCAGCTCCAGCGCGGAGGTGGTCAGCAGGGTGACGCCGGTGCGCAGCGCGCGCTCGCGGTCCGGCGCGTAGAAGGGCGAGTGTGGGGAGGGCAGCGCCTCCTCCGCGCCCTTGGCCTCGGCGAAGCGTTTGGGCTCGGTGATGCCCAGCCACAGCATCACCGAAGGCACGCCCGCGCGGCCGTACTCGGAGAAGTCTTCTCCGCCCATGACGGACGGCGTCTCGCTGAGGTTCTTCTCGCCCAGCACCTTCCCCACCGCGTCCACCAGCCGCTTCGTGAGCTCGGGGTCATTGTAGGTGGCGGGCGTGCCTTCGGTGACGTTGACGGTGGGCGGGCGGGGCGCTCCGGAGGCCATCGCCTCCGCTTTGGTGATGCGCTCGATGCCGGCCAGCAATGCCTTGCGCACCTCCGGCTTGTACGTGCGCAGCGTGAGCTGCAGGCGCACCTCATCCGGGATGATGTTGTGCTTGGTGCCACCGTGGATGGAGCCCACGGTGAGCACCGCCGGCTCCAGCGGGCTCTTCTCCCGGCTGACGAGCGTCTGCAGCGAGAGGATGGTTCGCGCCGCCATCACCACCGGGTCCACGGTGGTGTGCGGGTACGCACCGTGCCCGCCCTTGCCGTAGAGGGTGACGTCCACCGCGTCCACGCTCGCCAGCGCATAGCCGGGGGTGAACCGCACCGTCCCCGCCGCGGCGTTGGCCACGGTGTGCATGGCCACGGCGACGTCCGGCTTGGGGAAGCGCTTGAACAGGCCGTCCGCCAGCATCTGCCGGGCCCCCGCTCCCATCTCCTCGGCCGGCTGCCCCACCAGCATCAGCGTGCCACGCCACCGGTCCTTCGTCCGCGCCAGCAGCGTGGCCGTGCCAATCCATGACGTCATGTGCACGTCGTGCCCGCACGCGTGCATCACCGCGACTTCCGTCCCGGCTCCATCCTTCGCCTTCGTCTTGCTGGCGTAGGGCAGCCCCGTCTTCTCCTCCACCGGCAGCCCGTCCAGGTCCGTGCGCAGCATCACCGTGGGCCCCTTGCCGTTGCGCAACAGGGCCACCACGCCGTGCCCGCCCACCTTCGGTGTCACCTCGAAGCCGAGCTTGCGCAGGCGCTCGGCCAGCTTCGCCGCCGTCTTCTCCTCCTGGAGTGACAGCTCGGGCGTCTGGTGCAGGTCGCGGTAGAGCGCGTCCAGTTCGGGGTACAGCGCGTCCAGGCCCGCGAGGACCGTGGGAGGGGGCGCCGCCGCGAGCACGGGGCCGACGGGCGCCGCCACACAGGCGAGGAGCAGGGGAAGCAGGGGAAGCGTTTTCACCAGGGAACCTCCTGACAGTCAGGGAGCCCCCACTGTACTGACATGAAGGGGCGCCTCGGAGTCTGGAAGGAGCGGTGGCGGACGGGACCCTCCGCGCACGCCCTCCCCCTGGCCGGTCCTTCACTCGAAGGTGTTGATGACCTACTCCCGCGGCCCCACGCGGGCGACTGCCGCGCCCAGGCCCTGCTCCACGACGTTCCGGTAGGGGCCCTCGGGAACGTGGGGGAGCGCGTCGACGGCCTGTTGGTAGTGCGCGCGAGCCGTGGCGAAATCGCCCCGGTCCTCGGCGCACCTGCCGAGGTTGAGGTGGAGCGACGCGAAGAAGGGGCGCACGCGGTCATCATCCACGGCCTGGGCCCGCTCTAACGACACCTGGTTCCAGTGCCGGGTGGCCTCCGGCGTGAGCTGATGCCGCGCGAGGTAGTGGGCCGCGATGCAGGCCTCGTAGTCGTCGGTGGCGATGTCCCACGCCCGCTGGAAACACGCTTGTGCCTCCTCCGGACGGCGTGCGGCTTCCGCCTGCATGCCCTGGCTGCACAGTTTCACGACGGGATTCTCCGGGTCCATGCCCCGCAGGATGCACCGTCCCCGCGGCCCTTGCGATGCCGTGATGGGCCGCGGCCCGTAGCCGCGGGCCCATGGCACCGGAGTGGAGGGGCGAAATCACTCCGCGAGGACCCCAGCTCCAGCGTCAGAGCGTCTTGAGGTACTCGATGATGGCCAGACGCTCCGGGTCGGTGAGCACGGAGTTGAACTCGTGGCCGCCATTGTCCTGGCCGAAGGCGTTGGTGTTGTAGATCTTCCGGTCCTCCAACTGCTGCCGCGTGCGGGTAGGCGGGAAGAGGATGTTCCAGGAAAGAGCCAGGTTGCTGAAGAGCACGCTCATCATCTCCTGCGCCAGGGGGGTGGTGAACTCGTCGCCCGGCTGGCAGTTGATGTACGGAGACACCGCTGGATTCAGGGGCGTGCGCCACTTGCAGGGGATGGTGTCGTACTTCCAACCGAGCCTGGTGGAGTCGGAGGCGCGTTGCAGGTCCGTGTCGAAGCCCATGACGGTCAGCGGCTGATCCCACCGCGGCGGCGTGGAGACCCGGCGCCAGATGGGCTTGCGGTCGGCGGGCTTGAGCACCTCCCAGACATTGGGAACCGAGCCGTTATGGAGGTACGGCGCGGTGGCCCAGACCCCGTACAGCGGCGGCGCAAGGTAGCCGAGCTCCCGATTGCCACGGATGTGCGGCTGGTTCTGCGGACCGCAGTCGTTGGCGGTGCCAGCCGTCGAGGGATAACCGAAGAAGTTCTTGGCGCCCGCGGACTGGACCGCCGCGTTGTTGGTATTCACCCGGACCGGGTCGGTGCCAATGATTCTCAGCGGGGCGATGTAGCTCGCCATGCCCTCCAGCGCCGGTGTGGCCAGGAAGGCCGGGTTGTTGACGTAGCGGGGCGAGTAGGCCCCATGGCAGCTCGCGCACGAGCCGTTGCCCTGCGGCCGCGGCACGGCGTTGTTGCGCCCCGGGGCCCACATGTCGAGCGTGTGGAACAGCACCGCACCCTGTTCGGCCAGCGTCTGGTTGATGGGCAGGGGATAGGGCGGTGACTTGAGGGAATCGACCCAGGTGTTGAGCGACGGGCCGTTGGCCCGCATCCAGTCCTGGCCCGCTTCACTCAACGGCCCGCCAGCGCTTCCGAACAGGCCGATGAACGGCGTGTAGAACACCATGTCCACGCGCGGCGCATCCATGGGGAAGACGCCGTCAACGAACTTCACCGGCCGGTGTCCCATGTTCCACCAGGCGGGCGTATCCATTCCGGCGGTCGAGCCGGAGTTGATGAGGCCAATCACCTCGGAGGGCGTCAGCAGTTTCTCGTCCGGGAACAGGAAGGCGAGGTTGATGTCGCTGGCATTGTTGGTGCCGCGGGTCCGGTTGAGGTTCAGGAACGTGGCCAGCGACGCCGGGTAGCCCAGGGGCAACAGGTCGCTGAGGAACAGGTCCAGGTCCGCCAGGCTGCTGCCGCCGCCCACCTGCACCCCGAGGCCCGGGCCATCCCCGGGCTTGCCCACCATGCCGCTGTGGCAGGCGTGACAGGTGACACCGATGCGGCTGCTCCAGCTCCCATCCGGGTTGCGAAGCTGCGTGAGCATCTGCGGCAACTGCCCGCTCCCGCCGTTGGAGAGGTTCGGAAACTGCCCGGGCAATGGGTAGGGATTGCGCTCGGTGTTCAGCCCCGACCCGTAGCGCTGGGCGACCAGGGTGTCGAAGTTGTCGGGACGAAAGGGAAAGCCCCAGACGCGCCACAGCTCGTTGTACTGCGCCGCGGAGAAGGTGGCGATGCCGAACGCAGCCTCGGGCCGCGTGTAGTCGGTGCCGGTGAACAGCACGCCCACGCCGGGATGGCCGTTGGTCAGCAGCCCCTCGCCATGAGCGAAGCGCGCACGCAGTTCGCCGCAGGTCTTCGCCGCTCCCTGCTCCTTCACGGCCACCGGGTCGACATGACAGTTCTTCCAGTAGGCATTGAAGTGCACCGCCCGCCCGTCACTGACACCGGGCTGCACCAGGGTCCGAGGATCCACCGGCAAGAGCGCACTGTCCGGCCTGCCATAGCAGAAATCCCACTGCGCCGAGCCACCTCGGCTGCTCCCCAGCAAATCACCCGCGGCGCTGACTCCAGGCACCGCCAACGTCGCCAGGACAGACAGCATGCGAATGAATGGCACGGCGGCCCCGCTTCCAACGAACGGCCTTCTCTCAACGAGCATGAGCTCCTCCTGCTTCGCGGCGTGCGTTCTGACGGCGAGGCGGAAGGGCGCGCGGAGGTTCATCGTCGGGCGCCTCGCTCATTGAAACGATAGGTCCTTGTTGGCAGGGCGTCAACACGGAAAGGCCAGAACTTCATGGCGGCACCTTGGCTGCGATTGAGTCACCGAGCGGACCCGGGGCATGCCGCATCGCGACACCCTCTGCCTCCAGGTGTCCGGGGGGCGTTGCTCCCTGCTCCAGGGTGTTGAAGCTGGCTTGGGTCACACCCCCGGCCCCGGTGCGGCCGGCGCGAGGGGCTGCGAGTCCTTCCTGTCATGCAGGGAGAATCCATCCGGAGTGCCCCCTCGGCCGGTGTGTCCTTGTGCACCTCGAGGGTCGCGCGGCTGCTGTGTCTCACTTTGTGGGGGCTGACAGGCTGCGTCGAGCAACGGGACGCCGAGGTGCTCCCCGATCCCGGCACCTCCCCTGGGAGCGCCTGCGAGGGCGTCGCCCCCCGCACGCTGGAGGAGGTCCATGCGGCGCACTTCGCCGCGGAGCGCCCCACGGGCTGCACGGTGGGGTGTCATGACACCGGCGCGGGCGGCCTGACGTTCCGTGACGCCCACGAGCTGTGGCAGGCCACCGTGAAGCGGCCCTCGCAAGGCGACTCCTCGCGCCTGCTCGTGGCCCCGACCCAGGCTCCGCACGGGCCGTGCCCACTTATTGATCCTCATCAATGCGGGCGAGGGCGGCCCCCGCCAGTCTGGAGGCCACAACGTCGCTGAACGTTCTGGAGCCCTCGCGATGAGCATCACCCGCCTTCACTCCCGTTCCCTGGGAGTCCTCTTTCTCCTTCCGTTCTTCGCCTACGGCATCGGCACCGCGCTCGTCACCTCCGTCCTGAAGGATCCGGAGCAGCTGGCCGGACAGAGGACGCTGTTCGTCGGGGGAGCGCTGCTGCTCCTGTTGAACTCCCTCCTCGTCGTCGGAATTGGCGTGCTGTTCTTTCCCATCCTCCGCGAGCGGAGCCCGGGCATCGCCGTCGCGTACGTCTGCACGCGGGTGATGGAGGCGCTGACCCTCATCGTCGGAGTGGTGTTCCTGCTGTGCATCCTTCAGCTTGGAGAATCCGCGCCGCCGGAGTGGATGCCCCTGCTCAACCTTCTCTCGAAAGGGAACTTCTGGGCGTACCAGCTCGCGATGATCATCCTGGGGGCCGGCAGCGTGGCGTTCTGCCTGTCGCTGTACCGCTCGCGGCTTCTTCCCGCGTTGCTCCCGCTGGTGGGCGCGGTGGGCTACGGATTCCTGGCGCTGGGGGCCGTGCTCGAGCTCTTCGGCCTGCCGTGGGGCATCTTCTTCTCCGGACCCGGGGGCCTGTTCGAGCTGTTCCTCGGTGGCTGGCTCATCACCAGGGGGTTCCGGACGGTCACGCCTTCCGTCGCGGCGTAGCCTGCTTGCCGTGCGTGGTGATGCGCTTGCGGATCCGGCTCAGCGACTCGGGCTTCACGCCGATGTAGCTGGCCAGCTGGTACTGGGGAATCCGCTGGAGGAGGTCCGGCCGCGTCCTCGTGAGCTTGAGGTAGCGCTGCTCCGGGGTATCCGTGAGATAGGACGCGAACCACTCCTGCTGCTCCGCCAGGACCTTCTGCATCACCCTCCGGGAGATGCTCTCGAAGCGAGGGAAGCGCCGGTACAGGTCCCCCTCGCGTTGCGCGGTGCCCACCACCACCGTGGTGTCTTCCGCGCAGACCCAGAAGTGCTCCGCCGGGGTCTGGTTCATCATGCTGTGAATCGAGAGGACCCATTCGTCCTCGGTGAAGAACCCGTTGCTGCGCTCCTCCCCGTCGACGATGGAGTACTGGCGGACACAGCCCTGGAGGACGAAGTAGGCCTCGGTGCAGACCTGGCCCGCCATGAGCAGGTGCGCGCCTTTCGGGCAGGTCTTCACCACCATGCTGTCCAGGATGGCCCCGGCTTCCTCGTCCGACAGAGGCGCGATGCGGCGGAAGTAGTCGACGAGCCTGTGTTTCATGGGAGCACCGCGCGACCGGTGATGGCCCCATCATCCCACTGGACTGGCGGACGTGGCCCGAAAACGCACGTGCACGCCACGCAGGAACTGCCCATCGCTCAGGCGCGGACCATGCCCCCGTGCCGCAGCGGCCGCTGCCGCCGGCCTCGCCACGCGAGGAGCCACGCAATCGGGAAGAGGACCGCGAACCCGACCAGCGAGGAGACGACGACCATCACTTCGGCGTTCTGATCCCCCATCCCCTGGGTGGCAACCACCATCGCCGCGGCGATGTTGCGTTGCCCGGTGCCCAGCCCCAACACCACGTGTCCTCCGCGGTACTCGCGGCCGAAGACCCAGCCGATGCCGAAGGCGCCCGGAATCAGGATCAGCGGGGCGAAGATGGCGCCAGTGCTGATGATGTGCACGACGCCCCCGAAGTTGGCCACGAGGGTTGCCGCGACCAGTACGGCCAACGCCACCATGGCGAGCTTGCCCAACCAGGGCCGGAGCCGTTCCGCCAGCGTCTGGTGCCGGGCCCGGACGTAGAGCCCCGCGCCCAGGGGAAGAATCATCGTCCACAGCAGCGGCAACGCGATTGCCGCCGGACGCACCCTCACGTCCGGCACCACCCGCGGGACCACCAAGGGCATGTAGAGGACGGTGGCCAGCATGAGGAGCACCGTCAGTGACGCGCTCAACGGCATGTTGCCGCCCGCAGCCGCGGTGAGCCTCATGAGGAATAGAGCACCCGCCGCCATGCCGATGAGCATGACGCCGGTGGCATGGGAGCTGTCCAAGGGGACCACCTGCACCACGCCGTACGCGAGCAGTGGGACGAGTACGAAGTTCGCCACCAGCGCGCGGATGGCTCCACGCGAATCGAGCAGCGGGGCGGATATCTCGCGGAGCGTGTGGCTTAGTCCGACGGCGAGCATGGTGCATACGGAGAACACCAGGATCCCGATGCTCGACAGCGCCTGAAGGAACCCGACCCTCATTCCTTGAAGGTCACGGTGCCCGCACGAAACCGCAAGCGCTCCGGGACGACCGCGCAACCGGCCCGCCAGGCAAGGCCCGGCTCACGCCTGGCGCCCCCACCTTGGGTGCCATGCAGCGGGCCGCATGCTGGATGCTCCTCGCCTGCGCGCCCCGCGTGAGCGTCACTCGGACGGATGGCCGGACCGAGCCCGCGGCTTGCAGTCTCGTTCGTCGTCCTCATCTCTCGGGAGGAGGCACGCGACGATGGCGAAGAAAAAGGAGCGGACTCCGAGGCGGATTGAACGGGACACCTACCCGAGGCCCGAGCACCGCTTCCGGGATGCGAAGATCGGGATGACCTGGAAGGACTCGGAACCCGACTCCCCCGGCTTCCAGAGGGCGCCGCCGGGCGCGCCGAACATCGTGCTCGTGCTGCTGGACGACGTGGGCTACGCGTGGCCGAGCAGCTACGGAGGGCTCGTGCGCATGCCCACCTCGGAGCGGCTGGCGAAGGAGGGCCTCACCTACTGCCAGTTCCACACCACCGCGCTCTGCGCGCCCACACGGGCGGCGCTGCTCACCGGCCGCAACCACCACTCGACCTCCTTCGGGGTGGTGGGGGAGATGGCCACCGGCTATCCGGGTTACAGCGGAGTCCTCTCGCGGAGCTGCGCGACCATCGCGGAGTTGCTTGCGCCCAACGGCTACGCCACCGGTTGGTGGGGCAAGAATCACTCCACTCCGCTGAACCAGGCCTCCGCCGCGGGGCCCTTCACGCACTGGCCCACCCGGCGCGGCTTCGACTACTTCTACGGGTTCCTCGGCGGAGGGACGGACCAGTTCTATCCGGCGCTCTACCGGAACACGACCCCCGTCAATCCCACTGGCACGCCGGAACAGGGCTACCAGCTCACCCGGGACCTCGCGAACGACTGCATCGCCTGGATGCGAGCGCAGAAGGCCATCGCCCCGGAGCGACCGTTCTTCGTGCACTTCGCCCCCGCCGCGGCGCACGGCCCGCACCAGCCGCCACTCGACTGGCGCGGGCGAAATGCCGGTCGCTTCGACATGGGCTGGGACCACTACCGCGAAGTCGTCTATCAGCGGCAGCTCGAGCTGGGCGTCATCGCCCCGGGCACGAGGCTGACCCCCCGGCCGAAAGAGCTGCCGGCCTGGGACCGCTTCGATGCCGAGGCGCAGGCACTGCTCCGCCTCCAGGCCGAGAACTACGCGGACTACCTCGAGCACTGCGACCACGAAGTGGGCCGGCTGGTGCACGTCCTCGAGGAGCTGGGAGAATTCGAGAACACGCTCTTCATCTACATCCTCGGCGACAACGGCTCGAGCGCGGAGGGGTCACTGACCGGGACCCTCAACGAGAGCGCCAGCATGCAGGGCATCGAACCGCCCATCGAGGCGAGTCTCGCGCGGATGGGGGAGTGGGGGCTGCCGGGAACCACGCCGCATTACGCGGTGGGCTGGGCCTGGGCCGGGGACACCCCGTTCCAGTGGATGAAGCAGGTGGCGTCCCATTTCGGGGGCACCCGCAACGGGATGATTGTGAGCTGGCCCGCGTGGATCGCCGACAAGGGGCAGAAGCGCTTCCAGTTCCACCACGTCATCGACGTCGTTCCCACCCTCCTCGAGGCCGTCGGAATCCGCGAGCCGGTCAGCGTCGATGGCGTGCCGCAGAAGCCAATCGAAGGCGTGAGCATGGCGTACACCTTCGACCGGGCCAACGCGGAGGCGAAGAGCACGCGCACCACGCAGTACTTCGAGATGCTGGGAAACCGCGCGCTCTATCACGACGGCTGGACTGCCTGCTGCCGGCACGGGCGGCTCCCCTGGGTCACCCGGGGCAGTGCCAGCTTCGATGAGGACACCTGGGAGCTGTACCACCTCGATGAGGACTTCAGTCAGTCCGAGGACCTGGCGGCCCGCTATCCCAAGAAGCTGCGCGAGCTTCAGGACCTGTTCCTGCTGGAAGCGGCGAAGTACGACGTGTTCCCCCTGGATGACCGCTTCGCGGAGCGGGCGGATGTGACGTTGCGGCCGGGCTTCTTCGTCGGCCGCAGGCGGCTGACCCTCTACCCGGGCATGGTGCGGCTGCCGGAGAGCAGCGGCCCCAAGCTGGCGAACGTCGACCACGCCATCACCCTCCACGCGCGGCTTCCCGAGGGGCACGCCGAGGGCGTGCTGGTGTGCCTGGGCGGGGACACCGCGGGATGGAGCCTGTTCGTGGAGGACGGGCGGATGCGCTACCACTACAACTGGTTCGGGTTCGAGCGCTTCGACGTCCTCTCCGGGGCAGCACTGCCCGGCGGCGAGGCCGAGCTTCGGATGGAGTTCACCTGTGAGACGCCGGGGATTCCAGGAGGGCCGGCCGTGGTGCGGCTCCTCTGCAACGGCACCGTGGTGGGCGAGGGGCGGATTGCCAGGCAGGTGCCAGGGTACTTCGGCCTCGGTGAGACGCTCGACGTCGGAGAGGACACGCTCTCCCCGGTCTGGCCCGGCTACCGCGACCGGTTGCCCTTCCGCTTCAACGGAAGCATCGACCGGGTGGAATTCGAACTCGGCGAGGCCGCGCCACGCAGCATGTCGGAGCTGCTCGAGGAGCAGCTCCATCAGGACTGAGGCTTCACGGTGGAAGGACTCGGCCTGGATCTGAGCATGTTGGTTCGCCTCGCGGTGGCATTCGCGCTGGGGTTGCCCGTGGGTTGGGAGCGAGACCACCGGGCGCTCTCGCCCGGATTGCGCACGTTTCCGCTCGTCGGCACGGGAGCGTGTGCATTCCTGCTCATCGGCCAGCATGCCTTCCCCGGCGATGCGCGCGCTCAGGGCTATGTCTTTCAGGCCGTGTTGAGCGGCATCGGTTTCATCGGAGGCGGTGTCATCGTCAAGGGCAGGGGAGAGATCCAGGGGATCGCGACCGCCGTGAGCGTCTGGATTACCGCCGCGGTCGGGGCTGCTGTCGCCTATCGGCTCTATGGGCTCGGGGCGGTTCTGTCGCTCACGACCGTGGCTGCACTGCAACTGCTCAGGCCGTTCAAGGAACACACGTAATCGGGTGAAGAAGCGCTTCGGCCAGCGTGACAAGGCGTCAGAAAACACCAAGGCCGGAAGCCGCTGGGGCTCAGCGGCTTCCGGCCTCGGTCCTTCCGTGTCCCCGACGGGATTCGAACCCATGGGTGGAGCGACCAGGCTTCGCGTCAGTGGTAGTAGGGCGAGAGCGCGCTGGAGACGCGCGCCAGCAGATCCTCGGACTGCAACCGCTCCTCCCCCGTGAGCGACGGGAGCTGCGCGGTGAGCGTGTCGCGGGCCTCGCGCAGCGCCGAGTACGCGGGCAGTGTCTGGAATTGCTTCAGGATGTCCACCATGGCGCGGCGGGCCGCGTAGCCGCGCACACCGTCCACGTTGAGCAGGATGCCGCGCACGTCCGCCATCACCGGCGCCGTGAACTGCGGAGTGGTGGGCGCATTCGCGGTGAAGATGCCGCCGCGCGAGGACACCGGGTCCAGGTAGAGGCGCGTGAGGACGCGGCGGGCGAGCTCATCCGCGCGGGAGGCGTAGACCGCGGGCGCGCCCGGAGGCACGACGAGCGGCGGCCGCACCTGGGCCAGGATGTCCTGGTACGCCCGCACCTGCTCCGTCCCGGCCCGCACGAAGCCCAGGACCTGGTTGGTGCGGGTGCTGAGGGTGAGGTTGAGCCGGTTGGTGACCGAGGCCGTGGTGAGGAAGCTCTGCGCGTAGACGTTGAAGTCCGCCAGCGTGAAGCTGAACGTGTCATTCGTGCGGTCGTACATGGCACAGCGCGGGTCGGTGAACCGGTCTTGATCCGTGCAGAACTCCCAGGTGGGCAGCTGGGTGTCCAGCCCGTAGAGGTAGCGCACCGCCTGCACGTCGTAGGGGCCCGGCGCGCTGTCCAGGACGGAGTCCTCGTTCGCGACGTAGTCCATCACGGAGCTGCTGCGCAGGCCCGTGGGCGTGCCGTCGTAAGCGAGCGATCCGGCGAAGTTGTGGCGCAGGCCCAGCGTGTGGCCAATCTCATGCAACACCACGTGCGTGAGGTAGGCCTCCACCTTCTGCTTCTTCGTCTGCGGAGTGACCGCCGTCAGCGACGACGCGAGGCCGGCCTCCGGGTCGCCGAAGCGCTCGAGGACGTTCAGGTCGCACAGCTGCTCCGCCTTCATCCCGGACCAGGACATGCTCACGGGCGAGAGCGTCCGCGCCCGTGCGGCGGCGAACGCGCCGGGGTCGCTCTCGAAGGTCTCGTCCCCGAGCACCAGCCACATGGCCGGCAGGTAGACGCTGGCGCCGCGCAGCTCGCTGGTGTTGGGGTTGATGCGGAAGTTCGCGAAGGCGTAGGGCACGCCCTCGTCCGGGTCGAAGATGAGGACGTTCTTGTCGTCATCCGCGAAGTCGAGCCCCGCACCGCCCACCGTGGCCTCCAGGACCTTGAAGCCGAACGCCTGGTTCCAACCCTCCACGCCGCGCTTGATGGCGCCCACCAGGTCATAGTCCTGGAAGCGCGGGTCGGCCTGGATCGAGAGCACGGAGGGGGTGATGAACCAGGAGATAGGCTTCATCCCGGGGTGGATGTTCCACTTCATCGCCGGGATGTCCTGCCAGCCACCGGCGTTGGTGATGAAGCTCGGCGCTCCCGCGAAGTAGAGCGTCTGCTCGGGCATGGCCGTGGGCGTGTAGCCGGGCCCCTCCTTGTAGCGGCGCAGGGCGAGGCCGAGCGTGCCGGAGGCGCGGTAGCCATTGGGCTCCAGGTAGTCCACGGCGAACGGCTCGGACGCCTCCGAGTAGCCCGTGAAGACCTGCTCGAAGGCGATGCCGTCGGTGATGGGGTGGAAGCGCTGCGCGAAGCTCAGCTCCGTCTGGAATCGCGTGGAGACGGACAACGAGTCCCCCATCACGCCGAAGCGGTTGAGCCCCGCCGACGGGTCGATGAGCACGTACTGGTCGGCGTTGCGCAGACGGTTGAAGGGGCCGTAGTCGGTGACGACGGGGTAGGCCTCCACCAGCACCTGTGGGTCGAACACGTCGCTGAGCTTCTTGCGGTCGTCCACATCCACCACGAAGAGCCGTCCGTTCTGCTCCTGGAAGGAGACCACCCGCGTGCCCAGGGACCTGCCAGCGCCGAAGATCACCCCTCCCGGATGGAGCTGCTTGAGGAACGCGGACAGGAACCACTTCTGCTTCAGCTCGCTGCGCTTGATGGCCAGGTAGAAGTGGGTGCCCGCGTCCTCCACGATTCCGGACAGGCGCTGTTCCACCTGTTGGCGCTGCTCCGTGCTCGTGGCCCGGGGCACCGCCACGAAGGCGTCCTCCAGGCTGACGGCCAGCGAGGCTTCGGGGGCTTCCGTCTCAGTCACGGGCCCGCCGGTGTCACAGCCGCCGCTCGTCAACATCACCACCAGCGACGCGGCGCCCAGCCAGCGGCGCCGCGAAGACCACGTCCGTCCAAGCATCGAATCACTCCAGGGGGTTGGGGCGGCATCGCGCCGCCCGTTGCACCGGAGGAACGACATTTCGGCGGGGGGCATACCGGAAGGGCGCCAGGCTTCGGAAGAAGCCCTCCACCGCGCAAGGACTTTCAACCCGGACGATATGTCGGCCCGGTTCTCGCCCGCGACAGGGCTCCCACGTCGCTGATGCGCATGCTCTCCAGGCCACTCCTTCGGGAGCTTCACGGACCAGATGATGGAGACACTCTTCCCGCCCCCTCCCGTGTTCACCCGGAGTGGGTCGTGCGTCCGTCGGCTTGGTGGCATCGGGGGCCTTCTTGCGGACGCTCGACGCGCATGGGTGGCGCGTCTCAGCGGCGAGCCGGGCCCCGGGCTGGTGCCTTGGTGTGATGGCTCGCGCTCCCACCGTGCCTATCTCTGGCGGGAGCATTCGAAGAGGAATCCGCCATGGACATCATCGACCTCATCGACCGGACCCGCGACAGCATCTCCGCGCGCAGCGTCTTCGGCCAACCCATCCAGCAGGGGGAGGTCACCGTGATTCCCGTCGCGCGCGTGATGGGCGGTGGAGGCGGCGGTGGGGGAGAGGGCCCGGTCCCTGAGGCCAACTCGAGGGAGGGCATGGGACATGGGGAGGGCACGGGCTTTGGGCTGAGCGCGCGTCCGGCCGGCGCCTTCGTCATCCGCGGAGACAGGGTGTCGTGGCTGCCTGTCGTGGAGCCCACGCGCATCATCCTCGGCTTGCAGGTACTGGCTGGCTTCGCCCTGCTCTTCTACTCGCGCACTCGGCTGAGTGGCCGACGATAGGCCGACCCGTCATTCAGATACCCGTGTCGTGCTCAAGCCACACGTGCTCCAGGTCGGTCCATGTCTGGGGGAGCCCGCTCTTCGTTGTCCATGCCGACCGGCTCGCCGAGAACGTCCGGCGCTTCCAGCAAACACCCGAGAGCCAGACGCGGGGGGCCGAGATCTTCTATTCGTGCGGCAACTGAGCCGGTTGCGTCGCTTCCCAGGTCCTCCCGGGTCGTTGTTTCGCCCTCTTCCTTGGGGCTCGAATGGTGGGGCAGAGAAGTGCCCATCTGCGTCCCTGGCAGACTTTGAACGAGGGGGAAGACATGCCCGCGACCCATCACCTCGAGGTGGTTGCTGTCGACGAAAAGGGTGCTGCGCTCAATGTGAGCACCGTGACGCTGACCTCGGGACTGGCCGTGAGCCGCAGCGTGGCAGTCTCCGGCGCTGTTCGCATCGCATTGAGCGGAGTGAACCCGGGCCGGGGCGAAGTGTGTTTCTCCTTCGTGGACCGGCCGGATTTCATCCTGCCCCTCACCTTCGTGAAGGGGACGGAGGGACCGGTGCCTACGTTCCCCCAGGAGGCGCCCCTCTGCTGCCCGACCATCCAGCGGACCCAGGAGACCGCCCTGGGCGCGGCGAAGACCGTCTTCACCCTGACCCTGACGCTGGCCTCGGCTCACTCCGAGGTCGTCCTCGTCGCGGGCTGGGACTACAGCGGCGGGGCGAACAACGTCGCCTACTGCAACACCTGTCGTGAGGACCTCTATTCGGGGAGCACGCACAGGACCGGCATGAAGACAACCATCCCCAAGCGCATCGACACACCCACGGTCGTAACCCTCTTCGACTTCAAGTCCGGAGAACGGAGCAGGAGCGTGAAGAGCGCGTCCGGGTGGTTTGATTTGGACCGCGTCCTCCAGGGGACGGTGAAGCCGCATGTGGCGAAATACTCAGAGACGGTGAACCAGAAGCGGCGGCACGACGACGATTCCATCTCCATCCTGCACGTCTACGACTACCTCGCCGAGCTGGGCCTCAAGGCACCGGGTGCCTTGAGGGAGTTCCATCTCTTCTCACATGCCTGGGCAGGGGGACCCATCCTCGCCAACACCACCGAGGACATCGGCTACCGTTCGGGCGGGACCTCCGCGGCGCTGCGGGATCCGGGAGACAAGGACCCCCGGCTCAAGGACTTCGATCCGGTCAACATGCCCCGGCTGGCGGACCTCAAGGCCGCCTTCGCCACTGACTCCGTCGTCAAGGTGTGGGGCTGTCTGGCGACCACGGCCTATCGCAACCTGATTCGCGCCACGGCCTCGGCCAAGAGCGACACCGACACCGTCACCTACGACTGGTCCGGGACGAAGGTCACCAAGACGGCCGCGGAGTCGAAGACGTACCTTCGGGACGTCATCCTGAAGTACAACTACATGGCGAAGTTGTCCGCTGCCATTGGCGGTCGCGCGAAGGTGTACGGGGCGCCTCCCGGCATGGGCGCCAATCTTCGCGCCGTCCCCGTGGGCAAGAAGACTTTCAATTACATGTACGTGGATGGCACCATCTACAAGCGCGAATACGACTTCCTCAAGAGCGCCATGGGATTGGTTCCCGATGACACCGGCTATCTCTTCTTCTGATTCCGACAGGCGGTCTGGCCTCTCCCGGGCGTGGCTCGCCGCGACGCTGCTGCTGGTTCCGGCCTGTCAGGAGGCGGCCCGTGGCGCCACGGCCTCGGAGCGCGAGGGTGTGGCGAAGGGCCGGGTGGAGGCGCCGGCCATCACTCCTCCGGAGGAGCCTGCTCCGGCGGCACCAACGCCGTCCGCCGACGTGGAGGCCGAGCCTTCGCCGGGGGCCCGCGCGGTGGCTCGGCTCAAGGCGGAGGCCTCCCAGCTTGAGTCGGCCCGCCTTGTGACCTGCGGTGGGGAGAAGGTGGTGGGGCGCATGCCCGAGCCGCTGTTGGCGCGGCTTCGGACCGCGTTCACCCAGGCGGCGGTTTCGAAGGACCCGGCCCTGACCACGCCGCCCTGGGAGTCCGTCCTCCTGGAGCTGAAATTCCGGGACGGCAAGTCGGTGTTCGGGCAACTGGTGCGCGATGATGTCCTGCGCCTGCGCGAGGAGAGGTGGTGCGGGTCGGGGGCACAGGGGCGCGAGCTGGTCCTGACGGACGGGCCGTCGCTGCTTCCGTGGTTCCAGAAGCACCTGGGCCCGGTGCAGTCGAAGGAGCATCAGCTCCCACCCGGGATTCCCTCTCCCTGACGCGAAGCCGGAGGGTGGTTGCGGCTGGCATCCCAGCCCGCTCGCGAATCACGAACTCCGGTTCAGCCCTCACGGTTGCCCTGGAAGCTCACCTCGCCCACGGCCTTGTTCACCTTGCTGCTGGGCGCGTTCATGCTGTTCCTCAGCCTCAATGCCGCGCTGACCGTGATGCTTGGCGGTGCCTCGCTCGCCTTCGCGCTCGCGGTCCATGGAAGCGCGGCGGTCTATGGAGTCGTGCTGGCCGCCGCGCTGCTGCGCCCCCAGAAGGTCATCTCTTGATTCTTTCGCTTCTGGCGCAGCGCGTCTCCGGCGGACCTTGGGTGTCCGTCCCCTCGCAGCTGCTCGGACGGCCCTATGAGAACCTCGCCCGGCGTGCGCCACGTGAGCAGTTCGACCAGGGTCACGTGCCCTGGAATCGAAGCGCGACTTCCTTCAGGTGTGTTCGGCACATGAAGAGATAGGCCGTCCACACATCGCCCCAACTGGCATCCGTCACATCAGAGGGAGAGAGCTGCAGCAGCAGCTCCATCAGCTCCCCACAAACGGTGCATCGTGGTGTCTGGTCTGGGCCGTTCACCCAATTGGGATATCCGCCGAGCACGACCCCTCTGTTGCGTGAGTGGGGTTTCTCGCGGGCGTGGGTTAGCTCACTGGCGACTCGAGCCACCACGTGCCAGTTCTCCCACGCCTGCCGAGCACCGGAGTTTCCGGGGACTCGGTCCCAGAGCGGGGGACAGTGCACCTCGAACCCAACGTCATCAGGGAGCGATTGTTCGAGTCGTGGGGTCACGAATCGAGGCTCGAACTCTTGCCAGTGATAGCCTTTAGAGGCATCCGGCTCCGGTCGGAGTTCGCATGCCTGGGAAGGCGAGAGCGACGGGTACGCCATCACCCGAAATCCTTCCCGCTCCTTGATTCCGTCCCGCGGCTTTTTGGGGTGCAGCGGGCCGCAGTCCCAGCAGTAGAAGAACGTGAAGAAGGCGATGCCGAGCGTGGGCGAGTGCCGAGCGTCTCGTACATGGTTCACCTGCGCAACGAAGCTCAGGAGATGGCCGCGGTCACAGATGGGCCACTGTTCGCCACCGCGCCCCGTGGGCACGCCACCGAAGCGCGTGGCAAGCAGCGAGTCGTCGCGGGAGGACGCTCCCGGCACCAGCATCGTGCGCTGGCGAATCAACGGACGTAGCCATCGACCGACCTCGTCCGCGCTGAGGGCATCGATTTTGTCGCTCCGGGCCTTGGACATGGGCGGTGAACGTAGCCTGCCGTGCAGACGGAGCGAAGGCGCGCGGGCAATTGCATCCAGCCCCAACCGTGAAACGCATCGCCCTGCGGCCGCTCCCTCAAGCAGGTGCGGAGACAGGCTTGAGGGTGTGGGCGTACGTGAAGGGGGCCCCGGGGCGGGCAATTCTGGCGCACCTGGGCTAGCCCACGGCATGGGCGAGGTTGGCCCCGACACGAGGGCCACCCCAGGCCTCGTGGTGTTGAGGCTCAAGAGGCGCCAAGAGGTCCAGGCCCCTGCCACGCACCTGATGCGAGCGCGGCCTGTCCACCGGACGGGAGCATCACTACCGGCCTACCGGCCGGCGGTGGGCAGTCCGGCGGCGGCACCTTGAGGACGCCGATGCTCTCGTCGCGGACGGACAGCCACTCGCTTCTAGCGCAGCGCCGCGAGGGCCGCGCCGACCTTCGCCACCGTCACCGACACGGGCGTCGTCACCTCCGGAGCGAAGATGGCCACGCGGAGCTCCTCGAAGGCCCACCGCAGCTCCTGCGCTGCCTCCTGGTCACGCGCGGTGGCGGACCTGGCGAGGAAGGTCTCCCACAGGGGGAGGAAGGGCGCGGCCTTCCCTGCGTCCTTCGGGGGGTTCGCCACTGCACGAGACAGCCGTGCCTGGGCCGCGCGGAGGTAGCGCGGGTAGTGCAGCAGGCGCACGAGGGGAATCCACTCGATGAGGTTCGCGGGGAACAGCTGCCCGAGCTGCGAGCGGATGTCCCGCACGGCCGCCGCGCCGCTCGGCCCCTTGGAGGCCGCCTTGAGTGCGGCGAGCGTCGCAGCGAGTTCCGAGGAGGTGACGACGACGGCGTTCGCCCAGTCCCGTGCCTCACGCTCGATGCGCGGTGAGCCCTCATGGACCAGCGCCTCGAAGGCCGCCTTCGTGCGGGGCAGTGGCGCACCCGGTGCGAGCTTGAACGCATCGTCGACGCTGCGTGCGAGGACGAGCGCCTTGAAGGCGTCAGCCTTGCCCCGCGCGGGCGGCGCGCCGTCCAGGGACGGGAAGGGCAGCGGCATGCGCGCGCCGCTGACGGCCACGTGGCCGCGCGCGGCGAGCATCAGGAGCCGGCGGACCCCCGTGCGCGTGGCCGCGTCGGCGGCGGCGGAGGTCTCGAGCAGCACCAGGTCCACGGCAGCGCCCCGGTCGACGAGCGCGGGGTAGCTGCGGACATCGAGCCCGCCGACCCGCCGGGTAACAAAGGGGGGCAGCTCGCCGAAGGTCCATGCGGTCAGCCCCTTGCGCTCCCAGTCCGAAGTCGGTGCCGCGCTGCGCAGCGCCGCCCGTGCATGTCCCCCGTACTGATCGAGCAACGCGTCGGCGTCGCGGCTCTTCGCGAGCTCCTTTCCCCGCTCGTCGAGCACCCGGAGCGTGATGCGCAGGTACGGCACCACGGCATCCGCGCGGAAGGACTCCTCGGGCACGTCCACGCCGCACAGCCGGGACACCGCACGCGCGAGCGCTGGAATCAACGGCCCGCGGAAGGGCACCAGTTCCTTCTCGAGACGGTCGACCAGTTCCGGCACGGGCCCCAGCTGCTTGCGCTGGGCGCGGGGGACCTGCTCGAGCAGGGCGGTGAGTTTCTCCCGCTGCCAACCGGGGATGGTCCAGTCGAGCTCACCTGGGACCAACTGGGCGAGCAGCAGCAGCGGCACGCTCACGGTGATGCCATCGTCCTCGGCCGATGGGTCGAAGGTGTACGTCACGGGGACGGACGCGCCGTGCAGGGAGATGGCGTCCGGGTAGTGCTTCGGAGACAGGCCCGGGTCGTGCGAAAGGGCATCCTCCATGGAGAGGACGAGCACGTCGGGGTCGGCCGCCTCGGCCTTGCGGCGCCAGGCCTCGAAACCCGCTCCGTCCGTCACGTCCGCTGGGACGCGCTGGTCGAAGAACGTCAGCAGCGCCTCGCTGTCGAGCAGCTCGCTGCGCCGGGCCTTGTCCCGCAGGCGCGCCACGCGCTCGAGCACCTGTCGGTTCTTCTCCTGGAACGCCCCCCGGGTGCGGTACTCGCCGCGCACCAGGGCATGCTCGAGGAACATCAGCCGTGCCCGGGCGGGGTCCATGCTGGCCAGGGAGACGGGGCGCTCCTTGAAGACCTGAAGCCCGAAGAGGGTCGCGTTCTCCTTCACGATGGCGCGCGCGGACTTCTCCGACCAGTGCGGTTCGGAGTAGCTGCGCTTGAGCAGGTGGGGGGCCGCCGCCGCGAGCCACTCCGGGTCGAGCTTCGCCACGGTGCGCGCGAACAGCTGGGACGTCTCCACGAGCTCGAACGCCATCGCCCAGGCAGGGGGCTTCTTCGCGAGCGCCGACGAGGGGTGGACCGTGAAGCGCGTCTGCTTCGCGCCCACATAGTGGCGCTGCTCCGGATTCCACTGGCCGATGCGGGACAGGAGTCCGGTGAGGAGCGCCTGGTGCAGGACGTCCCCGCGCGCCGGGGCGCCCCGGCCCTTGCGAGGCAGGCGCAGCTCGCGGACGGTCTCCTCGAGCTGGCGCTGGACGTCCCGCCACTCGCGCACCCGCAGGAAGGACAGGAAGTTGTCCCGGCACACGCGCCGCAGATGGGACGTCCCGCGCTCCTCGGCCTCGCGCACGAACGCCCACAGCTTGAGGAGCCCCATGAAGTCCGAGTGCTCGTCACGGAAGCGCGAGTGCGACGCGTCCGCCTTCTGCGCGAGCTCCCGTGGCCGCTCGCGCGGGTCCTGCAGGTTGAGCGCAGCGGCGACGATGAGCACCTCGTCCAGGCACCCGTACTCGGCGCCGGCGAGAATCATCCGCGCGATGCGCGGGTCCACCGGGAAGCGCGCGAGCTGGTGACCCATCGGCGTCAAGGTGCGCTCCTTGCCCTCGATGGCCCCGAGCTCCTCGAGCACCCGCCAGCCTTCGGCGATGGCCCTCGGCTGGGGCGGGTCGAGGAAGGGGAAGTCCTCGACGTCACCGAGGTCGAGGGACTTCATCCGCAGGATGACCCCCGCGAGCCCGGTGCGCTTGATCTCCGGGTCGGTGAAGCCGGGCCGCGTGGTGAAGCTCACCTCGTCGTAGAGGCGCACGCAGATGCCCTCGCGCACGCGCCCGCAGCGCCCTTTGCGCTGGTCGGCGCTGGCCTGGGAGACCGGCTCGATGTGCAGGCGCGTGGTGCCCGAGCGTGGGTCGTAGCGCGACAGACGCGCCACGCCCGTGTCCACGACGTACACGATGCCCGGGATGGTGACCGACGTCTCCGCGACGTTGGTGGCGAGGATGACGCGGCGCTGGGGGATGGTGGCGAAGACGCGCGACTGCTCGGAGGCCGACAGGCGCGCATACAGGGGCTGCACCACCGTGCCGCGGAGCTCGCGCGCGTTCAGGGCATTCTCGGCCTCGCGGATCTCCCGCTCCCCGGGGAGGAACACGAGCACGTCCCCGTCCGGGTCGAGCGAGAGCACGTTCGCCACCGAATCGGCGACGGCGTCAGCGAGCTCGGATTCCTCGGGGGGCGGCTCGTAGAGCACGTCCACGGGAAAGGTCCGGCCCTCCACCTGGATGACGGGAGCGCCCCCGAAGAACTGCGAGAAGCGCTCGGTTTCGATGGTGGCCGAGCTCACCACCACCTTGAGGTCGGGGCGCCTGGGGAGGATGCGCTTGAGCCACCCGAGCAGGAAGTCGATGGTGAGGCTGCGCTCGTGGGCCTCGTCGAGCACGATGGTGTCGTAGCGCTTCAGGAGCGGGTCGCTGTGGATCTGCGCGAGCAGGACGCCGTCGGTCATGAACTTCACGGCCGTCTGCCGGGACGAGCGGTCCTCGAAGCGGATCTGGTAGCCGACGTCCGTGCCCAGCTCCGTGCCGACCTCGCGAGCCACGCGCGCCGCCACGCTCGTCGCGGCGATGCGCCGGGGCTGGGTGACGCCAATCTGGCGAGGACGGCCGCGCCCCATGGCGAGGAGGATTTTGGGCAGCTGCGTCGTCTTCCCTGAGCCGGTGGCCCCCGCGACGATGACCACCTGATGGGCGGAGATGGCCGCGGTGATGTCCTCCACCCGGCTCGAGATGGGGAGCTCGGGGGGGAAGCGCAGGGTGGGCAAGCCGCCGGGGGAGGGGACGGGTGAGTCGCCGGACATGGCGGTATGGACTAGCACTGAAGGGCGCGCTTCGCCCCTGACGAATTGAGTGGGCGCCTGCTTGGCGGGCGTTCTTGGGGAGGATTCTCCTTGCAGGCCAGTACACACCTGCATGCGAACCATGGGAGTGACGCACGGCGGAAGGATGCACTCAACGCGCGCCGGGCCGTATCATCGTCGCATGACGACACGGCGCACGCTCACCGACCTGATGGCCGAGGTGTCCGGCCGCGCCCGCGACTGGGCATCGCCGCAGGACCTCGGCGTCGATCCCATGACGGTCACGGCCGCCTGGCTGGCGAGCGACGATCCGGTGGCGATGCTGTTCCTGCTCGCCGCGGTGCAGCCCCGACGCGAAGTGGAGAAGTGCGTCGAGCTGGCGACCGAGATGTCGTTCTTCGAGCCCATGCGGGACGAGGCTCACACGATGAGTCGCCGCCTCCCCGGTATGAACTTCAATGGCCGGTCACCGTTCTACTTCATTCATCTCTACCAGCGGCTGCACTCCGCCTTGCGGTGGATGGAGGACACCGAGCGGTCGCGGCTCGAGCTCAAGCTCGCCGCGGCGATCCGCGTCGTCGTCCCCGATCCGTTCACGCTCGTCGGACCCGCCGCATAGGGCTCAGGGATGAACAAGCGATGGGCATGGAAAAGGAACGTGAAGATCTCCAATACTGGCTGGCAGACCTGGATGACGCTCTTCAGAGATTCCTGGACGGTCTGTCCCCTGAGGTTGCGGCACGCCTCGATTTCTCCCCCGGTTCGCTTGATGTCCTAGAAGCTTGGATCTTGAACAAGTACGCAAGCACCCAGGAGATGCTTCCTCCATCCGAGAGCCGCCTCGTCGATGGCCTGGCTCGATACATTGGCGAGACCTTCCGGAAAGCTGTCGGTGGTCACTGGGAGATGCGTCTTGATGACCCGAAGTACGTCTTTCATGGCATACCGCAACTGACTGGTTTCTGGGAGAAGCCAACGCCCGTTTGTCCATTGCCCCTCGCAACTGCCTCGGCTAATCGTCGCACGGGGCGGTACCTTGGCGGCGTGCTGGCGGTCTATCTCCGCGACAAGCAACGCAAGGCATCGCGAACCTGTCAGGGCCCACAAAGATTGGTGGTCGCGAAGCAACTAAACTCATAGGAGGCCAGAGCGATCTTCCTCGTGCCGCTGGTGCCACAGTAATCCTGGCTCGCCGTTGCCTGGCATACGCCAAACTGACACATGTTGGCCGCGTCCGCTTCCGCCTCGGCGATCGCGAGGTCAAAGGCCGCGGCACACGTGCGGCCAATGCCTGCTCCTGCTGTGATGTCTTGCGTTGCGGCGCAGGTGGGGAGCGCACGAACGGAGTCCGGCGGCTGGTAGTCGAGCACCAACCGGGGAGGGTCGTACTGGCAGCTTCCGTTGAGCAGGAAGTCCATCAGGACGCGCGGGCCCGTTGAGGTCTCGCCGTTGTAATTGATGAACTGACAACCACCCGCGGCGTGCGTGCTTCGGAGCCTCTTGTCCGTCAGATCGGCTCAGGCGTGCAGCGGGCGTCCGAAGACGCCGTCGCCACCACCTGGCCCCCGCTCCAGAACGTCACGGTCACGGTGATCATGCCGGGGCTGGTCGGACAGTAGAAAGGACACGAGAGCGTACCGTCGCAGTACGCAGGCAGGAGCAGGTCGGCCCACCCGGAGTCGAAGCCCCAGGTGGTCGTGTCGTAGGCGATGCTGCCGGAATAGGCACTGCAATAGTTGCTTCCCTGGCAGGTGAGCACCGGGTCCTGGGCTGACGCGGGCTGACTCCAGAGACCGCCCAGCAGGGCGGCAATGGCTACGACATGTCCGGCTTTCATGGATGAATCCTCCGTGGGTCGCTTGGCATGCCCAGCCGGTTCCCGCGTCTTGAGCACCATTGTCCGTCCCAAGCTCACGCGTACAGCGGGGCGTGCACGACATTAGAAGACGCGGAGTGCTGCGTAAAGCTTTGGCTGGAGATCGAGCGCACGCAGGCGCCCTTCGCAATGGGCAACACGCTGCCTGGCGAAAGCCGGCGAACTCTTGCGCGAGTCATTGCATGGCAATGATTGCTGCCTGCGGGCCTTGGCCGTTGGCGTCCAGATCACGCGTTCGCGGCTGAAACAGGTTGCTGCAGGACTGTTATAGAAATCCTACAAAGCGCCTATCGCCTTTCTTTTGTGTTTTCTTGGTTTCTTGGTAATCAAGGCCACTCAAAGGAGCCGGAAGAATGCGCACCCTGAACAAGCTCTCAGTCGCGGTGGTGTTGGGTCTGTTGCTCGGCGGTTGCGGCGTCACGGACCTGGGCGGAGAAGACGTCACCTCTCAGCTGGAGCAGGACTTCGGTGGCCCGAGCGGCCTCATGGACTTCTTCGAGAGCCACACGGAGGAGGAGATCCGGCAGGCGCTGACGCCCTACGGCGTCGGGTACGTCGCCCACGGGGACGTCACCGCGGCCTTGATCAGCGACTGCCCGAAGCTCTTCCCGTCGACGGACCGGAACAAGTGGCACAGCTTCGACGGCGAGTACTACTTCATCGACAGCGTGGGCCGGCCGAACCGGGCGTACAAGGATCTGCCGCGGATCACCGCCGCGCCGCGCGTCGACTCCTGTCAGACGAACGTGGGTCAGTGGGGAGACGCGGAGAACCCCAGCAACGACTACGACGGAGGACACCTCATCGGCTCACAGCTCGGGGGCTGGGGAGGGCGGGCGAACCTGGTGCCTCAGGATGCCAACTTCAACCGTGGCAACTGGTTGCAGCTCGAGAACGCGATGGCCGGGTGCGGGAGCCTGCCGATCGGCCGGCTGCGCTACTCCATCGGCGCGAACTACCCGAACTCCACCGCGCTCATCCCCAACAACCTGACGATGCAGATCACCAACCAGTCCACGGGGAGCGCCGTGTCCATGTCCTTCTCGAACACGGACGGCGGCGGGACGAACGGCACGACCGACCGGACCCGCGGCGTGAACTGGCTGTCGAGCCAGGGCTGCAACTGAGGCGCCGCTGAGGAGGGACGAAGGACGTCCGCTGGCTCTACATCGCGTGCTTCTGTCCCGCCTGCGAACTCATCGGGGTGTACGCCGATTGGAAGTGCGAAGGCGGTGACGCGGACGTCTTCCTCGCCAGGACCTGAAGTTCGCGTCAGCTCCGGGCGGCCGGCGGCGGCATGGGGGGCGCGGTGCGCTGCCACGCCTCCAGCTCCTGCACGCGCCCGAGCCAGGCCCGGAGGTTCGCGTAGCCTTCGAGGGGCAGGCGCGCCGGGCCCGCGAGGGCGAACGACGCGGCGAGCGAGAGGTCCGCGAGCGTCAGGCGCTCCTGAGCAACCCACGTCCTGCCCGCCAGGTGCGAGTCCAGCACGGGAGCGGTCTGCGCGAAGAGGGCCTCGCCGCGCGCGACCTCGGCGGGGTCCGGCGGCCCGCGGCCGGTGCGCTGCTTCACGAAGTTCTCCAGGACGAGCACGGTGTTCGCCGGGGCCATGTGGGCCGAGCACCAGAACAGCCAGCGGTTGACGTCGGCGCGGCCCTGCGCGTCCGTGGGGAGCAGGGTCTGCCCCGGGGTCTTCTCGGCGAGGTACACCATGATGGCGCGCGACTCCCAGAGAACGAAGCCGCCGTCGTCCAGGACGGGGACGCGCCCGTTGGGGTTGATGCCCAGGTACGACGCCTCGCGCTGCTTGCCCGTGGTGAGGTCCACCACGATGCGCTCGAGGGAAATGTCGAGGTGGGCGGCCACGAGCAGCACGCGGCGCGAGTTTCCAGACAGGGGGTGGAAGTAGAGCTTCAAGACGGACCTCCGGGACGGCACGGGTGGAGGGGGAGGACCTATCCACCCCGGGTGACAAGGGCCTGTCAGGTATCGTCAGGGGCACGGCTTCAGGACGTCGAGGAACTTCTTCTCCGTCTGTCCGTGCGCCACCACCAGCCCGTTCCGCACGTCACCGGGTCCTCAAGCGGGGGCAGATGTGGCGGGCGTGTCCAATGAGGGCTGCACGGCTTCTCCACCGGCCTGGCGCACAGCTCGCGGCACCCGTCAGCGTCCCGCCTCGTCACCTCTGCTCCAGCCCCCACCCTCAACAGGCCTTCACTTCGCCCGATGCGTGGCAACGGCAATCAGACGGCTGAAGCGCATGGAATACGAGGGGTTGCCACGATTGACTCTTGCAGGGGTGGATCTTGGGGTGATGGAAGCGTCAGGTCAGAAACAGTTCTGGCGCAGGGTGTCTGTCATTGTCTCCCGGTACGCGCTTCTGCTGCGAGGCGTGCCTGTCCTTCGCGCAGGCACATTCCCACACCCAGGAGTGCCGATGAACGCGCTGAAGAAGTCCCTTCTCGCCGTTGCCGCTGTCCTCGCCGTGGCCCCCGCGTCCGCCTTTGCTCTTCCGCTGCAGTGCTGGGATACCTGCGAGGGTATTTGCGACGACCCCTGTTTCCTGGGGACCCGCCTCACCACCTGTGGCGCGGCGGGCTACTGCTTCCAGCCCGCGCAGCCTTCGCAGGAGAACGCTTCGGTCTCCTCCGAGCAGATCCAGCGCGCCGACGACACCGCGCCGGTCTGCGACGCCGACCATCCGGGCACGGAGCAGGCTGAGAGCTGAGCGGTCTTGAACGTCCACGAGGCCCGGCATCGCGTCCGGGCCTCGTGGTTTCTTGGCCGGAGTGCCTCAGCCCATCTGAACTGCGCAGTCAGTCCAGCCGGCCCCGGAGCGATGGCTCGAGCTGTTGCAGCATCTCTCGGGCCTGCTCTTCCTCCGTCAGGTGCCGCTCGTAGCGCAGCCGACCCGCCGCGAGTTCCCAGCAGTCGAGGATATCCTCGCACTGCGTCAGGATGGCGTACCAGCGCGCATCCTCGAGCAGCGGCGCGGCACTCTCGAGGATGCGATGCGCCAGCTCGTACTGCGCGTACACCATGTCAGCGCCGGCCGGCATGAACTCAAGGTAGAGCGCAGCAGGCAGCCGCGGGGCGCTGTCACTCGGGAGGAAGCGCAGCCCACGACGGCCGGCCCCCGGCTCGAACAGCCCTATTGCGTTGCGCGGCGATCCCCCTCCCATGTCCGGGTTCCGCGCCAGCGCCTCGGTCACCCACCGCCGCGCCTCCTCCTCGCGTCCTGCCCGGACGGGTAGCACGGCGGTCCATCGGGTGTGGACCGGAGCGACCTGCCAGACGCGGACGGTATGCATCAGCGAGGACCCGAGCCCCTCCAGGTGCGCCGAGGTCGCCTTGCGGCCGGGCTGATTTCGCCTCATCGAATGCCCAACATAGAGCAGCCGGAAATGTGCGTCGAGCGAGCCCGGGTTTCGTCGGACGACACGAACCGCAGACGGGCTCCGGCAAGACGCTCTCCGTCATCTGGCCCAGCGTCTTACGCGGAGTCCCGGCGCCGGGCGCTGGAGTCCTTCGAGCACGACTCCGTGGAAGCGCTCCTCACGCTGCACGGAGGCAATGTGTCCCAGGCCGCCGCCGCCGCGGACATGGACCGCGCATACCTGTATCGGCTCCTGCGCCGGCACGGCCTGAAGAGTTGATGTCTGGCTTGACTCGGGTGGGTGGAGTTTACATTTGTTGACTGGGTTCATGGATTGTTGGATTTGTCGCTGTCTGGAGGCACGTCCATGCATCGCAATCCGTACTATCTTGTGTTTGGGGCTGTGATTGGCTGTTGCTCGATGTTGTCCGGGGGCTGCGAGCCCTCGGAGGCGCGACCGTTCCATCCGGCGGATACCCTGAGCCGGCGTCAGGCCTTGGTCACCGCCGCGACGCCTGAAACGCTGCCCGCCAGCTTCCTGGCCGACATCGCCAGCGCGCTGCCCGAGAACCAGTCGGTCCCGGTCCATCATCCGGACTACGTCGCGCCCACGAACGATCCCAACATCCTGGTCACGACGACCGCGGATGTCTGGGTGACCTTCGTGTCCGAAGGCGCCACCTTCCGCAACACGCTGGGCTATTTCACCTATCCAGACGGCAGTCCGCCGACGACGGTGGAGGACGTGGAGAAGGTCGTCATCTTCCCCAATGCCTCCGCCTGGGGCTCCAATGGGGAACTTCAAGCTGGGGATCGTGTCCACCTGGGCCAGTTCTCCGCAGGGACGCGGCTGGGCTTCTTCCTGGTCGCGGATGGATGGGATGGCGAGCGGTTCGACCTGGGAAGGCCCACCTATTACACCGTGGAGGCGCTGAACCCGGAGGCCGCCGAGAACCAGCGGCGGCACGTCATGTCCGCGTACCATCAGGAAGCGCAGCGCAGGGTGCTGGGCTTCGAGGACTTCTCCCGTGCGCATGAGCAGGTGGACGACGACTTCAACGACGTCGTCTTCACGGTCCAGAGTGATCCCGTGGCCGGGACGGAGACGGGCGGAGCCACCCTGCCGGACAAGCCCTGCCCGGAGGCCCCTTCCGCGCAGCTCCATTCCTGCCAGGAATTGCGCCAATACTGTCCCTCCCTCGGCAGTGGCCTCTATTCGCTGAACCCATGCGGCACCCAGGCGTCCGCGTATTACTGCGACATGACCTCCGACGGAGGCGGGTGGACGGTGGCGGGATGGCAGGCGGCCGATGCGAAGACGCACATGGGCATTGAGACGCGTGGGGTCCTGGGCGGCGGTGAATGGTCGAAGGACCTGGCATGTGTTTCCTTCAGTCAGGTCAGGGTCTTCAATCGCACCTATGGGGAGAGCTTTGCCCAGAGCTACAGCCCTGCGCCGTGGAGCTACACTCAGACGAACATGTTCTTCGGCGGGGCGGGAACAGCCTTCAAGCAGGGGGTCTATGGCCCAGCCGGCTCGCAGATCATGATGGGCTGCGTCAACTACAGCTACTACGGTGGTGTCTATCCGGAGTACGCCTGTGACTCCGATAGCCAGGGAGGAGCCCAGGGGCACCTTGCTGACTACGCGGGTGAGTACTGCGCTGGCGCGCGACTCGACTACACCTGGGCGTGGAGTGATGGTGCCACCTGCAAGTATCGCGGCGTGCCCTACACCTGGGGCTTCGCGGTCCGCTGAGCCTGGCGTCGTGTGATTTCCTAATCGTGTCGTGCAACGCCTCGAACGCCCAGAATGGGTTCGTGCGCCGAGCAGGTCGCTGGTGGGTAGCATGAGGGGTTGCCCTCAGTGGAGAGTGCCCGTGTACGACAAGCTGTATCAGACCCGTTACAGAGGCGTCCCAGAGCGAGTCGGCTACATCAATGACCTCACGAAGATCGCGAACAGACATGGCGGAACGCTGGAGTGCGGCTTCTGCCAGGGCTGCGAGGACTTCAACACGGGCGTTCCTTCTTCCAATGACTTGAGCAAGGATGGCGTCTGCTTCGGGCTGGTGCTCATGTGGCTGCGGATGAAGTTCGAGGAGAAACCCGCCAGCGACTTCCATGCCTGGCTCTTTGCCAAGGACGTGCGGGGCCGAAACGCCAAGATTGCCACGTGGATGCAGAACCAGCTCATGGCCATGGGCCTGGGCAATCCGGAGCAGGAGCGGACCTACTCAAAGGTAATGACGAAACAGAAACACGAGGCCGTGCGTGAACAGTTCAAGACGAAGTACCCCAAGGGGGGCTTCCCCGCGTACTTGAACTTCGCCAACGAGACAGGCGAGCTGAAATCCCCGCTGGACCGTTCATACGACCCGGAGGACTACGCGGGGACGCAACAGCGGGCGCGATACGTACTCGCCGCGGAGGCTCTCGGCTACAAGTTCAAGCAATTGAATGCCCGCATGGGGCGCCTGCGGATCTGGCAAGAGGCGGAAATCAGCCAGCGGGATGTCTACGCATTCCAACTGGTGGCGAGCAAGATCACCAAATCGGCCACAAAGGCCAACCGCCTCTCCAGGAAGGACCGGATTGTCTCCGCCAGGCTCCGGGCGAGCTACGAACCCGGCGAGGACAAGGATGGGGTCGAGAAGCGGGATGAGGCAGCGCGGCTGATCGTTGATGCCATGGTCAAGTACAAGGACGAGCTCAAGAAAGAGGATACGTTCGTCATCATCTCCATCCCCAAGCATGACATGGGCGTGTTCTTTTCCCGCACGCCCTCGAAGGGCCACGGCGTCCTCTCCTTCTTTGATCCCAACTACGGCATCTGGCACTTCGAGAGCAGCTCCCTGGTCGATCGCTTCGAGAAATTCCATCGCTTCTTCACCGGGTTCACCTGCGTGTATCCGGACATGGACACGCTCTCGATCAAGATCCTCTCAAGGCATTGAGCTGGCCTTCGGAATGGGAACGCCGGGCGAGGAGCGGCTCCGCGGTGCGAACTCCCTCAACGGCAGCGTCCCTCCACGGCACCTCTGCACCCGCCCCCACCTTCAACAGGCCTTCTCTTCGCCCCATGCGTTTGCAGCAGGAGTGTCAGGCGCACGCCTCGCAGAGGCAATTCATGAGGGGGATGACACTGCGGGGCTCGTGGGGCTTGAGGGCCCAGAGCTCCGGCTGGCACAGCCTGCCGTCACAGACGTACCCGGCGGGGCCCCGGCACTTGCCACACGCCAGGGCCTTGAGGGCGGGGCGGTCGCAGATGGCGCAGCGGCGGGCGCCCTGCGTCCCTCGGAGACTGGAGAGCTGGGGCTTCTTCGACTCCGCCACCTCCTGTTCGAAGGCCTCCATGCCTTCGCGGACGGCGGTGACCAGGTCGTACATCCGGAGGGCTCCGCCAAAGATGGCGGTGTCGTGGAGGATGACGGGGTTGAAGCCCTCCTGGAGCAGTAGGTAGTTCAGGAGCAGCATGGTGTTGAGGCGCCCGTTGGCGTCCGCGTAGAAGTGCCCCACGTGCAAGGCCCGGATGGCCCGCACGATGGCTCGCAGCTTCAGCTCCACCCGGGCCTTCTTCGCGGACTGCTGCTGCGCCTGGTCGCGCTCGCGGTGGTAGCGCTCGAAGAGGCCGTTGACCTTGCCCTTGACCTCGGACTGTTCGTAGGCGGTGCCCCAGAGCAGCTGGTTGCTCATGTTGCTGGTGAGCAGGGATGTGGCCCAGTCCCGCTCCACCCAGTGCTCCAGCACGTCCTTGGGGGCGTGCAGGTTGGCCATCAGGGTCTTGTAGGTCCCGATGTCCCCGTCGTCGTTCATCTCCTTGAGGCTCTCCCAGGAGATGTCGTGTCCTGTCACCGCGATGGGGAAGTTCGTGTAGTGGCTGAGCTCGTGGGGCACCGGGATGAAGCGCCGGGTGGCGCGCTCGGAAACCTTGTCATTGAGCTTGAACACGCAGTTCGTCACCGCCGCGTGCATGGCGTGGTAGCGCTTGAAGTCCACCTTGTCCGCCGGTGATGGGCACGCGCTCAGCCACTTGTCGAACGCCTTCATCATGGCGTTGTAGAAGCCCGGGGACTGCTCCAGGTCGAAGATCATCTCCCGGTGCTTGTTGCCGCTGCCGTGGTAGCGCCCCTCGATGAAGAGCTTCCACCACCGGTCGCGTGGCAGCTGGGTGACGGGGGAGCCACCCAGTGCTGGAGCGTGCGGCGTCAGCTTGTCCAGGACGCTCCGGACCTTGCTCGCCGCGATGGCGACGTCGGAGGTCGGCCGGACCGCCAGCTCCTTCTCCAGGAAGAAGTTGGAGATGATCTTCAGGTCGCTGACGGCGCGCTGGGTGTGGAGCGTGTCGATCCACTGGATGAAGGCGGCGGAGTTCCGGGTGTCATGCGTCCCTCCTTCGGAGTCGTAGACCTCCATGCGTGGCCTCCTGGCGCGGCTGCGGCGTCGGTGGGTTCTAGCAAACCGGCTGCGGGCGCCCAATGACCTGGGGGGCCGCGAACCGCAGCCCACCGCCGCGGACCTCCAACGCAGCGAGTGCCTCTGTGGCGCGGTGGCATTCCAGATCGTGTCGGGCGTGGCGCTGTACGAAGGGACGCAGGACGTCCGCTGGCTCTACGTCGCGTGCTTCTGTCCCGCCTGCGGGTTCATCGGGGTGCACTCCGATTGGAAGTGCGAAGGCGGTGAAGCGGACGCCTTCCTCGCGAGGACTTGAAGTTCGCGTCAGCTCCGGGCGGCCGGCGGCGGCATGGGGGGCGCGGTGCGCTGCCACGCCTCCAGCTCCTGCACGCGCCCGAGCCAGGCCCGGAGGTTCGCGTAGCCTTCGAGGGGCAGGCGCGCCGGGCCCGCGAGGGCGAACGACGCGGCGAGCGAGAGGTCCGCGAGCGTCAGGCGCTCCTGAGCAACCCACGTCCTGCCCGCCAGGTGCGAGTCCAGCACGGGAGCGGTCTGCGCGAAGAGGGCCTCGCCGCGCGCGACCTCGGCGGGGTCCGGCGGCCCGCGGCCGGTGCGCTGCTTCACGAAGTTCTCCAGGACGAGCACGGTGTTCGCCGGGGCCATGTGGG